>NZ_JBVJON010000008.1:211764-308821 GCF_055583145.1 Amycolatopsis sp. NPDC104819 | reverse complement strand
GGGGGGGGGGGGGAGGGAAGGAGAGGAGGGGGGGGGGGGGGGGGGGGGGGGGGGTGGTGGCCACTGGGGGGGGGGGGGGGGGGGCCCGGGGGGGCCCTCCCCCCCCCCCCCCCCCCCCCCCCCCCACGACAACTGCGGCAGGACGGGAAGCCGGGCGATTTCGATGCAGGCCCTAGCACCCACTTGACGTCGACGGGCGGCTCAGGCGAGCGGCGGGTAGGGGAGCAGGCTGCTGGCGTGCTCGTCCACCCGGAGCGTCTTCCCGATCGCGGGGAACGCGCGCTGCGGGCACGCGGGCCGCTCGCAGACCTTGCAACCCATGCCGATCGGGGTGACCGCGGCGTCGGCGCCGAGGGCGAGGCCGTCGGAGTAGATCAGCCGGCGAGCGTGGCGCAGTTCGCAGCCCAGGCCGATCGCGAACGTCTTGCCCGGATCGCCGTGGCCACCCACGGTTCGGGTCACCGTGCGCGCGAGCCAGAAGTACTTCTTGCCGTCCGGCAGTTCGGCGACCTGGGTGACGATCCGGCCCGGCGAGCTGAACGCCTCGTACACGATCCACAGTGGACACGAGCCGCCGACGCGGGAGAAGTGGAACCCGGTGGCCGACTGGCGTTTCGAGATGTTGCCCGCGCGATCGACGCGGACGAACGAGAACGGCACCCCGCGCGTGCCCCGCCGTTGCAGCGTCGAAAGGCGGTGGCAGATCGTCTCGAACCCGACTCCGAAGTGGTCCGACAGCCGGGTGATGTCGTAGCGGTAGCGCTCCGCGGCACCGAGAAACACGCGATAGGGCAGTACCAGCGCGCCCGCGAAGTAGTTCGCGAACCCGATCCGGGCCAGCCGGCGAGCGGTGTCGTCGCCGAAGGCGCCGTCGTCGACCAGCCGGTCGATCGCCGTTCCGGCTTCGAGCATGGCCAGCTCGGAAGCCAGCCGGAACGCCGCTTGCCCCGGCCGCAGCGCCGCGGACAGGTGCAGCACCCGGGCACCGGGGTCGAACCGGTGCTGGTCCGCGCCGATCGGGGCGGCGACCACCTCGACGCCGTGCCGGTCTCGCAGGCCGGCGGCCAAACCGGCACGCACTTCGCCCGGAACGAGCCGCAGCTCGGCGGCCAGCTTCTCGGCGGGTTCGTCGAGCTCGGCGACGTAGTTGCGGTGCCGGTAGAACCAGTCGCGGATCTCCTCGTGCGGCTGCTGCGCGGCCGTGCGATCGAGGCCCTGCTCCGACACCAGCGTCGCGATGTTCTCGATCGCCTCCCGGTAGCGCCGGTGCAGCGAGACCAGCGTGCGGGCGGCGTCGGGCAACTGGGTGGTCAGCTCGTCCACCTGGCCGGCGGAGAGGGTGCCGTCGACGGTGTCGTCGGCGAAGACCTCCCGGACGTCGGCGACCAGCCGCGCGGTGTCCTGCGGCGCGAAGAACTCCGCGTCGACCCCGAAGTGCTCGGTCAGCCGCAGTAACACCGGCAGCGTCAGGGGACGGCCGTTGTGCTCGAGCTGGTTGACGTAGCTCGGCGAGATCTCCAACAGCCGGGCCAGGTCGGACTGGGACATCGACCGGTCCTCGCGCAGCTGCCGCAGCCGGGCTCCCGCGAACATCTTCTCCACACGTCGACTTTAACAACTTTTACAGAGCGACCGGAAACGTTCACAAGACTTCACAGTCCACAGGGCTCGCCCGCATCGGAGGGCGATGCCACGCTGAGAGCACAGCACCACAAGGTTCACAGGAGGCCGGATGAACATCGCACGGGTCGCCGTCGTCGGCGCGGGGCAGATGGGCGCGGGGATCGCCGAGGTCTGCGCCCGCGCCGGGCTCGACGTCGTGGTCTGCGAGCAGGACGCCCCGTCGGCCGACGCCGGCCGCGCCCGGATCCTCGCCTCGCTGGACCGGGCGGTCCGCGCGGGCAAGCTCGATCGGGCGGGCGCGGAGCAGGTGTCCTGGCGGCTGCGGTTCACCACCGACCTCGGCGACCTCGCCGACCGTCAGCTGGTGATCGAGGCCGTGGCCGAGGACGAACAGGTCAAGACCGAGCTGTTCGCCACCCTGGACAAGGTGGTCGAAGACCCGGACGCGATCCTGGCGTCCAACACCTCATCCATCCCGATCATGCGGCTCGGGATGGCCACCGGCCGGGCCGGCCAGGTCGTCGGCCTGCACTTCTTCAACCCGGTGCCGGTGCTCCCGCTGGTCGAAGTCATCGGCTCGCTGCTCACCTCGCCCGCCACCGTCGACCGGACGCAGCGGTTCGCCGCCGACGCCCTCGGCAAGACCACGATCCGCGCGGCCGACCGCGCCGGGTTCGTCGTCAACGCCCTGCTGGTGCCCTACCTGCTCTCGGCGATCCGGATGGTCGAGTCCGGGTTCGCCTCGGCCGCCGACGTCGACCGCGGCATGGAGCTGGGCACCGCGCACCCGATGGGGCCGCTGCGGCTGACCGACCTCATCGGGCTCGACACCGTCGCCGCGATCGCCGACTCGCTCTACGCCGAGTTCAAGGAAGCGCTCTATGCCCCGCCGCCGCTGCTGCTGCGCATGGTCGACGCCGGCCTGCTCGGCAAGAAGGCCGGCCGCGGGTTCTACGTCCACGAAGGAAAGTGATGATCGACCACACCGTCCGCACCTACCGTTCCGCCGAGTACCTGCCACGCGAAGAGCAGCTGGCCTGGAAGCTGGCGTCCGTCGCGACCGATCGGGTGCCGGTCACGCCCGAGGTCACCGAGATGGTGATCAACCGGGTCATCGACAACGCCGCCGTGGCCGCGGCGTCCCTGACGCGGCGTCCGGTCAGCGCGGCCCGTGACCAGGCATTGGCCCACCCGTCGAGCCCCGGGGCGACGGTGTTCGGCGTGCCCGGCCGGTTCTCGCCGGAGTGGGCGGCCTGGGCCAACGGCGTCGCCGTGCGCGAGCTGGACTACCACGACACGTTCCTCGCCGCGGACTACTCGCATCCCGGGGACAACATCCCGCCGATCCTCGCGGTCGCCCAGCACACCGGCCGCACCGGCGCCGACCTCGTCCGCGGCATCGCCGCCGGCTATGAGCTGCAGGTCGACCTGGTGCGCGGGATCTGCCTGCACGAGCACAAGATCGACCACATCGCCCACCTCGGCCCGTCGGTCGCCGGTGGGCTGGGCGCGCTGCTCGGCCTCGACACCGAGACGGTCCACCAGGCCATCGGGCAGGCCCTGCACACCACGACGACCACCCGCCAGTCCCGCAAGGGCGAGATCTCCTCATGGAAGGCCTACGCCGCCGCCTTCGCGGGGAAGATTGCGATCGAAGCCGTCGACCGGGCGATGCGCGGCGAAGCTGCCCCGAGCCCGATCTACGAAGGCGAGGACGGCGTCATCGCCTGGCTGCTCAGCGGGCCGGACGCCGCATACCTGGTTCCGCTGCCCGCACCAGGCGAACCGAAGCTGTCCATCCTGGACACCTACACCAAGGAACACTCGGCGGAGTACCAGAGCCAGGCGCTGATCGACCTCGCCCGGCGGCTCGGCCCGCGCGTCGGCGAGTTCGGCAAGGTCGAGAAGATCGTCATCCACACCAGCCACCACACGCACTACGTGATCGGCTCGGGGGCGAACGATCCGCAGAAGTACGACCCGCAGGCGAGCCGGGAAACCTTGGACCACTCGATCCCGTACATCTTCGCGGTCGCGCTGCAGGACGGCGCCTGGCACCACGTGGACTCCTATGCCCGCGAGCGCGCCACCCGCCCGGACACCGTCGAGCTGTGGCAGAAGGTCACCACCGTCGAAGATCCGGAATGGACACGCCGCTACCACGAGCCGGAACCGGCTTTCGGCGGCCGCGTCGAGGTCACCCTCGCCGACGGGACGACACTGACCGACGAGATCGCCGTCGCCGACGCGCACCCCGCCGGGGTCCGGCCGTTCGCCCGCGAGCAGTACGTCGCGAAGTTCCGCACTCTGGCCGAGGGCGTGATCAAGCAAGCCGACCAGGACCGCTTCCTCGACTCGGTCACCCGGCTCGCCGATCTGGACGCGGGCGAGGTGCGCGGGCTGGCCCTTCCGGCGACGATCGACGCGACACCTGCGACGAAGGGGATCTTCTGATGCTGCACGCCACGGCCACCGCCTCGCAGAAGCGGATCGCGTTCCGCGCGGGCCTGAACTCCGGGGCGCTTCAACGGGTCCCGGGCGCGTTCAACCCGCTGAGCGCGAAGCTGATCGAGCGCCAGGGCTTCGACGGCGTCTACATCTCCGGCGCGGTGCTGTCGGCCGACCTGGGACTGCCGGACATCGGGCTCACCACGATCACCGAGGTCGCGGGCCGGTCGCAGCAGATCGCGCGGGTGACGTCGCTGCCCGCGTTGGTCGACGCCGACACCGGGTTCGGCGAACCGATGAACGCCGCCCGCACCGTCCAGCTCCTCGAGGACGCCGGGGTCGCCGGGATGCACCTGGAGGACCAGGTCAACCCCAAGCGCTGCGGGCACCTCGACGGCAAGGACGTCGTCGAGCGCGACATCGCGGTCCGCCGGATCAAGGCCGTGGTCGCCGCCCGCCGCGACCCGGACTTCGTCATCGCCGCCCGCACCGACGCCGCCGGCGTCCACGGTCTCGACGACGCGCTCGACCGCGCGAAGGCCTACGTCGACGCCGGCGCGGACCTGCTCTTCCCCGAAGCGATGCGCGGACCCGCCGACTTCGAGCGGATGCGGGCGGCCGTCGACGTCCCGATCCTGGCGAACATGACCGAGTTCGGCAAAAGCGAGCTTCTCGACGCGAAGACCCTCGAATCGCTCGGCGTGAACATCGTGATCTACCCGGTCACGCTGCTGCGGCTGGCGATGGAGGCTGCCGAGAACGGGCTGCGCACCATCACCGAAGAAGGCGGCCAGGAGAGCTTGCTCGACCGGATGCAGCACCGCCGCGACCTCTACGACCTGCTCGACTACAGCGAATACAGCGCGTTCGACGAGAACGTCTTCAACTTCCGCGTCTGAACGGGGACACCGATGTCTGCACCCACGATCCACAAAGGACTTACCGGAGTCGTCGTCGACACCACCGAGGTCTCGATGGTCAACCCCGACACGAACTCGCTGACCTACCGCGGCTACCCGGTCCAGGACCTCGCCGCGCACTGCAGCTTCGAAGAGGTCGCCTACCTGCTCTGGCACGGCGAACTCCCGTCGCCGGCCGAGCTGGCCGCGCAGACCGAGGCCGAGCGGGCACAACGGGGCCTGCCGACCGACCTGGTGATGACGCTGCTCGGCCTGCCCGAGACCGCGCACCCGATGGACACCCTGCGCACCGCGGTCAGCATCCTCGGCGCCAACGACCCCGACGAGGACGACAACTCGCCGGAAGCCAACCAGGCCAAGGCGGTGCGGCTGTTCGCGGTCCTGCCGTCGGTGGTCGCGCTGACCCAGCGCCGTCGGCACGGCCTGTTCCCGCTCCCACCGCGCCAAGACCTCGGGTACGCCGAGAACTTCCTCTACATGACTCTCGGCGCGGTCCCGGAGCCGGTGATCGTCCGTGCCTTCGAGACGTCGCTGATCCTCTACGCCGAGCACAGCTTCAACGCCTCCACCTTCACCTCCCGCGTCGTCACCTCGACGCTGTCGGACCTCTACAGTGCCGTGACGGCCGCGATCGGCGCGCTGAAGGGCCCGTTGCACGGCGGCGCGAACGAAGCGGTGATGGCGACGTTCGAGGAGATCGGCGCGGCAGGCAACGCCGAAGCCTGGTTGCGGAAAGCGCTTGCCGACAAGCGCAAGATCATGGGCTTCGGTCACCGTGTCTACAAGAAGGGCGATTCCCGGGTCCCGACGATGCGGCACGCGCTGCAGGAGGTCGCCGAGCTCCGCGTGGGCCACGAGCTGCTGGACCTTTACGAGGCCCTCGCCCGGGCGATGTACGCGGAGAAGGGCCTGCACCCGAACCTCGACTACCCGGCCGGCCCGGCGTATCACCTGATGGGGTTCGACACGCCGGTGTTCACGTCGATCTTCGTGGCCGCGCGGATCACCGGCTGGACCGCTCACATCATGGAACAGCTGGCAGCCAACAGCCTGATCCGGCCGTCGAGCACCTACAGCGGCAAACCGCAACGCGCGTTCGCAGGTTCGTGAGTCATGGCGGGGCCGTCGTCGGGCGAGACGGCGCGGGGTCAGGTCGAGGACGGCTTGCACGGCCCACCCGCCGCCGGGAGTGGGGCCGACGGTGACGCTGCCGCCGTAGAGGGCCGCACTCCGCCGGCTCGGCGCTGTCGGGCGGGTCGGAGAAGATCCCGCACCCTGGCGTGAACCGACTGGTGCCCGCGGCCGTGCGGGCCGTGGGCATGGCTGGCTGTTCCGGCTCCCGCCGACGACGTGTGCCGGTGAACGCAGCAGCGTCGTCTGCTGCGGCCCGCCCGGTCCCCCATGCGCCGATCTCAGGTGCAGCCGGCTTCAGGTGGCCGACCACAACGCCCGCCGACGGTGGGCGAGTCTCCACAATTGGTTGCCTGCGAGCCGCAGGTCGGGACCTCTGAAGTGGCGGTGACGTGGAGAACCGACTGAATCGGTGAAAGCCGTTTCTCGGCTGCGAAGAAGCAGTTTCATATTGTGGCGCGGGCCGGCGAGCGAGAAGCTGTCAAGATGTTGATCACTCTTTCCGGTGGTCAGAGGATCTGGGGCAGCTGTCGGGTGTGTGGTTTTGTACTCTCGGTTCAGCCGGCCCCGATCAGCGGTAGATGGCTTCCCGACAATTCGGCTTGCGGGGGGACGGCTGTCGTTCGGAGCCGGTGATCGCCTGTACTGACCATGGTCGACGATGAGGGCGGATACGGGTGGGCGGAAGGACGACCGGGTGATTTTCGGTGGGTGGGCGCGGTGGCCGCGCTCGATGAGGTTTCTCGGGCGCAAGGCCGCCGGTCTGGTGGTCGTGGTCACTTTGGCGTTCGCCGGCACCGTTGTCCCGGTCGGGGTGGCGGAGGCAGCGTCCTGGACGGTGCAGGGCGAACACGATCCGTCGGTCTTCGACTGCGACCACCTGTACTACAGCAACATCCGGTCGGGTATGCAGCTGGGCACCGACGCGGCGGGGGACGCGTCGGTCCGCAACACGGTGATCACCAAGCGGACCGGTGCGGGGCCGCCCGACTACTGGTCGTCGAACATGGCGCTGGGCAAGGATCCCGACACGGGCCGGGTCGCCGCGTTCTACTCCAGCTACACCAGCGCCAACCGCACGGTGTACAAGCACGTGTCCGGTACGAACTCCGTGACCGACCGGATCGCCGGTGACGCGACCCGCTCGTTGCCCGCCGGGGTGAACTGGGGCGGCCTGACGGCCGATCCGGCCACCGGCATGCTCTACGGCGCGCAAAACGGCGGTGCGCCGGTGCTGTTCGGCATGGACCTGGCCACCGGCGACACCAAGGTCTTCCGCCGAGGATCGACGCTCCGTTCCGAGCCGCCGAACGACCCGGTGTTCGCCGGTGGTTCGCTGGTGCCCGACTTGTTCGTCGACTCCGCGGGCGGCGTCTACTACGGAATCGTCTACGGCGGCCAGAGCTACGTCTACCGCTTCGACCCGGACACCGGCGTCACCACGCAAGCCGTGAAAGTC
This sequence comes from Amycolatopsis sp. NPDC104819, assembly GCF_055583145.1. Taxonomy (NCBI): domain Bacteria; kingdom Bacillati; phylum Actinomycetota; class Actinomycetes; order Pseudonocardiales; family Pseudonocardiaceae; genus Amycolatopsis; species Amycolatopsis sp. NPDC104819. The sequence goes on along the minus strand of NZ_JBVJON010000008.1, from coordinate 301,240 downwards.
ACCGGCCCCGGCTCGGCCAACGGCTTCAACAACTACGGCATGGCCTTCCTGAACGGGTCGATCTACCTCGGCTACTACGCGGGCACCCTGTACAAAGTGGACCCACGCACCGGCGTCTCGGTGCAGGTCCCCGGCGGTACCGTGCTCGCCAACCAGGTCGGGACGGTCAAGGCGGAGTCCGGCGGGTCGTGGGCGATCACCGACCTGGCCAGCTGCTCGATCGCCCCGGACCTGACGAAGAAGGTCGTGGTCACCAAGAAGGCCGACAAGGCGGACGCGAAACCGGGCGACACGGTCACCTACACCGTCACCGTCGCCAACCAGGGCACCGCGCCCGCGCCGGCCACCGTCGTCACCGACGACCTGTCCGGCGTCGTGGACGACGCGGCCTACAACGGTGACGCGAAGGCCGTCTCCGCCGCCGGCGAACGGACGAAGCCCCGCTACGACGCGGCGGCGAAGCACCTGACCTGGACCGGTGACCTCGCTCCCGGCGAGACCGTGTCGATCACCTATTCGGTGAAAGTCGGTTCTCCGCCGCGCGGGGACAAGAGGCTGGACAACGTCGTCACCGTCCCCGGCAGCAACTGCGCGGCGGGCGTGGGAGATCCGGACTGCGAGGTCCGGGTGCCCCTGGCGACGTTGAAGATCGTCAAGACCAGCTCGCCGAAAAAGCCGATGCCCGGGCAGAAGGTCACCTACTCGATCACGCTGACCAACGACGGCACCGCCGACTGGACGGGGGCCACCGCCGTCGACGACCTGTCCGATGTGGTCGACGACGCGACCTACAACGGTGACGCGGCCGCGAAGAACTCCGGTGGCACCTCGGCGGGCCCGGTGACCTACACCCCCGGCGACACGACCCTGCGCTGGAGCGGGACGGTCGGCAAGGGCACCGCGGTGACGATCACTTACTCCGTGACCGTCGGCAATCCCCCCGCCGGGAACAAGCGCCTGAGCAACGCCGTGACCGGACCGGACGGCTCGACGTGCCCGCCGGGCAGCGCCGCCCCGGACTGCGGCACCGACGAAACCATCAGCGGCCTGCTGATCACCAAGTCGGCGTCGCCCGCTTCGGCCAAACCCGGCGACGTCGTGACCTATACGGTGACCGCGCGCAACATCGGCGGAGCCGTGGTCACCGGGGCCACCCTGACCGACGACCTGTCCGGCGTGGTCGACGACGCGACCTACAACGCCGACGCCGTCGCCACCGCGGGTGGGGTCCGCACCCCGCGCCAGCCGGTCTACGACGCCGCGACCGCGAAGCTCACCTGGACCGGTGACGTCGGCGTGGGGCAGACGGTGACCATCACCTATTCGGTCAGGGTCAACGCGCCGCCCACCGGGGACAAGAACCTGCGCAACGCCGTCGCCGGCCCGGAAGACTCGTCCTGCCCGCCCGGCAGCGCCGATCCGGCCTGCGGCACGGTCACTCCGGTCGCCGCGCTGCGGATCACCAAGACGGCGGCTCCGCCCGTGGCCGCGCCGGGAGAGCGGGTCACCTACACCGTCACGGTGACCAACCCGGGCACCGCGGACTACCCGGGCGCCTCGTTCACCGACGACCTGTCCGGCGTGCTCGACGACGCCACCTGGAACGGCGACACCACCGCGTCCTCGGGCCGGACGGCCTTCGACGCGGCGGGCCGCAAGCTGACCTGGACCGGTGATGTCGCCAAGGGCGCGACGGTGACCGTCACCTATTCCGTCACCGTCGGCAAGCCCCCGGCGGGGGACCGCCGGCTGGGCAACGTCGTCACCGGTCCCGACGGGTCCACCTGCCCGCCGGGCAGCACCGACCCGGGCTGCCACACCGAGACGCTGATCAAGTCGCTGAAGCTGGTCAAGACCGGGTCCCCGGCCGACCCGAAGGTGGGTGAGCGGGTCACCTACACGGTGTTGGTCGAGAACACCGGCACAGCCGCGTACCCGGGGGCGTCGTTCGCCGACGACCTGTCCGGTGTGCTCGACGACGCCACCTGGGACGGCACCGCCGCGGCCACGCTCGGCACCACGGTCTTCGACGCCGCGAGCCGGAAACTCACCTGGTCCGGCGACCTGGCCGTCGGAGCCTCGGCCACGATCACCTACACCGTCACCGTCACCAACACGGGTGACAAGTTCCTGCGCAACGTCGTCAGCGGCACCGACTCCAACTGCCCGCCGGGCTCGACCGACCCGGCCTGCCGCTCCGTGCTGCCCAAACCGAGCCTGACGATCCGCAAGACCGCGACGCCGGCCACGGCCAACCCCGGCCAGGTCGTGACCTACACCGTCACGGTGACCAACACGAGTCCCGACGCCGCCTACCGCGCGGCGCGCTTCACCGACGACCTGACCGGCGTCCTGGACGACGCCACCTACAACGGGGACGCGAAGGCGGGCTCGGGCTCGGTCGCCTTCGCCACACCCACGCTCACCTGGACCGGCGACGTCGCCGCCGAAGCCGCGGTCACCATCACCTACTCGGTCACGGTGAACCGTCCCCCGGCCGGCGACCACCGGCTGCGCAACGCCGTGACCGGACCGGAGGACTCGACGTGCCCGCCGGGGAACACCGATCCCGCCTGCACCCCGGTGACCCCGATCGCGGCGCTGAAGATCACCAAGACCGCGTCCCCGGCGAGCGCGAAGCCGGGGGAGAAGGTCGGCTACACCGCGCTGGTCGAGAACACCGGCACCGCGGCGTACCCGGACGCGTCCTTCACCGATGACCTGTCCGGAGTCCTCGACGACGCGACCTGGAACGGTGACGCCACCGCGACCGCCGGGACGACCAGGTTCGACGCTCCCGGGCAGAAGCTGACCTGGACCGGTGTTGTCCCCGCGGGTGGCAAGGTGACGGTGACGTACTCCGTCACCGTCGGCAAGCCCCCGGCCGGTGACCGAAGGCTGACCAACGCGGTCGTCGGCCCGGACGGCTCGACCTGCCCGCCGGGCAGCACCGATCCGGAGTGCTCGACCAGCACCGGGATCGGTCTGCTGGTCCTGACCAAGACGGCGGCGCCCGCCACCGCCAAGCCCGGCGGCAAGGTCACCTACACCGTGATCGCGGCCAACCCGGGCACCGCGCCCTACTCCGGCGCGCGGTTCGGCGACGACCTGACCGGCGTCCTGGACGACGCGACCTACAACCAGGACGCCACGGCCACGGCGGGCACGACCGCCTACACCGCGCCGACGCTGACCTGGACCCACGACCTGCCCGCCGGAGCCACGGTCACCATCACCTACTCGGTGACCGTGCACCGGCCGCCGACCGGTGATCTCCGGCTGCGCAACGCGGTGACCGGTCCCGAGGACTCGACGTGCCCGCCGGGGAACACGGACCCGGACTGCACCCCGGTGACCCCGGTCGCCGCGCTGAAGATCAGCAAGACCGCGACGCCGGTGAACGCGAAGCCGGGGGAGACGGTCACCTACACCGTCCGGGTGGCGAACACCGGCACCGCCGCCTATCCGGGAGCCCGGTTCACCGACGACCTGACCGGTGTTCTCGACGACGCGACCTACAACGACGACGTCATCGCGACCGCCGGCCGCACCACTTACACGGCGCCGACGCTGACCTGGACCGGCGACGTCGCCGCCGGAGCCACCGTCACGGTGGCCTACACCGTCACGGTGCGCCGGCCGCCGACCGGGGACAAGGTGCTGGGCAACGCCGTGACCGGAGCTCCGGACACGACCTGCCCGCCCGGCGGCGACGATCCGGACTGCCACACGGTGACGCCGCTGCCCGCGTTGAAGATCGTCAAGACGGCCACGCCGAAGGACGTCAAAGCCGGTGACACGGTCACCTACACCGTCACGGTCGAAAACGTCGGGAAGGCGCCCGATCCCACCGCCCGGTTCACCGACGACCTGACCGGTGTCCTGGACGACGCCACCTACAACGGGGACGCGAAAGCCGACAGCGGTGCGGTCGCGTTCGCCGCACCGACCCTGATCTGGACCGGTGCACTGGATGCGGGCGCGAAAGCCACGATCACCTACACCGTGACGGTGACCAACCTCGGCGACAAGCGCCTGCTCAACGTGGTCAGCGGTGCGGGATCCAACTGTGAAGAAGGATCCGCCGATCCGGACTGCCGCAGCGAACTGCCGACGCCCGCACTGCGCATCACGAAGACCGCGAGCCCGGCCGTGGCGCTGCCCGGCGGCACGGTCACCTACACCGTGGTCGTGCGCAACACCGGCCAGGCGCCGTACCGGGGGGCGTCTTTCACCGACGACCTGACCGGGGTGCTCGACGACGCGACCTACAACGACGACGCCCGCACCGATGTCGGAACCGTGAGCTACCGGGAGCCACGGCTGAGGTGGACCGGCACGCTCGTGCCCGGTGCCGCCGCGACCATCGGCTACACGGTGACGGTCGCGAACCCGGTCCGCGGCGACCACCTGCTGGACAACGTGGTCACCGGCGGCGACAAGACCAACTGCCCGCCGACGCCGGCGAAGCGCTCGGCAGGACAGGATCGCGCCACCGGGGATCCGGCCTGCGAAACGCGGACGCCCGTGCGGTCCATGACCATCACCAAGACGGCCCAGCCGGCCGCGTCCGTCAAACCGGGCGAGCCGGTCGGCTACACCTTGACCGTCGTCAACACCGGTGCCGCCGGCTACGACGACGCGGTCGTCACCGATGATTTGACCGGGGTGCTCGGCAATGCGTCGTACAACGACGACGCGGAAGCCACTGGCGGCACCGTCGGGTTCACCGCGCCGAAGTTGCGGTGGCATGGGCGGCTCGATGTGGGGCAGAAGGTCGTCATCACGTATTCGGTGACCGTCAAGGCCGACCTCGGAGCCGGGCAGCGGCTGCGCAACGCGGTCACCTCGACCACACCCGGTGCGAACTGCGCGACTCCGGCCGAGCCAGGCTGCTCGACCGACACCTCGATCGATCCCGGCACTGTCACGCCACCGGAACCGGTCGGCCCGCCGGATCCGGTCGGCCCGCCGGGTCCGGGCACTCCGGGTCCCGGCCCTTGGCCCCTGGCCTCGACCGGGGTGCCGGCCGCCGGGCTGCTCGGGCTGGGGCTGGCTGCGCTGGTGGCCGGGGCCGGCCTCCTGATCGTGGTCCGCCGCCGCACCCGCCGGTGACCGCCCTGGCACTTCATCACCGCGTTGTCAGGGTGAGTCACATCTTCCGTTCTGCCCCGGGCCGGCGCAGCGTTGCCGGCATTGACGCCACTTTCACCGGCCCGGGCAGGTCGGGGCGCGACGGCGAGCCGCTGGTGATCGCCCGTTGCGCCCAGGGCAGGCCGGGGGCGTGGTCGGAGATCTCGCGTACCGGGTGCTCTGCAGTGGCCCGATGAAGCCGTTTCGTCGTCGGCCGCCGCGTTGACCAGGCGGTGCGCTTCGGCCGCGATCCGGTCGCCGCTCTCGGGGCCGAGGTCGGGGGAGTCGTAGAACATGGTCACGAGGGGCAGCGGTGATCGGTAAGCCAGCCGCCGGCGCGGGTGTTCATCGATCCTCGCGGTGAGCGATGTCGCGAGTTGTACTGCGTGCTCGAGCCGGGTTGCAGGGAGTACTTCATGTGGTCGAGGTGGTCCTCGCCGGTGGGGGGCAGCAGGTACTCCGGGGTGGGGGAGAACCGGGCAGAAGAGCACCTTGTGGGGATTGGTGACCACCGAATCGGCGTCAGCTGGGGAGGAGAGCACCTCGGCACGGTCCGCAAGAACCCACCGTAGGCGGCGTCGACGTGCGGCCACACCCTTTCTCGACGGCACACGTCGGTGATTTCCTCGAGGGGATCGACCGCGGCGACGCCCGTTGTTCCCACATTCGCGACCACGGCGAGCGGAGTGAAGCCGCGCGCACGATCCTGGGTGTCGCGCTCGCGGTGCCGCGCCTGCTGAGTCGCGGTGGCGGGCAGATCATCACCGTGTCCTCGGCCGTCGGGCGGGTCGCGTTCGCCGGCGCGGCGACCTACGGCGCGACCAAGTGCGGCCTCATCGGGCTGACCGAGGCCGTGCGGTCGGAGCCGCGGGGGACCGGTGTCGAGGTGTCGGTCGTCGTGCCGATGATCGTCGACAACGAGCTCGGCGCGGGCTGTCCACCGTGCGCGGTCAGCGCGCGGTGGACAGCCAGGATGTCGCCGACGCCATCGTGAAGACCGTGGCGAAGCCGTTGGCTGCCCCGCAGGCCGTGCGGTCTTCAGAGACTCGAATACAGTGCTTTTTCGAAGTCCTGGTAGAGCTTGAATGCCTCTGGGGTGACGAACGGCAGGAAGTTGCTGTAGATCGACGCGCAGATCCCGGTGGTGCGGTCGATCCAGAAGTGGGTGTTGCAGAGCCCGGCCCACGCTCCGCTGCCCGCGCGGCGCATGCCAGGGATGTCCGCGGTGTTGAGCAGCAACCCGTAGCCCCACTTGTAGCCTGGGCCCGCGGCGAAACTGCCGCTCGCCGCCGGGTCGGCGGTGGGGATGTCGGCCGGGAAGTCCAGGTCGCCGATCTGGTTGGTGAAGGCTTCGTCCACTGTGGACTCCGCGAGGATCCGGGTGCCGTCGAGCTCGCCGCCCCGCAGGAGGGCGCGTTCGAACTTGATGTAGTCCGACGGCGTCGAGTACAGGCCGTGGCCGCCGGCCCACCAGTCCGGTTCCTGGTTGAGGATCTCGCCCGCCGAGGACCACGAGCCGTCCTCGGCGCGGATGTGCACGGGGGTGCTGCCGGCGCGCTGGGCGCCGGTCATCAGGAACGTCGTCTCCGTCATGCCCAGTGGCCCGGTGACGCCTTCCTTGATCGCGACGTCGAGGGTCAGCCCGCTCGCGGCCTCGACGACCTTGCCGAGCCAGTCGGTGTTGATGCCGTAGGTGTAGCGCGTGCCGGGGTCGGCCAGCAGCGGTGCGGTGAAGCTCGCGGCGGAGCCGGCGACGACGTTGGGGGTCCCGGTCGCGGCTTCCCACCTGACCAGGTCCTCGCTCCAGAACCAGTAGCCGAGACCTGAGGTGTGCGTGACGAGCTGGTGCACCGTCGCCCGGCTTGCGGGCGGGCGCAGCCTCGGGGTGTCGCTGTCGAACCCGTCGAGGACCTGGAGGTCGTCGAACTCGGGGCAGTACTCGCCGACCGGGGCGGAGAAGTCGAGTTTGCCCGCTTCGCGCAGCTGCAGGGCGACGGTGGTGGCGACCATCTTCGTCATGGACATGATCCGGAAGTGGGTGTCCACGGTGGCGGGTGCGTCCTCGCCGGCGGTCCGCGGCCCGGCGGCGCCCTGGTAGATGACGGCGTCGCGGTCCGCGGCAATCGCCACGACCTGGGGGACGGCTCCGGAGTCCACGGCTTCTCGCAGCACTTCGTCGATGGTCGAACTCATCGCTGGCTCCTCGCGGCAGGGCCTCTCAGCATGCGGGACGGAGATCACGGTAGGCCCAACGCGTGCTCAACGGAGGCTCAACGCGGCAGCCGCCCGGAAACAGTCCTGCCGGCTGCCTGCCCGGCGCGTCCCTCGTGCTTGACGACGAGTCTCACTCGATCGTGGTGTTGCGGTTTGCTCGCCCGCCCCGCCCCGCCCCGCCGCGGCCGGTGGAGTGATTTCGTGAACAAGCCTCGTATCGAAGGCGTGCCGTCCACCTCGGCGCGGTGATGGCGTAGTCGAGCAGGTTCACGGTGGTTTCGTGGCAGGCGGTCATCATCAGCATCAGTGTGTCGACGGGTTCGGTTTCGGTGAGTGCGCCGTCCTGGTTGTCTCGTGCGGCGATCAGTTCGGTGAACAGGGCTAGCGGCTCTGGCGCCCGAAGGTCCAGACGCCCAGGCCGACCGACACCGCGCACAGTGTTCCCGCGATCGCGGCGCCGAGCAGGACCCGGCCGGTGAACGCGCCGCCGGTGAAGGCGGCTCGCATGGCGTCGACGACGTACCGCAGCGGGACGACGCGTGACAGCGCGTCGAGCCAGCCTGGGGCCAGGGACATCGGCAGCAGCACGCCCGACAGCAGCATCAGCGGCACCAGCGAGACGTTCAGCGCCGGGGCCATCGTGTCCTCGCTGCGCAGGAGTAGCGCCAGCGCGTACGACAGCGACGTCAGGCTCAGCGCGAGCACTCCCACGAAGCCCAGTGCGATCACCACACCGCCCACCGGCGCCCGCAGCCCGAACGGCACCGCGACCGCGACCAGCAGCGCGGCCTGCGCGATCATCACCACGACGTCCTTCAGCACCCGCCCGAGCAGCAGCGCGAGCCGGCTGACCGGCGTCACCCGCAGGCGTTCGACGACCCCGGCGCGCCACTCCGCGATGACCGAGAACCCGACGAACGCCCCGCTGAACAGGCTGAGCTGCACCAGGATTCCGGGCACGAACGTCTGCCACGCCTGCTCGGACGTCGTCCCGGCGCTCTCCAGGGTGCGAGTCAGCAGCGGGCCGAAGAACAGCAGAAACACCACCGGCTGCACCAGCCCGACCAGGATCCAGACCGGGTTGCGCAGCGACAGCCGCGCGTAGCGGCGGAAGATCACCAGCGTGTCGCGGAAGACGGACATGCTCAGGCCCTTCCGGCGGGCACGGCGTAACCGTGCCGGGTCAGTTCCAGGAAGACGTCTTCGAGGCTGGCCTGGGCGACCTTGACCCCGTGGATCGGCACCCCCGCCGCCTGCAGCGCCACGACGACGTCGGCCACCGCGCGGTCCCCGTGCTCCACCGCCAGTCGCAGCGTCCGCGCGGCCGGCACGGTGACCTCGCGGATCCGGGGCAGCCCGGCCAGCGCCGCGTGCGCGACGTCGGTGCGGTCGTCGGTTTCGACCGTGATGACGTCGACCGACACCCGGCGCTTCAGCGCTTCGGTCGTGTCCTGCGCGACGATGCGCCCGCGGTCGATGACCAGGATGCGGTCGCTGAGTGCGTCGGCTTCTTCGAGGTGGTGCGTGGACAGGAAAACGGTGGTGCCGAATTCGGCGCGCAGGGCGCGGATGTGCGCCCAGAGACTCGCCCGGCTGTGCGGGTCCAGCCCGGCCGTCGGCTCGTCGAGGAACAGCACCGCCGGGGCGTGCACCATGCCCAGCGCGAGGTCGAGCCGCCGCCGCTGCCCGCCCGACAGCGTGCCGATGACCCGGCCCCACAGGTCGCCGAGGCCGAGCTGCTCGGCCAGCAGCGCCGCGCGGCGGCGGCCGGCCGCGCGGTCGAGGCGGTAGAGGTCGGCCTGGCATTCCAGTTCCTCGCCGACGCGGCACGCCATGTCGGTGCCGCCGGCCTGGGCGACGTACCCGATCCGCGCGCGCACCCCCCACGGGTCGGCCAGCAGGTCCGCGCCGGCGATCCGCGCGGCCCCCGCATCCGGGCGCAGCAACGTCGTCAGCATCCGCATCGTGGTGGTCTTCCCGGCGCCGTTGGGGCCCAGGAAACCGACGATCTCCCCGGCCTCGACGGTCAGGTCGATCCCGCGCACCGCCGGCACGGACTGCCTGCGGGCGCGGAAGCTCCGGGCGAGCCCGCGTACCTCGATGATCGTCATCTGGTCCTCTCCGGCGAGCACGGGTCCGGTGCCGACCGTCGGACTGTAGAGCGGGCCCGGCCGTCTCAGCACTGGGGAGACCCCCATACCGGTCAGGGATCTCCGGCGGGCCGCGCCGCGTACGCGCGCCAGAACCGGTGCAGCACATAGCTTCCGGAAGGGTGCACCTCGACTACGTGCGCGGCGGCCAGCGCGTCGAGCGCCCACGCGGCTCGCTCACGGGTGGTTCCGGTCAGCGTCGCCGCGTCCGCGACGGTGACGCGGTCCTGCGGGGCGTGGGCGAGCAGCCGCAGGAACCGGCGGTGCTCCGGCGTGATCGCCCGCAGGGAGGGGCCGAACACCTTGTGCAGGAACAGCGCGTCGGCTGTGGCGCGCCCCGGATCCACCTCGGCCAGGGGCAAGCGGGGGTGGCCGGTCAGCCGAGTGCCGAGGACTCGGATCAGCAGCGGCAGGTCGCCGCACGCCCGGCAGAGCGCGCGGGCGGCGTGCGGTTCGGCGCGGACCCGTTCGTGGCCGATGGTGCGCGCCAGCAGCGCGACCGCTTCGCCGGGCGGGAGCACGTCCAGGCGCAGCCGCCGCACGCCGTGCCGGGCGGCGGTCTCGTCCAGCCGGGTGCGGCTGGTGATCACGGTCGCGCAGTGCGGCCCGCCGGGCAGCAGCGCCTCGACCTGGTCGGCGTCCGCGGCGTCGTCCAGCACCACCAGGACGTGGCGGTCGGCCAGCGTGGAGCGGTACAGCGACGCGAGTTCGTCGAGCTCGTGGGGCAGGTCCGCCGAGCGCAGCCCGAACGCGCGCAGGAACCGGGACAGGGCCTCGCGCGCGGCCAGGGGCGGCCCGCCGGGCGCGTGCCCGCGCAGGTTGACGTAGAGCTGCCCGTCCGGGAACAGGTGCTTGACGCGGTGTCCCCAGTGGACGGTCAGGGCGGTCTTGCCCACGCCCGCGGTGCCTTCGAGCAGCACGACCGCGGCGGGGCGGGCCGGGCGCAGTTCGCCGAGCTCGGCGAGCCGTCCGGTGAAACCGGCGGGGTCGGCGGGGAGCTGGGCGGGCACCGGGAACGGGACCGCGGGACGGTGGCCTTCGGGCTCCTCGGTGGACTCGTCCCGCAGAATGCGTTGCCGCAACGCCTGAGTCGCCGCGCTGAGATCCAGCCCCAGTTCTTCGGAAAAATGTTTTCTCGCGCGTTCGTGGCATTGCAGTGCTTCGATTCTCCGGCCGCTGCGGTGCAACGCGGTCAGCAGTAATCTGAGCGCGGGTTCGTCAAAGGGGTGGGCGGTGGTGTGCTGAGCCAGTTCGGATATCACCTCGCGGTGCCGCCCGGCCGTGAGTTCACTTTCGAAACAGGCCAGGATGACGGCGTTGCGTTCCCGTTCGAGGTGCTCCCGGATCCCGGTCGCCCAGGTCCCGGAAATGCCCTGCAGGGGCTCGCCGCGCCAAAGTCGCAGGGCCGAACGCAGCAATGTGGTCGCTTTTTCCGGGGCGCCGGCCATGGTCGCCCGGGCGGCGGAGACGAGACTGCGGAACCGGTGCAGGTCAATCTGCTCGGGGTCGGCGCGCAGGATGTAGCCGCCCGCCGCCCGGACGATGTCGAGCAACCCCGGCGGGGCCGCCCCGCCGCCGGTCCGGGCGGCGGCGATGTCGGCCAGCGTGCGCCGGTTCCGGGTGATGTAGGTGTACAGGACGTTGCGGGCGGTGACCGGCGCCGCGTCCTGCCAGACGCTGCGGATGAGCGTGTCCACGCCGACGACCCGGTTGGCGTTGACCAGCAGGACCGCCAGCACGCACTGCTGCTTCGCCGGGCCGAGGTCGAACGACCGGCTGCCGAGCGACGCCCGGGGCGGCCCGAGCAGGCTGAAGTCGACCACCTCGAGCACCTGGGTCCTCCGCGGAAGTAACGGCCGGAATACCAGGCAATGGTACGGCCGATTTCCCGCATCGCGTGGTGGGGTATTTAAGATCGTTTAAAGGTTTTTTTCACGCGCCTGCGGCAGCCTTGGCCCGGTTCACCGCGTTGGCGGATTGATTTGAAAACGAAAGGTGCAATGCCGTTTCGAGCATTGGCCGGAGCGTCCGGCTGCTCGCAGTGATCCGCCACTCGGTGTAGGTAGTCCTACCCCGCCCGCTGTGGGCATTCGGCCGCCCCGCCCGGCGTCCACCGGGGCCGGGCGAGTGAAAATCGGAGGAAATCGGTGACTGTTTCGGAGCCTGCTGTCCTGCTCGGCCGGGTACGGGAACGCGACGTGATCGGTTCGGCACTCGACGCGCTCGCGGCGGGCGGGCCCGGGATGATCGCGGTGACCGGCGATCCCGGTTTCGGCAAGAGCCGGATGCTCGCCGAAGCGGCGTGGCTGGGCCGGGAGCGGGGGTTCGTCGTGCTGCAGGGCCTGGCGTCCCGCCGCCGCGCTGCGGTGCTCGCCGATGCCCTGCATGACCACTGGAGTGGTCTGGACCGGTTGCGGGTCGAGGCCGACGACCCGGCCGACGCCTGCCGGGCGGTCCGCGCGCTGCTCGAAGAGCTCGCGGAGCCCGGGCTCGTGCTGCTGCTCGACGACCTGCACCACGCGGGCGAGGGCACAGTGGACCTGCTCGTGGACCTGGTCCGGCATCCCCCGCGCGGCCCGGTGCTGATGGTGCTCGCCTACCGCCCCCGGCAGGCACCCGCCCGACTGCGGCACGTGGCCGAAGGCCCGGCCGTCGCGCAGCTCCCACTGGAACCGCTCGCCGAAGCCGACGTCCGGACGTTCCTGGGTGTCCACGACACACCGTCACGTCGCCGCCGGCTGCTCCGCCGCAGCGGGGGTAACCCGCTGTACCTGGCCGGGACGGCCGACTGCGGGCACGAGGTGTGCTCGTGTGCCGGCGAGGTCCCGCCGGCATTGCGGATCGCGCTGGAGGCGGAACTGGCGGAGCTGCCACCAGTGGTCCGGACCACGGCCTGGGCCGCCGCGGTGCCCGCCGGCCCGGTCGACCTGGGCCTCACCGCCGCCGTCGCCGGCCTCACCGAGCCCGAGGTGACCGCGTCGATCGACGAGCTGGTGCATCACGACCTGGTGCGGCCGGTACCCGGCACCGCCGCGTTCGCCTTCCGCGACCCCGTGGTCCGCAGGCTGACTCACGACAGCGCCGAGCCGGCCTGGCGGATCGTGGCCCACACCCGAGCCGCACTCGCACTGGAACGACGCGGAGCGCCGGCGGTCGTCATCGCCCCGCACATGGCCTTGGCCGTCGGGGCGGGTGATCCGAGAGGCCTGGCCCTCTTGGTGGCGGCCGCCCACGAGCTGCGCCCCCACGACCCGGCAACGGCGGCGGAGTGGCTGCGCACGGCATCAAGGCTGGTCCCCGCCGACGGCCTGGGCCCGGGAGTGCCGAACCGCGCCGGCCTGCTGGTGGCCCTGGCGGGCGCACTGGCCCTGGCGGGAAAGCTGCCCGAGAGCCGGGAGGTGCTGCATGAAGCGCGCGGTCTGGACCACAACGGAACATCCGGAGCCCCGGCCCACTGCGCGTTGGTGGAGCGCCTTCTGGGCCGCCGCGCCGAAGCCCGGGCGCTGCTGCTGCGCGAACTCGCGCCCCCTGCGGAGGCCGTGGGGGCCGAGACTTCCGCGACCTCTGCGGCCCTCGCGCCCCTCGCGGTGCCCGCGGCGCCTGGTGAGGCCGTGGAGGCTGTGGGCTCCGCGACCTCTGTGGGTCCCGCGATCTCCGTGGCCTCGGCAACCCCCGTAGCCCCCGCAGGAGCCGCCGGTCCGGCACTCGCGTTCGAGCTGTCGGCCGTCGAGCTGGCGGAGGGCAACCTCCCCGCCGCACGCGCATGGGCAGTGCAGGCGTTGCGCGTTGCGCGGTCGCGGACCTTGATCGCGTCCGCCCACGGGCTGCTCGCCGTGACCGAATCCCTGGCCGGTGCGCACGCGGCGGCGGCCGGGCACGCGGATGCGGCCGCGGACTTGGTCGACGGTCTTCTCGACGGCGAGTTCCGGCGGCGCCCGGACACGGCGGTGTGGCCCGGGTGGAGCGAACTGCTGCTGGACCGGCCTCAAGCCGCCCTGCGGCACTTCGACCGCGCGCTGGCCGCCGCGCATGCAGGTGGGAACGTCCTCGTGCTGTCCCCGGTCCAGGCCGGCCGCGCACTGGCGCTGTGGTCCGCGGGCAAGCTGACCCCGGCCGCCGAAGCAGCGGACGACGCGCTCGCCACCGCCGCCCGGACCGGCGCCACGGACCACCACGCACTTGCCCTGGCGATCAGGTGCCGCATCGCCACCTGGGCGGGCGACCGTGAGACGGCGTCGCGCACCGCCGCGGAGTCCACCGAGTGGCGATCCCGCCGCCCGGGCCCCTGGCTGACGGCGTTCACCCACCGCGCGGCCGCCGAAGCCGCCCTCGCCGCGGGCGAGCCGGAAAGCGGTCTGGACCTCCTGGAATGCACTGGTCCAGACCTGGCCATGACGGCCCCGTGGGCGAGGCCGGAGATCTGCGAGTTCCTGACCCGGGCCGCCCTGACCCGGGGCGCCCCGGAGGCGGCAACCCACTGGGCCGACCAGGCCGCGACGGCAGCCGGTTTGCCGACCGGGGCGGCCGCAAGTGCCCGGGGTTTCGCCGAGCCGCCTGCGCCCCTGCCGGAGATGTCCGACCGCGGCCTCACGCTGCCGAGCCGCAGTGCGCAACCCGGGCCGGCCGCGACCCGCCCCACCCGGCCGAGCCGGGAGGGGTACGCCTGGCTGGCCCTGGCCCAAGCCGCCCCCGAGCCCGAAGCCGCACTCCGGTTCGCGACCCTCGCCCGGGAGCGGTTCGACGTTGCCGGGCTTCGGCTCGAAGCTCTTCGGGCGCGGTTCGCCGGCGGGATTGCCGCCGCCGGTTGCGGACGGGGTGACCTGGCCGCGGCGGAGCTTCGGGCCGTGCAGCTCGGCTTCGAAGCCGCCGGTGCGTACCACTGGAGCCGGCGGGCTGTCGCGGAACGGCGGCGGCTTGCGGGGCGGGCCCGGCGGCGGGCCGGCGGGGCCGCGGGGCAATGCGGCGTCGCGGGGCTCAGTGGGCGGGAACGGCAGGTTGCGGCGCTCGTCAGCGAGGGCCTGACCAACCGGCGGATCGCGCAGCGGCTCTTCGTCACCGAGAAGACCGTCGAAATGCACCTGTCGAACATTTTCGCGAAGCTGGGTGCCTCTTCCCGGGTCGAAGTGGCTCGCGAATTCAGCGAGTCGGCCGGAACTCTCCCGTGATCAGGCCCTGGAACACAGCCAACCGGTGAACGTCACCCGCGCCTTCCAGGAATTCGCACCCGCGGGCGTCCCGGTGCATTCTCGCGAGCCACGGATTGGTCACCAGCGCCGCCGGGCCGAGCAGTTCGGCGGCGAGCCGGGTGACTTCTTCGGCGAGCCGCCCGGCCTGCACCTTGGCCGCCGGCACCCGGCGGGAGCCGGGGTTTCCGAGATCGACGTCGGCCGCGGCCCGGTAGGTGAGCGCGCGCACGGCCGCGATCCGATCGGCGCAGTCACGGAGGCGGTGCCGGACCGCGGGCCGCCGTGCGGCCACGTCGTCCAGCACCGCCTGCGCCAGCCCCACCGCGATCCCGGCGACCGGCGGCCGGCAGTGGGCCAAGGCCCGCATCGCGCCGTGCACGCCCCGCCGCAGCGGCGGCAGGTGCGCCCCGAGCACCCGGCAGGCCGGGACGTGCACGCCGCTGAACCGGACCCGGCTCAGCCCGGTGCCGCGCAGGCCCAGCGGCTCCTCCGGTTCGGCGTGCACCCCGGGATCCGCCGTGTCGACCAGCACCGCCTCCAGTCCCCACGGCCCCGGCGCGCGCCGGCAGAACACGACCCCGATCGAGGCCCGGGCGCCGTTCATCACGTGGCACTTGACGCCGTCCAGCCGCCAGCCACCGCCGTCGGGCACCGCCGTGAGAGCGGTGCCCAGCTCGAGCACCGCACTGCCCTTCGCCGGCTCGGTCATGGCGAAGAACGACCATGCCGGCCCGGCCGTGCGGGAAAAGAACAGTGCGCGCTGGACGTCGTCGCCGAGACCGGTCACCGCCGCCGCGGACAGCGACGGGCCGGGGCAGGACAGCGCGATTCCCGGGTCGCCGTAGGCGATTCCCTCCAGCACCGCCGTCCACTCGCGACACGACGTGCCGGAGAGCGCCAGCTCGTCCGGCGGCACCACGCCGTGCCGGTGCGCCGGGGGAGTGGCGGCGCACCGCAGGAGCGCCGCCGCGGGCAGCCGGCCGAGGTCTTCGGCGGAGGCCGGATCGCGGTCGAGCGCGGCCCCGGCGATCCGCAGCTCCGGGGCCAGGGCCCGGCAGACGGCCCCGATCCGGGCCAGGTCGGCGTCCATCACGGCCGCGCGCGGCGGTGCAGCACCGCGGCCTGGCTGCGGCCCGACCGGGGATCGGTGTCGCACAGCACGATCGTGGCGTAGTCCCGCGTCCAGATCTCGTGGTGGCGCGCCAGTTCCCGCCAGACACTGGTGCAGTACGACCCCGCGGCCACCACGTGGTGCGGCAGCCCCACTGCCCCGACCGCGGCGCGGTCGGCCCAGGGCCCGGCGACCACCAGCGCGCTGCCGGTCACGGCACCGGCCGCCGCGCGCAACGGCCCGCCGAGCGGCTCGCCCTCCTGCCCGGCGAACAACCCGGCGATCTCGTACGTCCCGCCGGCCCCGAACACGAGCAGCACACCCGAATCCACGAGCGGCGTGTCCCGGAACAGCGGATCGGTGTACGGGAACGTCGTCTGCTCCAGGACGAACAGCGCGAGGGACCGGCACCGGCCCGACCGCGCGAAGGCCCGCGCGATCCGCAACGCGGTGAACGGCGCCCGCAGCCCCTGTTCCGACACCGCGAAGCAGTACGCGCCGCCGCCGAGGAGGTGGTCGAGGTGCGACGCGATCGTCGTGAACGGGTAGGAGTCGGGCAGCCCGTGAGCGACGAGGATGAGGTCCGGGGAACCGACCGGGGCCGGCACGGCGTCGAGCAGGTCCTCGGCCAGGTCGGTGAAGGTGATGTTGGAACCCCCGCGCAGCAACGGTTCCTCGACCTCGACGCCGAACGGCTCCAGCAGGTCGCGCTGGTAGACCAGCAGCCGCTCGTCGCGCCGGTAGGGGCGGGGGTCCTTGCCGAGGACCACGGACGCGGTGCGCAGTGAGAGCGACATGGCAGGTACCCGGCCTCCGGTCGGCGTCGGTTTCAGTGTTCGATCACCATGGCCGCGTACGTGGAGCCGAGCCCCACCGCGGTGAGCAGGTAGTGGCGCCCTCGCACCAGCCGGCCCGCCTCCTGCAGCGACATCAGGTTGAGGAACGGATCGGAACACCAGCAGTGGCTGTACCGCGGCAGGTTGTCGAGGTAGATGCGGTCGCGGCCGATCCCGGCCCGGTCGAGGACCTTGCCCCACAGCAGCCGGTTCACGTTGTGCGGCACGACCAGGTCGATGTCGGCCGGCCGCAGTTCCGCGCGCACGATCGCTTCGAGCACGATCGCGGTGAGCTCGTCGACGTAGGTGTCGTTGAACTCCTTGAGCCGGTCCGGCGTCAGCCGCAGGCCCCCGGCGAACACCCCCAACGTGGTGGCCGCGTAGGACCGCACGCGGTTGGTCGCGCCGCCCAGGCCGACCACGCACGCGCCGGCGGCCTCGCCCATGACCGTCATGCCCCCGACGACGCGGACATCGGGGGTGAACAGCTTTTCTCCGGTCACGACCAGGGCCCGCGCCCGCGGGTCGTCCTCGGCCCGCAGCAGTTCGCCCGCGACGTCGACCGCGGTCAGCCCGCCGGCGCAGTTCTGCTGGGTCAGCGCGAACGCGTCGGCCCGGGCCAGCCCGAGGCGGCGGGCGATCTCCTGCGCCGCGTCGAGGTGCGAAGGGGTGACTTCCGGAACGGTGTGGGCGAACAGCAGGTACCGGATGTCGCCGTGGTCGGCGACCCCGCGCAGCGCCTCGACGGCGGCCGGGACGACGAGGTCGAAGACGTCGGACGCCGGGTCGTCGCGCAGCCGGTCCACCCCGAGCGTCCGGCGGACCATCCGGGTCGTGTACTTGTCGAAGCCGAGCGAGCCGGCGATGTCCTCGACGGTGACCTCCCGGCCCGGCACGAACGCGGCCACCCGGTCGAGGGTCGTCACCCCGGCCGGGCCCGAGCGGGAACTTCCGCCCGTCACCGGGACTCCCGTCCGGTGCCCTCGGCGAGCCGCGGCCGCGCCCGCCAGGCCGCGAGGTCCGCCCGGTCGTCCGGGGCGCCGGCGCACAGGACGTACCGGTGCGGTGCCATCGCGGTGCGCCGGCCCGCCAGCCGCCCGACGCACGCCAGGTGGACCTCCCGCGGGGTGACACCCGGCCGGCCGGGCACGACGAACGCGACCAGCGACCCGGCGCCGTCGCGCGTGTCGAGGAAGACCCCGGCCGGCCCGGCGACGTCCTCCAGCAGCCGCCGGCACGCGGCGAGCTCGACCCAGCACGAGTCGACCAGCGCCCAGCCCGCGCCGCGCACCACCGGCGCGACGCCCGAGACCGCGGTGAACTCCGCGAGCGGGATGTCCCGCGCGGCCGCCTCCAGCAGCAGCTTTTCCACACCCAGCAGGAACTTCCCGATCTCCGGCGGCGGCAGGTATCGCGTGTCCGCCCAGACGCCGACCCGCAGTTCGCCGTGCAGCTGCAGCGGCTTGAGGCGGAACAGCACCGGCAGGTGCGTGCCGGGCCGGATGTCGACGTCGGTGCCGGGCAGTGCCCGGTCCAGCTCGGCGCGGGAGAACGACCGGTCGGGGTGCGGCCCGTCCTCGCGGTGGACGCTGATGTCGTTGAAGTCGCAGTCGCGGTGGAAGCGGGTACCGCGCTCGTCGGCCACCCGGTCCATCACGGCGTAGAGCCGGTCGGAGTCGAACTGCCCGAAGTGGTAGGCCGCCATGGTCGCCTGCCGCGCCCGCGCGATCACCTCGTCGAGCCCGGGTGCGGCCGAGTCGAAGGCGACCAGGGTGTCCTGCGCCAGCGTGCCGACGTACCCGCGTTCGCGGGGCCGGAACCGGTTGGCGCAGATCGAGACGAACAGGCTGGGGGAGTGCGCCGTGAGGTGGGTGAGCAGGGCCATGCCGATGGCGAGGACGACGGTGGACCGGCTGATCCCGGTGCGGGCGGAGGCGGCGGTCAGCGCCATCGCCGCGGCGCGCGACCGCAGCAGGCCCATCTGCTGCCCGGCGAAACCGGTGGGGTGCTCGGGGAGGGCGAACACGCACTGCGGCGCGCGTCGCAGCGTGGTTTCCCAGTGCCGCAGGGCACCTTCGGCCCGGCGTCGGGCGGGCGGCGCGAGCTCCGCGGCGGCCTGGTCCAGCGGCTGGTGCACGGGCGGGCCCACCTCCCGCGGCGATGCCGCGAGCAGAGCGGTGAACTCCCGCTCGACCAGCTGGATCGCCGCGAAGTCCGCGGCGACGTGCGAGAGCACCACAACCGCCAGCACGGGATCACCCGCCCGCGTCACCACGCCGAGGCGCACGCCCCATTCGCGGGTGACGTCGAACGGGGCCGCGCACATCCGCTCCAGCAGCCGCATCCGGAAGTCGAGGTCGACCCGCCGGTACTCGTACAGCGTGTGCTCGAGGTCGTGCACCTGCTCGGGTTCGTCGCCGAGCTCGTGGATCTCGGCGTGCAGTTCGCCGGCCGCGGCGACGTGCTGGACCCACGTGCCGCCGGCGTCGCGGTGGTAGGTGGTCCGCAGGGCCTCGTGCCGGGTGATCAGCACGCTCATCGCCTCGGCGACCCCGTTCAGGCCGGTGCCGGGCGGGATCGCGGCGAAGCACCCGTCCACATCGGACCGTTCGCCGTCCTGCAAGGCGATCCAGGCGAGCACGTTGCGCTGCCCGTGGGTCACCGGTCCGCTGCGGCTGCTCCCGCCGCGGACCGCGACCCCCAGGCGCCGCGCGGTCGTCGGTTGTGCCATGAGCCGCTCCCCTTGCGTCCGCGGTGGGCGATTTCCCTGGTGCCGAAGCTAAGTCCGGGGCCGCGGGGCGAGCATTGGAGGAATCCCTGGGTTCGCGCCGCGGCTCTGGACGGGGTCGCGCGCCGCCGGACACGATGCGTCCGGCAGACAGCACGGCGGAAGGGGGACGGGATGACTCCTGTGGTCACCGGGGTGCTCGGCGGCATCCGCCGGGCCGGTGCGGAGCTGGAAACCCTCAATCCGGTCGACGATCCGCTGCTGTGGGCCGCGCGGTGCGCGCTGGACGCCTCGGCGCTGCTGCTGCGGGCGTACACGACCGACGACCACGAAGCGGCCTTGGAGGCGGTGGCTGCCGCCCGCGCCGGCGTCGCGGCGGCCGTGAACGCCGCGTGGCGGAAGGAGAACGACCGATGAGTCAGCGCAGGGTGGTACTCGGCTACAGCGGCTTCGACGGGTCGGCGGAGTTCAAGCGCGCCCGGTTCCCCGGGCTGTCGGTGGCCGAGGGCCGGCTTTTCCAGGGCCTCGACTCCGCCGCGGCGCTGGTGGTCGACGACCGGCTGGTGGCCGCGGTCCAGCAGGAGCGCTACTCCGGGGCCAAGTTCGACCACCGCTTCCCGGCCGACGCGATCCGCAGCTGCCTCGCCGTCGCCGGGCTGGGCATCGCCGACGTCGACGAGGTCCGTCACAACTTCGACCACGCCCCGGCCCGGATCATCTGGCAGGGCGACGAGACCGGCCGCGCGCGGTACGACGAGGTGTTCGCGCCCGGCCTGCAGACACCGTTGCTGCACCGGCACTTCCCGGAACTGGCCGGGCGGGTGCGGGTCACCCCGGTGAACCACCACCACGCGCACGCGCTGACCGCCGTGGTGCCCAGCGGCTTCGCCGAGAGCCTCGTGGTCGTACTGGACGGGATGGGCGAGCTGCACGCGGTGACCGTGTACGCCTGGCGTGGCGGCGAGCTGACCCGTCTGGCCGCGCTGGACTTCCGCAGCAGCCTCGGCCTGTTCTACGCCCTGCTGACCCTGCACCTGGGGTACTGGCCGAACAGCGACGAGTACAAGGTGATGGCGCTGGCCGCGTCCGGCGACCCCCGCCGGTTCGCCGCGGCGATGGGCGAAGCGGTGACCCTGGGCGCCGAAGGCCGGTTCGAGGTCCCGCTGCTGCAGCTCAACCGCGACGCCCGGGCCAAGGAGACGTTCTCGGGTTCCCGCGACTGGCTGACAGCCCAGGGCTGCCCCTCGGCGTCCGGCGTGCCCGGGCAGGTCCACCTCGACCTCGCCGCGGCCGCCCAGCTGCGGCTGGAACAGGCCCTGTTCCACCTGGTCGCCCACTGGACGGCCCGCACCGGGCTGCGCACCGTGGCCTTCGCGGGCGGAGTGGCGCTCAACTGTGCGGCCATCGGGAAGCTGGCCGTGTCGGGCCTGGTGGACGGGCTCTACGTGCAGCCGGCCGCGGGTGACGAGGGCACCGCTGTCGGCGCGGCGCTGGCCGGGGCCGACCTGCGGACGGTCGCGGAGACGTACCCGCCGCTGACGTTCCTCGGACCGGACGTCGGCGAGGACGCGGTCCCCGCGGACCAGCCGTACTTCACCGCCGAAGTGTCCGGCGACGCCGCGGCGGAGACGCTGGCCGCGCGGCTGCTCGCCCGTGGCCTGGTCGTCGGCTGGGCGCAGGGACGGCTGGAGTTCGGCCCGCGGGCGCTGGGCAACCGCAGCATCCTGGCCGATCCGCGCACCCGCGAGATGCGCGACCGGGTCAACGCGGCGGTGAAGTTCCGCGAGGACTTCCGCCCGCTCGCCCCGGCCGTGAAGGCCGAGTGCGCGCACCGCTACTTCGAGGTCCCGTACGGCGCGAACCTGCGGCACATGACGGTCGTGGTGCGGGTGCGCCCCGAACGGGCCGGGGACATCGCCGCGGTGGTCCACGACGACGGCACCGCCCGCGTCCAGGAGGTCCACCGCGCCGAGCACCCGCGGTTCTGGCGGATCCTCGACGAATTCGAGCGGCTGACCGGGGTGGGCGTGCTGATGAACACCTCGCTCAACGTCAAGGGCCAGCCGACCGCGCGGTCCGCCGCCGAGGCCTTCCGCACGTTCGACTCGTCCGAGCTGGACGTCGTGTTCATCGGGGATCGCCTCTACGCCAAGGAAAACGTGGCGGCCGACGTGTTCGCCGACCTGGCGGGCGGCGCGGCCGGGCCTGGGGGTTTCCCGCATGTTCGGCTCGATTCGAATGTCTAACGTGATCCGGGAACCGGGAGGGGCGATGACGAGGACGGCGAGCGGGTACCTGCGCCGGATCAAGGCGGCGGTGCTGGGCGACGAGCACGCGCGGCTGGTGTTCGTCTGCAACTTCGAAGCCGAGCGGTACTGGGCGAAGAACCACGTCGGCCTGCCCGGCCCGGCGTTCTCGGCGACCGGCGAGGTCGTGGCGCGGATGGAGGAGCTCGGTGCGCTGCTGGCCGGGCCGGACGACTTCCTCGTCCTCAAACAACCCCTCGACGAAGGTTACCGCCGCTACCTCGAAGCGCTCGAGCTCGCGCTGCCGACCGTGCTCGTCCCGGAGAACGTTGCCGCCGGGCGGTCGACGACCGAGGACGCCCTCGCCTCCCCGGTCCTGCTCGGGACGCTCGCCGGGCTCACCGGCGCCCGGATCCTGCCGATGGGGACCTCCGGGCCGGAGGAGAAGCTCGCGGTGGAGACCGGGCTGGGGCTGGCCGTGCCGGACGCGGCCACGTTCGAGCGGGTCAACGGCAAGAGCTACAGCCGCCGGATCACCGAAGCCGCCGGCCTGCGCCCGGTGCCCGGGCACGTCTGCGCCACAGTGGACGAACTGGCCGCGGTGCTGACCGGGTACGCCGACGCCGTGGCGGACGGGTTCCGGGTGGTCGTCAAGGATTCCTTCGGTGTGTCCGGCAAGGGCCTGATCGTCCTCGACACCCGCGCCAAGCTCGATGGCCTGCTCCGGATGTGCCGCCGCCGGGCGCAGCGCAGCGGCGACGACCGGCTGGACGTCGTCGTCGAGGAGTGGCTGCCCAAGCGGTTCGACCTCAACTACCAGCTCACCATCGCCCACGACGGCGCGGTGACGCTCGACTTCGTCAAGCGGGCGCTCACCGACGGCGGCGTCCACAAAGGACATCTGATGCCGGTCGACCTCGGCCCGCGGCGATCCGCGGAACTGGCCCACGCGGCCGAGGTGATCGGCGCGCGGCTGTTCGCCGACGGCTATACCGGCATCGCCGGGATCGACGCGATCCTCGGCGCCGACGGGACGCTGTACCCGGTGCTGGAGATCAACGCCCGGCTCAACATGGCCTCCTACCAGGGCGCGCTCACCGAGCGGTACCAGCCCGCCGGGCACGTGGCCATGGCCCGCCACTACCCGCTCCGGCTCACCCGGCCGCTGACGTCCGCCGAGGTGCTGCGCGCCTTGCCGACCGGACTGCCCGGCCGGGTGATTCCGACCTGCTTCGGCACTGTCAACGCCGCCGCGGGCGGGCCGGCGCTGTTCGAAGGCCGGCTGCACGTCCTGCTCGTCGCCCCCGGCCGCGCCGCCCTCGACGCGCTCGACACGGCCACCGAACGAGCGCTCGACGCACTCACGGAGGATCGATGACCGCCGAATTCACCTTGCAGGGGCATCACATCGGCGAGCTGGCCGAGCGCTTCGGCACCCCGCTCTACCTCTACGACGGCGATGTCCTGCGCGGGGTCTACCGGCGGTTGCGTGACCGCCTGCACCCGGCGGCCGACATCTTCTACTCCGCGAAGGCCAACCCGAACGTCAGCGTGTGCGCGGTGCTGCGGTCGCTCGGCGCGGGCCTGGAGGTGTCGTCGCTGACCGAGCTCGTCACCGCGCGCCGGGCCGGCGCGGCCCCGGAGGACATCCTCTTCCTCGGCCCCGGCAAGTCCGCGGAGGAACTGCGGGCCTGCCTCGACCTGGGTGTCCACGCGATCGTCTGCGAATCGCTCGACGAACTGCACGCGATCGAGGCGATGGCCGGATCCGGCGGCGCCGACGTGCTGCTGCGGGTCAACCCCGCGTTCGCCGGGCGCGGGGCGCGGCTGGCGATGGGCGGCAAGCCCCGGCAGTTCGGCATCGACCAGGAGATCCTGCTGCGGTCGCGGGCGGCCGTGCGGTCCCTGCGCCGGGTGCGGGTCCGGGGGATCCACGCCTACATGGGCACCCGGATCCTCGACGCCGAGGGGATCGTCGCCAACACCGCCGGGGTGCTGGCCGCCGCCGAGGAGCTGTCGGGCGAACTCGGCTTCCCGCTGGACACCGTCGACGTCGGCGGCGGGTTCGGGGTGCCGTACTTCGACAACGAGCACGACCTCGACGTCGACGCGGCCGTGACCGGGATGAACACCGCGATCGCGGACTTCGCCGGACGATGTCCGGGGACCCGGGTCATCACCGAGCTCGGCCGGTACCTGGTCGGCTGGTGCGGCACCTACGTCGTGCGTGCCCGCTACGTCAAGGAGTCGCGCGGGGAGTGGTTCGTGGTCGCCGACGGCGGCACGAACCACCACATGGCCGCGGTCGGCATCGGCAGCTTCGTCAAGCGCAACTTCCCGATCCGCTCGCTGACCCGCTACGACGAACCCGGGACGCACTCGTACACCGTCACGGGTCCGCTGTGCACGCCGAACGACGTCGTGGCCACGAAGGTCGCGCTGCCCGAGGTCCGTGCGGGCGACCTGCTCGGCGTCGAGCGCTCCGGCGCGTATGGGCCCACGGCGTCGCCGGTGCAGTTCCTGAGCCACGGCTACCCCGCCGAGGTGCTCGTGCTCGACGGCACCGCCCACCTCGTGCGCGAGCGCGACACCGTCGAGGACCTCCTCGGCAAGCAGCACCTGATCCCGGCCGACCGGCCGCAACCCGTCGAGAAAGGCTAGGCCCAGCATGGACCGGACCGATCGAGCCAAGATCATCGAAGCCATCGCGGACTCCCTCGCCGCCGTGCTCCACCGAGAGCTCCCGGAGATCACCGGGGAGACACGGCTGTTCGAGGAGCTGCACCTGGACTCGACGTCGATCCTCACCCTGCTGATGGCGCTGGAGGACTACACCGGCGTCGAGGTGGACCCGGAGTCCCTGCAGATGGAGACGTTCCGGACCGTCGACACCCTGGCCGACTACGTCCAGGCCAACGTGGACGTGACGGTGCCGTGACCGCGTCGCTCACCGAACCGGGCTTCGCCGCCCGCGTCGACGCACTGCATCGGCTGGCCCGGCCCGGCGGCGGTTTCGTGGCCTCACCCGGCGGGCACGTCCTGGCGTCGGCCGGGGCGCTGCCCGGCGCGCCGTGGCAGCCGCTGGACCGCCTCGGCGTGGCGGTCACGACCGGACCGCCGTCACCGCCGGACGAACTGGCCCGGTTCGCCGACGGTCTCCTCGTCGTGCAGGCCGACCTGCTGCGCGCCGCCCTCGACCATGCGCTGCACCACCTCGACGGCCGTACGTCCGAAGGCACCACGCTGCTAGCGAAGCAGCAGATCCAGGTCACCCTCGCCGACGTCGCCGTGGAGCTGTGGGAGTGCGGAGCCGCCCCGCACGCCGGACCGCGCAGCCGGTGGGCGGTGCACCGGCGGCTCACCGCGGCCGGGCGCGACCTGCTGCGGCTGCTGGGCGCCAGCGGCTTCCTCGCCGGCAGCCCGGGCCAAGACCTGCATCTGGCCGAAGTCGCCGGCAACGTCTACCTGCACCCGCCGGAGGGCACGGATGACTGACGTCGCCACCGCCTTCCGCCTGCCGGCGGGCGTCGACCTGCTCGGCGAGGGCCACCGCACCCTCTACCGGTACTGCCTGGACGTCGCGCCCGGGCTGCGCGAAGCGGGGATGGCGCTGGATCGCGATCCCGACGTCGTCTCCCGGTACCTGCACCTGCCCGCCTACCGCGTGCTGGAGCACATCTTCATCCCGCCGGAGTACCGCGAGGGCGCGGATACCCCACCGGGCGCCCGCGCGGGCGCGGTGTCCGCGCTCGACTGGGCGGTCGTGCAGGAAGCACTGGCCTACGGCGACCCGGGCGCGGTGCTCGCCGCTCCGGGACCCGGGCTGTCCCGCGAACCGGTCGTCCGCCTGGGCACCCGGGAGCAGCGGGACCGGTTCTTCGGCCGCTTCACCGGGCGGCCGACGTGGGCCTTCTTCGGGCTCACCGAGCCGAACAAGGGCTCGGCGGCGATGGAACTGGAGACCCGGCTCGAACCCGACGGCGACGGCTGGCGGCTGCACGGCGAAAAGCGTTATGTCGGCAACGGCGCCCGGGCCCAGGTCGGTGTCGTGTTCGCCCGCCGCGCCCCCGGTCCGTGGGGCATCGAAGCCGTGCTGATCGACACCGCCGAGCCCGGGTTCACCGGGGAACTGCTGCTCACCACCGGGTTGCGCGGGGCCCGGATCAGCAAGCTCGTGTTCGACGGCGTGCGGATCGACCCGGACCGGGTGCTCGGCGCCGGCCGGTCTGCGGGCCGCCGCGGCCTGCACGGCGCGTTGCAGGCGCTGTCGAAGTTCCGGCCCGGAGTCGCCGCGCTCGCACTGGGGCAGGCTCAGGCGGTCGCGGACCACGTGCTCGGCCATCGCCCGGCGCTGGCGGGCGACGGACGGCGGCGGCTGGACGACCTGAACGACCGGATGGCGGCTCTGCGCGTCCTGCTGCACGTCGTCTCGGCCGACATCGACCGCGGGGTCGTCCACCTGCCCAGGATCGGCGCGGTCAAGGCGCGGGCCGCCCGGGCAGCCGAGGACGCGACGACGCTGGCCGCGGACCTGCTCGGCCCGGCCTCGCTGGTCGAGCACCCGTGGCTGGGCAAGGCCCACCGCGACGCCCGCGGGTTCGAGTTCATGGACGGCGCGGCCAACCTGCACCGCCTCGCCGCGTTCGGCGGCCTGGTGCGCGGCGACTTCTTCCCGCGCGGACGGGACGGTGCCCGTGCGGCTGGGCATTGACCTGGTGCAGCTCGGCGAACTCGACGACCTCGGCGAGCGCGCCTGGTTCCGGCGGTACGCCTTCGCCGAGTGCGAGACGGCGGAGGCCGCCTCCATGGCCGTGAGCCGGCGGCGGGAGTTCCTCGCCGGCCGGTTCGCGGCCAAGGAAGCCGTGCTGAAGGTGCTGGGCAAGGGCTTGTTCCAGGGCGTGTTGCCCCGGGACATCCGCCTCGTCCGCACCGGCGGCGGTGCGCCCTCGATCAGCCTGGTCGCCTCCGCGGCGTCGGCGGCCGAGAAAGCCGGCATCACCGATGTGACCGTATCGATCACCCACAAGGCGGATCTCGTGGCGGCCGTCGCTGTCGGCTGGGACGGCCGCCGAGCCGAATGAGGAGTTTCGCCGTGCCCGCTGCTGTCACTGGTTTCGTGGACGTGGTCCTGCCTATCGTCTTCGCGATCTACCTGCTCGCCGTCGCGAGCCACCTGACCCTCCAGATCGTCTTCGCGGAACGGGCCCGGCGGCGGGGCCGCACCCGGCCGCGCGGCACGTCGGCCCCGCCCGTGGACGTCGTCATCCCGTGCTACAACGAGGATCCGGCAATCCTGGCGGCCTGCCTGGAGTCGGTGTCCCGCCAGGACTACCCGGGTCCGCTGTCGGTGCACGTGATCGACGACGGGTCGCCCAACCGCGCCGCGCTCGACCCGGTCTACGCCGAGTACGAGCACCGGGACGGCTTCCGCGTCCTCAAGCTGGAGACCAACCGCGGCAAGAAGTTCGCGCAGGCGGAGGTGATCACCGGCTCCCACGGCGAGATCGTGATCGCCATCGACTCCGACACCACCATCGCCCCCGACGGCGTCACCACCATGGTGGCCGCCCTCGACGACCCGGAGGTCGGCGCCGCGATGGGCGAGATGCTCGCGGCCAACGCCGGCAGCACGTGGCTGACCCGGCTGATCGACCTGCGCTACTGGTACGCCTGCAACCAGGAACGTGCCGCGCAGTCGGCGTTCGGTGCGGTGCTGTGCTGTTCGGGCCCGTTCTCGGCCTACCGGCGATCGGTGCTGGAGAAGGTGCTCGACGACTACCTGAACCAGACGTTCCTCGGCCGCCCCACCACTTACGGCGAGGACCGCCACCTGACGAACCTGGTGCTGTGCTGCGGCAGCCGCACGACGTACGTCCCCGAGGCGAAGGCCCGCACGACGGCCCCGGATCGCATCCGCCCGTTCCTGCGCCAGCAGCTGCGCTGGAACCGCTGCACCTACCGCGACACCCTGGCCATCGCCGGCCGCCTCCCGCGGTTCGGCGCGTACCTGGTGTTCGATGCCGTAATGCAGGTGTTCGCCCCGGCCCTGCTGGGCTTGACGACCCTCCTGGTCGCCCTCCACACCCTGACCGGGGGAGCCGGCGACCTCCCCGGGTACGCGGGAGGCCTCCTGCTGGTGGCGCTGGGCTACTGCGCGTACGGCACCTGGCTGAGCCGGAGGACGACGTTCCTGACGTTCGCCCTGTACGGAGTCCTGCACGTCGCCCTGCTGATCCCGGCCCGCCTCCAGGCCCTGGCCACCATCACCGACGACCGCTGGGGTCGCCGCGGTGTCAGCGCCTAGCACCTGCGCCGGCTCGAGGCGGAAGTGGGGTCCGTGCTGGTCGAGCGGGAGGGCCGCGGTGTGCGGTTGACCGACGCGGGGCATCTGCTGGCCGGACACGCCCGCACAGTCGCGCGCGTGGGGGAGCACGCCGAACGCGAGCTTGCGGCGCGGACGGAGAGCCTCGGGGAACTGTTCGCGTCGGCGCGATATCCTCCGCCATCAGGGGTTTCCTGCTTCCTCGGGTGCGCGAGTTCATCGACCGCCATCCTGGAGTGCGGGTGTCGTTGCGCGACGGTGAAACGGTCGACCACCTGCGGGCCCTGCACGAAGACGGCCTGGACGCGGTGCTTGCCGAGACGTGGCACGACCTTCTCTCGACGCTGCCGCGCGGGATGGACATCACCTGTCTCCGCGCCGAACGCGCCCGGTTGGTAGTGCCTGCCGGACACCGGCTCGCGAACCGGGAAACGGTGCCGTTTTCCGAGCTGGCAGGAGAGACGTGGACGTGCTGCCCGCCGGGGTCCGACGCGCATTCCGCGCTGGCCCAGCTGGTCCGCCGGGCGGGCGGTGAGCTGGTGGTCGGGTTTCCGGTCGCCGACCACACGACCCAGCTGGAGGTGGTCGCGAACGGGCTCGCCGTGGCGTGCGTGCCGGAGCTCTCGTTGCCCTCGGAACCGGCGGGAATCCGGATCGTCGACACCGACCCGGCGCCGTTGCGCAGCATCGAGCTTGTCACCCAGTCGGAGGTACTCCCGTTGCATGTCAAGGCTTTCGTGGCGGTCCTCATGGGGCGCTGACGGCGCGACCGCCCGGCCGGGATCACGTTCGCGCTCTACGATGCCGAACATGGCTTCGAACGTGATCAGCCTCCGGGGTGTGCGCACCCACAACCTGGCCGACGTGGACGTGGACATCCCGAAGCACCGGCTGGTCGCGGTCACCGGCGTGTCGGGGTCGGGCAAGTCGTCGCTGGCGTTCGCGACGCTCGCGGCCGAGTCGCGGCGCCAGCTGTATTCGACGATGCCGGCGTTCGTGCGCACGAAGCTCCCGCACGACCCGCAGCCGGAGGCGAGCTCGCTGCGCGGCCTGACCACCGTGGTCGTGGTCGACCAGCGTCCGTTGGGGACGAACTCACGCTCGACCGTCGGCACCGCGACCGAGGTGTGGACGATGCTGCGGATGCTGTTTTCCCGCCTCGGCGAGCCGTCGGCGGGCTATTCGCCGGCGTACTCGTTCAACGACCCGTCGGGGATGTGTCCCGCGTGCGCCGGGCTGGGCACGGTGACCGACATCGACGGCGAGCGGATGATCGACCGCGAGCGCACGCTCAACGACGGCGCCATGGTCTTCCCGAGCTTTTCCGTCGGCAGCTGGATCTGGAAGCGCTACGTTTACTCGGGCTTCTTCGACAACGACCTCCCGTTGCGAGAGTGGCCCGAAGAACTGGTCCAGTTCCTCCTGCACGGGCCCACTCAGCGGCCACCGGATCCGTTGCCGCGCTTCCCCCGCAGCGCCAAGTACCAATCCATGGTCCCGCGGATCCGGCGGCTGCTCGTCGAGCGAGAGGCGAAGCCGGGACCTGCGGTGCGCGCCGCGCTCGCCGAGGTCACCGCGCAGCGTCCGTGCGAGGACTGCGGCGGCAGCCGGCTCTCCGCGGCCGCGCGCGAAAGCCGCGTCGACGGCGTGTCCATTGTGGATCTCGGCTACCGGGACGCAGCCGGGCTGCTCGAGTTCTGCGCCGGAGTGCAGCACGCGTGGGCCCGGCCGCTCATCGAGCAGCTTCGGCTGAGGCTGAACTCGATGATCACCCTCGGGCTCGGGCACCTGCACTGCTACCGCGGCACGCCGACGCTGTCCGGCGGCGAGTCGCAACGCCTCAAGCTCGTGCGACACCTCGGGTCGAGCCTCACCGACCTCACCTACGTCCTGGACGAGCCGACCGACGGGCTGCACCCGGCTGACGTCGCGTCGCTGGTCGACGTCCTGCGGCGACTGCGCGACCACGGCAATACCGTGCTCGTGGTCGACCACCACGAAGCCGTCGTGGAGGCCGCGGACCACGTGATCGACCTCGGTCCGGGCGCGGGGGAGGCCGGTGGCCGCGTGGTCTTTCGCGGCCCGCCGGCGAAACTGCGCGACGCGGACACGATGACCGGGCGCGCGCTGCGCACCGGCGTCCAGCTGAAGGACTCGCCGCGGGAGCCCGCCGGCTGGCTGTCGCTGCGCGGGCTGGACCGGCACACGCTCGCCGGCATCGACGTCGACGTCCCGACCGGCGTGCTGACCGTGATCACCGGCGTCGCCGGATCCGGGAAGTCGACGCTCGCGGGCGAGCTGGCCGACCGGCACCCCCGGTTCACCGTTGTCGACCAGGGCCAGATCACCGCGACGGCACGGTCGACGGTCGGCACCTGGCTGGGGCTGGCGGACCTGGTGCAGCAGGCGTTCGCCGAGGCGAGCGGGCAGCCGCCGAAGTTGTTCAACCCGCGCTCGCAAGGTGGCTGCCCCTACTGCCGCGGCACCGGCATCCGGCGGACCGATCTGGCGTTCTTGGAGGACGTCGAGACCCCGTGCGAGGACTGCGGCGCGACCGGGTTCCGGGCCGAAGCCCTGGTCCCGCGGCTGTCCGGGCGGACCGTTCTCGAGGTTCTGGAGACGCCGATGTCGGCTCTGGCCCGGTACGTGCCGCACCCCGACGTGGCGCGGCTGGCCGCGCTGCTCGACCAGCTGGGCCTCGGACACCTGGCGTGCGGTCGCACGCTCGACACGCTGTCCGGCGGCGAGCGCCAGCGCCTGAAACTGGCTCGCCGGCTCGACACGAGCGCTGAGGACCTGCTCGTCGACGAACCGACTGCGGGGCTGCACCCGAGCGACACGACGCGGCTGGTCACGCTGCTGGACCGGCTGGTCGACGAGGGCCGCACGCTGGTGGTCGTCGAGCATTCGCTGCACGTGGTCGCGGCCGCGGACTGGGTGATCGACCTCGGCCCCGGCGCGGGCGACAACGGCGGCCGGGTGCTGTACGCGGGAACACCCAAAGGCCTCGCCGAGCACGACGGGCCGACCGGTCGGTACTTCAGCGCCGCTCTCGCCGCCAGGAAAGGATCGTCGCGATGACCGTTCCTCTCAGCCTCGATCACGGCGATCGATCAGGTGCTCGCCGGCCTGGCCCGTGACTTGCGCGAGCCGGACGCGGCGATGGTCTCGGTCGACGGTCCGTTTGCCGGCGACACCGCGGCCACTGTGGAGGCGGCCGGGTTGTGGCCGGCTCGAGCGGTCGGGGCTTCGGTCGAGGTACGCGAGAGCATCGACAACGCCCATATCGCGGTGTCAGGCCTGGCCGGGCAACGGGGTGGCGCGAGGTAGTCCCGCCGCCGGCTTCAGCGGGCCGGTACGAGCCCGTCGCTCGGAAGCCTCGAAGCCTCGAAGCCTCGAAGCCGAAGCGTTCTGCGTCTCGGCGCACGGACTCTCGTCTCGTCGTTCAGCACGGGAAGGGCTGCGGTGGCCGCTCGTCGGTATCCGGCGCGGAAACCGGGGTTGGCGGGGACCCTCTGCTGCCCTCGCCGTCCGGTCCGCGGTCGTCGGGTTGTGAGCGGCGCCGACGACCCGATCCCCTCCGTCGTCGATGGCCCGTGCGGGTCCAGGCCGATCAACGTGACGTCGGTGAGCGCGCCGAGCGTGGATCGCCCGGCGCATCCGGTCGAGTCCGTGGGGCGAACAACCCGGCAGAGGTTCAGCCGGGAGGCGGGCGGGTCAGGCGGCGGGTGGGCCGGCGAAGGGCGCACTCCAGGTCTGGTTGGGTTGGTGGGTGCCGCAAGCGTAGGTCGTGACGGGTGCGTCGGCGTGGTCGAGGGCGCCGCCGTTGATGTCCAGGCAGAGGCCGTTGCTCTTCAGCTGGCCGGCTCGGTTGTAGGTCCAGCTTTGCCGAGTGTCGGACGTGGTGCAGCCGGCGAGTTTGAGGCCGGTGGTGTCGCCGGACACGCAGAGCGCGGGGTTGGCGAGCGAGGCGAGCTGACCGGCGGGGCCACGTTGCCACTGCTGGTTGTTGTTGCCGGTGCAGGCGTACAACCCGACGGTCGTTCCCGCGGTGGCGCCGCCGCGGGCGTCGAGGCAGAACGCGTTCTGCTGGAATCCCGGTTGGGCGGCTTGGATCTGACCGGTGGGCAAGGCCGCGCCGCAGGTGCCGGGGGCGATCGTGTACATGACGTTGTCGTGGGCCGGGATCGTGGCGGTGAGAGCGGAGGTCACCTGGCTGCTCGCGTGGTTCCACAGGTTTTTCGCGGTGCGCGAGCAGGTGAGGTTGCCGAAACCGGCCCGGGCGAGGTCGAGGGTGTAGCTGGTCGTCGCGGCGTTCTTGTTCAGCACGACGACCGCGCGAGCGCCGCCGGCCAGCGGCTTGACGACCACGTCGATGCCCGCGGTGGTGGAAGTGCCCTGGCGAGAGGCCAGGTAGCCGCCCGCGGTGGTGTCCTGGTCGACAGCGATGATGTCAGCGTTCTTCAGGATGCTCAGCTGGGTGGCGTAGGCGGCGGGATCGGCGGCCAGTTTCCGGACGTCGGTGCTGATCATCAGCGGGGAGCCCATGGCCGACCAGAGCGCGAACTGGCTGCGTTGTTCGGCCGCGGTGAGCTGGTTGTTGTCGCCGATCAGGAGCATGTCGGCGTCATTGTGGTTGCCCGGGCCGTTGTAGCGGGCGAGTGCGACGGTGTCGGTGAAGTTCTGCAGCACCCCGCCTTCGTAGTAGTCGGCGCCGTGCGGCCAGTCCCAGGCGGAGGCGCCCGGGTTGTGCCAGACGGCGATGTCCGGGCTGACCCGCCACATCTGGCCGAGCCCGCGGACCCAGTCCATCGCGTCGTACTTGGTGGCGGAGTCCGGGCCGGCGCCGGCGGGCGCGGACTCGTTGAAGAGGATCTTGCGGGAGTTGTTCGCGGTGGCCGACCCGAGCGCGGTGGCCGTGGCGGTGAACTCCTGGCGCCGGTTGCTCCACGTGGTGCCGCAGTTGTCGAGCTTGAGGGAGTCGATGCCCCAGTACGCCAGCGAGGTCGCGTCGGCCTGTTCGTGGCCCTGCACGCCACCGGGCACGCCCTGGCAGGTGTTGATCCCCGACGTGCTGTACAGGCCGGCGTCCATGCCCTGTGTGTGCACGTAGTTCGCGTAGTTCGTCAGCTCGAAGTCGAACCCGGGCTGAGAGCTGCCGCCCCAGGTGGACGCTCCGTGCAGGTAGCCGGCGCCGGTGCGCTGCAGCCAGCAGTCGTCCACGGTCAGGTTGGTGTATCCGGCGGCGACGAGTCCGGTGTCCTTCATCGCCTTGGCCTGGTCCTGCATGAACTGCTGGAACGAGTAGCCGTCGCGGGTGCCGTCGAGCCGGGCCTGCGCGGCGCAGGTGAACCTGGCCCAGTTGTTGAAGCCCATCATCGGCTTCACGCCGATCGCGGTGCTGGTGTTCGCGGCGATCGGATCCGCGACCGCGGCCGGCGCCGCCCCGGCGCTCAGGGCCACCGTGAGCAGCGCGACCGCCGAGCCGAGCCCGAAGGCCCGTGAGTTCCGCATCATCTCGTGCTCCACATCCGGATGGCGCCGCTCCGGCGACACGAAGGACCGGTGTCCTCCACGGCGCCGAGCGAGCAACGGCGGCTGCTCTTTGTGCAGACTGAATGCTTGAAACTGAGCTTTTAATGCCTTAAGCGCTCATAAAAGAACATCAGAGTGGGCTCATGGTGCGCGCACGCCACCCGCTTGTCAACGCTGTGGCCCCACGTGAGGCGTGACAAGTGGCCCCATCGGCTTTTCCGGGCCTTAAGGTGGCGGGGTGCGAACGAGGTTGCGGACACTCCGCGTCGGGGAGCGGACCTACACGTGGCGGGCCACGATCGGCCAGGTCGCCGGTGACGGTGTCGACCTGCACCGGTGTGTCCGGGTGCGCGCCTGGGGCGCCGGGAAGACCGGCCGCGCCCTGGAGGCTGACCTGCTCTCGACCGCCACCAGCGTGGAGTGGACCCCGGCCGACACGGACGGCTCCTACCCGTCGCGTGCCGACGTCCGTGGCCTGATCGAGCGCGCTCTCGCTCTCGGCTGGGATCCCGATGTGCTCGGCGGGACCTTCCGGCTGACCGAGGAGCATGACGTGGAGTTGCCGGGTTTCCTGCTCACCGACCGGGTGTGCGATCCGGGCGCGCCGGATCCGACCGCGCGGGTGATCCGGGCGGCCATGGAGCGCGCGTAAGGGGCCTCACTCTGCCGGACGTTTTCCAGAGCGCCGGCCGGGGTGAGGTCAGCCGAGGGAGGCGGGCGCGGCGGTAATGCGCCAGGACTCGTCCTCGGCGGCGGGCGGCCCAGCGTGACAGTCAGCGCGCGACGCGGGCTCTGGCAAACGCGGCCTGGCCTCGTGACCTGTTACGTGCCTGTTGCGGCGTCGAGGACTTGCCGGCCCAATGCGGCGAGGTCGCGTTCGGCGTGGTGCTGGCGAACGTAGACTTCGAGGTCGGCTATCCGCTGAGCGAACCTGCGGTCGCGGCACAGCGGGCCGGCGCCGGTCAGCCGGGGCGCGTGGTCGAGGACCTCGCGTACCGCGTGCTCGACTGCGGCGCGGCAGGTGCACGCGACGTGCCAGGGGTCGGCGGCGGTTTCGATGGTGCCCGCGGCCTGCAGGAGCAGCGCTTCGGCGGTGCGGATCGCGGTGTGGATCGCGCCGAGGTGGGCGAGCTGGTGGTCGTCGGCACGTCCGGTGTCACGCAGGTGAGCCACGATCGTGTCGGTGATCGCGGCCGCGCCGCCGAGCCAGACGGCGGCGACGCCGGCGCTGCCGAGTGCGAAGCCGGGGCGGCCGAGGTACCAGTCCGGGGGGCCGATGAGGGCGTCGGCGGCGACGAGGATGCCGTCGAAGACGACGTCGCCGCTGTCGGAGGCGTCCATCCCGACGGCCTGCCAGGTGTCGGGGTGGCGCTGCACGCCGGGGTCGGTGAGGTCGACCTCGACGAGCCGGTCACCGGCGGCCACCAGCGCGCGGTCCAGCAGTGACAGCCCGGAGCAGAACCGTACGGTGCCGCTGAGTTTGCCGTCCTCGAGGATGGCGCCGGTGCCGGCGGACTTCGCCGCCCAGACGCCGTAGAGCGCGCCGGGCTGAGGGGCCCGGCCTGCTTCGCCGAGGATCGTGACGGCGTCGGCGTGACCCTCGGCCAGCCGGGCCAGCGTCAGGTCGATCCGGCCGAGCGCGGCCAGCGCCGCCCACCGGCCGGCGAGCCCTCCGGTTCCGGGCTGGGGAAGCTCGAGCGCGCCGGCGGCTTGCAGGGTGCGAAGGTCGGCGCCGATGGACGATGTGGATCGCGGCAGCGGTAGTGGTTTCGGGGTGAGGTCTTCCAGAAGACCGAAGGTGGGTCTTTCTTCCCAGGTGATCACGCCGTGGTGGTACCCGGCGCGTCACCGTCCCATGCGCGATCCGCCGGTATCGGAGCCGGTGCTGGGTGGGGAGGTGGGCGAGCCCGCCGATGACCGGATCATGCTCGGGACCCGAGCGCACAGGAGCGTCGGGGTTCCACTGGTCGGCGATCGTGATACCCGGCGGAACGAGGACGAGGCCCTCGAGCCACTGGGCCGGCGCGTGCCGGGTGCGGGCGGCGAGTGGGCTGGCGCTGTGCTGGTAGAGGTCGATGCAGGTGGGGACCTGCTCGCGCAGGTCGGGCGGGGACGTCTCGTCGGTCGAGTGCGACAGGGCGAGGTAGCTGCCGGGAGGTAGGGCGGCGCGGTAGGCGGCGATGATCCCGGCGGGGTCGTCGCGGTCGGGGATGAAGTGCAGGACCGCGATCATCAGCCGGGCGATCGGCTGGTCGAAATCGCCTCGGGGCGGCGTGGATCGGCGTCGATGACCGTGGTGGCGGGGTCTCCGCGCAGCAGCAGCCGGCTTTGGGCGACCGCGACGGGGTCGTTGTCGGCGTAGAGGACCTTGACGTCCGGGGCGACGTCGCGGCGCGGTAGGTCCTGCTGGACCAGCGCGACGCCGCGGCCGAGTCGGGCGCGGGTCGCGGTAGCGATTGTGGGCCTGCCGGCGCCGGACGGGGCCCGGAGCACGACCAGATGTGTGTGCGGTGAGCCAGTCGGCCCGCTCAGCTGTTCCTGCGACGTGGCCGCCGTGGGCGGTGTGGCTGAGGCGGGCGTTGCCGCGCGAGACCTGATTGATCCGGCGTCAGCGCGTGCGCTCACACGGTACGCGGGGTTCGGCAGTGGCACCGAGTGGTGCAAGAATCCGCGTCGGCCGCTGGTCTTTTATGCCCAGGCTTGGCCTGCCGGCCTCGTAGTCGACAACATCATCGCGCATGAGCCGCCATCTGTAATAAATTCTCCTTTCGTTGTGGCGCGAGTCGCTCGCAGCGGGACCTGCCGGCCGGATGTCCGGGTCCCATTCCGCGAAGAGCCGCGATCGCGTCGTTCGGCGCGCGACGTGCTGTGCAGCTGGTGTGGACAGGGCGAGGAAAGCGCCTGAGGCGGCGGCAGTCTCGGGGGAGGAAAGCCGCCGCCGGTCTCTGGTCCCGCGGCGGATGCCGCAACGCCGATGTCGGCCCGCCGTTCCCGGTTGTTACGCCGTCGACGCGTCGGCGAGGTGTCCGAGAAAGGTTGCGGTACCGAGGTTTTCGCCGGCGAGAAGAGTCGTCGGCGGGAAGTCGGGCGGTGTGCCGGGCTCGCCCCCTACGCGAGCCCGGCACCCCGCATCCCCTGGTGGCGACCTCGGGCTCCCCAGCCGTCGAGGACGCTGATCCCCGCGCGCGGCTCCTTGAACCGCGCACGTCGGTGAAACCTGCCCGTCAGCGTTGCGTGACGGGAGTGCAGATCATGAACACCCGCGCGGGGGATGTTCGACAGCAATGCGAGCCGGCGGTTCGGCATCGCTTTCCGCCGAGTTCCCGCAGATCGACCGCGGTAACGGGCCGCAGGCGCGCGATGCGGGACGCCGCCGGGAGCCGGTCACCGGGGCTGCGACGCGCTCGTCCCGGTGGCCGCGTTTGTTCCTACCAGGGGTACCAGGCGCCGTTGTACCACTGCTCGTTCGCGTCGTCGTTGTGGTGGTCGGCGTTGAAGTCCTCGGGGTAGTTGACCTGGTGGTTGTGTGGGTAGGTCCAGATGCCCGCGGACTCGTCGCAGACGTAGTCCCAGTGGCAGATCGACTTGACCGGCACGTTCCCGAAGAACCGGTCGGCGCCGGCCAGCGGAGGGCCGACGATCCCGCCGAAGGGCACGCTGCCCCCGTCGGTTCCCGGCGGCGCCTTGCGCTTGGGGTCGGCGACGAGCACGGCGTTCACGTTGCCGAAGGTCGGCCAGTTCTCGGTGACCCAGGTGTGCACCACCGCGGCGCCCAGCGAGTACCCGATCGCCTTGACGTGCTGGTCCGGGCAGGCGCCACGCTGGTCGCGGACCAGCCGGTTCAGCTCGTCGACGCCCGCGCGGGCGCTCGCCCCGTCGGGAATGTCGCTCGGGTAGCCGACGTGCTGCTGGATGTTGCCGGTGAAGCCGTCGTTCCACCAGCGGCTCCCCGTCCCGCCGACGACGATGGTGTAGGTGCCGTCGCAGGAGGCGGTCGCCTGCGCGGTGGGCGCTCCCACCAGCGAGAGCCCCGCCAGCACCGTGAGCCCGGCCAGCAGGGCCGGTGTTCGCCGTTTCTTCATTTCGATCTCCCCTTCTCGTTCGCGGGCTGCCCGTGGCGTGCCTGGCTGTTTCCGTGGTCAGGTGGTACCGGCGAAGGCCTGCTCCAAGCGCGGCACGTAGTCCACCAGGTCCTGCGCCCAGCACCCGGAGGCGTGCTTGCCCTGGCAGTTCGGCCCCCAGCCACGGCCGTTGCCGTAGTCGACCGCGTAGAGGGGGTGCCCGAGCCTGTCGAGAGCCGTTTTCATGCCGCGCTGGGCGGCTTCCGTGACGGCTTCGGCGAACGCGGGCTCGTCGAGCAGGAGGTTCGCGAGATTGCCGTCACCCGAGCCGGTGTAGAGCGAGATGCCGACGCCGCCGAGTCTGTCGGCCTTGACGACTGGGCTGTGCGCGAGGGCCGCGGACAGGTCACCGGCCTCGTTGAGCGGGCCGAAGACGGAGTCGGTCGGGACGGCGGGGCCGAAAGTGCTGCCGCCCGTGGTGTCGCCGGAGCCGGAGGTGCCCGACAGGGCGAATCCCGTGTTGGACAGAGTGCCGCGGATCGCCGTGCGGACCCAGTAGAGGCCGAGGTCGAGCGCGCCGGACAGCGACACGGCCTGACTGAACAATTCAGGGTGGTTCTCGGCGTAGTTCAGCGCCCCGAAGCCGCCCATCGACAGCCCGCCGATGGCTCGCCCGGCCTTGGCCGCGACGGTGCGGAAGTTCGCGTCGACGAACGGCACCACCTGGTTGACGTGGAAGGTTTCCTACTTCTGAGCGCCGGCGGCGGTGTCCTGGCGAACCCAGTCGGTGTACCAGCCGCGCAAGCCACCGTCCGGGATCACCGTGATCATCTGCTGGGTGGCCAGCAGCGCCGGGTAGGCCAGCCCCGGCTTACCCGGGTCGTCACCGACGCCGTGCAGGAAGTAGAACACCGGGAAGCGGCGGCCGAGATCGGTGTAGTAGCTGCTCGGGACGATGATCCGGATGTGGTGCGGCCCGGCCACTTCCGGCGTCGTCACGGTGACGACGAAGTTGGTCGGGCTGCCTTCGGCCGGGCCGACCTGGGTGAGGCCGTAGCCGTCGGTCAAGGTTGGCGGAGCGCCAGGGTCGGCGTGGGCGGCGGGGCCGCCGAGGAGGCTCACCGCCGCCGCCAGCCCGGTTGCGGCGGCCGCCAGCCGGGCCCGGATTCGCGGGCCGGGCGAGGGGACTCTCATGCGTTTCACGGTTCGCTTTCTCGGTGGCGTGGTCACGGGTTGGTGGTCACGTGGAAACCTGCGCCGTAGACACCGGGACGAGCGGTGTCGCGGGCGCGGAGGTCGGCGAGGATGTTCGCGGAGCTGGTGTAGACGTACGGCGGAACACCCAGGACGATGGCCTTGGTGATGCCCGCCCACGGGCCCGCCGCCTGGAAACCGTTGCCCTGGGCGGGATAGGCGGTCCCGGGAACGTGCCAGATCGCCGGTCCGCCCGAGTCGCCACCCTTGTGCTGGGCCCAGGACTGGTAGATGCCACGGACGTTGGCGGTGACGCGGCCGTAGGAGACGCCGAGCTGGCCCGACACCACCAGCTCGTTGGTGTTGTTCAGTGCCGCGCCGAGCAGGCGTTCGTCGTCCAGCGGCGGGTTCAGCGCGTGGGGACTGGGCGGCCCGCCGGGAACCTCCAGTTCCCCGGTCTCCTTCAGGTACGGTCCTTGGGCGGACGGCGTCACCGCCGGGACCAGCTCGATGATCATGTAGTCCTTGACCGGATCGCCGGTCATCGAGCCTTTCCGGTCCTTGAAGTACCGGACGTACCCGATGGGGCCGAACGCGGTGTCGTTGCGGTCGTAGACCGGCTGGACGTTCTCCGGGATGTCGCGATCGCCGTACTGCCCGGTGGGATCACTCAGGCAGTGCCCCGCCGAGATGGCGATGGTCCGCGCGTACCGGTCGGTGCCGACCGCTCCGATCGTGCAGAAGTCGTCGGGCCGGTCCAGCCCGAAGATGATCTGCAGGGAGTTGAAGACGCGTTTCCCGGGCGCGGCTCGGGCGTCGGCCTCACCAGCGGCGCCGGTGAGGGTCAAAGTGATCGTCAGCGCGGCGGTGAGCACACGGGTGGTCGTCCGGTTGCGCATACAGCTGATCTCCTTCGAAGGGTTGCCCGGCGGGTTACCGGCTGCCGCAGAGCGCGGAGTCGACGACGTCGGCGGGTGAGGGCCGGAGGTTCGTTTCCTCGAACGCGTTGGTCACCATCGAGGCGTAGCGGCCGTCGTCGGTCGCCGCGGTCCACGAGCTGTAGCCGGACACGGCGAGGCCGTTGTGGTACCAGGCCACCCCGCCGCAGGACAGCGTGATGGCCTGAAGCCCGAGGCCCAGGCCGACGTAGGCCGGATCGTGGACCGGGACCTGGACGGTCCGGCGCATCTCGGCCAGGGCGGCCGGGGAGACGACCCTGCCGTCGAGCAGTGCGCGGTAGAACACCGACAGGTCCGCCTGAGTCGAGACGATCGCGCCGGCCGAGCTTTCGATCGACGGTTCGGCGGCGAAGGGGGCCGAGGTGGTCTCGGTCCAGAAGAAGAACGGCCCGGCCCGCACCCCGCGGTACCCGGGGACGTACGGAGCGGGCAGGGACCGGTCACCCGGCTGCGGGAAGCTGGTCCGGGCCAGGCCGAGCCGGTCGATGATCCGGCTGGTGATCGCCTCGCCCACGGACGTGCCGGTGACCTGCTCGATCAGCAGGCCGTTGATCAGGTAGCCGAGGTTGGAGTAGACCACGCCGGTGCCGGGCGGGAACGCCGGCCGAGCGGTCTGGAGCCCGACCCGGACCAGGTCGCGAAGCGCGACGCTGCCGTCGGGCCGGAGCAGGCCGACGGTGTTGCGGGCGTAGTCGACCAGGTTCGGGTCGGCGATGCCCGCGGTGTGCTGGAGCAGCTGCCGGACGGTGATCCGGGTGCCGTCGTAGCCGTTGCCGTCGACCACGCCGGGCAGGTAACGCTCGATCGGCGCGTCGAGCTCGACTCTGCCCTCGTCGACGAGCTGCAGGATGGTGGCCGCGGTGAAGGTCTTGGTCTGGCTGGCGGCGCGGAAGCGCTCGTCCGGGCCGATAGGACGCGCCGGCGCTGTGATCGTGGCGCTGCCCGTGGATAGGTGCCACGATCCCGCCGCATTGCCCGCGTAGACGGCCGCGCCCGGTCCGGCGTGGGCCTGGTAGCCGTTCAGCACGGCCTGGGTGTCGGCGTGGGCCGTGGTCGCCGACGCGGGCGCGACCGGTGCCGCGGCGATGGCGACGGCCAGTACCGCGCCGGCCCGCCACCGGCCGGAAATCCTGCTCACGAATGCTCCTCCTTTTCCGTGGCCGGGAAGGCCCGGATGGTCCTTCCCGGCCGTTGACGGGGTGGACTTGCTGCCGGTGCCGGGACCCCGGCCGGGTGGCCCCCCACCGCCCGACCGGGGAGATTTCGGGCACCGATCAGCTTCCCCGGCGGCGATCGGCCGCCGAGGCGTGGTGCTCGCTCAGGATGGCGTCAGCGCAGGTCGGAGCAACAGCGCAGCAGCCGGTCAGAGATGACCGGTGATCGCGGTAGGCTCCCCGTGACGAGATCCGCACTCACGGTGGGGGGCCATCGCGGTGTCCAGTCGGGCAGGCGTTCTGCTGCGGGCGATGCGCCGTCACGCGGGGTTGACGCAGGAGCAGCTGGCCGAGCGCTCCGAAGTGAGCGTGAGCACCATCCGGCGGCTCGAGAACGGCAAGCCCATCGATCCGCGGATGGGCACGGTGAAGCTCCTCGCCGAAGCCCTGGGCACGACGGCCGCCGAGCAGCGTCGGCTGCTGGCCGAGTTCGGCGCGCCACCGGACCCGGCCGACGTCGACGACCCGCTGGACCGCCCCTCCGCCCCGGCGGAGCGCACGGCGGACTCGCCGGCGCGGCGCGCCTTGGCCGACGCCGCGGACCAGCTGGCGCACGTGGTCGGCTCCCGCTGGCGACGGGAAGAGGAGCAACGCCGGCTCCACGACCCCTTTCCGCTGCCCGTGCGGTGGCAACCGGCCCCGGCGGAGCTGACCGACGGCTGGGACAACGTCCACCGCGTCCGGCCCGGGGGCACCTCGGCTCCGGTGGACCTGGCCGGTGACCCGGACGAGCTGGCGACCGTCTACCGGCGGATCCCGTCGGGGCGGCTGGTGGTGCTGGGGCGCGCCGGCTCCGGCAAGACGATCCTGGCGCTGCGGTTCGTGCTGGACTACCTGCGGGCCCGCACCAGCGCCGACCCGGTGCCGATGGTCCTCAGTCTCGGCTCGTGGGATCCGGCCACCGCCACGCTGCGGGACTGGCTGATCGAGCGGCTGCCGCACGACTACCCCGACTGCCCCAACCTGGCCGAAAGCCCGCCGGGCCGTCCGACGCTGGCTGCCACGCTGGTCGACGGTGGATACGTCCTGCCGGTGCTGGACGGATTCGACGAGCTCGCCGCCGGCCTGCGTGCGGCCGCGATGGAGGCCCTCGGCGTCACCGCGCTGCCGTTCCTGCTGACCAGCCGGGTCGAGGAGTACGCGGGCGCGGTCGCCGCGACCGACGTGCCGAGCGCGGCGGCCGGGATCCAGCTGGTCGACCTCACCCCGGGCGACCTGGCCGACTACCTGCCGCGCACCACCCGCCGGGCGCGCGGCGCTTCCGGCGCCGGGACGGTGTGGGAGCCCGTGCTGACCGAGCTGCGCGACCGGCCGGAGAGCGCGGCCGCGGTCAACCTGGCCGCGGCGCTGACGACGCCGTTGATGGTGGCCCTGGCCCGGGCCGTGTACAGCGACGTGCCCGGCCGGGATCCGGGCGCGCTGCTGGACACGACCCGGTTCCCGGCGCCGGAAGCCCTCGAACACCACCTGCTGGCCGGGTTCGTGCCCGCCGTCTACCGGCGGCGCCCGCCGCACCTGGGCGCCGGCGCCCGCCCACTCCGGCAGCCGGGCTGGGATCCGGAGCGCGCCCAGCGATGGCTGGGCCACCTTGCCCGGCACGTCGACCGGTTCGGTGGCCGGGACCTGGCGTGGTGGCAGCTGGGCCGTTCACTGCACCGTTCGTCGCGCGTCCTCGCGGTCACCTCGGCCGCCGCGCTGGCCCTGGTCCTGGCCAGCTGGCTGGTCTTCGTCCCGGCGGATCTGCTCGGCCCCGGGATCGCGGTCGCGGTTCGCGAGGGCATGCTGGACGGACTCCTGATCGGGCCGACGGCCGGGCTGGCCTTCGGGCTGGTGTACGGGCTCTTGGTCGCCTACGGCGGGATGGTGTTCGAGCCCTCCCGCGTGCAGCTGCGCCTGCTGGGCCGCCGCAACCGCACCGGACGGCGGCTCGCGCGCGCCTACGCCGCCCGGTTCGGCACCAGCCTGCTGGGCGGCTTCGTGATCGGGCTCGGCTACGGGCCGGTGAGCGCGACCGTGCGCGGGCTGCTGTTCGGATTTCCGCCCGACCTGGCCACGATGGCCGAGAAGTCGCTGTTCAGGGTCTTTTTCTATGGTCTCGTATTCGGGCTGGCGGCCGGGTTCGTGTTCTGCCTCATGGCCACCTTGGAGACCCCGCTGGACGTCGGCTCCGCCGCCACCCCACTCGGGCTGCTGGCCGCGAACCGCAGGACTGCGCTCCGGCAGGTGCTCTTGCTCGCCCCGACGGTTACCCTCGCCATCGCCTTCGGCGGGCGGCTCGTCGTCGACCTGCTGCAAGAGCCCTTGGGACCTCTTCGCTGGCCGCTGTCCACCGGCTTGCTCATCGGCGCCGTCAGCGGACTCGGCGGAGGGCTTTCCTACGTCCTCGCCTTCACCGCCTGGGGGCAGTGGGTGCTGCTGTCGCGGGTCTGGCTGCCGCTTACCGGCCGGCTGCCCTGGGCCGTGACGGCTTTTCTGGACGACGCCTACCACCGCGGGGTGCTGCGCCAGGCGGGCGCCGTCTACCAGTTCCGCCACGCCCGGCTCCAGGACCACCTCGGCCGGACGTCCCGGACCGGGCTCACCGAACCGCCCTGATCGGCGA
The DNA here is from genome assembly GCF_055583145.1 of Amycolatopsis sp. NPDC104819. Lineage (NCBI taxonomy): Bacteria > Bacillati > Actinomycetota > Actinomycetes > Pseudonocardiales > Pseudonocardiaceae > Amycolatopsis > Amycolatopsis sp. NPDC104819. Next base: position 257,749 of record NZ_JBVJON010000008.1, on the reverse strand, counting down.
CCGTGCTCGGTGGCCGGATCACCGGAACGGCGAGCTGACTTCTCGAATTCAAGGTGATCAACAGTCATAGGAACGGAGCGCGGTCCGGCCGTGTGGGCGTGGACCGCGGCGACGAGAGTCCAGCGGTAGCCGAGTCGCGTCCGCCCAGAGCGTGGCCGATCTCGACCCGCCCGCAGCACCGTGACGCCCGTTTCGCATCCAGGTGGAGGAAGTTCCGGAGATGACGCATTTTTGGCCCTGGAACTGGGTATGTTCTCCGCGCGGGCCCGGTCGTTACCTCCCCCCTCGATGACCGGGCCCGCCTCCATGACACGGGCTGATCGCCTGTCGGCCACAAATGTCGAGCCGGATCACCACCGGACGCCGTTGCCGACTGCGCGCAGTGACTGACGCTGAGGTCGAGCCCACGGGTGGGCGTGGTGAAGATCCGAGGAGCAGGCTGCGGATGCCGATGCTCGCAAGTACTTCCCGCACTCATCGGTTCACCTCACTCCGGCGGGCACAAAAGTTGTCGCGCGGTCGGGCCGCGAGGGCAAGATCGCCGGCCCAGGACGGCCACTGCAACGCGGCGCGCCTGGTCGCGATCAAGGCTTCGTCGTCGGCGAAGCTGGGCGAGGCGCCGAGCGGTACCCAGGTCTGCGCCACCGGCAGCCCGTTCTCCACGCTGCAGGATCAGCCGGGCATGGCCGCTCGCATCACCAGCTCGGCACGGTCGCGCAGTTGCGGGGGCTGTTGGAGGAGGCGGAGCAGTGGTACCGCCAATCTCTGACCATCGCCGAGGAGCTGCAGGACCGGCCGGCGCTCGCTCGCACCTAGGTCCCGGTCCGGCGCACCTGGCCCCGGTCAGCAGCAGATCTCGATCTGCAGACCTTAGAGACAATCTGGGGGTTCCCTCATCGTTCGCACGGCCACCCTCGCCTGGACTGTCTTCAAAGATCTGCGCACCAAAACTTTGAAGCCCAAGGCCGACATCGTCGAGCGGCGAGTCCGCATCGAGCTGCCACCCGCCGAGCATACCTGCGAGCCGCGCGCACCGTGCCGCAGACTCTTCACGAGAAGGCCCGCTCCCACCCTTCAGAGGCGTGCTGATTCATGACGTTGGTCGCGTTGACCACCGTCTCGCCCGAGCTTTTGTCCGAAACCCAGTCGTTCACCCAAACTGCTCTGTACTCAGCCACTTACATGCCCTCCTGCTCCACCTCAATCGACAGCTGCATACATCGGCACTGCAGTCATTCGAGAGTGTCGGTGATCTCGGCGGTCAACGCACGCATCGCGGCCGCGTCGAGGTCCTTCACGTGCGTGGCCTCCAGGGCGAACGTCGTACCGTCCGGGCGGGTGCCGGTGATCTTCACCGATCCGGTCCGGTGCCGGATCCACGTGACGAGCACCGTCACGACCGCGGTGGCTACACCGCCTGGAGCGAGCGCCACCGCCAGCGCCTCCGGAAGGCCGGCGGCGAGGGTGCCCGGCTCGCCGGCCGCGGCGAGCACGCGGGTGCGGCCGCGGAGTCGCTCGTCGGCGGACAGCCAGTCGTTCAGGGAACCGAGTTCCACAACGGCGTCGCCGGCGGTGATCCGGATCGTCAGGTCCACTTCGGACTCCTATTCGGTGTGGTCGACGTCGATGGTCTGCGGTGGCTTCCCGTCGGCGTACCGGACGATCCCGACGGTCTTGCGGGCCGGTACGCCCTGCCGGCTGAAATCGAGGTTCTCTTCCGCGCCGGGCACCGACAACGAGCCGTGGAGGTTGCCCAGCTGGGCCGTTACGGCGGCCGGGTTCACCGGCCCGGCCGACCGCGCGGCGCCGGCCGCGGTGACCAGCGTCATCAGTGCGTCGTGGGTCGAGATCGCGTCTCCGCTGGCGGCACCCGCCGGGTCGAACCCCGCCCCGGCGAAGTCGTCCCGGTACCGCTGGTAACGGGGCGGGTTCCCGGGCGGCGGTCCGGAGGGCGCCGCCCAGCCCGCCGGGACCAACGTCGTGACCGCGACGTGCGCGGCCGCGAGCCGGGAACGCCGTGCCGGGTCGAGGAGCACTTCCCCGGCTTCTGTGGTGATCACCTCGAGCGGACCGCAGACGCCCGGCAGGTCCGCGGTCGCGTCGAGGAAACTGCTGAGATCTCCTTGGCTCCCGGTGAAGAACACCACCTCGGGCCGTTGGACGCAGAGGTCTCGCACGACTGTTTCGAATACGTGAGTCCGGTAGCCTCGCGAGCCGACATAGTTGTAGGAGGTCGGCGGCCCGAGGACGGGGCCGACGCGGGTCTCGATGTCCTTCCGCAGCGAACGGGCGTAGAGGTTGCCGGCGTCGGTGTCGCCGATCAGCGCGGTGTCGCCCTTGATGCCCTTTCTGCCGACGTACCGGGCGATGACGGCGGCCAGCTGCGTGTTGGTCGGCCGGACCCGGAGCAGGTTCGGCAGGACGTCGCCGAAGTCGTCGGCTGTCACGAGCGAGGCCACGACGGGCAGGCCCCGGTCCTCCAACGCGCGGACACCCTGGAGCGTCTCCGGTGAGCTGACGCCCATGCCGATGACCCCCACCAGCGGCGCCGGGCCGGAAGTCATCGTGGCCAGCCGGCCGGTCACCGGTTCCCAGGCGCTTTCCGACGCCCCTTCGTTGGCCAGCACCAGCCGGACCTTCAGCTCGAGCCGATTGGCGGCCACCTGCGCGGCGTGAGCCCCTTCGAGCTGGCGCCGGACCGAGTCGACGGTGAAGACGCCGTTGCCGGCGCCGACCGGGATCGGGGCCATGACGGCCACCGTGACGGCCGGCCCGCCGCCGGACTCGACGCGGGCATTCTCGTCGGCGATCCGCTGCTCGACGGCGGCCAGCTCCGGCCGGAACACGTACTGTCCGGCCGTCACGCCGACGCATTCGTCGCCGAAGGTGATGCTGCTGGACGACTGCAGCCCGGACGGGCACCCCTGGTCGCTCAGGGCGGTCCCGTAGACGATACCGGCGGCGAGGACGAGGACACCCGCGGCGAAGGCGGTCACTCGGCGGGAACGGCGCCGGCGGCCCGTGCTCGCGTCGAGGAACGCCCGCGACCGCGCGGGTAGCGGGGCGCTGTCCTGCACGGTGAGCGCGACCGCGACCGTCAGCTGCGTTCCCCGGTACAGCAGACGCCGCCGCCGGTCCTCGTCGAACCAGCGCTCCGCCGCCGTGGCCAGCCGGCGGCGCACGAGCAGTGACTGGCGGCTGTCCTCCAGCCATGTCCGCAGCCGCGGCCACGCGCGCAGGACGGCGGAGTGCGCCAGGCCGACCGTGTTCCCGTCCGTGGTCAGCAGGCCGCTGGCGACCAGGGCGTCCAAGATGTGCTCGGCCGCGGGACGGGCTTCGGGCGCGACCTCGTCGATCAGCTCGTCCCGCGCCACCAGCTGGCGGGTGATGGCCATGCCGTCCCGTACCGCGGCCAGTCGCAGCGCCAGTGCGCGGAGCACCATCCGGTCCGGCTCGTCGAGCGCGTCGTGGACCAGCTCGGCCGAGGTTTCCACGGCGCGGGCCACACGGCCGGAGTTGGCGTACCCGGTCACGGTCAGCAGTCCGCCCTGGCGGCGTCCCCACGTCTCGCGCAGGGCGTGTGAGAGCAGCGGGAGCACCTCGCCCTGCTGCAGGTCGAGCTCGGTGCCCCGGTCCGCCGCGAGGGCCTCGGCCTGGTCGTGGACGTCCTGCAGCACGATCTGCACCAACCCGGCCTGCAGGCTCAGCCCGGCAGCCGCCGCAGGCGCCTGGACCGCCGTCGCGAGCTCGGCACCCGAGAGCGGGCCGAGCAGGACCTGGCCGGTCTCCAGGGCGCGGCGCAGCTGCGGGTAGGCCAGGCAGTGGCGGTAGAAGTCGGCCCGCAGGCCCAGCAGGACGACGGCGTCGCCGAGCAACCCGTCGCGGCTCGGCCCGGTCAGGGCCGCGACGAAGCTGTCGCGTTCCTGGCGGTCGGTGCACTCGGTGAAGATTTCCTCGAGCTGGTCGACGACCAGCAGCATCGACCCGGTTCCGTGGCCGGCGAGGGCTTCGTACAGTGCGGCGAGCGGCCGCGGCCCCGGGGTGAGAACGACCGCGACGCGGGGTTCCGCGGTCCGGCCGGCGTCGGGCACCACCCCGGCGCGCAGCAGCGACGACTTGCCCACACCCGAGGGACCGACCAGGACCAGCGGCGGGTCGCCCGGACGCGCCTTCGCGATCCGGTCCAGCAGTATGCGGGTTTCCTCGGCGCGGCCGAAGAACCAGGCCGTGTCGTCGGTGTCGAACGCGGCGAGCCCGCGGTAGGGGCATACGTCGTCACCGGCGGTGCTTTCCGGTTCGGTGTCGATGCTGGTGTCGGTGAGCCGGAACGCCGGGTTGATCGCGAGGACGAAGCCGTCCACCGCCTCGGTCGCCAGGCGGCGAGGACGTGGAAAGCCGCGGGCGGGCAGCATTTCGCGCAGGTGAGCGTGCACGTGCTGCAGCGTCAGCTCCCGTGGGCCGTCCGGGTCGCCTTCGCTGAGCAGCTGGATCAGCGCCCCGCCGAACGCGGTGTGCCGCTCGCCCGGTGGCGCGAGGGCCGCCTCGTTCGCACCGGCGGCGGTCAGCACGTAGCCGCCGTGGATGCGCGAGAGGCCGGTCGCCTCGGGACCGGCCGTGTCCCCCAGCGTCGCGAAGGCGCGCCCGGAGTAGCAGCAGTCCAGGATCACGATCTTCACACGTGCGGGGCTCTCCAGCACAGCGTCGCGCACCTGGGCGTAAGCGACGGCGGTGTGTGTCAGGTAGCCGGGGCGGGTGTCGGTGGCGGCGGTGGCGAGGTAGAGGGTGCCGTCGAGGCTGACCAGCCCGTGGCCGCAGAAGTAGACCAGCAGCGCGTCTTCCGCGCGCCGGGTCTCTTCGGCGAGTGCGTCGCCGACGCCGAACGGCAGGGCGGGGTCCAAGACGACCCGGACGTTGTCCTCCATCATCCCGCACCGGTCGACCAGCACGGCGGCGAAGTCGGTGACGGTGGCCGCGACCGCCGGGACTTCACCGAGCCCGGCCGCGTCAGAACCGCCGGTGGCGCACCCGGTGCCGATGAGGATCGCCCGCGAGCCCGCCGCACGCAGATCGGTCACGGCAGCCCGCGGGGAGTCGCTCCGGTTTTGCTCACGGGCATGAATATCTGTGGCTGGGAACCGTGCGTTACACGGAGGAGCGATGTGCCCTCGGTCGAGACTGTCAGGGGCAGCCGGAGCCCGCGCACGTTCATCTTCGTCTGGCGTTGGTGATGGCGGAGTCTCTGGTTGGCAAGGGCTGGGCAGCCGGTCGCGACGATGTTGCGGCGTCGGTAAGCGATTCGGTCGAAGGCCGGTGGGCGTCCACCGGCCTGACCGCGGCGCAGCCGGTTCGCCTGCTGGTCACGCCGCTCCGGAATGGTCGCCGGGATGTGCCGACGGCGCAGGTAGGAGCGGATGGCCCGGCCGGCGGGGTCGTCGCGGTCGGGGATGAAGTGCAGGACCGCGATCATGAGCAGCACGATCGGCTGGTCGAGGTCGAGCGGCGCGCGGGTGTCGGGGTGGCGCAGGTCGGCGTCGATAGCCGTGATGGCGGGATCCTCGCGCAGAAGAAGCCCGCTCCGGGTGACCGCGACCGGGTCGTTGTCGACGGAGACTACAGCTACGCGCCAATCTGGACAGCTGGTCGCCTGACCGGGGTTCCACACCAGGATCGGCCGTCATAGAATGCCTCATGGCGAAGATCGGACCGGTACCAAGGCCAATCTGCTGCTGTACGGCTTGATTGTGTCGGCTCCGACACCGGGAGGTCGGCTGTTGTTGCGTGTGCGCGGCGCGTTCCGGCGGGTGCGGCGTGACGGCACCCGGCAGGCCTACGACGCGTTGCTGGAGCAGACCTGCGAAGCGCTGGCGGTGGAGCATCGTCCGAGTGTGCGCTCCGCCGGTATCGATCGGGAGATCGAGTGCCTGAGTGTGGAAGAAGCTCTGCGAGACAAAGGCTTAGTGATTCCGTGAGGTTCCACAGCGGACGGTATCGGCGACTCGCGGCGCTGGTCTGCGCCGCTGCTCTGCTCGCTGGTTGCGACAGCGGCGGATTCCAGCCCTCGCCTCCGCCGGATTTCGACGGCGTGCTCCGGGAATACCAGAGTCGCTACGACGCCGTGCGCGCGAAACTAGCCGGATTCGCCGTACCGAAGGCGAGCGCGGAGGCCAACTCCTGCGACCGGCCGCTGGATCCAGTGCCCACGTCGCTTCCCCACGCCGACATCCCCGAGGGCGCCCGAGTCTCGGCGGACGCGGGCGACAACGCGGAACTCCTCCTGGCCGCCGACCTGACCGCCCCGGACCGGCAGCACAACCCGGCCACCGAGCCTGGGACGTTCTTCGTGGACCCCGGCTTGTTCGCGCGAGGACTCCGGCTGACCGGCCCGGCCGGACCGCTGGGCAGCCGGCAGATCCCGGTCGATACCGGGTACAGCACCCGGTTGGATATCATCAACGAACCGGAGCGCGTCACCCAGCTGCGGATGCTGCTCGACGCCGGGCTCCAGGTGCGGTACTTCGTCGCGGTGCGGGTGGTGGCGTACGAACCGACCAGATGGGACCCGATACCCCCGGAATACGGGCGGGGCGCCTTACCGGCAGGCAGTGTGACCGTGGACGCCTTTGTACTCGATCTGGAACGGGGCGACATCCCGTGCCGGCTACGTGCTTCGGGCAACGCGGACGGCACGGCCTGGCGCGACGCGATCGATCTGACCCTGCGGTTCTCGCTGGCCGGGAACATCGACCACGTGCTCAAGGAGATCAGGTGAAACAGCAGGGGTTCCGCGGCTCCGAGATCCGTGATGACCCTGCTGTGCCAAGATAAAACAGTCGAGGAGGCGATGGAAGCCGACGAAGACTTCCTCACCGTGAGGACGCGCGGTCAGTTGGTCGCGAGCCGGCCGCCGATCCACCGCCCGAGTTCGATCAGGACCACGCCCGCGGCGGCGCAGCCGAGGGCGATGAGGGTGTGGCCGGTGTTGCCCGGGTCGAGCAGGAACAGCCGCTTTGTCACCGGAAGGACGAACAGCAGGCCGGACACGAGGGCCATCGCGGCGACCAGGCCGGCCTTCCACCAGGTGTAGGGCCGGGCGATGATGCCGAGCACCCACAAGGCGAGCGCCATCAGCGTGATCAGCGCCGTGGTGCTCGCCTGGACCTGCGTGGTCTCGCCGCCGCCGTGGCCGGGATGGGCCAGGAGGTAGGCGGTGAAGGAGGCGCCGGCGATCACCACCCCGGCCGGGATCGCCGTCCGCAGGACCCGGCCGACGAAGCCGCCGCGGGCGCGGTCGTTGTTGGGGGCCAGGGACAGCACGAACGCGGGCAGGCCGATGGTGAACCAGCCGACGATGGTCACGTGCCGGGGCAGGAACGGGTAGGGCACGGCGGTGAGGCCGATCAAGCCGGGGACGCCGACGATGAGAGCGAGCAGTACCGAGTAGACGGTCTTGGTGAGGAACAGGTTGGCAACCCGCTCGATGTTCCCGATCACCCGCCGTCCTTCGCCCACGACGTGGGGGAGGGTGGCGAACGCGTTGTCCAGCAGGACGAGCTGGGCCACCGACCGGGTCGCCGGGCTGCCCGCACCCATCGCGACACCGACGTCGGCGTCCTTGAGCGCGAGGACGTCGTTGACGCCGTCGCCGGTCATCGCGACCGTGTGCCCCCGCGACTGCAGCACGGCGACCATGGCCCGCTTCTGGGCGGGCGTGACCCGCCCGAACACCGTGCCGCGCTCCACTTCGGCGGCGAGCGCTTCGGGATCCGCGGGCAGGGTCCGGGCATCGACCGGCGCGTCGGCCCCGGGCAGGGACAGGGCGCGAGCCACCGCACCCACCGAGACCGCGTTGTCGCCGGAGATCACCTTGACCGCCACGCCCTGGGTGGCGAAGTAGTCCAGGGTCTCGCGGGCGTCATCGCGGATCGTCTGCTCCAGGACCACCAGCGCGACCGGGTCCACTTCGCCGGGCGCCTCCGGAGCGTCGACCGCGGCACCCGCCCGGCCGAGCAGCAGCACCCGCAGCCCCTGCGCGCCGATCCGTTCCGCCTCGGCGCGCTCGGCCGAGCCGGCGGCCAGCAGGACGTCGGGGGCGCCGAGCACCCAGTCGCCGTGGTCGCCGAAGCCCGCACCGCTCCACTTGCGCGCCGAGGAGAAGGGCGCGACCGCCTGCGCGGTCCAGCCGGGCGTCGGCGGGCACGCCTGGGCGATCGCCAGGAGGCTCGCATTCGGGCGGGGGTCGGCGGCGGCCAGCGCGGCGAGCACGAGTTCGGGGGCGCCGTCCGGCTCGCCGAACGGACGTACCTCGGAAAGCCGCATGGTGTTCTCGGTGAGCGTGCCGGTCTTGTCGGCGCACACGACATCCACCCGCGCCAGGCCCTCGATCGCCGGCAGCTCGTTGACCAGGCACTGCCGCCGGCCCAGCCGCACCACCCCGACCGCGAACGCGACCGAAGTCAGCAGGATCAGCCCCTCGGGCACCATCGGGACAAGTGCGGCCACCATTCCGCGAAGCGCGTCGGGCAGGGCTTGCGAGCCCGCGAGCTGGTTGTAGATCGACAGCCCGCCGGCCGGGATGAGCAGGTAGGTGATGACCTTCAGGATCGTGTCGATACCGGAGCGCAGCTCGGAGTCCGCGAGGGTGAACCGTCCGGCCTCCTCGGCGAGCTTCGCCGCGTAGGCTTCCCGCCCGACTTTTGTCGCGCGGTAGGCCGCGTTGCCCGCCACCACGAAACTGCCGGACATCACCGGGTCGTGCGGGTGCTTCACGACCGGATCCGATTCGCCGGTGAGCAGCGACTCGTCCACTTCCAGGGCTTCGGCCGCCAAGACGGTGCCGTCGACGACGATCTGGTCGCCCGGGCCGACCTCGATCACGTCGTCGGCGACCACGTCGGCCGGCGCGAGGTCCCGGCTGACGCCGTCTCGGCGGACTCGTGGCCGGACCTGGCCGACGATCGCCAGCCGGTCCAGGGTCCGCTTGGCCCGCAGCTCCTGGACGATGCCGACGACGCTGTTGGCCACGATCAGGCCGGCGAACAGCCCGTCGAGCAGGTAGCCGGTCGAGAAGATGATGACGGCCAGCACCGCGAAGATCGCGTTGATCCGGGTGAACACGTTCGCCCGCACGATTTCGCCGGCGCTGCGGCTCACCCGGGCTGGTACGTCGTTGGTCCGGCCCGCGGCGACCCGTTCGGCCACCTCGGCGGCGGTCAGTCCACATGCGACCTCGTCGACAAGCAGGTGTTGGTCCCCTGACATAGCCGCGACCGTACGCAAGTTCCGGCTCGTCCGGGCGGCCGAGCCCACGAACGGGTGTGGAACCAGCCGGCCGGCGGGGGACATTCAGCCGGGCAGGGGGGTGGTTCCGGACGCCCGGCGGCTGGGCGGACCGGGAAGACCCCACGACACTGGAACACGACGTTCACCGCATGTTCAACCGGATGCTGAGCCGCTCCGGCATCGGTAGCCTGTCCGTCGACACGGTGCTGGACTCGCCGCACGCCGCGCGCGGCCTGCCTATCACCGGGCAGGTGCACATCCGGGGTGGCCACGCGGACGCCGAGATCGGCAGGTCGTGCAGCAGGAACTGCGGTCCCGGCGGGGCAGCCCGTCTCGATCCCGTTCCGGCTGCCACTGTCGTGGGAGACGCCCGTCAGTGGCGCCCGATAGAGGACCTCGACCCGGTGCTGGCGGGCCCGCTGCCTTCGCAGAACAAGATGATGGACGCGTGTCGGGCGAGCTCGGATTCCACCAGGAGCTCGAGTTTTTTCGCGCCGGCCACCCCGGTCGAACTCCCAGTACCACAACGCGAACGCGATCACGTTGGTCAGCCAAATCGCGCCGCCGCTCGCCGGCAGCGGGCCGATCGAGAACGCGCTGCTCAGGCCTCGCAGTCTCGGCGACCCGCCACCCGACAGGGGCTCGGGGAAGCGGCCCCATCCTGGAAGCGATGTCCGAGAAGGAGAACGGTGCTGTCGAGGAGATCCGGGCCCGGCGGCCGCGCGAGGTCGGGCACGCCCGCACCCTCGCGTTCGCCGCGGCCGTGCTGTGGATGCCCGTTTTCGGGCACGTCGCCGCCGCCCCCGGCGCGGTCCTGCTGATCCTCTACGTCGCGGGCGCGCTCGGCGCCCTCGAAGGCAGGTCCGCCGGGCGCCTCCTGCTGACCGTCGTGCTCGTGCCGATCTACGCCATCATGCTGCCCTTCGGCGTCCTGGGGTTCGGGGAATCCCCGGTCCACGCGCTGATCGACCTCACCGCCGTGGTGGTGTCGGTCGCCGGGCTGGTGCTGCTGTACCAGCCCGCCGTCCGGCGCTACTGCCACGCGGTCGACCTCGCCCGGCGGTCCGCGTGACCCGGGGTGAGGCACCCGGTGCCGGTTTCGCCGCCGCGGTCGCCCGCGCGTTCCGGTTGGGCTTCCGGTTCCGGGGCCGGGCCTCGCGGCCGGACTTCTGGTACGTCTTCGCGGTCTACGTACCGCTGGTCTGGGTGATCGGGATCGTCGAGGTCGCCGTCGACGAGGACTGGGTCAAGATCGTCGGCACGCTCGTCTACCTGCCCTTGCTGCTGCCGTTCGCCGCCGCTGGGGTACGTCGGCTGCATGACACCGGCCGGGGGACAATCGGTTCGGGCCACCGCCGGGGTGATCCGAGGTCTGTGGGGCGCGTCGGCGTTCCTGGACTGCCCGCGGCCGGGTGCGCGTTCGAGGCGGCGATGCGGTCGCGGCACCGGCGCAGGTCGTCGCTCTCGGCCCGGAGTGTGGCGCAGCGGGGACAAGCAGGTCGGCGCGCTCCGGGACCGTCCCGGAACGCCGGCGGCCGATCGGTCTTCCGGGTACGGATCTCGCGCCGCACCAGCCCCTTCAACAGGTACGTGGAGCGATCGTAATCCCGCCAAGGCGGCGGTGTCGGATGCTTGTCAGCCCTTGGCCAACCCCTCGAGCAGTGCCACTGAGAACTCCTTCGGCTTCTCGATGTGCGGGCTGTGCCCGGTGTCCGCGATGACCACCTCGCGGTAGTGCCCGCCCGCCGCGGCGTAGCGGTCGAGGACGGCTCTGGTCTGAGTGACCATCGGCTGCGCGGGGTGGGTGTCCTCGCCCGGCCAGCCGGGCACGGCGCCGAGCCGGCCGAGGTGGGCGAGGTCGAACAGGGAGGTGTCGGACACGATCTGGTCGTCGGCTCCCCGCACCCAGAGGATCGGGGGCTTGGGCTCGATCGCGTCGAGATCGTCGAGGCGGAAGTTGCCGGGTGCCAGGGTGTTGAGCACGCCCCGGGTGCCCGGCGCGACGCCCGGCCACGCGTCGGTCGTGGTGAAGTCGCCGGGGTAGTGATCGTCGCCGACCCGGGTGGTGAGCATCGACTCGACGAAGTCGTCGAGGCGGGCGGGGCGGAACGGCGGTTTGACGTAGAAGGCCAGCAGCACCTGTCGCGGGGAGAACGGCGACTCGTCCGAGGTGTCGCCGTCCTTGAGCCGGGCGACGAAGTCGGGGTTGGCGCCACCGCCGCCCGAGCCCGTGCCCGCCGCGTCGACCAGCTCGCCGTCCGCGCCCTTGGTGCCGCCGAAGCCGTAGGGCGAGACCGGGTTGACCAGTGTCACGGTGCGCGCGAGCCCGTGGTGCTCGCGCAGCAGCTGCAGCACCACGCCGCCGCCCAGGCTCCAGCCGACCAGGTGCGCGGCGTCGACGCCCAGCGCGGCCAGCGTGGCGGCCACGTCGTCGGCGTAGTCGCGCACGCCCCGCGTCGCGTCCACCGGCAACGGGTCGGTGCCGCCGAAGCCGCGCAGGTCCACCGCGATCGGGCGGTACCGCGGCGGCAGGTCGAGCATCTGCTCCTGCCAGAAGGCGGAAGACGAGACGTTGCCGTGGACGAACACGACCGGCTCGCCGTGCTCGCGGCCCGCCACCTCCAGCACATGCGCGGTCAGCCGGTCGGTCGGCACCTTCGCCGAGGTGATTCCGTCGAGGAGTGTGGTCACTGCCGTCCCTTTCACGCCAGCCAGCTGGTCACCTGGGACATCGACGCCGACGCCCAGCCCAGCTGCAAGTGGTTCACCGAACCGACGAGTGCCGTCGCGGCGAGGTGGCCGATGCCGGTGCTGTCCAACGCGCTGGTCGTGAACACGATGCCGTCGCTCGGGCCGCGGTTCTCGTTGAACACGCCGACGATGGTGGGCGAGCCACCGGCCAGCAGGTACACCGAGACGCTTGCCGGGGTGCCGGCGGACTGGATGGTGGAGATCATCGACCCGGCGTTGATCGCGGCCTGGATGCCCGTCCCGTCGGTGTAGAAACCCTGGCCGCCGTAGTAGGTCGTGTACCAGTCCTGTTGCGAGCCGTCCACGCCGAACGTGCCGTCGAAGCGGGCCAGCATCTGCCGCTGCCCGGGGTAGGTGTCCCAGCCGGCCGTGGGTGTGATCGACAGTTCCGGGTGGTAGGTGTACCTGCCGTAACACGTCATCCTGGTGTGCGGGCTCGGCGCGTTTATGTTGACGCCGCACTCCGGCCAGATCGACAGGTCGTGCGCGTAGCCGTGCGCGAACGGGTAGTCGTAACCACCGTTCGGCCCGCCGAGGGTGATCAGCTTGCGCACGTCGCCGGCGTAGGCCCGTCCCCACGGGGGCTTCACCGAGGAGACGTACATCCGGGTGGACAGCTCGCCCTTGCTCCAGCCGACCAGGTCGACCTGGCTCACGCCCAGCCGTGACTTGATCAGTGCGATCGCGTCGCCGACCTGCTGTGCCTGCTGGCGGTTCTCGCCCTGCTTGTGCGCGAAGCCGATGGCGAACACCCGGTACCCTCGCGAGCCGAGGTACTGCATCAGCCCGGTCGACGGGCAGGTCGCCGAGCCGCACCCGAAGCCGCCGGATTCGTTCGGATTGGCCCAGGCCCGGTCGGGGTTGTCGTTGGCGCCGTGGACCAGCAGCACGGGCGTGGCCTTCGCGCCGGTCGACCAGCCGGGTGCGGAGTAGAGCAGGAACCGTGACGAGGACGGCTGCGCCACCCCGCCGAAGAACGTCAGCCGCTGCCCGTCCTGGTTGCCCCGCCCGTCCGGCGGGTACTGCTCGTCGGCGAATCCCGCTGTGGTGTCGCGGTACCGCTCCACCTTGTCCCACCCGTTGGCGACGGTGCCGAACGTCGCCTCCTTGGCCAGGTAGACGGGATCGGCGGCAGCAACCGGTAAGACCGGCGCGGCGACCTCCACACCGGCGACGATGGCCGCAGCGACCACCAGGCTGAGCAGGCGCACGACGGGCTCCTCACGACATTGGGAGAACTCCGCAACTATGGGCCACCGGAGGAGTCGGGGCAATGTGCGCCGGCCACGCCTGGCGCGCTTCGGACATGGCGGTGGACACCATATCGAGGGGTGCGGTCACGGGTCGCCGAAGGTGCTCGGTCCAGGGCGCCCCGGGGTTCGGTCTCGGACACACACTGGGCCCAGGTCGCGGTAGACCTGCGTGATTCTTACGGCCGCTCAGCCCGCGCGCCTGAATACTCCGGAAGAACACGCGGCGGTCGCGGCCGCGTCGTCCGCGCATCGCTTGTTTTGATGGCTGATGTCTACGCTGATCTCGGCCGGGTGTCGTCTGCGCGGCTTGAGGGTGGTCAGCCTCATCGCCGGGCAGGCAGGCGTTCCGGTGTCGGCGAGGTGCGGGGCCGGAGGTGGACGGGCAGGCTGGTGTGCCCGTTGGACAGGAACGTCGGCAGGGTGGTCAGTTCCTCCGGTGGCACGGCGAGGGTCAGGTCCGGAAAGCGGTCGAACAGCGCCGGGAGCGCCACCTCGGCTTCGAGCCGGGCGAGCGGCGCGCCCGGACAGCGGTGCACGCCGTAGCCGAAGGTGAGGTGTGGTGCGGCCGGACGGGTGATGTCGAACTCGTCGGCGGTGTCGCCGTGGTGGGCGGGGTCGCGCCCAGCGGCGCCGAAGCCGACCAGGATCGCGTCGCCGCGCCGGATCACCGTGCCGTCCAGCTCGATGTCCTCGACCGCGTACCGCAGCGGCGTGTACGGGATCGGCGCCTGCCAGCGCAGCGTCTCCTCCACCACGGCGGTCCAGGACTGTCGCCCGGACCGGACCAGGGCGAGCTGATCAGGGTGGGTCAGCAGCGCGGTGACGGCGTGGTCGAGCAGGTTCACCGTGGTCTCGTGGCCGGCGGTCATCATCAGCATCAGCGTGTCGACGAGCTCGGTTTCGGTCAGCGCGCCGTCCTGGTCGTCGCGCGCGGCGATCAGGGCGCTGGTCAGGTCGTCGGCGGGCGCCGCGCGCTTCTGCGCGATCAGTTCGGTGAACAGGGCGTATGCCGCCGCCACGTTGGCCTGCGCCTGTTGCTCGGTGATCGCGCTGTCGAAGAAGCGGTCCACTACTTCGCGGATTCCGGCCTGTTTGTCGTCCGGGACGCCGAACAGCCGGCAGATGACCTCGATCGGCAGCGGGTAGGCGTATCGCGCCCGCAGGTCGACGGGCGCGTCGCCGGAATCCGCCTCGATGGCGTCGAGCAGGTCCCGGGTGATTTCTTCGACTTTCGGGCGGAGCGCCTCGGTGCGGCGGACCGTGAAGGCGGCGGCCATCAGGGAACGCAGCCGCCGGTGGTCGGCTCCGTAGGCGGTGAACATGTTCCGGATCGAAACCCAGATTCGCAGCGGCCAGTCTTCGGCGATTTCCCCGTTGGTGAACGCGGGCCAGTGCTGCACCGCGTCCTTGGACACCCGGGGGTCGGCCAGCAGCCGGCGTAGGACATCGTTCCCGGTAGCGGCCCAGGCCGGAACGCCGCCGGGGAGTTCGATCCGGGTGACCGGCCCCCGTTCCCGTAGGCGGGCGCCTTCGGCGTGCACGTCGGAGGCGGTTACGTCGAGCGTGATCGGCTGTTCCATTCTCGTTTCCCCCTGCCGGTTTTCGCGTAGACCCCGGCCGGACTCGAAATACGGAATGCGGGCACGCGGCTTTCCGTTTTCGCGTCACGGTATCCCCCACCGATCGACCATCGTGCCACCGCGAGGACGCGGCACGCGTGCCCTCAACGGGTGAAAGCTTGCAAGTTCGTCACTTTGGGTGCTGGTTTTGAGGGGCGCGGAAAGGCTGCGCGTCAACACCTTCAGGCAGTGGCGCGGTCCGCCGATAGCCGTGAGTTGCTCGTGAACGGTGTCGGTCATGCGGTCAGTTCCTGGCCGGGTTGCCCTGGGCGAGGCGGGAAAGGTGGTCCCACTCCTGCAGCCCGGCCAGCCGGCCGGCGAACTCCGTGCGCAGCGCGTCGAGGCCGTCGGCGGGGAGGCCTCGGCCAGGCCGGTGGGAAACATGATCGGCTCGATCAGCGTCACGTGGATGCCGTGGGCCTCGACCTCGGGCTCATGGCCTCCAGGGTCCACTGGCGACCTAGTAGATGCCCAACGCGGCGTAGGCGACGAGCCCGCCGATCGAGGAGACCTGCGGGATCCGGCCGGAGCGGCGCTCGCACATCCCGGGCAGCACGGCGCGGGTGGTCCGCAGCGCACCGAAGCGGTCGACGTCCATCTGCGCACGGGCTTGCTCGGCGGTGACTTCTTGGATCGCGCCGGTGGGCATGTGCCCGGTGTTGTTGACCAGCGAGCCGTCTCAAGCGCAGTCCTGGCACCACCGCAGGGCTGCGTGCCAGGTCGCGATCAAGGCCTCGTCGTCGGCGAAGCTGGGGGAGGCGCCGAGCGGGAGCCAAGTTTGCTTCACCGGCTCGTTGCCTTCCAGGTGGACGACGCAAATTCCGCGGTAGCGCAGAACTTCGGCGCCGCGTTCGTCGGAGATGCTGACTTCGCGGCTGGCAGGCACCAGCCGCGCTCGCCGTTCGCTTGTCACGCGCCTCCCTTTCCCGCTCATCGTCTACAGGATGATCGTGTATCGACCGTTATTTGTAACAAGTTCCTGCCGGCCGGAGGTCGTTCTTACCCGGGCGGGGGATGCCTTGTCGGCTCGTGACATCGATTACTGTCGACGGATGGACGGCGACACGGCCTGGTTGCCTCGAGAGGAAGACGAGGCACTGTCGGATGCGGCCGCCCGTGGTGCCGAGCTTCGGAAGTTCGGTCTCCGCGCGCTGGCCATCGCGGTGCTGTGGCTGGTCGCGGCCGGGGGTGTGTTCGCCGGCCTGATCGTCTACGAGCACCCGGCCCGGCAGCTCCTCGACGACGGTGTCCGGGTGACCGGGACGGTGCTGTGGTTCGACGAGCACCCGAACGCACTCCGCGTGTCCTACGACGTGCGGGGCGACCTGCGCTACGCCACCATCCCGGTAAACTCGGGACGGCGTTACATCAAGGGCCGGACTCTCACGGTGATCTACGACCCGGCGAACCCGTCGCGGGTGCGTACGACGCTGGAAGACGGCATGGATTCCCGCTTGTCGGCGTTGTTCTGGTTCCTCGGCCTGTGCCTGCTCGTTGCGGCCGGGTTCGCCGTCGTCGCTTCTTCCCGGTGGCGACGACGGCACCGCGCCGTGCTGCGGACCGGCTGGCGAGCGGCCTCGGTCACCGTTCGGCCCGACTATCCGGTTCGCACGCTCAGGCATCTGCCGGACCTGCTCGTCGAGTACCGCGACGGCAGCCGGGCCGAGCTGCGGGCCTCGGTGTCGAGTCACGGCAGCACGCACCTGTGGCACCAGCCCGGACGACCGGCCTGGGTGGGCGGTGCGGGCTCGGACATGGTGGTCCTGTTCGTGCGAGGCGGTCGGCGCCCGTTCGCGGTTCCGGCGTTCGGCCGAACGCCTCGCGCCGGGCGTGAAGTCAGTTGAGGGTGATCACCGGCACGAGCTTGTGGAGCAAGGTGACGAGCTGCCGGCGTTCCGCGGGGGAGAACACGCCGAACGCTTCGGCTTGACGTTCGCGCCGGCGGTTCTGCAGGCGGGTCAGCCGTTCGCTGCCTTCCGGGGTCAACGTCACCAGGACCTTGCGCTCGTCTTCGGGTGAGCGGCGGCGCACCACGACTCCGGCGGTTTCCAGCTGCTGGAGCATCCGGGTGGCGGTGGGGACGGTCACGTCGGCCGCGGCGGCGAGCCGGCCGACCGGTAGTTCCGGCTCGGCGGCCAGGGGCTCGAGGAGCGTGACCTGGGGGAGCGACAGCCCGCCGTCGCGGTCCGCGCCCGCCGAGCGGGCTTTGCGCATGGCGAAGAAGACCGCGTCGGCCGCCTGGACGAGCTCGTCGACCTCCGCGGTCGTGGGGGGCTGGTTGCCGGTCGTCGTCATGCGAGTTAGCCTAGCAAAGAAATAGTTAGCAACCTAGTTATTAGGAGGCTAGGCATCATGGGTGACCGGATCGACGTCCACCAGCACCTCCTTCCCGCCCGCTATCGGGATGCCCTCGAAAGCAGCGGCATGACCGCGGGCGGGTGGCCGACGCCCGCGTGGACCCCGAGCGCCGCGACGGCGATGATGGACGACGCGGGCATCGCCACCGGGATGCTGTCCATCAGCGCGCCAGGCGTGCACTTCGGCGACGACGCCGCGGCCCGCGACCTGGCTCGCGCGGTCAACGACTTCCAGGCCGAGCTCGTCAAGGACACTCCCGATCGGTTCGGGCACTTCGCGGTGCTCCCCTTGCCCGACTTCGACGGCGCGGTCGCCGAGGCGGTGCGTGCCTTGGACGAGCTGCACGCCGACGGTGTCGTCCTGCTGTCCAACGCCCGCGGCCGGTACCTGGGCGACCCGGCTTACGAGCCGTTGTGGACGGAGCTGGCCGCGCGCCGCGCCGTGGTGTTCGTGCACCCCGCCGAGCCGCTGATCGCCCGGCTCGAGGGCCTGCCGAGCCCCCTGCTGGACTTCCCGTTCGACACCACGCGCACCGCGCTCGACCTGGTGGCGCACGGGGTGTTCGACCGGCACCCGGAGTTGCGGATCATCCTTTCGCACGCCGGGGGTTTCCTGCCGTTCGCCGCGCACCGGTTCGCCGGCGCGGCGATGTTCAACTCCGGCACGACCCCGGAGGACATCCTGGCCGGCCTGCGGAAGTTCTACTTCGACACCGCGTTGTCCGCCGCCGCGACGTCGCTGCCGTCGCTGTTCGCCTTTGCCGAGCCCGGGCATGTCCTCTACGGCAGTGACTTCCCGTTCGCGCCCAAGGAGTGGCGAGGGGAGTTCGACCGGTACCTGACCGCCTACGACGGCCCTGGCGCGGAGCGGTTCCCTGATGTCGACCGCGTCGCGGCGGAGGCGTTGTTCCCCCGGCTCGCCACCGGCTGACGGCCGAACCAGGATCAGCCGCCCTGGGTGAGGCCGAAGACCCAGGTGATGCCGAACCGGTCGGTGACCATGCCGTAGACCGGCGCGAAGGGTGCGGGGCCGAGGTCGGCGATCACGGTGCCGTCCTGGGACAGTCCTTGCCACGGCGGGGTCAGCTCGTCGAGGGAGTCGCCGTTGAGCAGCACGAAGAACGGCTCGGTGTGGGTGACTCCGTGGGCGCGCGGTGCGGCCGGGCCGGGGTCAGTAGCGCGCAAAGTCGGTGGCCGCGACGCCCTGAAAAGCGGTTAGGGGCGCCGGATTGCCCGGTACCTCCCTCGATTATCAACGTCCACGGCAGGCCGACCACCGCCGGTACACCGCACTGGCGCCGATCCCGGCCCGGTGCGCGGCGACGGCTTCGGCGAACAGCTCGTCCGGTCGCTCACCGAAGATCCCGTCGTCTCGCCAGCCGATCAGGTACCGGATCCAGAGCGGATCCCGCTCGAGCCACCTGACCGTGATCTCGGCGGACTCCGGGAAGGTCGGCAGGCACGGAGACAACACCCGGTTCGTCACGATCAGGCGCCGAAGCGGCGCGACGTCCGCGCTGCGATGCGCCACGTTCGGCCGGAACCCGGCTCGCCGGCAGGCTTTTTCGA
This sequence comes from Amycolatopsis sp. NPDC104819, assembly GCF_055583145.1. NCBI lineage: Bacteria > Bacillati > Actinomycetota > Actinomycetes > Pseudonocardiales > Pseudonocardiaceae > Amycolatopsis > Amycolatopsis sp. NPDC104819. Next base: position 238,921 of record NZ_JBVJON010000008.1, on the reverse strand, counting down.
ACGACTCCGGCCAGCCCGCACCGTCGGACGGGCCGAGGACCCACCGCTCGGCAGCCAGGTCCGGCAACGCCAGCCGCGCCCTGGTGGCCAGCGGGTGGTCGGCGGCCAGCGCGACGAACACCGGTTCCAGGGCGAGCTTGCGCAGGAACACCCCCGGCGGCGCGGCGAGGTGGTACCCCGGGTAGTCGGCCACCACCGCCACATCGAGCTGCCCGGCCGCCAGCAGGTTCAGCAGCCGGAGGGGAGAGAACTCGGTCATCACCGAGACTTCCTCCTCGCCCCGGCCGAGACGTTCCGCCAAGTCGATCACCATCGACCCGGCGAAGCCGCCTACGGCCACCCGTTCCGCCGAACCACGCGCCACCCACTGCTCGACGTCGGTCATCATCGTGCCGGCGGACGCGGTGATCACCCGCGCGTGCTCCAGCACGCGGTCGCCGAGTGCGGTGGGTGTCACGCCGTTTCGGCCGCGCAGGAACAGGACACCGCCGAAGGCACGTTCGATCCGCTGCACCGTCGCGGTGAGCGCGGGCTGGCTGGTGCCGGTGACCGCCGCCGCGCGGGTGATGCTGCCGGCATCGGCCACCGCGCACAGCGCGCGCAGGTGCCGCAGCTCGATCTCCATCACCTGGACGTTATGGACAACTGGGAGGTCCCGGCAGCGACGAAAGTCGGCACCGTCGGACGTACTTCCCCCGTCCCCAGGGAGCACGCATGCGACACCGGGTTCCGCGGCCGGCGGCGGCCGCCGTCCTCCTCTCCCTCCTCCTGCCGGGCGTGGCCGGCGCGACCACTCCGGCGAACTTCACGACCTCGATGGAGGTGTTCGATCCCGCCGGTGGCATTCACCGCGTGCCGGTCACGAGACCTTCGTCGGATCGCACGGCCGCCCCCCTCGGCGTCGACGGCAGTGCCGTGACGCCGGTCGAGACCCACGGCCCCAGCGCGAGCACGCTGGATCTCGTTTTTGTCGGTGACGGCTACACCGCGAGCCAGCTGACGACCTATGCACAGCACGTCCGGACCAGCGTCGCCGCGTTGTTCGCCATCGAGCCCTACAAGTCCTACCGCGGCCGGTTCAACATCTGGCGAGTGGACGTCGTCTCACCGGAGAGCGGGGTCACCAACGATCCGAAGGGTGTGCGCCGCACCACCGCTTTGGGCGCGTACTTCTGGTGCGGAAACGTCGAACGGCTCCTGTGCGTCAACGAAACCAAGGCCGAGCAGTACGCCGCCGCTGCTCCCGACGTGGACCAGGTCATCGTGCTGGCCAACACCACGAAGTACGGCGGTGCGGGAGGCGAAGTGGCGACGTCCTCCGGCGGTAACGCCCAGTCGAACCAGATCGTGGCCCACGAACTCGGTCACTCCATCGGCGGTCTGACCGACGAATACGACTACGGCACCTGTGATCCCCGGGAACCGCGCGAACCGAACGCTTCCACGTACACAGCGGCGCAGATGAAGGCGCAGGCGGTGAAGTGGTACGCGTGGCTGGGGAAACCGTCGCCCGACGGCGGAGTGGTCGGGGCATACGCGGGGGCCAGGTACTGCGCTTCCGGGATGTACCGGCCCAGCGAAAACTCGATCATGCGCACCCTGGGCCAGCCCTTCAACCCGCCCGGCGCGGACGCGATGATCGCCGCGTTCTCCCGCGAGAAGTAGCCCTCGGCAAGACCGTCTCCGAAGCCCGGGCCCCCTGATCCGTGTGGTCCCGCGCGCCCTCTTTCGTGCCGTTCGATGCGTTTCGAGGCAAGGAGTTCCGATGCGAAAGACCCTTATCGTGCTCGCCACCGCAGTGCTGCTCGGCGCGTCGGCCACCTCGGTGGCCGCGTCCGTCCCCCAGACAGCGGAAGGCACCTCCGTGGTCGGTGCGGTCGACGGCACCACCCAGGTCGCCGCCGCCGACCGGTTCCGGGAGATCCGGACCGGCCAGGCGGCCCGCCGCGCGCCGGACGTCAGCATCCACGACGACTGGGGTGTCTACACCGGGGGCAGCGCGGTCACCGGGCAGGACGCCATCCAGTCGGCCTACAACGACCTGACCGTCTCCGGCGACACTCTTTACGCTCCGACGATGAAGGCCCCGAAGTCGTGCGTGGAACTGGTGACCGCCTACAACAACGGTGCCAGGCAGGTCTGGGCCTGGGACTGGTGCGTCAGCGTGAACGTGGCCAAGTCGGTCGACATCGACACCACTTTCCGCACCAACTACGTGACCTCGGTCAACGGGCACGACTCCTACCGCGGCAAGGTGGAGCAGACCGACGCGGGCACGAACACGTGGACCGCGTCGCTGTTCAACTACCGCGCCAACCGGTGGGACACCCTCTACTCCCAGAGGGGCACCGACCAGTCGCGGGACAACCGCAGCTGGAACATCTTCGAGGTCTACGCCAGCGGCAGCACCACCGCGGCCTACTGCACCGCGCTGGGCAGCCGGACCATCGAAAGCAGCAGCTACAAGATCAAGCTGAACGGCTCCTGGCAGGCCGCGGGCGCCGGCAACACCTCGGTGATGTCCAACTCTTCGACGGCGAACTTCCTCTGCCCGAGCCTGTCCCGCACCGTGGTGCACGCCAATGACCAGTGGCAGGTGCACCGGTGATCTCCGCCTCGGTCAACGCGATGAGCCGGGTGACGACCGCCCGGGGTGGGATGGTTGCGCCGCGAGTTCGCCGGGGATCGAGCTGCCGGCCGGTGCGGATCACCGAAGAAGGCCGGAGGTGCTCGCCGCCCCGCCGATGCGGGAGCTCAAGGCACCGGCCCGCCTCGGATCGGCGCCCTGCCCGTCAGCCGAAAAACTCTTCCAGCTCCTCGGCGGAGAAGAAGTCTTGCGCGGTCCCGCCGACGCGGACCAGGTACTTCTCCTGCTTGGTGTCGAAGTGGACGACCGTGCCGACGTTCCCGGTCATCGTCTTACCGGTGATCCGGACAGTGACGCCGATGTCGAAGGCAGCCATGTCGATGATGCTAGCCGGACGCGCGGCCGCGGCCGATCGCTCAGCCCGGTGAACCCGCCGGCTGGCTCTGCCGTGGCGGCGAATAGCGCCGCACGCTGGTGAGCAGGCAGCAGGCGATCGTGACGAGCACCAGCACCGCCGCGGCCGTGAGCCTGGTCGCCGTGGTCATCGGGACCAGCACGAGTGTGCTGACGAACTCGACGGCGATGAGGGCGAGCAGGATCCGCCGGATGGTCGTGCGGGTCAGCCGGGCGCAGATCACCGCGCCGACCGGCGCCCCGATGACCACGATCGGCGTCGCGGCGAGCCAGTAGTCGACGACCGGGCCGGTGAAGTCACCGACGAGGAACACGTGGGAGCCGAACGCGGCCAGCGAGACCGCGGTCATCAGGATCACCGTCGTCGGGGTGGCGACCTTTTCCGACACCCGGAACAGCAGCACCAGCACGATGAACATGACGGTGTTCTCACCGACCCCGACGAGGCCGCTCACGATCCCGCCGGTGAACCCGGCCGCCACGACCACGCTCGTTTCGAGCCGGCCGGTGACGGGGATGAACGGGTTGCGGGCGTGGCCGCCGCGTCGTTGCATCACGAGCAGGGCCAGCGCGAGGCTGGTGAGCAGGACGGTGAAGTAGGTCCGGATCTGGGGCAGGGACAGCAGCGGAGCGAGCACCGTGCTCGCGAGCACGACGCCGGCGACGCCGGCGGGGACGCCGAGGCGCAGGACACGGCGTTCGACGGGGACGCGCATCCACAGGATCACGAGGCTGGCGGCGGTCATGCCGACGCTCTGGACGGCGTAGGTGAAGATCCGGGCGTCGGTGGCGGGGATGTGCAGGATCTTGGTGAACACCGGGAACGCGACGGCGCCGCCGCCTTCGCTGGTGCCGCCGCCGACGAGCGAGCCGAACACCATCGTGACGGCGACGGCCCACTGCCGGCGCAGCGCGTCGAACGCCTGGGTCCCGCCGAGCGCGAGCCAGCCGGCCCAGACCGCCGCGGCGAGGGTGAGCTGGACGCGCAGCACCGAGCGTGCGGAGCGGAGCCGGGCGGCGGGTTCGTCGAGTTCGAGCAGCGTCATGGCGTCACCGTCTCTTTTCCGCGCAAGGGAAATCAACGGCGTCACCGGAAGATCGCAGTAAGGGAGAAGAGCGGACGGCGCGCGCCGCGGATTTGCGGCAGGTACCGCCTGAGTGTCCAATGTGGACGTATTGTCGACGGGAACCGGTGTCGCATCGTGGCGTCGGCGGGTACCCGGCTGCGGGTTGTCCGATTTCCTGTCGATCGACCGAGCTGCTGCACCCTCGGTGACGCTCGAGGTGAGACTTGCGGCGATCCGGGCGATAATGCGGAGCTGTTGGTCCAATCTCCGGCTCCTCGGGCAACTCTGCGCAACATCTTCATTCCCGACTCGGTCCCGCCAAGCCGCTGATCGGGTGATCATGATTCGTTCCGATGTTCGGCTGGTCGTGATTCGTTGTGTGGTAGAGCTTTCGCGCGCTGCGGTGCCGGGCAGGTGGCGACGGGATCCGAAGCCGGGGCGGATGCCGGTCTGGACTAGACCATTGCTTTCGCTCGGCGTCGCGGGTTAGTGTCCGGATGATCGGGAGCCGCCCGCCGCGGTGTGCGGGAGCCCGGTCGGCCGCCGTTTCGCAGCCGGCAGTGTCGCCGGCGTTTTCGGCGTGCCCTCGTCACGAGCTGGGCCGTGGCCGGATGCGCTCCGGGGCCCGGAAACGGAGCAGGAGTTGGCTGGTCGAGTCGTCTACGCCGGGTTCGAGGTCCAGTACCCCGTCGGCGGAAACCGCTTGCTGACCGAGCACGTGGCGCTGCTGGCGGCGGCGGGTGTGGACGCCTACCGCTGGTCGCCGACCCCCGGCTTCCGGTACAACTGGTTCGATGACACCGTGCCGACGCTGTCCGGCAAGGAGCTGGAGCTGGCGGCCGACGACCTGCTCGTGGTGCCGGAGCTGACCATCCTGCCCGGCCACGACCCGGCCCCCGGCGGCCGCACGGTCATCTTCGTCCAGGGCCACTTCATGATGTTCCTGACCTGCCCCGAGCTGAACCCGTACCCGGGCTGGAGCGTGCCGCCCACGCTGTGGACGATCTCCCGCGACGGCGTCGAGGTGATCAGCCGCGCGGTGCCCGACCTGCCGCCGCCCGTGCTGGTGCCGAACCCGATCGACGCGCAGCTGTTCCGGCCGGTGGAGAAGAAGCCCAGCATCGCGTGGATGTCGCGCAAGCGACCGTCGGAAAGTGCCCTGCTCAAGCAGATCCTGCGCAACGACCCGCGCAGCGCCGGGGTCGAGCTGCGGGACATCCGGGGCCTTGTGCACGAGGAGGTCGCCCGGGTGCTCGCCGACACGTCGGTGTTCGTCGCGCTCGGCGCCCCCGAGGGCGAGGGGTTCGGCCTGCCGGTCGCCGAGGCGCTGGCCAGCGGCTGCCTCGTCACCGGGTACGGCCTCGGCGGCGGTGACGAGCTGTTCGAAGCGCCGTCCGCGTGGCCGGTGCCGAGCCTGCGCACCGTGGAGCTGGCCGACACCGCCCTCGAGCTGGTGCACCGGTCGGACGCGGACCGGATCCGCGCCGAGGGCCGCCAATGGCTGGTGGACCGCTACAACGGCAAGGCGACCACCGAAGCCCTGCTCACCGGGATCGAGAGAGCCCGGCAGACGCCGGCGCGGGCCACCACGGCGATCCACCCGACGGCGTGGGAAGCGGAGCTGATGCGGGTGATCGCGCCGTACGCGGCCCCGCTGGAGGCCGCCGGGCTCGACGCCCAGGACTAGCCCAGGCCGGTCTGCCGCAGCTGGTCGTGAGTGTTCAGGAGGGTTAGAACCCTACTTACCACTCACGAGGGCCGCGGCAGACCTCGAACCGGTCCCGATCGTGAGGAGTTGCCGTGTTCCCCATCGCGGTGGTCGGCCTGTCCTGCCGGTTTCCCGGCGCCGCGGACCCGGCGGCGTTCTGGCGGGTGCTGGCCGGGGGGATCGACGTGCTCGGCGCGGCGCCGCCCGGGCGTCCGGCCACCGCGTCGCGCGCCGGCTACCTCGACGACGTCGCCGGCTTCGACGCGGCCCTGTTCGGCGTCTCCCCGCGGGAGGCCCGCGAGCTCGACCCGCAGCAGCGCCTGCTGCTGGAGCTGGGCTGGGAGGTGTTCGAAGACGCCGGGATCGCGCCGGACGCGGTGCGGGGGAGCGGCACGAGCGTGTTCGTCGGCGCCACCGCCGACGACTACGCGCTGCTCGCCGCCCGGCTCGGCGCCGAGGTCGGGCACCACCGGCTGACCGGCACGAGCCGCGCCCTGCTGGCCAACCGGCTGTCGCACTTCTTCGGGCTCGCCGGGCCGAGCCTGGCCGTGGACACCGGCCAGTCGTCCGCGCTGGTCGCCGTGCACCTGGCCGCCGAAAGCCTGCGCAGCGGAGAGTCCGCGCTGGCGATCGCGGGCGGGGTGCACTTGAATCTGGCCGACGAGTCCACCGAGGCGCTCACCCGCCTCGGCGCGCTGTCGCCGGACGGCCGGTGCCACACCTTCGACGCCCGCGCCAACGGCTTCGCCCGCGGTGAGGGCGGCGGTCTCGTGCTGCTCAAGCCACTCGCCCAGGCCGAAGCCGACGGGGACCGGATCTACGGCGTCCTGCGCGGCACCGCGGTCAACAACGACGGCCCGGCGCCCGGCCTGACCGCGCCGAGCCCGGCCGCTCAAGAGCGGGTGCTGCGGGACGCCTACCGGCGGGCGGAGGTGGCGCCCGCCGAGGTCGAGTACGTCGAGCTGCACGGCACGGGCACCGCCGCGGGCGACCCGGTGGAGGCCGCCGCACTCGGGGCCGCGCACGCCCCGCACCGCGGCACCGCACTGCTCGTCGGCTCGGTGAAGACGAACATCGGGCACCTGGAGGGCGCGGCCGGGATCGCGGGCCTGCTCAAGACGCTGCTGGCTCTGCACCACCGCAGCCTGCCCGCGAGCCTGAACTTCGAGCGCCCGAACCCGGCGATCCGGTTCGGCGACTGGCGGCTCCGGGTGGTCACGGAGACCACGCCGTGGCCGTCGCCCGGGTACGCCGGCGTCTCCTCGTTCGGCATCGGCGGCACCAACGCGCACGTCGTCGTCGCACCCGCACCGGACGCTCCCGCTCCGGAGCCCGAACCGGACGGACCGGCGGCGTGGGTGCTGTCCGCCCACACCGAACGCGCGCTGCTCGACCAGGCCGCCCGCCTGGCCGAACACCTGCACCAGCACCCCGGAACCGGCCGTCACGAAATCGCGGGCTCCTTGGTGTCCCGGGCCGCGCTGCCGCGGCGGGCCGTTGTCGTCGGCGACGACCGGGATGAACTGGTCACCGCGCTCGAAGATCTGGCCGCGGGACTTTCCGCGCCGACGATCGTCCGCGGCACCGCGCGCGAGCGCACGGGCGGGATCGTCTTCGTCTTCCCCGGTCAGGGCCCCCAGTGGCCGGGCATGGCGACGGAGCTGCTCGACACCTCGCCCGTGTTCGCCGACGAGCTGCGCCGCTGCGACGACGCCCTGCGCCCGTTGGTCGGGTGGTCGCTGCTCGACGTGCTTCGCGACGTCGAAGGCGCGCCGTCGATGGAGCTGACCGAGGTCAACCAGCCCGTGATGTGGGCGGTGATGGTGGCGCTGGCCGCGCTCTGGCGCTCGCGGGGGATCGAGCCCGCCGCGGTGGTCGGGCAGTCCCAGGGTGAGGTCGCGGCGGCCTGCGTCGCCGGGGCGCTGACGCTCGAAGACGGCGCGCGGCTGATCGAGGCCCGCTCCCGGATCACCGCGCGGGCGCTGACCGGCCGCGGCGGAATGGCCTGGCTCGGGCTCCCGGTCGACGAAGTCCGCGCGCGCCTCGAGCGCTGGGGCGGGCGGCTGTCGGTCGCGGTGATCTCCGGACCGGCGTCCGTCGTGGTCGCCGGGGACCTCGACGCGCTGGACGAACTCGTCGCGGTCAGCGAACCGGAAGCGCGGGCCCGCCGCATCATGGCGGACTACGCCTCGCACTCCGCCGCGGTCGAGCCGATCGAACACGAGCTGAAGACCGCCCTGGCCGAACTTCGCCCGATGTCCCCGGCGGTCCCGTTCTACTCGACGGTGACCGGTGACGAGCCGATCGGCCTGCTCGACGCTGAATACTGGTACCAGAACCTGCGGCAGCCGGTGGACCTGCGCGCCGCGGTCGGGACGCTGCTCGGCGCCGACCGCGACGTGTTCGTCGAAGTCAGCCCGCACCCGATGCTGCTGGCCGGGATCCGGGACTGCGCGCTGGAACAGGGCGGCACCGCAGTGACCGTGCCGACGCTACGCCGCGGCGAAGGCGGTCCGGACCGGCTGCTGCTCTCGCTGGGCGAGCTGTACGCGAACGGCGTTCCGGTGCCGTGGCCGGTCCACAGTGGACGGCGGTTGTCCCTGCCGCACTACGCTTTCCAACGGGAACGGCACTGGCTCGACGACAAAACCGTCGCGGAAACCCCGGTGACCACCGATCCGGCGGAGACGGCCCGGCGCGAGATCGCCGCGGTGCTGGGGGTGCGCGATCCCGCGCGGCTCGAGCTCGACGCGCCGTTCCGGGACCTCGGGTTCGACTCGTCGATGCTGGTGGAGCTGGCCGCGCGGCTCGACACCACCCTGGACCGGCGGCTGACCAGCACCACCCTGTACAACCACCCCACGCCCGCGCGGCTGATCGAGTACCTCGGCGCCGACGCACCGGCGGAAATCACGGCCGGACCCGCTTCCTTGGACGATGACCCGGTGGTGATCGTCGGCCTGGGGTGCCGGTTCCCCGGCGGGATCGACTCGCCGGAGTCGTTCTGGGCCGCGCTGGCCGGCGGCGCCGACCTCGTGACCGGCGCACCGGCGGACCGGGGCTGGCCGGACGCCGGGTTCCGCGGCGGGTTCCTGGCCGACGCCGGGGCGTTCGACGCGGGGTTCTTCGGCATCAGCCCGCGCGAGGCGCTGGCCATGGACCCGCAGCAGCGGCTGCTGCTGGAGACGTCGTGGGAGGCGCTCGAACGAGCCGGCGTCGATCCGGCCTCCCTGCGCGGCACCGAAACGGGTGTCTTCTTCGGCCTGATGCCGCCGGAGTACGGCGGCCGCATGCACGAAAGCGGCGAGGAGACCGGAGGCCACGTGCTGACCGGGGTCGCGCCGAGTGTGGCCTCCGGGCGGGTGGCCTACGTGCTGGGCACGGAGGGGCCCGCGGTCACCGTTGACACCGCGTGTTCCTCGTCGCTGGTCGCGCTGCACCTGGCCGCGCAGTCGCTGCGGTCCGGGGAGTGCACGCTGGCGCTCGCCGGTGGGGCCACGGTGATGGCCGGACCCGGCGTGTTCGTCGAGTTCGCGCGACAAGGCGGCCTCTCCGGTGACGGGCGCTGCCGTTCGTTCGCCGCGGACGCGGACGGCACCGGTTGGGCCGAAGGCGCCGGGGTCGTTGCGCTGCAACTGCTTTCGGCCGCGCGGGAAGCCGGCCGTCCGGTGCTGGCGGTGCTGCGCGGCAGCGCGGTCAACCAGGACGGGGCGTCCAACGGGCTGGCCGCGCCGAACGGCCTCGCGCAGGAGCGTGTCATTCGCCGAGCGTTGCGCGACGCCGGCCTGGAACCGTCCGAAGTGGACGCCGTGGAGGCGCACGGCACGGGAACCGTGCTGGGCGACCCGATCGAGGCCGAGGCCCTGCTGGCCACCTACGGGCAGCAACGCGAGACACCGCTGCGGCTCGGCTCGGTCAAGTCGAACCTCGGGCACGCGCAGGCGGCGGCGGGCGTCGCCGGGCTGATCAAGATGATCCTGGCCATGCGGCACCGGACCCTGCCGGCCACCCTGCACGCGGAAACCGCCTCGGACCGCGTCGACTGGACGGCCGGGCGGGTCCGGCTGCTCACCGCCGCCGAGCCCTGGGAGCCGGCCGACCGGCCGCTGCGGGCCGGGATCTCGTCGTTCGGCATCTCGGGCACCAACGCCCACGTGATCATCGAGTCGGCCGCGCCGGAACCCCCGCCCGCACCGGCCGAGCACGGCGTGCTGCCGCTGGTCGTGTCCGGCCGCACCCGCACCGCCGTCCGGGCGCAGGCGCTGCGGCTCGCGCCGGAGCTGGACGGTGATCTCGCGCCGGTGGCCTGGTCGTTGCTGACCACCCGGACGCTGCACCGGCACCGCACGGTGGTGCTCGCCGCGGACACCACCGAAGCGGCCACGGCGTTGCGCGATCCGGCCGCGCTCAGCGGAGAGGCGCTGACCGGGGCGAAGACCGTGTTCGTCTTCCCCGGCCAGGGCGCCCAGTGGGCAGGCATGGGCCGGGAGCTGTGGGACGCGGAGCCGGTGTTCGCGGCCCGGATGGCCGAGTGCGAGCGGGCGCTGGCGCCGTTCGTGGCCTGGTCCCTGCGGGACGTCGTCTTCGGGGGTGGTCTGGACCGGGTCGACGTGGTGCAGCCGGTGTCGTGGGCGGTGATGGTGTCGCTGGCGGCGTTGTGGGACGCCCACGGCGTGCGGCCGGACGCCGTGGTCGGGCATTCGCAAGGGGAGATCGCCGCGGCCTGCGTGGCCGGTGCGCTGTCGCTGGCGGACGCGGCCCGGGTGGTGGCCCGGCGCAGCCAGGTGATCGCCGCCGGGTTGGCCGGTCGTGGCGGGCTGCTGTCGGTGGCGGTCGCGCCGGACGACGTGCCGGAAGGCGCGGAGATCGCCGCCGTCAACGGACCGCGCGCACTCGTGCTCGCCGGGACACCCGCGCAGCTGGACGGCTGGGAGCGGGACTACCGCGAACGTGGAGTGCGGGTCCGGCGCGTCTCCGTGGACTACGCCTCGCACAGTTCCGAAGTGGACAGTGTCCGGGCGGAAGTGCTCGCCGCCACCGGAGTGACGGCCAGGACGCCCGCCGTGCCGTGGATGTCCACTGTGGATGCTGCGTGGGTCGAAGAGCCGGTGGCGGCGGACTACTGGTTCCGCAACCTCCGGAGCCGGGTGCGGTTCGCCGACGCCGTGACCGCGTTGGCCGATCAAGGGTTCGGCTTGTTCGTGGAAGTCAGTTCGCACCCGGTGCTCTCCGACGCCGTGGCCGACAACGTTGTCAGCGCGGCGGTGTGCGGAACCCTGCGCCGCGACGACGGCGGAAGCCGCCGCTTCCGCACTTCGCTCGCCGAGCACTTCGTCCGCGGCGGCCGGGTGGACTGGACGACCGTCGTCCCGGCCGCGCCGCCGGTGCCGCTGCCCACCTCGGTGTTCGAGCGCCGCCGCTACTGGCTCGGCCCGGACGGCGTGCCGCTCGGCTCGGCGCCGCTGGCCCGGCTCGCCGAGTTCGCCGGGTTCGACGACCGGGACCAGCTGCTCGAGCTGGTCCGCGCGCACGCCGCCGCGGTGCTGGGCGAGCCGGACGGCATCGGCGCGGACCGGGCGTTCCGTGATCTCGGGTTCGACTCGCTCACCTCGGTCGACCTGCGCGCCCGGCTGAGTGCCGCGACCGGCCTGGCCCTGCCGCCGGCCGTCGCCTTCGACTTCCCGACCCCCCGGCGGCTGGCCGAGCACCTGGGCGAGCGGCTGTCCGGCGGAGAACGGGCCACCGCGACCGCGCGGGCCGAGCGCGACGACGACCCGATCGCCGTGGTCGGCATGGGCGTCCGCCTGCCCGGCGGGATCACTTCGCCGGAGGACTTCTGGCGGCTGCTGGCCGACGGCGGCGACGCGGTGTCGGAGTTCCCGGCCGACCGCGGCTGGGACCTGGCCGCGCTCTACGACGCCGACCCCGACGCCACCGGCACCACCTACACCCGGCGCGGCGGGTTCCTGACCGACGCCGGCGCGTTCGACGCCGGGTTCTTCGGCATCAGCCCGCGCGAGGCGCTCGCGATGGACCCGCAGCAGCGGCTGGTGCTGGAGACGGCGTGGGAAGCGCTGGAGGACGCGGGGTTCGACCCGGCTTCGCTGCGCGACAGCGACACCGGCGTGTTCGTCGGCGCGACACCGCAGCCCTACGGACCCAGCGCGATGACGCCTGGCGACGCCGAAGGCTACCTGCTGACCGGCGGGCTGCCAGCGGTGATCTCGGGCCGCCTCGCCTACGTGCTGGGCACACAGGGCCCCGCGCTCACCGTCGACACGGCGTGCTCGTCGTCGCTGGTGGCCTTGCATCTGGCTGCTCAGTCATTGCGTTCCGGGGAGACGTCGCTGGCCGTCGTCGGCGGGGTAACGGTCATGGCCGGGCCCGAGGTCTTCGTCGAGTTCTCCCGGCAACGCGGCCTCGCGCCCGACGGCCGGTGCAAGTCGTTCAGCGCGGACGCCGACGGCACGGGGTGGTCCGAAGGCGCCGGAGTGCTGGTGCTGCAACGGCTTTTTGACGCGCATCGTGACGGCCGGGAGGTCCTGGCGGTGGTCCGGGGCAGCGCGGTGAACCAGGACGGCGCGTCGAACGGGCTGACCGCGCCGAACGGCCCGGCCCAGGAGAAGGTGATCCGCCGAGCGCTCGCCGACGCGGGACTGCAACCATCCGAAGTGGACGTCGTCGAGGCGCACGGCACCGGAACCGTGCTGGGTGACCCGATCGAGGCCCAGGCGCTGCTGGCGACCTACGGCCGCGAGCGGGACCGGCCGCTGCTCCTCGGCTCGGCCAAGTCGAACGTCGGGCACACCCAGGCCGCGGCCGGGGTCGTCGGCGTGATCAAGATGGTCCTGGCGATGCGGCACGGCGTGCTGCCGCGCACGCTGTACGCCGAGCGGCCGAGCGAGGTGGTCGACTGGACAGGCGGTTCGATCGAGCTACTGACCTCGGCGGTGCCCTGGGCGGCGGAGACCCGCCGGGCGGGCGTGTCGTCGTTCGGCGTCTCCGGGACGAACGCCCACGTCCTGCTCGAACAGCCGCCGCGGTGGACCGCCCCCACCGTGCCGAAACTGGACCTGGTGCCGGTCGTCGTCACCGGCCGGTCCGAGCGCGCGGTGCGGACGCAGGCCGCCGCGGTCGCCGGCCACCTGGCCGATCGGGGTGACCTGACCGCGACCGCGGGCGCGCTCGTCACCACGCGGAGCCGCTGGGAACACCGCGCGGTGGTGCTCGCCGCCGACGTGCCCGAGGCGATCGCGGGCCTGCGCGACTTCGAGCGCGCGAACGTGATCACCGGCCGGGCCGGTGACGGCGGCATCGGGTTCGTCTTCCCCGGCCAGGGCACCCAGCGGGCCGGGATGGGCCGGGAGCTGTACGACCGGTTCCCGGTGTACGCCGAGGCGTTCGACGAGGTCTGCGCCGAGCTGGACCGGCACATGGACTTCTCCGTGCGCGAAGCCGTCTTCGACGGCGACCGGCTCGACGGGACGCTGGGTGCGCAAGCCGGGCTCTTCGCCGTCGAGGTGGCGATGGCCGCACTGGTGGCCTCCTGGGGCATCCGGCCGCGGGCGCTCGCCGGGCACTCGCTGGGGGAGCTCACCGCGGCGTTCGTGGCCGGGGTGTGGTCGCTGCCCGACGCGGCCCGGCTGGTCGCCGCGCGTGGTGCGCTCATGCAGGCGTTGCCCGCCGGCGGTGCGATGGTTTCCGTGCCGGTGCCCGAAAGCGCAGTTCCCGACCTGGCCGGGGTGTCCGTCGCCGCGGTCAACGACGCCGCTTCCGTGGTGCTGTCCGGTCCGGAGGAGGCCGTGACCCGGGCCGTCGAGCAGCTCGGCGTCGAAGGACGGCGGCTGCGCGTCGGCCACGCCTTCCACTCCGAGCTGATGGAACCGATGCTCGCCGAGTTCCGCGAGGTCGCCGCGTCGCTCACCTACCGCGCTCCCGGCGTCGCCGTGGTGTCCACGGTGACCGGTGAGCGGCTGACCGACGAGCAGGCGTGCACCCCGGACTACTGGGTCGAGCAGGTGCGGCGCACCGTGCGGTTCGCCGACGCGATGACGACCATGACCGGTGCCCCCGCGAGCCCGGTCACGACCGTGCTGGAACTCGGGCCCGGCGGCGCCCTGTCCGGGGTGCTGGCGGACGTCGTCGCCGTGCCGCTGACCCGCCGTGGGCGGCCCGAGGTGGCGAGCGCGCTGACCGCCGCCGCGACCGCGTTCGCGCGCGGGCACCACGTCGACTGGACCGCCGTCCTTCCGCGCACGCTCGTCCCGGTGCCGAAGACGGTGTTCGACCGGCAGCACTACTGGCTGACCGACGGCCGCGTCCGGCCGGAACCGCCGCTACACGCGGTGCGGTGGGAACCCGGCCACCCGGGTGCCGCCGTCGACGGCCGACCCGCCGTTTCGGAGCGGGAGATCTGGCGCGCGCCGGCCGGTGACCTCCGCGCGGTGCTGACCGAGGTGCTGGGCACCGTCCGGCGGTTCCTCGCCGACGCGCACGGCGGGCGGCTGGTCGTCGTGACCGAGCACGCCGACGTCGACCCGGTCGCCGCGGCGGTGGGAGGCCTGGTCCGCAGCGCGCAGACCGAGCATCCGGGCCGGTTCGTGCTCGCCGACCTGGACCCCGGCACCGAGGCCGACGTCCTCCGGCGGGCGCTGGGCGGGGGCGCCGAGCAGCTCCGGATCCGCGGCGGCGAGGTGCTGGTGCCCCACCTGCGGGAGGTCGCCGCGACCGGCGGCACGCCGTGGCGGCGCGACAGCACGGTGCTGATCACCGGAGGCACCGGCACCCTCGGCTCGCTGGTCGCCCGGCACCTGGTCACGACCCACGGCGTCGGCCACGTCGTCCTGGCGTCCCGGCGTGGTGAGGACGCCTCGCTGCGCACCGAGCTGGAGGCGGCCGGGGCTACGGTGACGATGGTGTCCTGCGACGTCGCCGACCGCGAGCAGGTGCGGGCGCTGCTCGCGAAAGTGCCCGTCACCGCCGTCGTGCACGCCGCCGGCGTCACCGACGACGGCACGATCACCGCCCTGGACGACGACGCCTTCGACACCGTGCTCCGGCCCAAGGCCGACGCGGCCGCGCACCTCGACGAGCTGGCCGGCGACCTCGACGCGTTCGTGCTGTTCTCCTCCGCGGCCGGTGTCCTCGGCTCGGCCGGGCAGGCCAACTACGCCGCCGCGAACGCCTACCTCGACGCACTCGCCGCGCGCCGCCGGGCGACGGGCCGCCACGCCGTGTCGCTGGCCTGGGGGCAATGGGCGCCCGAGAGCGCCATGACCGGACGCCTCGACGCCGCCGACACCGGGCGGCTGGAACGCGCGGGCGTGGGCAAGCTGTCGGCCGCGGAAGGGCTGCGGCTGCTCGATCTCGCGGTGACGTCGGAGCACGCCGCCCTGGTCGCCGTGAAGCCGTCGGGGAACGGCCTGCCCGCGCTGGGCGCGCCGGAGGAGGAGCGTCCCGACGTCCCGCGTGACCTGCCTTCTCTGCGGCGCGCGGTATGCGAGGCGGCGGCCGCGGTGCTCGCGACCCCGGCCGTCGACGAGACCCGGGCGTTCCGCGACGCCGGGTTCGACTCGCTCACCGCCATCGAACTGCGCAACCGCCTCGCCGCCCGGACCGGGCTGACGCTGCCCGCGACCCTGGTGTTCGACTACCCGAACCCGGTGCTGCTGGCCGAGTTCCTGCACACCCGGCTCACCGGCGCGGCCGAGGTCGCCGCGGTGCAAACGTCCACAGTGGACGACGACCCGGTGGTGATCGTCGGCCTGGCGGTCCGGCTGCCGGGCGGGGTGGCGACACCGGAGGACTACTGGACGCTGCTGGCCGACGGCGTCGACGCGGTGTCGGAGTTCCCGGCCGACCGCGGCTGGGACCTGGACCGGCTGTTCGGCGTGGACGGCTGCACCCCGCGCCACGGCGGGTTCCTGCACGACGCGGCGTGGTTCGACGCCGAGCTGTTCGGCATCTCGCCCCGCGAGGCGGTGTCGATGGACCCGCAGCAGCGGCTGGTGCTGGAAACCGCGTGGGAAGCGCTGGAACGGTCCGGAGTGGACCCGACGAGCCTGCGCACGAAGGACGTCGGCGTGTTCCTCGGCGCCGCCACGCAGGCCTACGGGACCACGGCGGAGTCCGACGGCTACCAGCTGCTCGGCACCGCGTCGAGTGTCCTTTCCGGACGGTTGTCGTACGTGCTGGGCACCCATGGCCCGGCGGTCACCGTGGACACGGCGTGCTCGTCGTCGCTGGTGGCGCTGCACCTGGCGGCGCAGTCGCTGCGGTCGGGCGAATGCTCGATGGCCGTGGCCGGGGGTGTCACGGTGATGGCGGCGCCGGACGTCTTCGTGGAGTTCTCCCGCCAGCGCGGGCTGTCCCCGGACGGCCGGTGCAAGGCGTTCGCCGAATCGGCCGACGGCACCGCGTGGGCCGAAGGCGTGGGAGTACTGGTGCTGCAACGGCTTTCCGACGCCCAACGCGAAGGCCGGGAGATCCTGGCGGTGGTGCGGGGGAGCGCGGTGAACCAGGACGGCGCGTCGAACGGGCTGACCGCGCCGAACGGCCCGGCGCAGGAGAAGGTGATCCGGCAGGCGCTGGCCAACGCCGGACTGGCACCGTCCGAAGTGGACGTCGTCGAGGCGCACGGCACCGGCACCGCGCTGGGCGACCCGATCGAGGCCCAAGCGCTGCTGAACACCTACGGCCGCGAGCGGGACCGGCCGCTGTGGCTCGGTTCGGTGAAGTCGAACGTCGGGCACACCCAGGCGGCCGCCGGCGTGGCCGGGGTGATCAAGATGATCCTGTCCCTGCGGCACGGCGTGCTGCCCCGCACCCTGCACGTCGACCGGCCCAGCGGGAAGGTCGACTGGGCGGACGGATCGGTGGAACTGCTCACCTCGGCGGTGCCCTGGACCGGCGAGCACCGGCGAGCCGGGGTGTCGTCCTTCGGAGTCTCCGGCACCAACGCGCACGTCATCATCGAGGAGCCGCCGGTGCGCGAGCAGCCGGAGCCCGTCGCAGTCCCGGCGCTGGTCGTTTCGGCCCGCAGCGCGGCGGCACTGCGCGAGCAGGCGGCCGGGATCGCCCGACTGGACGACCCCGAGGCGGCCGCGTTCAGCCTGGCCGCCGGACGGCCTTCGTGGCCGCACCGGGCCGTCGCGCTGTCCGAGGAAGCACTGCACGACTTCGTCGCGGGACGCCCGACCGCCGACGTGCTCACCGGCGTCGCGGCCGGTGCTCGCCGGCCGGTGCTGGTCTTCCCGGGGCAGGGCGCGCAATGGGTGGGCATGGGCCGGGAGCTGTGGGAGTCCGAGCCGGTGTTCGCCGCGCGGATGGCCGAGTGCGAGCAGGCGCTGTCGTCCGTTGTGGACTGGTCGCTGCGGGACGTCGTGTTCGGTGGTGCCCTGGATCGGGTCGACGTGGTGCAGCCGGTGTCGTGGGCGGTGATGGTGTCGCTGGCCGCGTTGTGGCGCTCGTGCGGGATCACGCCGGATGCGGTCGTCGGGCATTCGCAGGGGGAGATCGCGGCGGCGTGCGTGGCCGGTGCGCTGTCGCTGGAGGATGCGGCGCGGGTGGTGGCCGTGCGCAGTCAGGTGATCGCCGCCGGGCTGGCCGGGCACGGGGCCATGCTGTCGGTGGCGGTCGCCCCGGGCGACGTGCCGGAGGGGGTGGAGATCGCGGCCGTGAACGGGCCGCGATCCGTGGTGCTGGCGGGCGCCTCCGCGGTCCTCGACGAGGTCGAGCGGCGGTACCGCGAAGACGGTGTCCGGGTGCGGCGGATCGACGTCGACTACGCCTCGCATACCGCTCAGGTGGACACAGTGGCGGACGAGATCTTGGCCCGGCTCGGCGAGGTGAAGGCCACGGTCCCCGAGATCCCGTGGATGTCCACTGTGGACGTCCAGTGGGTCGGGGAGGTGAACACCGCTTACTGGGTGCGGAACCTGCGGGAACCGGTCCGGTTCTCGGCGGCCGTCACCGAACTGGGCGCCCAGGGGTTCGACCTGTTCGTCGAAGCGAGTTCGCACCCGGTGCTGACCGCCGCGGTGCTGGAGACCGTGCCGGACGCGGTCGCCGTCGGATCGCTGCGCCGGGAGGACGGCGGCCCCGGCCGGTTCGTCCGGTCCCTGGCCGAGGTCTTCGTGCACGGCGGGCCCGTCGACTGGCGCCGCGTGGTGCCCGAAGCGCCGCTGGTCGACGTCCCGACGACGGCGTTCGAGCGGGAACGCTACTGGCGGACCGCGGCCAAGGCCGCGACAGATGTGACGGGTGCCGGGCTCGAACCGGTGCCGCATCCCGTGCTGGGCGCGTTCGCCGAGCACCCCGAGACCGGCGGCGGCGCGCTCACCGGGCGGCTGTCCCTCGAAGCGCAGCCGTGGCTGGCCGACCACGCGATCGGCGGGGCGGTCGTGGTGCCCGGGGCGGCGTGGGCAGAACTGGCACTGCAGGGCGGCCGGGTCACCGGGTGCCCGGTGCTCGAGGAACTGGTGGTCGAGTCGCCGCTCGTGCTGGACGCGGCCGCGGTGCCGGTGCAGGTCGTGATCGGCGCGGAGGAGGACGGCCGACGTCCGGTGAGCGTGCACGCGAAGCACGCGGACGGCCGCTGGACCCGGCACGCCGCCGGCACGCTCACCGCGTCCGGCGTCACCGGCGAGACGTTCGCGTGGCCACCGCCGGACGCCGAACCGGTGGACGACCTCGACGCGACGCTCGCCGGTCTCGGCTACGAGTACGGACCGGCGTTCCAGGGGGTGCGTTCGCTCTTGCGCCGCGGGGACGAGTTGTTCGCCGAGGTCGCGTTGCCCATCGACATCGACGCGACCGGCTTCGCGATCCACCCCGCGCTGCTCGACGCCACCCTGCACCCGGCCGCGCTGGGCACCGCCCGGGAGGACGGCCGGATCGAGCTGCCCTTCGCCTGGCAGGGGCTCAGCCTGCACGGCGCCGGTCGGGAGCTGCGCGTGCGGATCCGCCGCGGCGAGGTCACGGCCGTCGACTTCGAGGGAAGCCCGGTGTTCACGCTGGCCGAGCTGACCAGCCGGCCGGTCGAGGTCGGGAACCTGCGGTCGGTGGAGCTGTTCCGGCTCGACTGGGTACCGCTTGCGCTGTCTCCGAGCGAAGCCGGTGACTGGCGGGTCTACCACGTCGATCCCGGACCGGGTGCCGACGCCGTCCGGGCGCGGCACGCGGTGACCGGCGCACTTCGAGCCGTGCAAGAGCTTCTGTCCGACAGCGAAGACACGCGGCTGGTGGTCGTCACCCGCGAGGCGCTGACCGACCCGGCCGAAGCGGCGGTGTGGGGGCTCGTCCGCGCCGCCCAGGTCGAGCACCCGGGACGGCTGGTCCTGCTGGACGGACCGGGGGCGGACCCCGCCGCCATCGCCGCGGCCGCGCACGCCCAGGGGGAGAACCAGGTCGGCGTCCGGATTGGACAGTTCTTCGCGCCCCGGCTGGCCCCGGCCGGGGCGCGCGGGAACAGCCTGCTTGGCGCGGGCACGAAGGTGCTGATCACCGGCGGCACCGGGACCCTCGGCACGCTCGTCGCCGAGCACCTCGCCGCCGAACACGGCGTGCGCGACATCGTGCTGGCCTCGCGCAGCGGCACGAGTGACCGCTTCGAAACCCGCACCTGCGACGTCTCCGACCGCGATCAAGTTCGCGCGTTGCTCGCCGAAACCACGCCGGACGTCGTCGTCCACGCCGCCGGAGTGCTCGCCGACGGGCTCGTCACCGCGCTGGACCCGGCCGCGGTGGACCGGGTGTTCGAGCCGAAGGTCGACGCTTTCACACACCTCGACGAGCTGACCCGGGACTCGGGCACGGCGTTGATCGTCTTCTCGTCGGCCGCCGGGGTGCTCGGCAACGCCGGGCAGGCGAACTACGCCGCCGCGAGCGCGTTCCTCGACGCGGCGATCACCCGGCGGCGGGCCGCGGGCGGGGCCGGGATGTCCCTGGCCTGGGGCCTGTGGGAACAGTCCAGCGCGATGACCGGGCACCTCACCGGCGCCCAGCGGGAACGCATGGTGCGGGCCGGGGTCGCGCCGATCGGGAACGCGCTCGGCATGCGGATGTTCGACGCCGCACTGCGGCTGGACGCCCCGGTCGTGGTGCCGGTGCTCCCGGACCGGGTGGCGTTGCGCTCCGGTGCGCTTTCTCCGCTGTGGCGTGGTCTCGTGCCCGACCGGCACGAAACCGTTTCGCCGGAAACGGATCTGCTCGACCGGCTGTCCGAACTGGACGAACCGCGGCAGCGGGCGGCGGTGACCGACCTGGTCCGGCGCGAAGCCGCGGTGGTGCTCGGCCGGGCGCGTCCGATCGAGGCGGGCACCGCGTTCCGGGAGCTGGGGTTCGACTCGCTGACCTCGGTCGAGCTGCGCAACCGGCTCGGCGCCGCGACCGGGGCCAGGCTGCCGGTGACCGCGGTGTTCGACCACCCGAACGCGGCCGCGCTCGGCGACCGGCTGCAGGCTGAGCTGTTCGGTGCGCCGGTGACCGAAGAACCGGTCGTGGACGAAGCGGCGGCACTCGCCGACATGGACGCGGAAGCCCTGATCCGCCGTGCGTTGGGAGACCTGTGATGGATGCCGCGGCGCAGAACGAACGGCTCGTGGCGGCCCTGCGCGCCTCGTTGCAGGAGAACGAACGGCTGAAGAAGGCAGCCGACGGCGCCGGCGAGCCGATCGCGATCGTCGGCATGGGCCTGCGCCTGCCCGGCGGGGTGTCGACGCCGGAGGCGTTCTGGGACCTGCTGGCCGAAGGACGGGAGACGGTGTCGGACTTCCCGGTCGACCGCGGCTGGGACCTGGACCGCCTGTTCGGCGACGGGACCGGCACCTCTCTGACCCGGCGCGGCAGCTTCCTCCACGACGCGGGTGACTTCGACGCGGGCTTCTTCGGCATCAGCCCGCGTGAGGCGCTGGCGATGGATCCGCAGCAGCGGCTGCTGCTGGAAACGTCGTGGGAGGCGCTGGAACGGGCGGGCATCGACCCGACGGCTTTGTGCGGCAAGGAAATCGGCGTCTTCACCGGGCTGATGTACCACGACTACGCCGGAGGTCCGCAGCCCGCCGAGCTCGAAGGCTTCCTCGGCACGGGCAGCGCGGGCAGCGTCGCCAGCGGCCGCGTGTCCTACCTGCTGGGCCTGCACGGCCCGGCGGTCACCCTCGACACGGCCTGTTCCTCGTCGCTGGTGGCGCTCCACCTCGGCGCGCAGGCCCTGCGGTCGGGGGAGTGCTCGCTCGTGCTGGCGGGCGGCGCGACCGTGCTCGCCACCCCGGACGTGTTCGTGGAGTTCTCCCGCCAGCAAGGGCTTTCCGCGGACGGCCGGTGCAAGTCGTTCGCGCAGGCCGCCGACGGCACCGGCTGGTCGGAGGGCGTGGGGGTCGTCGTACTGCAACGGCTCTCCGACGCCCGGCGCGATGGCCGGGAGATCCTGGCCGTGCTGCGCGGGAGCGCGGTGAACCAGGACGGCGCGTCGAACGGCCTGACCGCGCCGAACGGGCCCGCTCAGGAGCGGGTCATCCGCCGGGCGCTGCGCAACGCCGGGCTCGAACCGTCCGAAGTGGACGCGGTCGAGGCGCACGGCACCGGCACCGTCCTGGGGGACCCGATCGAGGCCACGGCGCTGCTCGCCGCCTACGGCCAGGAGCGTGACCGGCCGTTGTGGCTCGGCTCGGTGAAGTCCAACCTCGGCCACACGCAGGCCGCGGCCGGGGTCGTCGGCGTGATCAAGATGGTGCTGGCCATGCGGCACGGCGTGCTGCCGCGCACCCTGCACGTCGACCGGCCCAGCGACCGGGTCGACTGGACGAGCGGCGCGATCGAGCTGCTGACCTCGGCGACGCCGTGGGCGACGCCGGTCCGGCGGGCCGGGGTGTCCTCGTTCGGGGTGTCCGGCACCAACGCGCACGTGATCCTCGAACAGGCCCCGGCCGCCGAGCGCCCGGAACCGCCCACTCCGGCCGGACCCGTGCCGCTCGTCGTGTCGGCGCGCACCGCCGGAGGCCTGGCCGCGCAGGCCGCGCGCCTGGCCGACTTCCTCGACGAAGAACAGCCCGGCCTGACCGGCGTCGCGCGCTCGCTGCTGTCCACCCGGACGCTGTGGGAGCACCGGGCCGTCGTCTTCGCGCAGTCCACTTCGGACGCCGTCGCCGAGCTGCGGACGGTCGAAGGAGCCCGTGCCGGGGACGGGAAGACCGTGCTGGTCTTCCCCGGCCAGGGTGCCCAGTGGGTGGGCATGGGCCGCGAGCTGTGGGAGTCCGAGCCGGTGTTCTCGGCGCGGATGGACGAGTGCGCGCAAGCGCTTGCGCCCCTGGTGGACTGGTCATTGCGAGACGTCGTCTTCGGTGGCGAACTCGACCGCGTCGACGTGGTGCAGCCGGTGTCGTGGGCGGTGATGGTGTCGCTGGCGGCGCTGTGGGAGTCGTACGGGCTCCACGCCGACGCGGTGACCGGCCATTCGCAGGGCGAGATCGCCGCGGCCTGCGTCGCAGGTGTGCTGTCGCTGGCGGACGCGGCGAAGGTGGTCGCGTTGCGCAGCCAGGTGATCGCCACCGGGCTGGCCGGGCGCGGCGGGATGCTGTCGGTCTCGGCGTCACCCGGCGAGCTGCCCGAGGGCGTGGAGATCGCGGCGGTCAACGGACCGCGGTCGGTCGTCCTCGCCGGGGCGCCGGCCGCGCTCGACGCCCTGGAAGCGCGGTACGCGGCCGAGGGTGTCCGGACCCGCCGGGTGGCGGTGGACTACGCCTCGCACACCAGCCAGGTTGACGCCGTGGCCGGCGAGATCTCCGCCGCGCTGGCCGGAGTCACCGCCCGCCGCCCGAAGATCCCGTGGCTCTCCACAGTGGACAACCAGTGGGTGCGCGACCTCGAGCCCGGCTACTGGGCGCGGAACCTGCGTTCGCGCGTCCGCTTCGCCGACGCGGTCCGGACGCTCGCCGACGACGGGTTCTCCCTGTTCCTCGAATGCGGCACGCACCCCGTGCTGGCCTCGGCGATCAGCGAAACCCTCGACGACGCCGGGCACCACGACGCCGCCGTGCTCGGCTCGCTCCGCCGGGACGACGGGGGCCCGCGGCGGTTCCGGCGGTCACTCACGGAGGTCTTCGAGCACGGCGGGCGAGTCGACTGGACCGTCCTGATCCCGGAGGCGGCCACCGTGCCGGTGCCGACCACGGTGTTCGAGCACCGGCGCTACTGGTTGCCGCCGGGTCGTGCCGCGGGGCGGGAGACGAGCCCGTGGCGGTACGAGATCACCTGGGAGGGCCTGGTTCCCGGCCCGCGGACAGGCGGCTGCTGGCTCGTCGTGGGCGAGCCCGGGGCCGCCGACGCCCTGGCCGCCGCCGGGCTCGACGCCGTCACCGAGGGGTCGGCCGACGGTGTGCTGGTCGTCTCGAACGACCCCTTCTTCGTGCTGACCGCGGTGCAGGACGCGCTGCGCTCGGGCTCCGGCCCGATCTGGGTGGTGACCCGGGGTGCCGTGGCCACCGGCCCGTCCGACAGGATGACCGAACCGGCCGCGGCCGCCGTGTGGGGGCTCGGCCGCGTGGTCGCGCTGGAGCACCCGGACCGGTGGGGCGGCCTGGTCGACCTGCCGCCCGAAACGCCGGTGGGCGCGGTTCTCGGTGTGCTCGGCGGCGACGAGGACCAGGTGGCGGTCCGCGCCACCGGGGCCTTCGGCCGGCGGCTGGTTCCGTCGACCGCCGTCGACGACGGTCCTGGCTGGACCCCGCGCGGCACCGTGCTGGTCACCGGCGGCACCGGCGCGCTCGGTCTGCGGGTGGCGCGCTGGGCGCTGGACCGCGGCGCCGACCGCGCGGTGCTGCTGAGCCGCAGTGGTGGGACCAGCGACGATCCGCGGCTGCTCCCGGTGGCCTGCGACGTCGCCGATCGGGCCGCGGTCGCCGCGGTGGTCGAGCAGTACCCGCCGGACGCCGTGGTGCACGCCGCGGGCGTGGCCGGGGACCTGGTCCCGGTCCTCGACCACGACCGGGAGTCGTTCGCCGAGGTGCTGGCGGGCAAGGCCGTCGGCGCGGCCGTGCTGGACGCGGTGCTGGGCGACCGGTCCCTGGACGCGTTCGTGCTGTTCTCCTCCATCGCCGGGACCTGGGGATCGGCCCGGCAGGCCGCCTACTCGGCCGCCAACGCCCAGCTCGACGCCCTCGCCGAGAACCGGCGCGCCCGCGGGCTCACCGCGACGTCGATCGCCTGGGGCGCCTGGGCCGACGGCGGCATGGCGACGACTGGTGACGCCGCCGAGCAGCTGCGGCGCCGGGCGATCCTGCCCATGGCGCCGGAGCGGGCGCTCGCCGAACTCGACGCCGTGCTGCGCAGCGGGCGCGCCACCGCCGTCGTCACGAACATGGACTGGCCGCGCTTCACGGAGATGTTCGCCGCCGCCAGGCCGAGCCCGCTGCTGAACCGGTGGGCCGCCGCGCCGGTGGACGCGGCGCCCGCCACCGAGCTCGAGCGCACGCTGACCGGGCTGGACCCCGTGCGGCAGCGCGAACTGCTGGTCGAGCTGGTGCGCCGGGAGGCGGCGGCCGTGCTCGGCCTGGACTCGCCCGAAGACATCGCCCCGCGCCGGGCGTTCCGCGACGCCGGGTTCGACTCGCTGACCTCGGTCGAGCTGCGCACCCGGATCGCCGCCACGACCGGCGTCACGCTGCCGGTCACCATCGCCTTCGACCACCCCGACGCCGCCGCGCTCGCCGAAGCGCTGCGCACTCGCCTGACCTCGGCGGAAATCCCGCCGGAGGAGACGCGGCCCGCACCGGCCGACGACGACCCGATCGTCATCGTCGGGCTCGGCGTGCGCCTGCCGGGCGGCATCACCAGCGCCGAGCGGTACTGGGAGCTGCTGGCCGATGGCCGTGAAGCGATCACGGAGTTCCCGGACGACCGCGGCTGGGACCTGGAATCCCTGTTCGCCCCCGGATCGGCGGGCACCTCCGCCACCCGGCACGGCGGGTTCCTGGCCGACGCCGGGGCGTTCGACGCCGGGTTCTTCGGCATCAGCCCACGCGAGGCGCTGGCGATGGATCCCCAACAGCGGCTTCTGCTGGAAACCTCGTGGGAAGCCCTGGAAGACGCCGGGATCGACCCGGTGACGACGCGCGACAGCGACTTGGGCGTGTTCGTCGGGGCTTCGGCCCAGCGGTACGGGGCCGGTGCGGCCGAGGCCGAGGGCTATCTGCTGACGGGCACCGCCTCCAGCGTGCTGTCCGGGCGGCTGTCCTATGTGCTTGGTGCCCAGGGCCCGGCCGTCACCGTCGACACCGCCTGCTCGTCCTCGCTGGTGGCATTGCACCTGGCAGTGCAGGCGCTGCGGGCGGGGGAGTGTGCGATGGCTCTTGTCGCGGGGGCGGCCGTGCTGACCACTCCGGACGTCTTCGTGGAGTTCTCCCGGCAGCGCGGGCTGTCCCCGGACGGCCGATGCCGGTCGTTCGCCGACGAGGCCGACGGGACCGGTTGGGCCGAGGGTGTCGGCGTGCTCGTGGTGCAGCGGCGGTCCGAGGCCGTGCGCGCGGGCCGTGCAGTGCTGGCGATCGTGCGCGGCTCGGCGGTCAACCAGGACGGTGCCTCCAACGGCCTCACCGCGCCCAACGGCGTGGCGCAGCAGCGCGTGATCCGGCAGGCACTGGCGAACGCCGGACTGCAACCGTCCGAAGTGGACGCCGTGGAAGCGCACGGCACCGGGACCGTGCTCGGCGATCCGATCGAAGCGACGGCACTGCTGGCGGCCTACGGCCAGGACCGCGCGCGGCCGCTGCTGCTGGGCTCGGTGAAGTCCAACCTCGGGCACACCCAGGCCGCGGCCGGGGTCGCCGGGGTGATCAAGGTGATCCTCGCGATGCGGCACGGCGTGCTGCCCCGCACCCTGCACGCCGAACACCCGAGCGGCAAGGTGGACTGGACCGCCGGCGCGGTCGAGCTGCTGACCGATCCGGTGCCGTGGACGGGCCCGGCCCGGCGGGCGGGGGTGTCCTCGTTCGGCGTCTCCGGCACGAACGCGCACGTGATCCTCGAAGCCGTCGACACCGCCGAGCCGCAGCCCGAACCCGATGCGCTGGTCCCGCTCGTGCTCTCGGCTCGCAGCGAGGAAGCGTTGGTGGACCAGGCTTCCCGCCTTTCCGGCCACCTCGCCGGGGCGCCGCTGGTCGCCACCGCGCGGTCCTTGGCTGCCACGCGATCGGTGTGGGAACACCGCTTGGCCGTCGTCGCCGATCGTCCTGATGAGGCCGTTGCCGCGCTGGTTGGTGCCCGCGGACGCAAGGCCGGCGACGGGGCCGTGGCGTTCGCCTTCGCCGGGCAGGGCTCGCAGCGGCCGAGGATGGGCCGCGAGCTCCACGAGACGTTCCCGGTGTTCCGGGACGCGTTCGACGCGGCGTGCGCCGAACTGGATCGCCACCTGGACTTTTCGGTGCGCGAGATCGTGCTCGGCGGCGAGGACCTCGACGCTACCGTTCGCGCGCAACCCGCCCTGTTCGCCGTTGAGCTCGCGATGTTCGAGCTGGTCACGTCCTGGGGCCTGCGGCCGCGAGCGGTGGTCGGCCACTCGATCGGCGAGGTCGCCGCCGCGTGCGCCGCGGGCGTCCTCACGCTGCCCGACGCGGCGGTGCTGGTCGCCGCGCGCGCCCGGCTGATGCAGGCCCTGCCTGCCGGTGAGGGCGTCATGGCTTCCGTTCCGGTGGACGAAGAAGCGGTCCGCGGATTCGACGAGGTGTCGGTGGCCGCGGTGAACGGCCCGGAGTCCCTTGTGCTCTCCGGAACGCGGGACGCCGTGACGGACGCCGTGCGCGTGCTCGGCGTGGAAGCCAAGTACCTCGACGTCAGCCACGCGTTCCACTCCGCGCTGATGGAGCCGATGCTGGCCGAGTTCGCCACGGTCACCGCCGGGCTCACCTACCACCCCGCCCGGTTCCCGGTGATTTCCGGAATGACCGGGGGACCGCTGCCGGAGACCGCGCGGTACTGGGTGGACCAGGTGCGCGAGCCCGTCCGGTTCGCCGACGCCGTCGGCGCGCTGGACGCCGGCACGGTCCTCGAACTCGGCCCCGGCGGGGTGCTGACCGGGCTGCTGGGCCCCCTCGGCGTCGCCGGCGTGGCGCTGACGCGGCGGAACCGGCCGGAAGTGCGCACCGCGCTCACCGCACTGGGCGAGCTGTTCACCCGCGGCGCCGACGTCGACTGGAGCGCCGTCATCCCGCCCGGACCCCTGGTCCCGGTGCCGAAGACCGCGTTCCGGCACCGGCACTACTGGGTCGGCGCCGAGCCGCGGTCCACTGTGGACCCGTGGCGGTATGGGCGCACCCGGCCGCACCCGCCGGACCGCCCCCGCCCCCCCAACAAGCGCTTGCTCTTCCTCTGCTCCGACGACCCCGCGATCGA
>NZ_JBVJON010000008.1:155441-211754 GCF_055583145.1 Amycolatopsis sp. NPDC104819 | reverse complement strand
CTCACCCCCCCCCCCCCCCCCCCGCCCCCCCCCCCCCCCCCCCCCCTCCCCCCCCCCCCCCCCCCCCCCCCCCCCCCCCCCGCGGTCCACTGTGGACCCGTGGCGGTACGAGATCACCTGGCAGCGCCTGCCGGACCGCTCCCGGCCACCCGCCGGGCGCTGGCTCGTACTCGGCGACGACGACCTCGCGGCAGCCCTGGGCACCGAAAGTATCCCGGACGGTGTGCTGTGCGTGTCGCCGTCCGTGGACGAGCTGGTGGCGACGCTGGACGCGTACCCGGACGCCCGCGTCTGGGTGGCGACCCGCGGTGCCGTCGCGGTTGACGCGACCGAGGCCGTGGACCTCGCCGCCGCGGAACTGTGGGGCTTCGGCCGGGTCGCGGCCTTGGAGCTGCCGCACCAGTGGGGCGGCCTGATCGACCTGCCGGCCGGAACGCCGGTGGATGCGCTGCTCGGGGTGCTCGGCGGCGACGAAGACCAGGTGGCGATCCGCGCCGACGGGACGTTCGGACGGCGGCTCGTCCCGCTGCCGGGCGGCTCGGCCCGGTGGACGCCGCGGGGCACGGTGTTGATCACCGGTGGCACCGGCGCGCTCGGCGGGCACGTCGCCGCGTGGGCGCTGACCGCCGGGGCGGAGCGCGTGGTGCTGCTCAGCCGCGGCGGCGGCACCAGTGACGACCCGCGGATCATCCCGGTCGCCTGCGACATCACCGATCGGGACGGGGTCGCCGAGGTGCTGGCGCTGTACCCGCCCGACGCCGTGGTGCACGCGGCCGGGGTGCCCGGCGGGCTGCACCGGATCGACGAGTTCGACCGGCGCGCCTACGACGACGTGCTCGCGGCGAAGGCCGGTGGCGCGATCGTGCTGGACGAGCTGCTGGGCGATCGGCCGCTGGACGCGTTCGTGCTGTTCTCCTCCATCGCCGGGGTGTGGGGAGCCGCCGGGCAAAGCGCGTACGCCGCGGCGAACGCCGTGCTCGACGCCGTGGCCGGCACCCGCCGCGCCCGCGGCCTCACCGCCACCGCGATCGCCTGGGGCGCGTGGGGCGGCGCGGGCATGGCCGCCGACGGCGAGGCCGAGCTGCGCCGCCGCGCCGTGCTCACGATGAAGCCGGAAGCCGCCGTGCGCGCGCTGGCCGAGGTCGTCGGCAGCGGCCGCACGGCGGCCGTCGTGGCCCGGATCGACTGGCCGCGCTTCGGCGCGCTGTTCACCGCCGCGCGGCCGAGCCCGCTCCTGTCGCGGGTCGTCGAACCGGCGGACGAAGAGACCGCCGCGGCGCCGGTGGCACACCGTTCGGCGGCCGAGCTCGTCGAGCTGGTGCGGGCCGAGGCCGCCGCGGTGCTCGCGCTCGCCGGGCCGATCGACGGGGAGCAGGCGTTCCGGGACGCTGGGTTCGACTCGCTGACGTCGGTGGAACTGCGCGACCGGCTCAGTGCGGCGACCCGGATCCGGCTGCCGGCCACCGTCGCGTTCGACCACCCCGACGCCCGCCGGCTCGGCGCGTTCCTGCACGCCGAGCTGACCGGCGCGGCGCCTGCGTCCGAACCGGCCGGGCCGCGGGCCACCGCCGACGAACCGATCGCGATCGTCGGTCTGGGTGTGCGGCTCCCGGGCGGCGTCGAAACGCCGGAGGAGTTCTGGGACCTGCTCGCCGAGGGCCGGGACGTGATCGGCGCGGCGCCGGACGACCGCGGCTGGGACCTCGACCCGGACTTCGACGCGGCCGGCACCCGCGGCGGCTTCCTGAGCGACGCGGGTCTGTTCGACGCCGGGTGCTTCGGCATCAGCCCCCGCGAGGCCCTGGCCATGGACCCGCAGCAGCGGTTGCTGCTGGAGACGTCGTGGGAGGCGCTGGAACGCGCCGGGATCGCGCCCAAGTCGGTGCGCGGCAGCGAGCTCGGCGTCTTCGTCGGCGCGGCGACGCAGGCGTACGGAATGTCCTCACCGGACTCGGCGGGCTTCCTGCTGACCGGCGTGTCGTCGAGTGTCCTTTCCGGACGGGTGGCCTACGTGCTGGGGACGCAGGGTCCGGCGGTCACCGTGGACACGGCGTGTTCGTCGTCGCTGGTGGCACTGCACCTGGCGGCGCAGTCGCTGCGGGCGGGGGAGTGCTCGACGGCCCTGGCGGGCGGGGCCACCGTGATGGCCACGCCGACCGGGTTCGTCGAGTTCGCCCGGCAGGGCGGCCTGGCCGCGGACGGCCGGTGCAAGCCCTTCTCCGCCGACGCCGACGGCACCGGCTGGGCCGAAGGCGTCGGAGTCGTGGTGCTGCAACGGCTTTCCGACGCCGAGCGCGACGGACGGGAGATTCTGGCGATCCTGCGCGGCAGCGCGGTCAACCAGGACGGCGCGTCCAACGGGCTGACCGCGCCGAACGGTCCGGCGCAGGAGAAGGTGATCCGCCAGGCCTTGGCCAACGCGCGCATGGAACCGTCCGAAGTGGACGCAGTCGAGGCGCACGGCACCGGCACGGTGCTGGGGGACCCGATCGAGGCGCAGGCGGTGCTGGCGACCTACGGCCAGGGCCGCGAGACGCCGCTGTGGCTCGGCTCGGTGAAGTCGAACCTCGGCCACACCCAGGCCTCGGCCGGGGTGATCGGCGTGATCAAGATGGTCCTGGCGATGCGGCACGGCGAGCTGCCGCGAACCCTGCACGCCGAGCGCCCGACCGGCCAGGTCGACTGGTCGAGCGGAGCGGTCCGGCTGGTGACCGAGCGGACCGGCTGGCCGGGAACGGGACGTCCGCGCCGGGCCGGGGTGTCGTCGTTCGGCATGTCCGGGACGAACGCGCACGTCGTGCTGGAGGAAGGACCGCGGACCGAGCCGGTCGCGGAACCGCCCGTCGCCGGGCCGGTGCCGCTGGTCGTCTCGGCGCGGACGGAGTCCGGTTTGGCCGCACAGGCGGCAAAGCTGGCCGAGCACCTGGAGAGCGGCGCGTCGCTGGTCCGGACGGCTCGCGCGCAGGTGACCGGCCGTTCGGTGTGGAGCCATCGGGCGGTCGTGGTCGCGGAGTCCGCCTCAGATGCCGCGGCCGCGCTGCGGGCGGCGACCCCGGTGACAGCCGGTTCCGGCCGGACTGTGCTGGTGTTCCCGGGCCAGGGTGCCCAGTGGCCCGGCATGGGCCGCGAACTGTGGGAGTCCGAGCCGGTCTTCGCCGCGCGGATGGCCGAGTGCGAGCGCGCGCTGGCGCCCTTCGTGGACTGGTCGCTGCGGGACGTCGTGTTCGGCGGGCGGCTGGACCGGGTCGACGTCGTTCAGCCCGTTTCGTGGGCGGTGATGGTGTCGCTGGCCGCGTTGTGGCAGTCGTACGGACTCACGCCGGACGCGGTGCTCGGGCATTCGCAGGGGGAGATCGCGGCGGCGTGCGTGGCCGGCGCGCTGTCGCTGGCGGACGCCGCGAAGGTGGTCGCGCTGCGCAGCCAGGTGATCGCCACCGGGCTGGCCGGACGCGGCGGCATGCTGTCGGTGGGGATCTCCCCGGACGACGTGCCCGAAGGCGTGGAGATCGCGGCGGTGAACGGGCCCCGCTCGGTGGTGCTCGCCGGAGACCCCGCCCTCCTGAAAGAACTGGAGGAACGCTACCGGCAGGCCGACGTCCGGGTGCGCCGGATCGAGGTCGACTACGCCTCGCACACCGCCCAGGTGGACGCGGTGGCCGACGAGATCCGGTCGCGCCTCGGCGCGGTGGAGACCGTCACGCCCGAGATTCCGTGGATGTCCACTGTGGACGTCGAGTGGGCCGGTGCGGTGGATACCGGTTACTGGGTGCGGAACCTCCGCGAACCGGTGCGGTTCTCGGCGGCCGTCGCCGAGCTCGGCGGGTTCGGCCTGTTCGTCGAGTGCAGCCCGCACCCGATCCTCACCGCCGCGGTGCTCGACACGCTGCCCGGCGCGGCCGCGGTGGGTTCGCTGCGTCGCGACGACGGCGGCCGCGACCGGTTCCTCCGCTCACTCGGTGAAGCCTTCGCCCACGGCGCCGACGTCGACTGGACCGCGGTCGTGCCCGACGTGCCCCCGGTGGCCGTGCCCACCACGGTGTTCGAGCGGCGTCACTACTGGCTCGCGCCGCGCCCGGCCGCCACCGGCTCGCCGCTCGCACACTCGATCCTCGACGGCGTCGTCGACAACCCGGCGACCGGCGGGCTGGTGCTCACCGGCCGGCTGTCGACCACGCTGCAGCCCTGGCTGGCCGACCACGTCGTGGCGGGGGAAGTCCTCGTGCCCGGCGCGGTGCTGGCCGAACTGGCCCTGCAGGCCGGCGTGCTCGCCGGACACCCCGGCCTCGAGGAACTGGTCATCGAGGCACCGATCGCGCTCGACGCGCGCCCCCGCCGCATCCAGCTGGTGACCAACGGCCGCGAGCTGAGCATCCACGCGCGTGCCGAGGACGGCGACTGGGCGCGGCACGCCACCGGAACCCTGGGCGCGGCCGTCGAACCGACCCTCTTCACCCCGGCCGGTGACCCGGTCGACGTCGCCGGCTTCTACGCCGAACTCGCCGACCTCGGTTACGGCTACGGCCCGGTTTTCCAAGGCGTGCACCAGGTCTGGCGGCAGGGGGAAGAGATCTTCGCCGAGGTGACGCTGCCGGAGGCACCCACCGGGTACGCCGTGCACCCGGCGCTGCTCGACGCGTCCCTGCACGCCGCCGCGCTCGGCGGCGCCGATGGCGTGCGCCTGCCGTTCGCCTGGAACCGGCTGGCCGTGCACGAAACCGGCGCGACCACCGTTTACGCCCGGCTGACGCCGACCCCGCACGGGATCGCCCTGCACCTGCAGGACCCGGCGGGCGCCCCGGTGCTCACGCTCGGCGAGCTGGTCACCCGCCCGGTCGCGACCGACCCGCTCTACGGCCTCGACTGGGTCGACGCACCGCTCACGACCGCGTCCACGGCCTCCTGGCCGATCCACCGCGTCGCCACCGACCGGCCGCTGCGGTCGGTCCTCGACGAGGTGCTGCGGCTGCTCCGGACCGAAGACCAGCTGGTCGTCGCGACCTCCCAGCCGCCGGACGAACCGGTCGCCGCGGCGGTGTGGGGTCTGGTCCGCAGCGCCCAGGCCGAGCACCCCGGCCGGTTCCTGCTGGCGAACGACGCCCCGGAGCTGCCCGGCCTGGTCACCGCGGCCCTCGACGCCGGGGAAACCCAGCTCCTGATCGAGCACGGCCGCCCGCGCGTCCCCCGGCTGACGCGGGTCCGCGACGAGGGTGACCCCTTCACCTGGGACCCCGACGGCCTGGTGCTGATCACCGGGGGCACCGGAACGCTCGGCGGTCTCGTCGCCGAACACCTCGTCACCGAACACGGCGTGCGCAACCTCGTGCTCGCGTCCCGGTCCGGCTACGACGCCGAGCTGGCCGAACGCCTGCGGACGGCCGACGTCCGCTTCGAAACCTGCGACGTCTCCGACCGCGAGCAGGTCCGGAAGCTCCTCGACCTGGCTCCGAAGGTCGTGATCCATGCGGCGGGCGCCCTCGACGACGGGCTGCTGACCAACCTGACCGGCTTCGACGAGGTGCTGCGCCCGAAGGCCGACGCGCTCGACCACCTCGACGAGCTGAGCCGCGATCTCGACGCGTTCATCGTGTTCTCGTCCGCGGCCGGCGTGCTCGGGTCCGCGGGCCAGGCCAACTAC
Organism: Amycolatopsis sp. NPDC104819; assembly: GCF_055583145.1. Lineage (NCBI taxonomy): Bacteria > Bacillati > Actinomycetota > Actinomycetes > Pseudonocardiales > Pseudonocardiaceae > Amycolatopsis > Amycolatopsis sp. NPDC104819. Next base: position 206,119 of record NZ_JBVJON010000008.1, on the reverse strand, counting down.
GCCGCCGCCAACGCCTACGCCGACGCCGTGGTGGCGAAGCGGCGGGCAGCCGGGCTGCCGTCCTGGTCGCTGGCCTGGGGCTTCTGGACACCGCCGTCCGGCATGACCGGGCACCTGAGTGACACGGACAAGAGCCGCATGACCCGGGCCGGGCTCTCCGGCATCGCCCCCGCGCAAGGATTGCGGCTGTTCGACGCGGCCCTGCGCTCGCCGCGTCCGCTGCTGGTGCCGGTCGTGTTCGACCTGCCGAAGCTGCGCGAGCAGGGCGAACGGCTCCCGCCGGTGCTCCGCGCCCTCGCCGGGCCGCCCCGGCGCCTCGCGGCCCCTGAGCGTGACCTGCTGGCGCTCGTGCGCCGTGAAGCGGGCGCGGTGCTGGGTTCGGAGCCGGTGCCGCCGTCGACGGCCTTCCGCGACCTCGGCTTCGACTCGCTCACCGCGGTCGAGCTGCGCAACCGGCTCGCCGCGGCGACCAAACTCCGGCTCCCCGCGACCACCGTGTTCGACCACCCCAGCGCGACCGCACTGGCCGAGCACCTGCGCGACCGTCTCGCCGGTACCACGGCAGTCTCCACGGCGGCGGTGACGGTGCCGACCACCGAGCCGATCGCGATCGTCGGCCTCGGCCTCCGCCTGCCCGGCGGCATCACCGAGCCCGGCGAGTTCTGGGACCTCCTTTCCCGCGGCGGCGACGCCATCGGCGGCTTCCCCGCCGACCGCGGCTGGGACCTGGCCGCGCTCTACGACCCGGACCCCGCCACCCCCGGGACGACCTACACCCGCCACGGCGGCTTTCTCGACAGCGCGGGCGATTTCGACGCGGGCTTCTTCGGGATCAGCCCGCGCGAGGCCCTGGCGATGGATCCGCAGCAGCGGTTGCTGCTGGAGACCTCCTGGGAGGCACTGGAACACGCGGGCGTCAACCCGACGTCGTTGCGCGGCAAGGAAATCGGGGTCTTCACCGGCCTGATGTACCACGACTACGCGAGCGGGACGCGCGCCGAACACCTCGAAGGACTGCTCGGCACCGGCACCGCGGCCAGCGTCGCGGCCGGTCGTGTGGCGTACGTGCTCGGGGTGCAGGGCCCGGCGGTCTCGATCGACACCGCGTGCTCGTCGTCGCTCGTGGCGCTGCACCTGGCCGCGCAGTCCCTGCGGTCGGGCGAGTGCTCGATGGCGCTGGCCGGCGGCGCCACGGTGATGGGCACCCCAGGCGGGTTCGTCGAGTTCGCGCGTCAGCGCGGCCTGTCCCCGGACGGACGCTGCCGCTCGTTCTCCGCCGACGCCGACGGCACCGGGTGGGCCGAGGGTGTCGGCGTTCTGGCCCTGCAACGCCTTTCCGACGCCCGCCGCGAAGGCCGCGAGATTCTGGCCGTGCTGCGAGGAAGCGCGGTGAACCAGGACGGCGCGTCGAACGGGCTGACCGCGCCGAACGGCCCGGCGCAGGAGAAGGTGCTCCGGCAGGCACTGGCGAACGCCGGACTGGCACCGTCCGAAGTGGACGCCGTCGAAGCGCACGGCACCGGCACGGTGCTCGGCGACCCGATCGAGGCGCAGGCGATCATGGCGGTCTACGGCCAGGACCGGTCCGAACCCGTGCACCTCGGCTCGGTGAAGTCGAACCTCGGCCACACGCAGGCCGCGGCCGGGGTCACCGGCGTGATCAAGATGGTGCTGGCGTTGCGCGAAAGCCTGCTGCCCCGCACCCTGCACGCCGCCACCCCGAGCGCGAAGGTCGACTGGACCGAGGGATCGGTGGCGCTGCTGACCGAGCCCGTCGCCTGGCCGCGTGGCGAACGCCCGCGACGTGCGGGAATCTCCTCGTTCGGCGTGTCCGGCACCAACGCCCACGTGCTCATCGAAGAAGGCCCGCCGCGGGCACCTGAGGCCGAGACGGCGACCGGCCCGGTGCCGCTCATAGTCTCGGCCCGCACGGAAACCGGGCTCGCCGCGCAGGCCGAGCGGATCGCCGCGCACCTGGACGCCGGCCTGCCCGCCGTCGCCCGGACCCTCGCCGCGCGGGCGCACTGGGAACACCGGGCGGTCGTCGTCGCCGAGGATCCCGCACAGGCCGCCGAGGCGCTGCGGTCCCTGCCCGCGTCCGTCCCGGCGGGCGACGGCGCGGTCGCCTTCGCGTTCGCAGGTCAGGGCGCCCAGCGGCCGGGGATGGGTCGGGAGCTTTACGAAGTGTTCCCCGTGTTCCGCGACGCGTTCGACTCCGTGTGCGCGGAGTTCGCCCTGCCGCTGCGCGAGCTCGTCTTCGAGGGCGGTGACCTGGACGCCACGGTGCACACGCAACCGGCGCTGTTCGCGGTGGAAGTGGCGATGGCGGCGCTGCTGGGGTCGTGGGGCATCCGGCCGTCGGTGCTGCTGGGCCACTCCATCGGCGAGCTGAGCGCCGCCCACGTCGCCGGAGTGCTGACCCTGCCGGACGCGGCGAAGCTGGTCGCCGCGCGCGGGCGGCTGATGCAGGACCTGCCCGGCGTGGGCCGGATGGTCGCGGTCGCCGCCGGCGAGGCCGAGGTCCGCGCCCTGTGCGGTGACCTCGATCTGGCGGCCGTCAACGGACCGGCCTCCGTGGTGCTCTCCGGCGACCGTGACCGGATCGCCGAGGCTGTCGGCACGCTCACCGAAGCCGGCCACCGGTGCCGCGACCTCACCACCGGCCACGCGTTCCACTCGGTGCTCATGGAACCGATGCTGGCCGAGTTCCACGCGGTCGCCGCGACGCTGGACCTCCGCCCGCCCACCGTGCCGCTGATCTCCTCGGTGACCGGGAAACCGTTGTCCGACGCCGAAGCCTGCTCGCCGGACTACTGGACCGCCCAGGTGCGCCGGACGGTCCGGTTCGCCGACGCCGTGGCCGCGTTGCCGGTGCGCACCGTGCTGGAGCTAGGTCCCGGCGGCACCCTGACCGGCCTGATCGCGGGTCTCGCCGACGGCCCGGCCGCCGTCGCCGTGACCCGCCGGGACCGCCCGGAGGCCGAATCCGCGCTCGCCGCCGCGGGCGCGGTGTTCACGCGCGGAGCCGACGTCGACTGGGCCGCCGTGCTCCCGGCCGGACCGAAGGCACCGATGCCGACGACCGCCTTCGAGCACCAGCGGTACTGGCTGCCGCCCGGCACCGGCGACGCGGCCGGGCTCGGGGTGGACCACGTCCGGCACCCGATCCTCGGTGCGGCCGTGGACAACCCCGAGACCGGCGGGATCGTGCTGACCGGCCGCGTCTCGCTCGCGGCCCAGCCGTGGCTCGCCGGGCACGTGATCTCCGGGACGGTGCTGTTGCCCGGCGCCGTGCTGGTCGACCTCGCGCTGCAGGCGGGCGCCCGGGTGGGCTCCCCGGCGGTGGCCGAACTCGTCATCGAGTCGGCGCTGGTGCTCGAACCCCGGGAAACCACGACGGTCCAGGTGATCGTCGGAGCGGCCGAGGACGGTCGGCGCCCGGTGGCCGTCCACGCCCGGACCGGGGACCGGTGGACCCGCCACGCGAGCGGCACGCTCGCCCCCGCGACCGCCGCCTCGGACCCGCTCACCGAGTGGCCGCCCGACGCCGAGCCCTTGGACGTCAGCGACTTCTACGAGCGGCTGGCGGACCAGGGCTACGGCTACGGACCGGCGTTCCAGGGGGTGCGCGCCGCGTGGCGGCAGGACGCCACGCTGTTCGCCGAGGTCACCTTGCCGGACTCGCTCGACCCGGCCGGGTTCGGCCTCCACCCGGCGCTGCTCGACGCCGCGCTGCACGTCGGCGCGCTGGACGCGGGCGACCCGCGGCTGCCGTTCGCCTGGACCGGCGTCGAACTGCACGCCCGCGACGTCACCACGGTCCGGGTCCGGCTCACCCCGGCCGACGGCGGGGCCGCGGTCGCGGTGTTCGACCGGCACGGTGATCCGGTGCTGACGCTGGACTCGCTGCTCAGCCGTCCGGCCGCGCCCGGCTCCCGCGTGGACGACCTGTACGCGCTCGACTGGGTGCGGCTGCCTGCCGCCACGAAGGCCGCGACCGACGGGTGGCTCGTGCACCGGGTCGAGGCGCCGGAGGCCCGGCAAGCCGTCGCCGCGGTGCTGGCGGACATCGCCGAGGCCGAGGCACAGGGTCGGAACCTGGCGGTGGTCACGGGCCCGGCGCGGGAAGATCCGGTCGTGGCGGCGGTCTGGGGTCTCGTTCGCAGTGCGCAGACCGAGAATCCCGGCCGGTACCTGCTTGCCGAACTCGGCGATCCGGCGGAGCTGCCGCTGGCCGTCGGGGCCGGGGAGCCGCAGGTCGCCGTGCGCGAGGGCGCGGTGTGGGTGCCGCGGCTGGCCGCGTTCGACGGCGTCAGCGCGTGGGCGCTGGAGGTCACCGGGTCCGGGACCGTCGACGGGGTGGCCGCGCGCCGCCGCCCGGACCGCCCACCGGCGGCGGGCGAGGTCCGGGTCGAGGTGCGGGCCGCGGGCGTGAACTTCCGCGACGTGCTGATGACGCTCGGCCTCTACCCCGGCGAGCCGGTGCTCGGCAGCGAGGCGGCCGGCGTCGTCACGGAGGTCGGTCCCGACGTGGATTTCGTGCCGGGACAACGGGTCTTCGGTCTGTTCCCCCGCAGCTTCGGCCCGGTCTCGACCACCGACGCGCGGCTCGTCGCGCCGATCCCCGCGGAATGGACGTTCGAGCAGGCCGCGGCGGTGCCGGTGGCCTACCTGACCGCCTACTACGGGCTCGTGGACCTCGGCGGTCTCGGTGCCGGCACGAAGGTGCTGGTGCACGCGGCGACCGGCGGGGTCGGCACCGCCGCCGTGCAGCTCGCCCGGCACCTCGGGGCCGAGGTGTTCGCCACGGCGAGCACGCCCAAACACGCGCTGCTCTGCGAAAGCGGCCTCGCCGACGACCACATCGCCGACTCGCGGACCACCGGGTTCGAGCGGCGGTTCCCGCCGGTCGACGTGGTGCTCAACGCGCTGACCGGGGAGGCTGTCGACGCGTCGCTGCGGCTGCTGCGCCCCGGCGGGCGGTTCCTGGAGATGGGCAAGACCGACGTCCGCACCGGTGTTCCCGGCTACCGGGCGTTCGATCTCAACGAAGCCGGACCGGACCGGATCGGGGAGATGCTGACGACGCTGCTCGGGCTGTTCGCCGAAGGCGCGCTGGCGCTGCCGCCGATCACCCGGTGGGACGTCGGCCACGCTGTCGACGCCTTCCGCGCGATGTCCCAGGCCCGGCACGTCGGCAAGAACGTCCTCACCCTGCCCCGGCGACCGGACCCGGCCGGCTCGGTGCTGATCACCGGCGGCACCGGCGCGCTGGGCGGCGTCGTGGCGGAGCACTTCGTCACCGCGTACGGCGTGCGCAGAATCGTGCTGGCCGCCCGCACGGCACCGGAGGCGACCGAACTGCGCGAGCGGCTCGAGTCCCTCGGCGCGGAGGTGACGCTGGCCGCCTGCGACGTCGCGGACCGGGACCAGGTGCGTGCCCTGCTCGACGCCGTCCCGGTGCCGCTGACCGCCGTGGTGCACGCGGCGGGCGTGGTCGCCGACACGACGGTGTCCACAATGGACGCCGACGCGGTGGACCGGGTGCTCCGGCCGAAGCTGGACGCCGCGGTGCACCTCGACGAGCTGACCCGCGACCGGGACCTGGCCGCGTTCGTGCTGTTCTCCTCGGCCGCCGGGGTGCTCGGCGGCGCCGGGCAGGGCAACTACGCCGCCGCGAACGCGGCCTTGGACGCCCTCGCGGCCCGGCGGCGCGCCGCCGGGCACCCGGCGGTCTCGCTGGCTTGGGGCGCGTGGGACACGGGCATGGCGGCCCGGCTGACCGAGGCCGACGCCGGCCGGATGACCCGGTCGGGGGTCCGCCCGCTGGCCCCGGAGCGGGCGATGCGCCTGCTCGACGCCGCGCTGACCGCGCCGAGAGCGGACCTGGTGCCCATCCGGCTGGACAAGCCCGCCCTCCGCGCCCGAGCGGGAGACCTGCCTGCTGTGCTCGCCGCGTTCGCGGGTGTCGCGGCCGTGCCGAAGCGGTCCCGGCTCGACCTGACCGGGCTGGCCGAGCCGGAACGGCGGGCGCGCCTGCTCGACCTCGTCCGCACGGAAGCCGCCGCGGTACTGGGCGGGGAAATCGGCCGGACCCGGTCCTTCCGCGACGCCGGGTTCGACTCGCTGACCGCGGTCGAGCTGCGCAACCGGCTCGGCGCGGCCACGGGCGCGGCCCTCCCGGCGACGGTGGTCTTCGACCACCCGAACGCCACGGCGCTGGCCGGGCACCTGCACGAGCAGCTGGCCGAGCCAGCCGCCGAACCCGCGTGGCCGGCCCGGCTCGACCGGCTCGGCGCGGAGCTGGGCGCGCTCGACGCGGCCGATCCCGCGGTGGCCGTCGTGGCCGCGCGCCTGCGGGAACTGCTCGACGCGCTCCCGGTGGCGGAACCGGCGCGCAACGGCGACCTCGACGAGGTCACCAAGGACAACCTCTTCGAATTCCTCGACCAGGAACTCGGGTGACGGCGGTGGAGGCCGGTGTGGACGACAAGAGTGTCGAGTACTTCAAGCGGATGACCGTCGAGCTGCGCCGGGCCCGGGACCGCGTGGCGCAGCTGGAGGCCGAGCGCGGCGAGGCCGTCGCGATCGTCGGGATCGGCCTGCGGCTGCCCGGCGGCATCGCCGAGCCCGGGCAGTTCTGGGACCTGCTCGTGCACGGGCGCGACTCCGTCGGCGAGTTCCCCGCCGACCGCGGCTGGGACCTGAACGCACTGTTCGGCACCGGCAAGTCGGTGACCCGGCGCGGCTCGTTCCTGCACGACGCGGGCGCGTTCGACGCCGACTTCTTCGGCATCTCGCCCCGCGAAGCGCTGGCGATGGATCCCCAGCAGCGGCTGGTGCTGGAGACCGCGTGGGAGGCCCTGGAACGAGCCGGGATCGACCCGACTTCGTTGCGGGGCAGCGATCTCGGCGTCTTCGTCGGTGCTTCCATGCAGTCCTACGGGATCGGTGCCGAAGGCGAGTCGGAGGGGTTCCTGCTCACCGGCACGGCCCCGGCGGCGCTGTCCGGCCGCGTTTCCTACGTGCTGGGCGCTCAGGGGCCGTCGCTCACGGTCGACACGGCGTGCTCGTCGTCGCTGGTGTCGCTGCACCTCGCCCAGCGCGCCCTGCGGGCCGGCGAGTGCTCGACCGCGCTGGCCGGTGGGGTCACGGTGATGGCGACGCCTGGTGTGTTCACCGAGATCTCCAAGCAGGGCGGGCTCGCCTCCGACGGGCTGTGCAAGTCGTTTTCCGCCGACGCCGACGGCACCGGCTGGTCCGAAGGGGCCGGAGTCCTGGTGCTGCAACGGCTTTCCGACGCGCAGCGCACCGGAAAGCCGATCCTGGCGGTGCTGCGCGGTTCCGCGGTCAACTCCGACGGCGCGTCCAACGGGCTCACCGCGCCCAACGGCCCGGCGCAGCAGCAGGTGATCCGGCAGGCACTGGCCGACGCCGGCGTCCAGCCGTCCGAAGTGGACGCCGTGGAGGCTCACGGCACCGGGACCGTGCTCGGCGACCCGATCGAAGCGCAGGCGCTGCTGGCGACCTACGGGCAGCAGCGCCGTGGCCGGCCGCTGCTGCTCGGGTCGGTCAAGTCCAACCTCGGCCACACCCAGGCGGCGGCCGGGGTGGTCGGGGTGATCAAGATGGTCCTGTCCATGCGGCACGAGCTGCTGCCGCGCACGCTCAACGTCGAACGGCCGACCGACCAGGTCGACTGGTCGCGGGGTGACGTCGAGCTGCTGACCGAGCCGGTCGCCTGGAAGCCGGACGGGCACCCGCGGCGGGCCGCCGTGTCCTCCTTCGGCGTCGCCGGAACGAACGCGCACGTCATCCTCGAAGAAGCTCCAGCCGGGACCGAGGAACTGCCCGTGGAGGCACCCGGGGCCTGGCCGTTCGTCGTCTCGGCGCGGTCCGCCACGGCGCTGGCCGCCCAGGCCGCGAAGCTGGCCGAACACCTGACGACGACCCGGGCGGAGCGGGCGGGCGTCGCCCGGGCGCTGGCCACCGGCCGAGCGCGCTGGGAGCACCGCGCCGTGGTGCTCGGCGCGGACCCCGTCGCCGGGCTGCGAGACGTCGCCGCGGGCCGCACCTCGGCGGGGGTGGTCACCGGTGTGGCGGGCGAGGAGCCGAAGACGGTGTTCGTGTTCCCCGGCCAGGGTGCGCAGTGGGTCGGCATGGGCCGGGACCTGTGGCTCGCCCAGCCGGTGTTCGCGGCCCGGATGGCGGAGTGCGAGCGCGCGTTGGCGCCCTGGGTGGATTGGTCACTGCGGGACGTCGTGGTGGGCGCCGGCTCGCTGGACCGGGTCGAGGTGCTGCAGCCGGTCACCTTCGCCGTGATGGTGTCCCTCGCCGCGCTGCTGGAGTCCTACGGGGTGCGGCCGGACGCGGTGGTCGGCCATTCGCAGGGGGAGATCGCGGCGGCGTGCGTTTCGGGCGCGCTGACGCTGGAGGACGCGGCGAAGGTCGTGTCGCTGCGGGCGGCGGCGGGCGCCGAGCTGGGCCGCGGCGGGGGACTGGTGACCGTCGGGCTGCCGGTGGAGCAGGTGGCCGTTCCGGACGGGATCGAGATCGCCGCGGTCAACGGCCCGGACTCGGTGGTGCTGGCCGGGAGCCACGACGCGATCGCCGAGGTCGAACGGCACTACCGCGAGCGCGGGGTGCGGGTGCGCGCCGTGGCGTCATCGTTCGCCTCGCACACGCGCCACGCGCAACCGATCGCGGGCCGGGTGGTGGAACTGCTGGCCGACGTCCGCGGCCGCGTGCCGGCCGTGCCCTGGATGTCCACTGTGGACGCCGACTGGGTGCGGGAGCCGCCCGGCGCCGGGTACTGGGGACGCAACCTGGTCAACCGGGTGCGCTTCGCCGACGCCGTCGCCGCGCTGGCCGGGTTCGGGCTGTTCGTCGAGGTGAGCACCCACCCGGTGCTGGCCTCGTCGATCTCCGGGACGTTGCCGGACGCGGCGGTCACCGGGGTGCTGCGCCGCGACGACGGCGGCCCGGACCGGCTGGCCCGGACCCTGGCGGAGCTGTTCGCCCACGGCGCCGACGTCGACTGGACGTCGGCGCTGCCCGAGGTCCGGCCGGTTCCGGTGCCGACCACGGTGTTCGAGCACCGGCACTTCTGGCTGCGCCCCGAGTCTCACGGCGACCCCACGCGGCTGGGCCTGGAAGGCGTGCGGCACCCGGTGCTCGGCGCGGCCGTCGCGAGCCCGTCCGGTGGGCTCGTGCTGACCGGTGAGCTGTCGCGGGAGACGCACCCGTGGCTGTCCGAGCACGCGGTTTCGGGCACCGTGCTGGCGCCCGGGTCGCTGTTCGTCGAACTGGCGGTGCAGGCCGGCCGCCGCGTGGACCAGCCGGTCGTGCGCGAACTGGTGATGGAGGCGCCGCTGGTGCTGGGCGCGGACAAGGTCGCGGTGCAGGTGGCGGTGAGCGGCCGCGCCTTCGAGATCCACTCCCGCCTCGGTCCGGAGTGGACCCGGCACGCCACCGGCACGCTCGGCGCCGAAGCGGAGGTCCCGGAACCGCCGGGGCCCTGGCCACCGGCCGATGCGGAACCGTTGGGGCTGCAGGACTTCTACGCGAAGCTCGCCGACCTGGGGTACGACTATGGCCCGGCGTTCCAGGGGCTGCGCGCGGCGTGGCGGGCGGACGGGTGCTTCTACGGCGAGGTCGCGGTCGAGGCCGAGCCGGGTGGGTTCGCGATCCACCCCGCCCTGCTGGACGCGGCCCTGCACCTCGCTTTCCTCGCGGACGGCGAGCCGGGGATCGCCTTCGCGTGGAAGGACGTCGCCGTGCCCGGGACCGCCGGTTCCGTCGTGCGCGTGAAGCTGACCGTCTCGGCGGACGGCGTCGCGGTCGTGATCGCCGACGAGACGGGCGCGCCCGTGTTCTCGGCCGGGTCACTGGTGACACGACCGGTGTCGTTCGCGCCGAAACCCCTGGTGATGGACTGGGTGCCGGTTTCGCCGGTGCCGGGACCGGTCGAACTGCCCTCGACCGACGAGGTGACGGACGAGCCGTGGGCGGTGCTGCGGGCGGGCGACCTCGGTGACGTCCTCGACGCGCTCCAGCGGTTCGCCACCGGCCCCACACGGCTGGTGGTCGTCACGCGGGACGCCGAGACGGACCCGCGCGCGGCCGCGGTGTGGGGCCTGGTGCGCAGCGCCCAGGCCGAGCTGCCGGACCGGTTCCTGCTCCTGGACCTCCCCGGCGACGAGATCCCCGACGTGCTGGACACGGGGGAGTGGCAGCTGGCCGTGCGGGACGGCTCGCTCGTCGCGCCCCGCCTGAAGCGGCTCGAGCACACCGGCGACGCGGCCCCGCTCGACCCGGCCGGGACGGTGCTGATCACCGGCGGCACCGGCGTGCTGGGCGGAACCGTCGCGAAGCACCTCGTTGCCACGCACGGGATCCGGCGGCTGGTCCTGGCTTCGCGGACCGGCGCGAACGCGCCGCTGGTCGCCGAGCTGGCGGCGGCGGGGGCGTCGGTGCGCACCGTCGCGTGCGACGTCACCGATCGGGCCCAGCTGCGCGACCTCGTCGCGTCGGCCGGGCCGCTGACCGCGGTGGTCCACGCCGCGGGCGTGTTCGACGACGCCCTGATCAGTGACCTCACCCGGGAACGGCTGACCGCCGTACGGCGCCCGAAGAGCGAGGCCGCCGAGTACCTCGACGAGCTGACGCGCGAGAGCGACCTGCGGGCGTTCGTGCTGTTCTCGTCGGCCGCGGGAGTGCTGAGCAGCCCAGGGCAGGGCGCCTACGCCGCGGCCAACGCGTCCCTGGACGCCCTCGCCGCCCGCCGCCGCGCAGCCGGTCTACCCGCGACTTCCCTGGCGTGGGGCCTGTGGAGCTACCGGGAAGCGGACGAGCAGCGCACGGCTCGCGAAGCGCAGTGGACCGCCCGGTCAGGACTGCGCGTGATGCCGGAAGAGACGTGCCTCGCGCTGCTGGACGCGGCCCTGGCGTCGACCGAACCGGTGCTGGTGCCCGTGCTGCTCGACCACGCGGCGCTGCGCGCGGGCACGGTCGACCCGCTGCTGCGGGACCTCGCACCGCGCACGGCCGCGCCGAAGCCGGGGCCGCCGGACCTCACCGGCCTGGACGCCGGGGCGAAGCTGGAGGTGCTCACCGACCTCGTCCGCCGCGAGGCGGCCGTCGTCCTGGGCCGGGACACCGAAGACGGCGGGCTCGGCGCGACGAAGGTGTACCGCGAAGCGGGGTTCGACTCCCTGACGGCGGTGGAACTGCGCAACCGGCTCAGCCAGGCCACGGGGGTGCAGCTGCCGGTGACGTGGGTGTTCGACCACGCCACCCCGCGCGCGGGCGCCCAGGACCTGCTCGCCCGGCTCGACCGACCGCGCGAAACCCCGTCGTCCGGCCGCGACTTCGCGAGTGTCTACGCCGCGCTGGCGGAGAGCGGGCAGTACCCGGCGGCGACCGCGCTCGCCACGGCCGCCGCCGCGGTCCGCGAACGAGGGACGACGGTCGAGGAATTGGCCGCCGGCGTGCGCGTCACGGAACTGGCGCGCGGCGGGCTCATGCCGAAGCTCATCTGCCTGCCGTCGATCTCCACCTGGGAACCGGTGCTGAACTACAGCGCCATGGCCGCGCATTTCGCCGGCGTCGCCGATGTGACGGTGATCGTGCCGCCCGGGTACACGACGGACACGCCGGTGGCGGCGTCGTGGACCGCACTGGTCGACACGCTCGCCGACGCCGTCGGCCGGGCTGGCGGCGACGAGCCGTACGTGCTGGTCGGCTACTCGTCGGGCGGTGCCCAGGCACACGCCGTGGCCGCCGCGATCGAGCGCGCCGGCGTCCCGCGGCCCCTCGGCGTGGTGCTGATCGACACCTACACCGGCGACCACATCCCGGTGCGGCTGCAGCAGTTCTTCCAACGGCAGTACCAGGAAGTGACGCGGCGCGAGAACTACTCGTTCGAGAAGATCACCGCGTCCGCGCTCTACATCGGCCTGCACAACGACGAATGGCGCCTCGACCCCGAGCTGTCGGTGCCGGTGCTGATGCTCACCGCCGCCGCCCCGCCCCAGACACCGGCCGGCGCCGACCCCCTGGAAGACGCCGAATGGCGCCACGAGTGGCCGCAGCCGCACGAGAACCGGGTCCTCGACGGCGACCACTTCACCATCATGGCGAAACACGCCGACCAGGTTGCCGACGCCATCCGGACGCGGTTCACCCGGCCGTGAGCAGTCGCTCGCGCGGCACGGCCATCGACCGGGGATCAGCGACTTGGCGAGAGACGCACCTCCAGGGTGTCGAGTCCGAAGTTGATGATGGACTTGTTGTACTCCGGAGGGGCAGCCAGGCCGGGCGGTGCGGCTCGTCGCGCGAGAACCGTGAACAGGCAAGCCAGTTCGACACGAGCCAGCGGGGCGCCGATGCAGTAGTGGGGACCCCAGCCGAACGCGAGATGACGGTTCGGGGATCGGCGCAGGTTCAGCCGGTCCGGCGCCTCGAACTCCGCCTCGTCCCGGTTCGCCGCCGGTGGCCACACCACGACCCGGTCACCGGCGCGGATGGTCCGGCCCGCCAGCTCGACGTCGCGAGTCGCCGTGCGCAGCACGTGCAGGCCGACCGAGGTCCACCGCAGCAGCTCCTCCACGGCGAGCGCGGAATCGCAGTCCGGCGCGGCCAGGGTCTCCCACGCCTCGGGGTGGTCGATGAGCGTGAGCATCGCCATCGTGGCGGTGTGCCGCACGGTCTGGATTCCCCCCACCAGGATGTTGTCGCAGTTGAGCAGCACCTCCTCGAGCGGGAGCAGCTCATCGTCGACGCGGTGGGTGGCCAGGGTGCTGATGATGTCGTCCTGCGGGTCGGCGCGACGCCGAAGGGCCAGCTGGAACAGGTACGGCAGCAGGTTCTGGTGCGCGGCGCTGCGGGTGGCCGGCGTGGTGCCCAGGAACGCCGCGTCGCACAGGCGGACGACGTGGTCCCGGTCGCCTTCGGGGACGCCGATCAGGTCGCACATCACCGCCAGCGGCGTCGCGGTGCTGATGCCGCGCACGAAGTCGGTGTCGCCACGCTCCATCGCGGCTTCGACGACTTCGCCGGTCAGCTGGTGCACCCGGCCGGTGAGTTCGGTGGCCTTGCTCTTGGTGAAGAACGGCAGGACGAGCCGGCGCAGGTCGCGGTGCTTCGGGGGATCGGTGAGCGCCATCATCTTGCCGGCGCCGGCGGGTGTGGTGCCTTTTCCCGAGCCGAGCAGGGACCCGCTTTGCGAGCTGAACGTCGCCGCGTCGTTGAGCACGGCGCTCGCGAGCTGGTGTGACAGGACGCACCACAGTGGTCCCTCTTCCGCGGATTCGATCAGGTGCACGGGTGCCGCGTGACGCAGTTCGCGCAGCACCCGGTGGCAGTCCTCGGCGGCCCAGAACGCGGGATCGGTGAGGTCGAGGGTGGTGGCCACTCCGGTCATGGCTCCTCCTGGAAGGTCTTGAGTGCGGGCCCGGGTGCCGGGGGTCAGAGCCGGGCGGTGAGCAGTTCGGTCGTGGTGCGGGCCACCGCGCGCACCGCCGCCGCGCCCGACTGCAGGATCAGGTGGCCTGCCGGCAGCTCGGCCGTCGTGACGTGACCCGTGCACAGTTCGTGCCACGACTCGGCGTCCCGGCGCGACAACGAGGTGTCGTCGGTGCCACGCACGACGTGCAGAGGCTGCCCGTAGATCGGTTCGGCCCGATGGCGGTAGGAGCCGAGCAGACCCAGGTCGGAGCGCAGGACGTCGCGGGCGTGCTCGCGCAGCACCGGATGCCGCAGGATCGCCGCCGCGTGGTCGTCGTCACCAAGCAGGAAGTCGATGAGCTCGTCGGCGTCGGCGGCGGTCGTGCCACCCGGCGAATCCAGGGTGTGGGGCGCGGCGAACCCGAGCACGGTGCAGGCGAGCGGGGCGGACACCGGTGCGAGGGCGCGGGCCGTCTCGTAGGCGAGCAGGCCGCCGATGCTCTGTCCCAGTACGGCCCAGGGCCGGTCGAGGGAGGTCACGACCGCGTGCGTGACCGAGTCGAGGAGTGCGTCGAACGTCGGGGGCGGTGGGTGGTGGGCCCGTCCGGCGCGGCCGGGCATGCGCAGGGCCCAGACCTCGACCTGCTCGGGCAGTTCGCGGGCGAGGTCGGCGAAGGCCGGTGCGTCGCCGCCGGCGTGCGGGAAGCAGTAGAGCCGGACAGCGGCGTCCGGCCGGGGTTCGGGCAACCAGAACCAGTCGCCCCGGGTGGCCGGGTTCGGCATGGTCTTCTGCTCCTTCCGGGGCGGTCGGTCAGCGCACGGGAGTGGCGGTGCACCAGGACATGTCGTCGGTCAGCCAGCCGGCTCGGCTCAGCCCGGCGGAGCCGAGGTAGAGGTCCAGCTCGGCGTCGTCGAGGAACTGCACGTGTTGCAGGTGGGTCCACTCCCGGCCCCGCCAGCTGTAGTGCATGAGGGCGCGCACGAGGTGCGGGGTCAGGTGGTCGGCGCGCACGAGCGTCGCGGTCAGCTCGTCCCATTCCCGGGGTTCACCGACCCCGGTGAACCATTCGGGCAGCGCGCGTTCGATGATGACCTGGCCGCCGTCCCGGACGTGCCGGCGTGCGGTCGCGAGCATCTCGTACCGCACCTCGGCGTCGGTGAGGTTGACCAGGCAGGAACCCAGCACGACCGCGTCGTAGCGGGTGCCGAGGTCGAGGTCGGTGATCTCGGCGCACACGGTTTCGGCGCCGCGGATGTGGGCGAGCATGTCGCGACTGTGGTCGACGGCGACGACCTTGTGGCCGAGCTCGACGAGCGGATGGGTCAGCCGTCCGGCGCCGGCGCCGAGCTCGAGCACGAACGCCGAAGGCGGCAGTGCGCTGTTGACGACGTCGGGTGTGCGGCCGGCGCGGAGGATGGAGTACAGCTCGACGGGGTCACCTTCGGGGCTGAACGCGCCGGGGCCGGTGCCTTTCTGGCGGGACATGGGCGGACTCCTAACTGGACGTTGACGGGGAGGTTTCCGAGCGGACGCCGGGTCGAGCGTCCGCTCGGCGGCGCAGGACGAGGGTGACGCCGGCGGTGAGCAGCACCACGAAGCAGACGGTCAGCAGCAGGCGGTAGGGCACCGATTCGATGAGCAGCGCGCCGATCGGGATGGAAAGCGCTTGCGGGCCCAGGATCGACAGGTCGGCGGCGGTGGCGACCCGGCCGACGAGGTGGGGTGGGGTGTCCCGTTGCCAGGCTGTGGTGTAACCGACGACGAGCCAGGGCACCCCGACGCCGAACGCGGCGAACGCCGCGAACACGACGACCGGCGACTGCTGTGTCATACCGAGCGCGCCCAAGGCCATCCCGGCCAGCCCGGCCCCGGCGGTCGCGGACTCGCCGAGCCGCCTGATCAGCACCGCCGCGGTGACGCCGCCGGCCACACTGCCGACGCCTTGGACGCTGGTGAGCACGCCCAGGAACGACGCGGGCTTGCCCAGTCCCTCGCTGACGACGGCGAAGTCCGAGCTGTCGAAGAACCCGACGACCCCGAACGCGAGGCCGATCGCGGTCGTCATCACCACCAGCCGCGGCTGGGACCACAGGTGGGTCAGCCCGGCGCCGACCCTGCGCACCACGCTCCGCGGGACGTCGGCGGACACGGGCGCGGCCTCGGCGACCCGCAGCCGGCGCAGCGTGACCGCGGCCAGCAGGAACACGACCGCGACGACGAGCGCCAGGGTGCGGCCCCCGAGGAAGGCGTACAGCCCGACCCCGAACAGGGGACTGACGACCCGCATCACCTCCCCGGCCGAACGCAGGTAGGCGTTGGCGACGGCCAGGTCGTCGTGGGCCACCAGGGTCTTGACGATTCCGGCTTGGGCGGACCGCAGGAAGACGGCGGCGAGGCCGTACGCGCCGGCCACGACGTAGATCAGCCACAGGCTCGAGGCCGAACGCACCAGCAGCAGCGACGGCACCAGCACGACCGCGGCACAGTTGACGGTCAGCAGCACCGATCTGCGGCGAAGGTGGTCGACGGCGTACCCGATCAGGGGCCCGAAGGCCACCGGCAGGACCACGCAGAAGAACACCAACCCCGCCGCGGAGTTGCTGCCGGTCAGGTCCTTGGCCCACACGCCCAGCGAGAGGAACAGGCTGTTGCTGGCGAAGCCGGTCAGCACCTGGAAGCAGAACAGCACGCGGAACGCGGGATCGCGCAGCATCCGAACCCTCCTCCCGGCCGGCCGAAGGTGCTCGAGCGGGGCATCAGCGGGATGCCCCGCGCAGGGATTCGGGCCGCAGACCCGTCCACACCCGGTCGATCTGCTCCAGGCACTCCGGCCGGGTCCCGGTGGAGCCGGTGGCGTGCCAGCCGGCGGGCGGCTCGGTGTCCGCGGGCCAGACGGAGTACTGGGCGTGGTCGTTGACGACGACGGCGAACTGTCGGTTTTCGTGCACGGGATCCTCCGGTGCTTGTCAGGCGAAGGGAGCCGACCACGGGGCGCCGGTCATGACGTCCACAGCGGTCGCGTAGTCGGCGGCGTAGCGGTGCAGCTGCTCGGCGGACAGCGCCTGGGTGCCGCTGTCGGCGATCAGCAGTGACCGGTCCGAGCCCGGGTCCTGGACGAGCGCCACGTTGAGCGGAAAGTGGTTCGGCTCGCGGCGCACGGTCGGTTCCACGCCCAGGCGCGGGTCGATGATCGCGGCGTCCGTTGTGGACAGTGTGCCGAGCGCGTGGAACCGGTTGAACGTGAAGCTGCACTCCAGTGCGGGACCGGCCAGGTGCCGGACGATCTCGCTGTGCGGCGTGCGCCGGTGGGGAAGCAGTTCGGTCTCCTGCCGGTGGAGGTCCCGCACCAGGGTGGGCCAGTCGGGCGCCGGAACGGCCCGGAGGGGGACGGTGTTGAGGAACACGCCCTTGGCATCGGTGCCGGTGTCGTCTTCCGGCCGTCCGTTGACCGTCAGCCCGGTGACGATTTCGCGGTCGCCGGTGAGCTTGGCCAGCGCCACGACGTGGGCCGCCAGCGCGGCGCTCTTGACCCCTACGCCGTGCTCGGCCGCGAACCGCCGGAGCCGGGCGCCCAGGGCTTCGGGCAGCTCCCGCTCCAGCACTCCGGAGTCGGCCGCGCGCGCATCGCCGCTGCCGGTGCGGGGCAACGTGGTCGGCCGGACCCCGGCGAGCCGATCGGCCCAGAACCGCTTCGAGGCAGCCGATTCCGCCGTCGCCCGCTCCAGCGCGACGTAGTCGCGAAACGAGGTGACGGGCTCGGGTGCCGGCCGGGGCCGGGGATCGTCGCGCAGTTCGGCGTGCCGGCGCAGGAGCTCGGCCAGCAGCGAGGTGAAGCTCCAGCCGTCGAGGATGGCGTGGTGTTCGACGAGGGTGAACTGGTACGTGCCGGCGGCGAGCCGCTGGATGAACACCCGCAGCATCGGCGCGCGAGTCACGTCGAACGGCTTGGCCCACTCCCGGTTCGCCAGTTCGACGACGCGCTCGTGCTGGGTGGAGGAGTCCAAGCCGCGCAGGTCTTCCACGGTCAGGTCGACGGTGGCCGTCCGGTGCACGAGCTGCATCGGCACGCCGGCGGACACCAGGTCGAACGACGTGCGCAGCACCGGGTGCCGGGTGGTGACTTCGGCGAGTGCGACGCTCATCGCGTGCTCGTCGAAAGCGCCGGACATCCGGTAGCTGTTCACGTTCTGATACGGGCTGCGGCCCGGTTCCAGCTCCATGTGGTAGACCATCGCCAGTTGCATGGACGTCATCGGGTAGGCGTCGACCACGTCCGGCGGCAGGTGCGCCCGGTCGCCGGCAGGGACCAGGTCGAACGCCGCGCTCGGGACCGCGTCCCCGGCAGCGCCGACCGGGAGGGCCGCCGCGGCCAGATCGGCCAGCACCGGGCTGGCGAACAAGGCCGTCAGGCTCAGGTCGAACCCGTGGGCGCGCATCCGGCCCGCGACGTCCACACTGCGGATCGAGTCGCCGCCGAGCTCGAAGAAGTTGTCGGTGCGGCCGACCCGGTCCACCCGCAGCACCTCCTGCCACACCCGCGCCAGCAACCGTTCCCGCTCCGTGCGTGGTGGCTCGTGGCGACCCTGGTCCCCGGGAACCTGGGCGGCCGCGGGCAGAGCCGATTGGTCGAGCTTGCCGTTCGCGGTCAAGGGCAGGTCCGGCAGCGGGGTGATCACCGCGGGTACGAGGTGCGCGGGAAGCCGGGACACGAGGTGGGCCCGCAGCTCGGCCGCGGAGGTGTTCCCACCGCCGGTCGCGGCGTAGGCGACGAGGTACTGGTGCGTGCCGCCTGGTTCGGTCCGCGGCAGCACCGTGCACCCGGACACCGCCGGGTGTTCGGCGAGCACGTGTTCGATCTCGCCGGGCTCGATCCGGAACCCGCGGATCTTGACCTGGTGGTCCGACCGGCCCCGGTACTCGAGAGTGCCGTCGGGCCGCCAGCGGGCGAGATCGCCCGAGCGGTACCACCGCGAACCGTCACCGGCGACCGGGCTGGTGACGAAACGCCGCGCGGTCAGCCCGGGATTGCCCACGTATCCGTTGGCGACGCCCGCGCCGCCGACGAACATCTCCCCGACGATCCCGATCGGCGCCGGCTTTCCGGCGGGGGTGAGGACCGCGACCGACAGGTGCGGCAGCGGCCGGCCGATCACGCTGGTGGTGAAGTCCTCCGGGCCGGCGATGTCGTGCCGGGTCACGTGCACGGTTGTCTCGGTGATGCCGTACATGTTGCAC
Source organism: Amycolatopsis sp. NPDC104819 (assembly GCF_055583145.1). Taxonomy (NCBI): domain Bacteria; kingdom Bacillati; phylum Actinomycetota; class Actinomycetes; order Pseudonocardiales; family Pseudonocardiaceae; genus Amycolatopsis; species Amycolatopsis sp. NPDC104819. Next base: position 187,437 of record NZ_JBVJON010000008.1, on the reverse strand, counting down.
AGCAGGGCCTTCGGCGCGTCCGCGTGCCGGAACCAGCCGGCGACGTGGTGCGGTCGCAGTGCCTCCCCGCCGAGCACGACCAGCCGCAGGTCCGGCAGTGTTCGCGGCCGCTCGGCCAGCGCCGCGGTGAGCTGCCCCAGTGCCGACGGGGTCTGGCTGAGCACAGTGACCCGCTCGTCCGCCAGCAGCCGGGCGAACTCCTCCGGCGTGCGGCTGACCGCGAACGGCACCAGCACCGCGCGGGCTCCGTGCAGCAGCGCGCCCCAAAGCTCCCAGACCGAGAAGTCGAAGGCATAGGAGTGGAACACGGTCCAGACGTCGTCGGCGGCGAACCCGTACTCCGGCGACGTCGCGTCGAAAAGGGAGACCACGTTGTGGTGGGTCACCTCCACGCCCTTGGGGCGGCCCGTGGAGCCGGAGGTGTAGATGACGTAGGCCGGGTCGTCCGCCGAGACGGTGATACCGGGGTTGTCCGCCGGTTCCGATCTCGCGGCGTGGACGTCTTCGCCGGACAGGGTCAGCCGGACTCCGGCGTCGGTGAAGACGAGGTCCGCTCGTTCGGCTGGATCCACGGGGTTCACCGGAACGTAGGCAGCACCGGCCTTCAGCACCCCGAGTACGGCTTCGACCTGGGCCGCGGACGGTTCGAGGCGCAGTCCCACCCGATCACCGGGTTCGACGCCGAGCGCGCGCAGCCGATGTGCGACCCGGTTGGCTCCGGCATCGAGCTGCGCGTAGGTCCGTGACTCGCCGTCGACCGAAACGGCGACCCGGCCGGGGTGCTGTGCCGCTGCCTGTTCGAACCGGGTGTGCAGCGCGACCGCCGCGCGGGCCGGCGCGGGGGCGACGGGGCCGACGATCGCGCGGTCGGCGGGAGTGAGCAGGTCGAGGGCGGTGATCGGCTGCCGCGGGTCCTGCGTGACAGCGTCGAGCAGCAGCAGCCACCGGTGCACGGCACGGTCGACCGTGGCTTCGTCGAACAGGGCCGTGTCGTATTCGACTTCCAGCCCGAACCCGGTGCCCCGGTCGGACACCGACCAGATGAGGTCGAACTTGGCCGTCCCGGTGTCCAGCGACAGCCGCGTGCCCCGCACCGGTCCGAGGGTGACCTCCCGGTGTGCGGCACGCTCGTCGTGCATTCCGAACACCACCTGCGCCAGCGGTGAGTGGTCCGCCGGGCGGTCGGCGAGCACGGCATCCACAATGGACTCGAAAGGCACTTCCTGGTGGTCGAGGTCGTCGAGCACGGCGAGGTTGACCCGGCGAAGCAGGTCACGGAACGCCGGGTCGCCCCCGGCGTCGACGCGTAGCGGCAGCATGGTGACGAAGTAGCCGATCAGGTCTTCCCACTCGAAGCGGTCCCGGCCTGCGGCCGGACTGCCGATCACGAGGTCCTCTTGCCCGGTGTCGAGCCGCAACAGGGCGGCGAAGGCGGCGAGCAGGACCACGTACGGCGTGGTGCTTTCGGCGGCCGCCAACGCACGCACGCGCGCCGCGACCGGGTCCGGCAGGTCCGCGGACACGGTGGCGCCGGTGAACTTCCGCACCGTCGGGCGAGGCCGGTCGGTGGGCAGTTCCAGGACGGTCGGCGCCCCGGCGAGCCGTTCGCGCCACCGATCCAGTCTCTTCGCGGCCTCCGGTGCGCGGCCGAGGTCCTGCTGGTGCCGGGCGAAGTCGAGGTACTGCACCATCGGCGGCCGCGGCAGCGGTCCGGTCCCGGTCGCCGCGGCGGCGTAGTGCTCGCTCAGCTCACGTTCGAACACCGCGGTCGACAGCTCGTCGAAGACGATGTGGTGGAACACCACCAGCAGAGTCGTTTCCCCGGCCTCCGAGCGCACCAGCGCGGCGCGCAGCAGCGGGCCGTGTTCGAGGTCGAAGCCCCGCCGCGCCAGCTCGGCCAGCCGGGCGGCCGCCGCGGCCGCGGGATCGCGGGCGGAGCGGAGGTCGTGCTCTTCGATGGGCACGGGCATCGTCGGGTGGACCACCTGGCGAGGCTCGCCCAGCGCACCGGAGAAGGTGGTCCGGAGAGCTTCGTGCCGCCGCACCACGGCGTCGAGGCTGCGCTGCAGCACCGGGGTGTCGAGTGGCCCGCGCAGCCGCAGGGCCCACGGGATGTTGTAGGTCGCCGTACCCGGTGCGAAGCGGTCGAGGAACCAGAGTGCTCGCTGGCCCGGGGCCAGCGGTCCCGTGGTGGCGCCGGCCTTCGTCACGGGAATCCAGGTGCCGGTCATCTCAGCCCACCTCCGTGCTGATCTCGGCGACCGCGCGTACCCATTCGGCTTCGTCCATCGCCGGCAGGGCACGGATCGCGCTCGCTCGCGCGTCGATCTTCGAGTCCGGACCGGCTTGCTCCCGCAGCCGGCCGGCCTGCCCGCTGATCGTCCTGGACTCGAAGTAGGTTCGGATGGGGAGCTCGGTGCGCAGGGCGAACGTGATCCGCGCCCGGGCCCGCAGGGTGTTCAGCGAGTGGGCGCCGGAAGCGAACAGATCCTGGTCGTGGCTCAGCTCGGGCAGCTCCAGCACGAGCGACCAGATTCTGGCGAGGACGTCCTCCACGGCGTGATCGCCTTCCGTGGCGGGCGTCGCCACGATCGGGGCGGGGGTGAGGGCGGCGCGCAGTGCCGTGCGGTCGATCTTGCCGTTGGCGGTCAACGGCAGAGCCGGCAGCAGCGACCACCCGGTGGGCACCATGTGTTCGGGGAGGATGCTGCGCACGTGGGTGACCAGTTCCCCCTCGGCCGGGGCCGGGCCCGGGGCGAGCACCACGTGGGCGTGCACCCGGTGGTCCTGCACCGTCGCGGCCGCCCGCGCGACCCGGGGATGGCGCTCGAGCACCACCTCGATCTCGCCCAGCTCGACGCGCTGACCCCGGATCTTGACCTGGTCGTCGTACCGTCCGACGAACTCCAGTTCGCCGTCGTCGCGGTGCCGGACGATGTCACCGGTGCGGTACAGGCGTTCGCCCGTGTCGGAGAACGGGTCGGGCACGAATCTGTCGGCCGTGAGGGCGGGCCGGCCGAGGTACCCCAGCGCCAGGCCGGCGCCGCCGATGTGGAGCTCGCCTTCGTCGCCGGCCGCGACCGGACGTCCGTCGGCGTCCAGCACGTGAAGCCGGACGTTGTCGATGGGCCGTCCGATCGGTGTCGCGCGCGCGTCGGCGGGCAAGGGGTGGCATTCCCAGGAACTGACGTCGATCGCCGACTCGGTGGGGCCGTAGAGGTTGTGCAGCTCTCCGGGAACCCGGGAGAGGAACTCGTTGACCAGTGCCGGCGGCAGTGCCTCACCACTGCAGATCGTGCGGCGCAGCGACCGGCACCCGTGGACGTCCTCCTGGTCGAGGAAGGCCGCCAGCATGGACGGTACGAAGTGGACGGTTGTGACCTCGTGCTCCCGGATGACGTCGCGCAGGTAGGTGGGGTCGCGATGCCCGCCGGGGCGGGCCAGCACCAGCTTCGCCCCGGTGAGCAGCGGCCAGAAGAACTCCCAGACCGAGACGTCGAAACCGGCCGAGGTCTTCTGCAGCACCACGTCGTCGGCGCCGAGCCGGAAGCGGCGTTGCATCCAGTTCAACCGGTTGCAGATCGCGCGGTGCTGGGTGACCACGGCCTTCGGCCGCCCGGTGGATCCGGAGGTGAAGATCACGTAGGCCGGGTCGAGCGGCCCGGCCGCGGGGGGGGGGGGGGGGGGGGGGGGGGGAGGGGGGGGTCCTCCCCCCCCCAGCGAGCAAGAGAAAGGGAAAACCAGCCCGGCGAGCGCTTTCTGGCACAGGACGACCGGGGCGTCGACGTCGGTGACCATCACGCTGATCCGGTCCGGCGGGTACTCGGGGTCCAGGGGCAGGTAGGCGGCACCCGCCTTGAGCACCGCCAGCAGTGCCACGACCAGCTCCGGAGAACGTTCCGCGAGCACGCCGACAACCGTCCCGGGGGTCACTCCCGCCGCACGCAGCCGTCGCGCCAGCTCGTCCGTCGCCGAATCCAGAGCGCCTCGGGTCAGGACCCGGTCCCCGGCCACGACGGCGACGGTCTCGGGTTCGCGGCGCAGGGCCGCACGCACCAGTTCGTGCAGTGTGGTGGCGCGGGGGAAGTCCGCCGCCGTGTCGTTCCACCGGGCCGTTCCGGCGTCGGGAGGCGGGGCAGTCATGGAGTTCCTCCTCTGGTCCGTGCCCGGTGCGTCGTCCCCGGTGGCGGTGACGCGGCCCAGCAGTGACGTCCAGTCCTCGACCACGGCCCGGGCGGTCGCCCGGTCGAAGAGGCCGGAGTTGAACTCGACGACCCCGTCCAGTTCGTCGCCGTGGTCGGTCACCTGCCAGCCGAGGTCGAACTTCGCGGTTCCGGTGGGCACGAGCTCGCGGGTCCCGGTCACCGGTCCGAGCCGGATGGCGCGGTGTTCGTGGGTGTGCATCTCGAAGGCGACCCGCACCAGTGGTTCGCGATGGCCCTCTTGGCTGTGCACGGCGCGTTCGACGACGTCGAACGGCACGTCCTGGTGACCGAAGTCCGGCAAGACGGTGGTGCGGACCTTGTGCAGCAGCTCCCGGAAGCCGAGGTGCCCGCCGAGGTCGAACCTCAGCGCGATCAGGTTCACGAAGTAGCCGACGAGACCCTCGAAGCCGGCCGGGCGGCCGCTGACGGGAGTGCCGAGGACGATGTCGTCCTGCCGGGCGCGCTCGCCCAGCACCACGGCACAGGCCGTGGCCAGGACCAGGAAGGGGGTGACTCCCTCGGCGCGAGCCAGCGCGCGGATCCGCCGGGTGGTCCCGGTGTCGAGGCCGAAGGTGACGGTGTCGCCTAGGTAACCCTGGTCTTCCGGTCGAGGAAGGCCGTGGACCGGCGCCAGACCGGCCAGCCGTCGTCGCCAGTAGGCGACATCGTCGTGGAACACGTCGGTTTCCGCTCGGTTCGCCCGGAGTTCGACGAAGTCCTGGTACTGCCGGCGGAGCGGGGAGAGCGGGGTTCGGCCGCCCGCGGTGTAGATCTCCGCCAGCTCGGCCTCGAACACCGCGAGCGACAGCTCGTCCCAGACGATGTGGTGGACGACGACCATCAGGTCGGACTCCTCCTCACCACGGCGCAGGAGGACGGTACGCATCAGCGGGCCCCGGGCCAGGTCGAACGGCGTCCGGGCGGACCGCCGGATGATCGCGGCGGCGTCCTCGGGACCGGCGTCGCGCAGGTCGTGCAGCTCCAGCGGCACCCACAGGTCAGGCAGGTCCACCCGGCGCGGTTCGCCCCAGGGGCCGGGGAACGCCGAGCGGAGGGGCGCGTGCCGGCGAACCAGCGCGTTGAGGGACCGTTCCAGCAGCCCGGGATCCACCGGCCCGCGCAGGTGGAAGCACCACGGCACGTTGTAGACGGGACTGTCCGGAGCCCAGCTGTTCAAGAACCACAACGATTCCTGGCCACTCGACAGCGCGTGCTCGTGGTCCACGGTTCGTGTTTCGGGCACCGCGGCCGCGGCAGACGGGCCGACCAGGTCGAGTTCCGTCGCGAGGTCCGCGAGCGTCGGCGCGGAGAAGACGGCTTGGGCGGGAACGTCGGCGCCGTACTCTTCGGTCAGGCGCGCGATGGTGGTCAGCGCACGGAGTGAATCGCCACCCAGCGCGAAGAAGTTGTCGCCGGGGCCCACGTGGTCAACGGCGAGGACCTCGCGCCAGACCGTGGCGAGCCGGGCTTCCGTCGAGGTTAGCGGCCTCGGCGTGGCCGGCTCCGGCTCGTCGGCGGGCTCCGGCAGCGCGCGGCGGTCGAGCTTCCCGTCCGCGGTGAGCGGGAGCGCGTCCAGAAGGTGGACTCGGGGAACCTGCGGTGGAGGCAGTGCCTTTTCCGCGTGTGCCAGGAGTTCCGCGGCGTCGCAGTCCGGCGCCACGACGTAGGCGACGAGTACGGCGCCGCCGCCCGGCGTGGGGCGGCCGAGTACGGCGCACGACCGCACGGCGGGATGCCGCTCCAGGACCTGCGCGGTTCGTGCGGGTTCGACCCGGAAACCGCGGATCTTGACCTGGTCGTCGATCCGTCCCACGAAGTCCAGGTTTCCGGAGGGGGAGCGGCGGACGAGGTCACCCGTGCGGTACATCCGTGCGTGGTCGTCGTCGGCGAAGGGGTCCGGCACGAACGCCGCGTCCGTCGCTTCGGAATCGCCGTGGTAGCCGTCGGCCAGCAGTGGGCCGCCGACGCACAGTTCGCCCGGCTCGCCATCGGGTACCGGGTCCAGGTGCTCGTCCACCACGTACAGGAACCGTTCGCCGCAGGCCGAGCCGATCGGGACGTCGGTCACATCCGGGGAAAACGCTTCCGGCACGCGGTAGGTCGTCGCTGTGATCGCGCATTCGGTGGGGCCGTAGGCGTTGACGAGCGGAACGTGCGGCAGCTTTTCCTGCCAGGCCCGTACCGAACCGGGGGACATCCGTTCGCTGCCCGAGATCATCAAGCGAAGCCCGGAGCACGCGGCGACGTCCTCGGGGCGCAGCGCGAGCGCAAAAGCGTTCCAGTACCCGGCAGGCAGGTTCGCCACGGTGACCCGGTGGCGGGCCAGCAGCGCCGCGAGCTCGGCGAACCTCGGGGGTGCCGCGCTCCGTGCGACGATCGTCGCACCGACGCTCAGCGGGAGAAGAGCCTGCTCGATCGAAACGTCCACGTGCGGCGCGGCAAACCACAGGACCCGGTCACCGGGCACCACACCGAACGTTTCCCGTATCGACGAGAGGTGTGCGGCCAGTACGGTTCGGGAGACCTGCACGCCTTTCGGTAAGCCGGTCGTCCCCGAGGTGGGCACGGTGTAGGCGATTCTTTCCGCACCTGGTGGACGGGGTGCGCGATCCGCCGTTTCGGACAATTCGTCCAGGCACAGGAGGCCGCTTTCCTCTTCCCGGACGATCAGCCGGGCTCCCATCGCCCGGCAGATGCCGGCATTCACGCTTGCCGGCGCCAGCGGATCCACCGGAACGTAGTCGACCTCCCTTTTCAGGCATGCGAGCAGGGCGATCAAGGCGTTGACGCGTGCACGGCAGGAAACCGCTACGGCCTCGCCGTGGCGAACCTGGTGGCGTTCCAGCTCGCGGACGAGTTTTCTGCATCTTTCGTCGAGTTCGCCATAGCTGAGAGAGCGATCCTCGTGGATGACGGCTGTCGAGTTCGAAGGATGGCCGGACAGCAACGTGTTCAAGTTCACGGGCATGCCGAAAGGATCCCCCTGTGAATGCGGAGTCGGACTGGTCGTCGGATGTCTGAGACGGGACGAATCGGGCGCGTATCGGTAAAGGGCGCTCAACTGACTGAGATTACTTGACGATCCGTTGGTTTACCTGGATTCCACGTTCCATTCTTGCGGGAACGATGGTTGCTGACAACGCGGGGCCGACCCGCGAGCGGTTTTGATGATCACGCTTCATCCGATGCTACCCACGACCTGATCGACGTGCTACTCGGCCTGGGCACATCACCCGATTAGACCCCCGCTGTTCGCGCGTCTCCGAGTCCGCCGTATGCACTACCCGGAGTGGGACTGGTCAGTGCCGGCGAAAAGGCGATCGAACAGGGCACGGAAAGCGAGGACGGCGACATTTGTCCTCGTTGTTGCTGGTCACGGTGATATGCGGGCACGTCGTCCGCGCGGTGGTCGAAGCGCCACCGGAGCCGGGTGGCACCCGGTGTGGCTGCGACTCGGGGAGGGGGCCTTTCGGGTGACGGTCATGAAACCAAGTTGTCGAATGAGCCTCTTGAAATAGTCGAATATGCGTTTGTGGCGGAGACTGCGCTCGTTAGGGCGCGGGCGAGGCCCGGCAGCCGAATATGCGGCCATGGGTGCTCCGAACAGGCCGCGACGCCGGCGTCGATCGTCGTCCGGGGATGAGGCCTCCTCGACCGACGCCGAGAGCGGACCCCGGTCGTGCGGGCCGTTCGCCAAAATGCACAACGCCGTGTCCCGGAAGGCTGCGAACTCCCGGCCGGCCTGACTGCGGCCGATGGCGCGAGGTGGGTCGCCATCGCCCTGCGGGGGCGCTCCTGGCGATCCGGTCGTAGACGATGCGAGCGAAGACCGGTTCGCGGTCGGCGGCATGTCGTTCCCGATTCGGGTCGCGGGTGATGACTCCTCTTGGTGCGCGTGGTGGTGACCGGCTCGGCGTCGTCCAGTGCCGCGCGGCAGGGCAGCGAGCCGGTGCTGACGCGGCGGATGTCCGGCTGCAGCCGACCTGGCCCGGCATCCGACGGGAGCCGGCGGTGTTCGCCCAAGCCGTCCGTGGGTGACCGGACGCGCTGGTCCGGGATCGCCGTCGCCGCACCCATCGTGCTCTAACGCACCTTGTCGTTGTCTTAAGGGGGTGTTAGTCTAATTAAAGCAACAAAGTGTTGCTTTACTGGTGAGTCAACGGACTAAGGGGTGGACATGCGGATCCTGGTCAGTGGGGCAGGAGCGGCCGGGCTGAGTGCGGGCATCGATCTCGCGCGGGCCGGGCACGCAGTGGAGATCGTCGAACGGGCCGACCACCTGCGCGTCAACGGCTCGCCGATCGACGTTCGCGGCGAGGCCATCGAGACCGCGCGCAGGATGGGCATCCTCGACGCGGTACTCGAGCACCGGATCACGATGACCGAGCAGACGACGTTCGTCGACCGCTCCGGCGCGGCCGTGGCCTCCCTGGTGATGGCGGAGATCAACGAGAGCCCTGACGACATCGAGATCCCCCGTGAGGACCTCATGGCCGTTCTGCGGCAGGCCTTGCCCGAGCAGGTCGACCTGCGCTTCGAAGAGTCGATCGCGGTGCTGGCCGACGAGGGGAGCCGAGTGGTGGTCACCTTCGCCTCCGGCCGCGAGGCCGCTTACGACCTCGTCGTCGGCGCCGACGGGGCGCACTCGGCGGTGCGCCGGCTGGTGTTCGGCCCGGAGCAGGACTTCGCCGAGCACCTCGGGGTGTACGTCGCGATCGGGGACGCGCCCGGCCAGGCGGCTTCCGGCGACCGCGTGACGGAGGTCCTCAACCTGCCGGGGTGCTTCGCCGGTGTGGCCCGCTACCGCGACAAGGCGTTGGGGATCTTCGAGTTCCGGTCCGAGCCGATCGACTACGACCACCACGACCTGGGCGCGCAGAAGCGAGTCCTGGCCGAGGCCTTCGCCGGGATCGAGGACTGGAAGGTTCCCGAGCTGGTCGCGACCGCCCAGGACGACCCGAACCTCTACTTCGACGTGCTCGTCCAGATCCTCATGCCGAGCTGGCACCGGGGACGGGTCGTGCTGATCGGGGACGCTGCGCACTGCGCGACGCCGATGGCCGGGCGCGGCACCTCGCTGGCCCTGCTCGGGGCGTGGACGCTCACCGAGGAGCTCGGTCGCCACGGTGATGACCTCGAGGCGGCGTTCAACGCCTACGAGCAGCGCCAGCGCCCCCATGCGGCGGCGGCCCAGGAGTTCGCGCGCGGCGGCGCCGACCTCATGGTTCCTGCCACTTGGGAGGCCATCGAGGCGCGCAACGCCCGGCTGCGCTCAATGCAGCCGCTGTAAGGTGTCGTCCGTGGCCGACGACGGACCCGAGCGAGAACCCGCCCGGCGGCCGGGTGGGCGGACCGCCCGGCTGCGCCGGCAGATGCTCGAGGCCGCCGTCGAGCTGGTCGCGCGGGACGGAATCCGAGGCCTGCGCTACGAGGACGTCGCCGAGCAGGCCGGGGTCAACAAGACCAGTGTCTATCGCAACTGGCCCGACCGTACGGCCCTGGTCGCCGACGCGCTGACCGCCTTCAGCGCCGATGCGGCGCCCCTGCACGACTCCGGTGACATCGAAGCCGACCTCGTCGACTTTCTCGAAGCCCTCGCCGCCTCCCTGGCGAGCCCGCACGGACGGGCCCTGCTGAACGTGATGAGCTCGGCCAGAGAGGACCCCCAGCTGCAGACTGTGGTCGACGAGGTCTTCGCCCGGCGCCAAGCGACGCTGCGCCGGCGGGTGGAAACGGGGATCCGGGCCGGCGAGCTGCCACCGGTCGATTCGTATTTCCTCCTCGAGATGCTCAGCGGTCCCGTCCACCTGTTCCTCGGGCGCGGCGCCCGTGTGTTCACCCGAGCCGACGCGCGGCGGGTCACCGCGATCGTGCTCGCCGGGGTGCGTGCCACCGGTGGCTACGCCGGGCCGGAGCAGGCGCGGATGGTCCGTGGCGCCGAAGCAGACACCTCGCACGCCACCGGACAGCACGCCGCCTCTTCCGGCGACGCCGCGCGGTGACCGCATCTTCCGAGACCTCGACCGGATCGCCGCCCAGTCCTGGCTACCGATTCGCCCTCGCGTGCTGCTCCGCCCACGCAGGTGATTTCGCGCGACTGAGGGATTGAGTCCGAGCCGGAATGGCTTTCGCGCGCCACTGTGGTCGCGGGAGTGAATGGCCCTTCGGTCGGGCGGTGCGGTCGATGGCGCCGCCATGGTGGTTATGACGAGGCCCGGGCCTCCGGTTGTGTCGAGCACCGGAGCAGGTCCGGCGGCGCCCTCGTTCGGTCATCGGGACATCGCCGCGAGTGCCGGGGGCAGACCGAGCCAGGCCCGCGCCCGCGCCATGGTGGGGACCACGGTCAGTTTCCGGTCCAGGCCCAGCGCCTGCACCGGGCGCAGCACGGCCCGTTGGCGGGTCACCAGGACGAACCCGCCGCGGGCCAGCAGGTCGTCGCGGTGCGCGTGGCTGTCGTGGGCGGCGTCGAGCAGGCCCATGCTGCTGGCCGCGCAGAACGTCACCGCCTGCAGGTCGGCGATCAGGGGCAGGTCGGGGTCGGTGGTGGCCAGTTCGACTTCCAGCTGCGGGTCGGTGTGCAGGTCGAGCACGCCGGCGGCGACCACGACGCTGACGTCGGGGTGCTCGCAGGTGGTGCAGCAGAGGGTGGTGGGTTCGGTCATGCGGATCGTCCGCCTAACGGTTGCGGGACGCCGAACGGGTGTTCCGGCGCCGCGAGCTCAGCTCGGTTCCGGCTCGAGCGGGTCCGAGGTCAGAGCCGCGGTGGCCGTGGTCAAAGCCGCGGCCAAGGAGGTCGTGATCGTGAGGTAGCGGTTCATGCCCAGCAGCGTCAGCGGGCGCAGCACGGCATCGACGTCGGTGGCCACCACCAGAGGCAGCCCGGCCTCGGTCAGCCGGACCGCCGTGGCCGCCAGCTGCCCGAGGATGCACGACGCGCAGAACGTCACGGCGGTCATGTCCACGACCACCGGCCGTCTTCGCGTCTCGGCCTGGGTGAGGGTGGCGCCCAGCAGCGGCTCCGCGGCCAAGTCCAGCTCGCCGGACGCTTCGACCACCACCACGTCGCCGCGGTCGGCAGTCTCGATGGTGAACAGCGCACGCGAGGACGCGTCTTCGACGGCCATGGTGCTCCAGCCCGTGATGCGGTGGCCCCTGGCACCGTCAGGCCGGTCGCGTGCGAGGCGACCGCCGGAGTCCGGTGCCGACGGGGGTGAAGCGACGGGGCTGGGTGCTCAACGACGTCGCACGACGAGACTACCCGGAGGCACCGACAGCTCTTGCAAAGCGGGCCCGACCTTCACCCCGCTGTGACGGATCCGTCACAGTGAGAAGGTCGCCAGTGACAGCCGGTCTGCGTGCCCGGATGCCGTACCGCTGTCCGTGGTTGGCCACCCGCCGAACGGGGCATAAGTCCCGTGGACTGTGTTGCCTTGGGGGAGTCAGGGCGCCGAACCGGAATGGATAGTTGATGACGGCTGACCGTGCCGAACACACCGACAAGCAGGTCGAGGTCAGAATCCTCGACGTGGCCGACGACCTGGCCGAACTGGCCCGGGTCCGCGGCTGGGCGCGCACCGCCCTCGCGGACATCCCCGCGCGGGAGCTCACCGACATGATCATGGTGCTGGACGAGCTGGTGTCCAACGCCCTGCGCCACGGCACCCCGCCGCGGCAGGTCCGGCTCAAACGCCGGCCGGGGTGGCTGCGCATCGAGGTCGACGACTCCTGCGTGGACGGAGCGTGCCCCCGTCCGCCGGCCGAGGACGGCGGCCGCGGGCTGACGCTGATCGAGTCGTGCGCGATGGTGTGGGGCCAGGCTCAGCACGAAAACGGCAAAACGGTCTGGGCTGAGCTGACCTCGGTCGATCACCCACAGGGCGCGGTGCTGGAGTAGTTCCGCGCGCACCGAGGGGTCCACGGACTTCCGTGGCCGGTCTCCGATGCCGGCGAAAGGCAGGCCGAGGAGGCCGCCGACCGGTGGGGTCAGTGCTTGACCGTCGCCGGCAAGACGGTGTGGGCCGCGTTGTCACGCCGCTGAACCGGAGTACTCCTGCGCCATAGCACCGCATCCTCGAGGTCCCGCGCGCGCCGGAGTTCCAGCCGTTGCCCACGACTGCTCAGGACGAGACGGCAGTGGCGAGGTGGGCGAGTGACGCCTGGAGCTGCTCTTCGGTCACCAGCGGGAACGACACCTTCTGCAGGATGTTCTTGTCGGTGACCTTGCTCCAGTCGTAGGTGAGCGCGACGACGGTGGATTCGGGTCCTTCGGGGGTGAGCTCCCACAGCCATTCCCACCCGGGCGGCTCGGTGCCGGCCGGACCTGTTCGCCAGGCCAGCACCTTGTTGACGTGGTAGCCGGTGACGTGGTTGTCGGTCTGGTAGTCGCCGCCCATGTGCTCGCCGGTCATGTTCATGGTGAAGGTCTGCCCGGCCGCGGTGATCCGCTGCGGGTGGTCGGCCGAGCGCACGAAACCCGACCCGTCGATGTCGGCGTGCCGGTCGGGACGGGTGAGCAGGTCGAAGATGTCGTGGGCTGCCGCGTCGACGGTGCGCTCGACCGTGATCCGCTTGTCGCTGGTTGTCATGGGTGCATTCTGACCCGGATGTCCCGGGAGGACGACTCGAGCAGCTCGGGACTTCGGGCCGCACCGCATTCCCCGCGGCGCGGCCCGGGCCGAGATCGGCGCCTCGCGGGCGGGTCCCTGGTGTCGACGACGCACTCGGGTTCGGCGGCCGCTCAGCTCGCGTCGGAGGGCGGTCCGAGCACCACGGGGAAGGTTCTCGGCGCGTGGACGTGCACGCTGCGGCGGAACGTCAGTTCGTCCTCGGGGGCGGCGGCGCGAAGCTCCGGGAAGCGATCGAACAACGCCGTGAGAGCGACCTCCGCTTCCAGTCGCACCAGCGCCGCGCCGAGGCAGCGGTGGATGCCGTGCCCGAAGGCGACGTGGCCGGCGGGTTCGCGATCCGGGTCGAGGGCGGCCGCGTCGGCGAACCGGCCGGGGTCGCGGTTGGCGGCCCCCGTGGAGAGGGTGACCGAGGCGCCGCGGGGGATCGTGACACCGCCGATCTCGAGGTCCTCGGTGGCGAACCGCAGCGACGCGTTGAGCGCGGGGGAGACCCAGCGCAGCAGCTCTTCGACCAGGTCCACCGCAGCACCCGGCTTCAGCCGCCGCCGCGCCGCCGGGTTGGCCAGCAGGGCCCGCACGCTGTTGGTGACGAACACCGCCGTCGTCTCGTGGCCGGCCATCAGCAGCAGCATCGCCATCGCGACGATCTCGAGGTCGGACAGGCGTTCGCCGCCGTCGGACGCCTCGATGAGCCCGGACAGCAAAGCGTCGTCCGGCTCCTTGCGGCGCAGTGCCACGAGCCCGCCCAGGTAGTCCGCCAGCTGGTTCGAGGCGCGGACCAGCTCGGGTTCGGGGCACTCGTCGATCAGCACCGTCGACCAGTGGGCGAAGTCCTCGCGGTCCAGTTCCGGCACGCCGATCAGCGCGCAGATCACCTCCATCGGCAGGGGAATCGCGTAGCCGGCCACGAGGTCCACCGGCTCGTCGGTGGGCAGGCCGGAAAGCAGGTCCTTGGCGATGGCCTCGACGCGGGGACGCAGTTCGGCCACCCGGCGCACGGTGAACGCCTGGGTGACCAGGCTGCGCAGCCGCGTGTGGTCGGGCGGGTCGAGCGAGGTGAGCATGTGCGACATGGGCGCGGGCAGTCCCGGTGGGGCGGTCGCGCGTTCTTCGGCGGGCAGCGCGGCGCGGTAGTCCTTCGCCAGCCGCGGGTCGGCGAGCCCGGCCCGCACGTCGGCGTACCGCGTGACGAGCCAGGTCGGCCCGGTCTCGAAGGTCACCTCGCGCACGGGGGTGTGCTCGCGGGCGTGGGCCAGCGCGCGGTGCGGGTCCCGCCAGTACAACGCCATGAAGTCCCGGTCGTCCACGGCGTCAGTCCTTGACCGCGGTCGCGCTCATGCCGGCCACCCGGTGGTGCGGCCAGCGTGCGCCGTCGCCCTTGGGCTCGTCGCCGAGCACCGTCACCCGCCGGCCGACCCGGCGTGCCGAATAGTCGTTGACGGCGTGGTGCTGGGTGGCGCGGTTGTCCCAGACGGCGACGGCTCCCTCGGACCACCGGAAGCGGCACACCCGTTGCGGGCTCTCGGAAACGGCGAACAGGGTGGCCAGCACCGCCGCGCTCTCTTCGGCGGTCAGCTGCGGGATGCGCTTGGTGAACATCCGGTTGACGTAGAGGGATCGCCTGCCGGTTTCGGGGTGCACGCGGACCACGGGGTGCTCGGCCTCGCTGCGGAACGACCCGTATTCGAACACGTGCAGCGCGGTGAGCCCGTCGGCCAGTTCCCGGAGCGGTTCGGACAACGCCTCGTAGGCCAGGTACTGGTTGCTCCACATCGTGTCACCACCGACTTCCGGCGACTGCACGATCTGCAGGATCGAGGCGATCGGCGGGGACGCCGCGTAGGTGACGTCGGTGTGCCACACGTCCGCCTTGGCGCCCTGGTCGGAGTCGAGGACGACGATTTCCTCGTGCTCGGCCAGCTTGGGCAGGAACTGGTGCACTTCGAGCGGCCCGAAGCGGCTGCCGAAGGCCTTGTGATCGGCGGGGGTGAGCCCGGCTTCGTCGCGGAAGAACAGCACCAGGTGCTTGAGCAGCAGCTGGTGGATCCGGTCGAACAGGGCGTCGTCGACGTCGGCGAGCGCAACCCCGCGGATCTCGGCGCCCAGCGCCCCGGTGAGGGGGCGAACGTCAAGAGAAATCATTTTCCGCTCATTCCTGAAAGCCGTTCCGCATCACGCGGAACGGATGGTCGAATATTCCCGGAAACTTGTCCGAGCCGGTTTTTCGTGTCATCTTCAGAAGGTCATCGAATCCCTCTGCGGGACATTCCCGAAAGGACCACCGTGACCAGTGAGACCACCGGCACCGCCGCCCTCGCCGCTCTCGTCGACCTCGCCACGCCGTTCGCGGTGCGGTCCGCGGTCGCGTTGAAGCTGCCCGAGCTGGTGCGGGACGGGTGCACCACGACAGCGGCGCTGGCGCGGGCGTCCGGCACCGATCCGGACGCGCTGGCCCGCCTGCTGCGCCACCTCGTGGCGGTCGGGCTGTTCGCCGAGCCCGCACCGGGCGAGCACGAGCTGACCCCGGTGTCCCGGGCCCTGCTGGACGAGCAGAACGCGCTGCTGCGGTCGTGGCTCGACGCCGACGGTCCCGGCCTGAAGATGGATCTGGCCTACAGCGGGATGCTGCACGCCGTCCGCACCGGCGCCTCGGCCTACGGTGCGGTGCACGGCCGGGACTTCTGGGCGGACTACCGCGACGACGAAGAGCTGCGGTCGTTCTTCGGCGCGACGATGGCCGGGTTCGCCTGGCAGACCGGTCCCGAGGTCGCCGCCCGCCACGACTGGAGCGCCGTGCCGAGCGTGCTCGACGTGGGCGGCGGCACCGGCGCGCTGCTGGCGGCCGTGCTGACCGCGCACCCCCACCTGAGCGGCGCGGTGCTGGACCTGCCCGAGGTCCGGCCGGAGGCCGAGGAGTTCCTCGCCCGGCTGGGCGACCGGGCGAAGTTCGCCGGCGGCAGCTTCTTCGACCCGCTGCCCACCGGATACCACGTGCTGATGGTTTCCCGCGTGCTGACCGATTGGCCCGACGCGGACGCCACCCGGATCCTGAGCCGCTGCGCGGAGGCGGTTCCGGAGGACGGCCGGGTGCTCGTGGTGGAGGTGCTCGCCGGCGCGGAGCACGCCAAGAACAACTCGTCGTTCGACCTGCAGTCGCTGACCCTGCTCGGCGGCCGGGAACGGCGGCCGGAGGACTTCGACGCGCTCGCCACCGCTGCCGGTCTGAAACCGTGTGGGCGGATCGAGGGGGCGGACGGCCTGGTGATCCTGGAGTACGCCCGCGGGTGAGTCCCCCGGTGCGTTTTCCCTGACGCCGCGGGGAAAACGCACCGGGCCGGACCGGCCCGGACTCATCGGGCCGGCTCCCCGGAGACCGCCCGGTTCACCCAGGCGGGGAGCCGGGCCGCCCGCGGGTCGGGCAGCAGTTCGATCTGGTGCAGCCGGTCCAGCGGGGTGAGCCGGCGCACCCCGAGCCCCGACATCGTGTGCATGACTTCGTGCCGGAGACGGTCGTTGCGGCCGGTGCCGGCCAGCGCCCGGCGGCCGACCCAGGACCGGGTCGTGATCATCCGCGCGGCGTTGTGACTCGTCCGCCCGATGTGGGCCAGGTTGGCCTGGCGCGCTTCGTCGTAGCGGCGCAACGCGTGGTCGAGGACGTCGGCGGTCAGTGTGCCGCCCTGGCGCACCATCGCGGCCAGCTCGTGGGCGTCCGCGATCGAGCTGTTCATGCCTTGCGCCGCCATCGGGTGCACCGAGTGCCCGCTCTCGCCGACCAGCGCGATCCCCGGCGCGACCAAGGTTTCCGCCGTCGACCGGGACACCGGCAGCACCTGACGGCGCTCGAGCGCGGCGCGGAACGCCGCGGCCAGCGGCGCCAGGCCGGGACAGCCGTCGAGCACGCCGTCCGCCCACGTCCGCAGCCCGTCCGGGCCGATCCCGCGCAGCTCGCCGGGGCCGACCTGGACGTAGAGCCGGACCCGGCGGCCGGGCAGGGGGTAGTGCAGCCGCAACCCGCCATCGGTGACGTAGGCCGAGAAGTCCGGTTCGAGCTCGGCGACGTCGTGCAGTTCGAACGCCGCCAAGCGATGCGGGTAGTCCTGCCGCCGCGCGCTCAGCCCGGCGGCGGTGCGCAGCCGAGAGGACATGCCATCGGCCGCCACGACGAGCGTCGCGGGGATGTCCCCGTCCTCGCACCGGACGCCGGCCACCCGGCCGCCGGCCCGCAGCGGTTCGCGGACGTGCACGCCCCGGCGCACCTCGACGTTGTCCGGGAGCGCGTCGGTCAACGCGTCGAGGATCGCCTGGTAGTCGTGGGCCAGCAACCACGGCTGCGCGGCCGGAAGCCGGGCGTAGTCGAGCACCATGCGTGGTGAGCCGTCCGCGGCGCGGGCGACCAGGCGTGACAACCTCACCGCCCCGGCGGCTTCGAGCCGGTCGGTCACGCCCCAGTCGTGCAGGATCGCCAGCGAGCCCGGTTGCAGCACCTCACCTTTGGCCACGGGCGCGGGCACGGGCTGTTTCTCCAGCACGAGGACTCGCTGCCCCAGCCGCCCCAGCGCGCAGGCGGCGGCGAGGCCCGCCACACCGGCTCCGCAGACGACGACGTCCGGCGCGCTCATCGGGCCACCGCCCGGTAGCGGCCCAACGCCCGCAACGCCATACCGGTGGTGAACCCCGGGTTGGCGTAGCGGCTGACCCGGCGGACGTATTCGTGCACCGGTTCGGCGGGCCACCCGCCGCCGGCGACGCGGGCGTCCAGCAGCCAGCGGACCCCGGCCGCCACCGCGGCCGGTTCCGCACCCGCCGCCAGCAGGGACGACACCGCCCAGCCGGTCTCCTCGACGGTCCCGGGCGCGCCGTGCCCGTCACCCCACGAGCCGTCGTCGTTGCGCGCGCCGAGCAGCCACGACCGTGCGCGGGTCCCCGCTTCGCCGTCGGCGGCACCGCAGCGAGCGAAGGTTTCCAGCACCGCCGCGGTGCCCATCGTGTGCTCGCGGTACCACACCGACTCGTAGCTGCCGTCGGGCAGCTGCGCTCGGCCCAGCCACCGCACCGCGCGCCGGATCCGTTTGCCACGAACGGAAACTCCCGCGTCGAGCAGGGCGTCGACGGCCTGCGCCGTCGTCATCGGGCACGGGCCGCTGTTGGCGACCTTGGTGTTGCGCACGCAGAGTCCCCACGAACCACGGCTGTCCTGGCGATCCCCGAGCCAAGCCGCGCCGGTGCGGACGGCGTCGGCTTGGTCCTGCCCGGGCAGCTTCGCCAGCGCGGAGACGATCTCGCCGGTCTCCAGCACCGCGGGCCACCCCACCGCACCCGACCAGCCCCAGAACCCCGGCGGGCAGGCGAACGCGAGGAACGGCCGGTGCTGCTGCAGGCGCACGAACAGGTCCCGCGACACCGCCAGCCGTTCGTCGTCGCGATAGCCGGCCTCGATCAGGCCGCGGACCGCGTACATCGTCCAGGCCGCGTCCAGCGGGGTCGTCGCCCACGAGCCGTCGGGGTGCATGGTGCGGCGGAACCACCGCACCGCCGCGTCGACCATGTCCTGGCCGAGCCCGGCCCGCGCGAGGCCGATGCAGACCAGCCCGGTGACCCAGGCGTCCTCCGACCAGGAGCCGGCGGACCCCTCGTGTTCGAAGGCCTGCCGGATGCCCAGCAGCGCGTTCGGCTCCGCCCGGCGGGCCAGCGATCGCTGCAGCCGGGTCAGCGGCCGGTGCCGGACCTGCGCGAGCCCGAGCGCCGAGGCCATCGGCAGCCGCAGGTCGAACAGCCGCCGGTACAGGCCCGGCACGAGCGCGAGCTCCAGTGGGAACCGGCGCATCCGCTCCGGGGCGAGCCAGCCGGCGAACCCGTAGAACTGGCGGCACCACAGCACGACTTCCGGGTGCGGGATCGCCTCCAGGCCGCCGTAGTCCGCCATCCACCGCCGGCCGGCCTCGACCACCGGTGCGTTGCCGGCCGGGTCGATCAGGTGCAGGGCCGCCGCCGACACCGCGGTCGGGCCCGGTTCACTCGGCAGACCGGGCACCATCGCCCAGCCCCCGTCGTCGTTGCGGGTGCGGCGCAGCCGGTCGGCGCCCGTTTCGATCAGGTCCGCGGCGCCGCCCGGGTCGGCGAAGTGCAGCGCGGTGATCGCCCCCGCGGTCGCGAGGGTGGAGCGCAGGGTGCTCGCCCCGAAGTCGAACACCCCGTCCGCACGCTGGGCCCCGAACAGGTCCCGCGCCCCCGCCGAGATCGCGGTTTCCAGTTCCGCCACCGTGCCGGTGTGGACCGAGCTCATGGCCTGTCTCCCTTGTTCGGTGTGCCGTCCGGGAACTCGTGCCGGGACCGCATCCGGCTTTGCAGAGCGAGTGAGAAGACGAGCGCCGGCACCAGCACCGGCAAGGCGGTGCCGGCGCCGGCGGCCCCCGCGACCACCGCGGCGGTCAGCACCAGGCGTTCGGCGACCAGGAGCTCGTGCGAGCGGAGGGCTCGCCGGGCCGTGAGCGACACCGGCCGTGCCACCGAGAACGCGCAGCCGCCCAGCAGCGCGGCCACGACGACCAGCGCGAGCTGCGCGCCCGGCCGCGCGGCGACCAGGGCGCCGAGGCCGACCGCGGTGGTGCCCGCCAGCCACAGCCCGCTCGCGAGCTTGACCGCGGTCGCGACGCCGTGCCGCACCGGCACCGAGTGGTAGCCGCCGGCGCGGTCGCCGTCGACGTCCCGCACGGTGCCGATCAGGTTGGACGCGGTGTCGTGCAGCAAAAATCCCGCGGCCACCGGCAGCAGCGCCATCGGCGGCCAGGGGACGGCGGTCATCGCGCCGATCACCAGCGCCAGTGCCGACAGCACACCCCGGCTCAGGTTCCCGCTGAACCCCATCCGCTTGAAGACGGCGCTGTAGGCGACGACGCCGCCCATCGCCAGCGCGAAGACCGGCAGGATGCGCCAGTTGAGCGCGACCGCGACCGCCAGCGACGCCGTCGCGCAGCCGATGCCCGCGGTCAGCGCCGCGGTGGGGGACAACCGCCCGGACGGGATCGGCCGCTGCGGCTTCGCGATCGCGTCCAGGTGCCGGTCGAAGTAGTCGCCGAGGTAGTGCCCGGAAATCCAGCCCAGCACCGGAGCGAGCACCGCGGCGGCGATCTCTGCGGGGTGCCGGCCCCCGGCGAGCAGCACCCCGGCGAGCCCGAGCAGGGCCGGGTAGCACGTCGTGTAGGGCCGCCACGTCTCCCAGTGCGCCTGCGCTCGTCCCCGTACCGTCCGCCCGGCGATCCCGGGGGCGCGTGCCTCAGTGGTCACGGTCGACGGCGAGCTCGGCGATGCCGGCCAGTCGGTCGGCGGCCTCGGCTCCCGGCAGCTCCCGCAGGCGCGCCACCGCGATGCCGGAGCGCTCCCGCGCGAGGTGGCGAGCGGTGTCGAGCGCGCCACTGCCGATCACCGCGAGCCGCAGCGACTCGAGTGCCTCGGCCGGGGTGAGCGAGCCGGAAAGCGCGGTCTCGACGGCCTTTCGGTGTTCCGGCCGGCCGTCGCGGTGCGCGATCAGCACCGGCCAGGTCGGCCGGAGGTTGGCGGCGTCGCTGGCATCGGGCTTGCCGGTCCGGCCGGAGTCCAGGTAGGGCAGGAGATCGTCGTACATCTGGAAGGCCACGCCGGTGTGCCGGCCGTAGTCGCCGAGCAGGTCGACCTGCTCGGCCGAACCGCCGCCGAGCAGTGCGCCGGCCCGGCACGCGGCGCGGAACAACGCCCCCGTCTTCAACGCGGCGACGTCGAGGTAGTCCGCCAACCGGCTCCCCGGCCGATGCGGCCCCGGCGGTGTCAAAGCCGACTCCAGCACCTGCCCACGGCACAGATCACCGCCCGAGCGAGCCAGCTCGTCGACGACCGCCACCACCACCTGCGCCGGTGCGCGGCATTCGGCGACCGCGGCGAACAGGTCGAACAGCAGGGCGTCCCCGGTGACGATGGCGTCCGCGACGCCGTAGCGCGCGTGCACCGAAGGGCGGCCGCGGCGCAGGTCGTCGCCGTCGATGATGTCGTCGTGCACCAACGAGGCCACGTGCAGGTGTTCGACCGCCACCGCCGCGGGCAGCGTGTTCTCGGCGGCGCCGCCGACCGCTTCTGCGGCCGTGACGAGCATCAACGGGCGCAGCAGCTTGCCCGGCACAGCCATGGCGTAGTGCGTCAGCTCGTCGAACCGGTCGCCGGCCCCGGAACGCCGCCGGACGAGGGCGCCGCGGATCACCTCGGACCGGTCGCCTGCCTCGAGCGCCTGGCTCATCGTGCCGGTCATCGCGCGGCCTCCGTGACGAGCGGGTGGGTGGTGAACGAGCGGGCCGCGGCGAGCACGGCGTCGTTGGCCTCGGGGAGCCCGGTGCTCACGCGGACGCCACCGGCGACTTCCCGCACCGCCACCCCGTGTTCGGCCAGGTGCGTGATGAACTCCTGGTTGCGCGGCCCGAGCCGCACCCAGAGGTAGTTCCCCCCGCTGGGCGGGACGTCGAAGCCCAGTTCGTGCAGGCCCGCGCGGACCCGGTCCCGTTCCGCGGCCACCTCCCGGCACTGCGCGCGCATCCGGTCACCGGCGTCGAGAGCGGCCAGCGCGGCGGCTTGCGCGACGGTGGGCACGCGGTGGAACGGCGCCGTCCGCCGCAGGGGCCCCACCACTTCTTCCGCCCCGACGAGGTAACCGACTCGCAGGCCGAGCAGGCCGTGCGACTTGGAGAAGGTGCGAACCACGGTCAGGCGCGGATCCGACAACGTTGTCGCGTCCCCGATCAGGACGGGGTCGGCAAATTCGCGGTACGCCTCGTCGACCAGCACGAGCACGTGCGGCGGCAGCGCGGCGAGCAGGGATCGCAGCCACGGCAAGCCCAGGACTTCGCCGGTCGGGTTGTTCGGGTTGCACACCAGCACGACCCGGGTCCGCTCGTCGACGGCTCCGGCGAGGGCGGCGAAATCCTGCCGGTCGTCTTCAGCCGCGGGCACCGCGACCGGCTCCGCTCCCGCGTTGCGGATCAGCAGCGGGTAGAGGTCGAACGACGGCTCGGTGTGCACCACGGTCGAGCCCGGCGCGCAGTGCGCGGTCAGGAACTGCTGCAGCAGAGCCCCGGAACCCGCGCCGGCGACCACCCGGCCCGCCGTCGTGCCGAGGTCCTCGGCCAGTCGCCGTTCCAGCCGCGCGGCGAGTGCGTCACCGGTCAGGTTGATGGTGGCGAGTGAGCCGGCCAGCGCTTCCGGCACTCCCGGCAACAGGGGCCAATGATTCTCGTTGAATGCCAATTGATGAATGATTCGAGTCAATTTACGAACCTTCCCGATCTGGGCGATCTCGACCTTACGATCGTTGCCGTTCCACGGTCAAGGCATCATGGGTGCAATTCTTGAACAACAATAATGTAATTCGTGAATCTGTCTTGTGAACCGGGTTTCTGCCGTTGTCAAGCGCGTGGGAGTGATTTGCCCTCGCGGACAGCAGGTGCATCACAAAGAGTCATGGCCGGCCGCTGTCACCCTGTCGGCGGAACGGGCACGTCGGATTGTGCCATTCGGCAGAGTAGGCGTCGTCGAATGGCGGAAGACCTTGGTCGAATTCGCGTAGACGGCGATTTTTTGGGACTGGTCGAGATTAATGCGATTCGTGTTCGACGGGTGGCGGGCGGCGCGGTGTTCGGCTAAGGTCGCGCGCCGCGACACCGGCCACGACGATGGAGCCCGGTTTCTCCTGTTGCCCGCATTTCCGAATTTCGGTTCCGGGACCCGGCGTCGGGGTGGTGGTCCGGTGGGGCGCCGGAGGCGAGTTCAGGGGAGCGCGGCCAGGAAGCCGGTGAGCGCGAGCAACCCCGTCACGCCGAAGTTGACGAGCCGGTGCTCCATGAGGATGGCGGTGAACTCCCGGATGGTGGCGCTGGGCCAGTAGTAGAGGGCGGTCGGTGCGCCGACGACCTGTCCGTTCACCTTCGCCGTGCGGGCAAGGATCGCGGCGCGGAAGGCGTGGAAGTTGTTGGTGACGACCACGCACCGGTGCCCGGGCCGGTGCTGCCGCATGAGTTCGCGGCTGAACGCGAGGTTCTGCGCCGTGGTCGCCGAGCGGTCTTCGCGGAGCACTTTGTCGGCGGGAACGCCGTAGGCGATGAGGTAGTCGGCCATGGCGTGGGATTCGGGCTGGTTTTCGTCCGGTCCCTGGCCGCCGGAGGCGACGACCACCGGGTCGCCGCCCCGGTCGCGCTCGTCCCGGTAGACGGCGATCGTCTTGTCGAGCCGGGCGGCCAGCAGCGGCGGGATCCTGCCGGTGATGATCCGGGAGCCGAGCACGATCACGAAGTCCACGCCGGGACGGACGCGCAGCCGGCTGTACAGGAAGGCGTAACCCAGGTAGCAGCAGAACAGGAAGCTGACGTAGGACACCGCGGCCAATGCGGCGACGGCCACGGCGCCGATGGCCGGGTGCTGGGTGTACTGGGCGGTGACCAGCAGGACCGCCAGTGCCAGCAGCCCCAGGCCGGCGAGGAAGGACAGGAGGTTGCCCAGGGACCGGCTCTCACGCCGGATCATGGTCACCCCGTTCGCGAGCAGGAAGACCGTCAGGACCAGCACCGTGACCAGCGGTGCCAGGAGGACGAAGAACACGACGACGCCGGCGGTTTCCGGGGGAAGCCGGTCGATGTCGTCGAGGAGCGCGATGACCAGGCAGGCGACGGCCAAGCCGAGCAGGACCGCGTTGCGGAACCGCCGACGGTCCTGGCGGATGCTGACCAGTGCCACGATCAGGAACAGGGCGGCCAGGGCGTAGAGGATGGCTGTCGCCTCCGGAGTCTCGGGTTCGGATCGCCAGCAGGATCATCGGACCTCGGGAGTGAACAGCGCGGTTGTGACACTCGTCGGCGACGGCGATTCACCTGACCGGGCGGTGGGTTCTCCGCGCTGTACGCTCCACTGTGGCGTGTCGGCGCGAGGTGCCCGATCGCGGGGCGACCGAATCAAGCGGCGGCTCGGCGGCCGCGGGCCTGGCCGAGTGCGCCGGGACGGCTCGCTTCAGGACGTGCTCGGCAGCCCGGCGGCGGTGGCGGCGATCATGCGCTGCAGGGTGGGCCGGAACGGGGGGAACACCCCGGCGATCTCGGGTTCCTGCTCGTACAGCTCCTGCAGTGCCCGCGGGGGACGGGTGAGCGGGAACAGCTTGGCGACGAACGCGCCGGCGGCCATGACCACCGCGGCGCCGTCGGCGACGTCCAGCTGGGGGCAGGCGGTGGAGATCTGCCGGCCGAGGGTGAAGTACATGTCCACGGCCCATCGCTTGTGGGCTCGCAGTGCCGCGACGGAGACGTTGTGTTCGAGCATCGTTTCGGTGTGGATGGTGAGGTCGCAGTACAGCGGCCGGTCGGCGTAGGCGCCGGCCAGGGCGGCCGCGACCGCCGTGACCCCGCTCTCGCCTTCGAGGGCGGCGCCGGCCGCGGCCGCCCAGCCGGTGCCCTCCCGCATGGTCAGCTGGAGGTAGATCTCTTCGCGGGTGCCGAAGTAGCGCAGGACGTTGGACTTGGCCAGGCCGACCGCCGTGGCGATGTCGCCCAGGCTCACCCGGGTCACGCTGGATTCGAGCGCGAGTTCGCCTGCCGTGGCGAGGATCGTCTCGCGCCGCTGGTCCTTCTGTTCCGGGCGCCTGGCCCGCTGGAACGCCGCATCCATGATGGCCGTCAGAGTACCGCCAGGTTTTAAGCAACACTGTTCTCTTGTTAAGGAGACGGTGTTCTTATAACCTGGGCCCATGACGGTCAGCAGTGCCGGCCTGAGCCGGACCATCGATGCGTTCGTGGCCTCCTTCAACGATCCCGACCTCGACCGGGTGATGTCCTTCTTCGCCGAAGACGCCCGTTACCTGCCTGGGCGCGGTCCGGAGCTGCGCGGGCTCGCGGCGATCCGGGCGGCCTTGGCGCCGCAGTTCGCCGGCCGCTACGGGGAGCTGTTCTTCGACGTCTACGACGAGGTGGTCGACGAGGAGCGAGGCCGGGCGGTGATCCGATGGGTGTGCCGGCTGGACCTGACCGGCGCCAAGGGCCGGCGAGCGACTCCGCTGTTGCGCTGGTTCGCGCGGCTTCGCCACGGCGGCCGGGTGCAGTGGCACGGCCTGGACGTCTTCCACTTCGACGCCGCCGGGAAGATCACCGGCAAGTTCACCTATGCGACCTTCCGGATTCCCCTCTGGGAACCGGTGCGCCGGCCGAGGGAGCGGGCATGATCACCTTCGCCCATTTCGCGGCCCTCGTGGCGATCCTGAGCACCGGGATCGTCTACGGCACGGACACGTTCTGCGCCCTCGTCCAGCGCCCCGCTCTCGCGCGGGTCGACGACGCGACGCTCACCTCGATGATGGGCAATGTGCACCGTTTCGGCGATCGGCGGATGCCGGCTCCCGGCATCCTCGGGGTTGTCGCCGCGGCCGCCGCGGCGGTGGTGGCCGCCGTCGCCGGGCACCCCGCAGGATCGGTGGCCGCGGCGGCCGCGTTCGTGCTGCTGGTGATCTGGGTGCTGGTCTACCTGCGCGTCAGCGCCCCCATCAACCGCAAGCTGACCGCGGCGGCCGACGCCGGCGACGCTCCCGCCGAAGTCCGCGCGTGGCAGCGCAGCTGGGACCGCGTAATCGTCCTGCGGGCTGCGCTGCAGGGCTTGGCCGTGCTCGCCCTGGGCGTCAGCCTGCTCAGCTGACCGGCTTACCCGACCTGGAGCGGAGGCTCACTGTCATGACCACGAACGCCTACCACGTCCGATCGACCGCGGAGAACGGCTACGACGGGTATCCCCGCTTCGCACACCATGACTCGATCTCGGCACTGTGGTCGCAGAAGTGGCGGGCGCCCTGCGCGGCGGGGAGCTACCCGTTCACCGACGGCAGGGTGGCCGACTTCGACCCGATCTTCGCCGAGCTGAGCGACGTCTTCGCCGACGATCCGGCGATCTTGTCGCGTCCCGACGACTACGCGAAGCCGTTCTTCCCGGTCGCCGACCGCCTTGCCGCCGCCGCGGACGAAGCTGCGTCGGTCCGCCGCGCGGCCGAAGCGAAGGAGTTGTACCTGCGCGCGGCAGCGGTGTACCGCATCGCGCGGTTTCCCATCAACCGGTCACCGTTGAGCCGGCAGGCTTGGCAAAAGGGCAAAGCCGCCTACGAACGAGGCGGCCGGCTGCTCGACCCGCCGAGCGTCCCCATCGAGATCCCCTTCGCCCACCTGGACTCCGCCGCCGGCGATCTCGGCACGGGCATCGCCGCCCACCTCCGGCTGCCCCGAGGTCCGAAGCCTGCGGCCGGCTGGCCCGTCCTGCTGTTCATCTGTGGCCTCGACGCCTACCGGACCGATCACACCCCGCGCACCCAGGCCCACGTCGAGCGCGGCTACGCGACGGTCAGCTTCGAGATCCCCGGGACCGGTGACTGCCCCGCGGCGCCGAACGATCCCGCCTCACCGGACCGGCTGCTGAGCAGCGTTCTCGACTGGACAGCCGGCGCCGCCGACGAGCACGGGTTCGACATCGGAAAGGTGTTCGCCCGCGGCATCAGCACCGGCGGCTACTACGCGCTGCGCGCCGCCCACACCCACGCGGACCGGTTGCGCGCCGTCGTGGCCCAAGGCGCCGGCTGCCACCACATGTTCGACCCCGGCTGGATCGGCGCCCAGAACCGGATGGAATACCCCTTCGCCCTGGCCGACGCGCTCGCCTGGAAGTTCGGTTACCGCGACCCGGATCCGGCGGCAGCCGTGGCCCGGTACGCCGCTGAGGCGGGCAAGTTCAGCCTCCTCGACTCCGGCGTGCTCGACACACCCTCGTGCCGGCTGCTCGTCATCAACGGGATGGAAGACTCGATCTTCCCGATCGAGGACAGCATTCTCGCGGCGACCCGGGGTCACGGCAAGGACCTCGTGGTCCGGGGAAACCGCCGGCACATGGGCAATCCCGGTGCGGAAGAGATCCTCTACGAGTGGCTCGACCACGCTCTCGGCTGAGGCGTTGGCGAACAGCACGTCCAGGCCGTGTCCCCGGTTGTGGACGGCGAGGTTCGCGATCTCACCGCTCGGCCTCCGCCCAGTTCCGTATCGATCGATGCGAAAAGAGGTAGGCTGTGGCCGTGGAGACCGGACGGCGTCGCTCGACGGGGCGGCCACGGGGATTCGACCCCGACGAGGCACTCGAGCGCGCCCTGCTCGTCTTTTGGGAACACGGCTACGAAGGGGCGAGCCTGGTCGCGTTGACCGAGGCCATGGGGATTTCCACCACCAGCATGTATGCGACCTTCGGCAACAAGGAAGAGCTGTTCCGCAAGGCGTTGGAGCGCTACACCGAGGGCCCGAGCGCGTATGTCGTGCGAGCGCTGGACCAGCCCACGGCGCTGGAAGTCGCGACCGCGCTCATCGCGGGGGCGATCAGGACGACCACCCGGCCGGCCGGTCCGCACGGCTGCCTGGGTGTCCAAGGGGCCCTGGTCACCGGAGACACCGGCCGCGGCGCCCGTGATCTGCTGATCGACTGGCGTGAAGACGGCTACCGGGCCCTCCGTGACCGGTTCGCGCGAGCCGTCGATGAGGGTGACCTGCCATCCGGGGCGGACCCGGCCCTGCTGGCCCGCTACCTCACGGCCCTGGCCTACGGCATCGCCGTGCAGGCGGCCGGCGGTGTCGGCCGCGCCGAGCTGGAGGAGATGGCCGACGCGGCCTTGCGCGCCTGGCCGCTTTCCTGAGACGCCCGCCACTTCTGTAGTGATCGATGCGAAATCTGCTACGGTTGAGTTCTGCATCGATCGATGCGGAATTGGACCGAGAGCGGAGGCGGCAGATGCCCGACCGCGACCTGCGTGAGTTCTACGAGCGCTACCTGGGCGAGCTCAACGCCCACGAGTTCGGCCGGATGGCCGAGTTCATCGACGACCGGACGACCCTCAACGGTGAGCCGGCCACCCGCGACGACCTCATCGCCGTCCAGAAGGCCGACGTGGCCGCGGTTCCCGATCTGCACTGGGAGCTCCAGGACCTGCTCTTGGACGGTGACCGCCTGGCCGCGCGCCTGGTCAACACCGGCACCCCGGTGCGGGAATGGCTCGGCGTGGCACCGACCGGAGCCTCGTTCGAGATCACCGAATACGCCATCTACCGGGTCCACAACGGACGGTTCGTCCACATGGCCGCCCTGCACGACGCCGGCGAGCTGCGCCGGCAGCTCACCCGCTGAGAGGAAGATCCATGACCGTCACCCTGATCACCGGCGCCAACAAGGGCATCGGGTTCGAGACCGCGAAACTGCTTCTGCGGCACGGCCACACCGTCTACGTCGGTGCCCGCGACGCCGAGCGGGGGGAGAAGGCCGCAGCCGAGCTCGGCGCACGGTTCGTGCAGCTCGACGTCACCGACGACGCCTCGGTGACCAGAGCTTTGGCCACGATCGACGCCGCCGAGGGTCGCCTCGACGTTCTGGTCAACAACGCGGGTGTCCTCGGTGGCGGCTCCCTCGACGGCCCGACGGCGTTGCGGGTGTTCGACACCAACGCCGTCGGGCTCGTGCGGGTCACCGAAGCCGCGTTGCCCCTGCTGCGCAAGTCCTCGAACCCGACCGTGGTCACGGTGTCCAGCAGCGCCGGTTCGTTCTGGGCGGTGACCAACCCGGACCGGCCGGAGTTCGGGCTGCCGCTCGCGCTCTACTCCGCGTCCAAGGCCGCGGCGACCATGCTGACGGTCCAGTACGCGAAGTCGCAGCCGGGCATCAAGTTCAACGCCGTCGAGCCCGGCACCGCCGCCACCGACATGACCGCCGCGTTCGGCATCGGACGGCCGCCTGCCGAGAGTGCCAAGACGGTCGTGCGCCTGGCTGTCCTCGCCGCGGACGGCCCGACCGGAACCCTCCAGGACGAGAGCGGCGAACTGCCCTGGTAGGCCCGGTAAGGCTGCTTTCGCGCTCGACTCGGGGTGGCCGTCCTGCCGTTCTGGTCAGGGAAGCTGCGCGGCGCGGTCGAGGGGCGCCGGCACGGCCGGCAAAGCCTGCAGGGTCGCGTGCGCGGCCAGGAGACCATCCGGCCGGTCGGCGGTCAAGGCTTCCCACGCCCGGCGCAGCGGCACGCCCTCCGCGAGGACGAGATAGGGGCCATCACCGTGCCGGCCGGCCAGGACGACTCCGGTCTTGTCCCGCTCGCGGGGGCCGGGAACGCCGCCGGGCAGGAAGAGCAGGAGGCAGGTTTCGCCGCTGCCGGTGATGTCGTCGGTCAACCCGGTGCCGGTGAACCGCTCGGACGTCTCTCGGTCGGATTCGTCGGCGGGTACCGGAGCGTCGGGGTAGGCGAGGTTGTACTCGGCGGCGGAGAGGTATGCCGCCGGCGGCGCGACCGGGTCGACTGGCGAGGACGTCATGAGAGAACTTTAGGCGCGCGTCGCCTGGCCGGCAGTCCTCGCGGACCGACGGTCAGGCAGGCGCGGTCAGCGCGGGCAGCAGCACGGCGTCGATGACGGCGACCAACTGGTCGGCGGTCGCTTCGGTGCCGGTGAAGAGCTTCTCGACGAAGACGCTCCCCAGCAGGAACATCTCGGCGTGCGCCAGTGCCGGGTTGTCCGGCCGGATGGCGCCGCGGTCGACGTGACGCCGCAGGATCGCCGCCAGGGCGCGCAGGTGCGGGGCGAACAACACTTCACGCAGTGCCTGCGCCAGTTCCGGTTCGGCGAGGACCGCCTGCCAGATTCCCAGGGTCGGAGCTCCGGCGGGATGCGGAGGCGGTATCAGCCGGGCGAGGGCGACCAGGTCTCCGCGCAGGTCACCGGTGTCCACTTCGGGCAGCGGCGGGTACTTCCGGGCCAGCAGCGCCGTGATGACCAGCTTGGGTTTGCTGTCCCACTGCCGATACAGCGTCGCGGTGCTGGCCCTGGCCCGGCGCGCCACCTCGTCGACGGTCGCGCGCTCGTAACCGACCTCCGCGACCAGGTCGAAGGTGATCTGCAGGATCAGCTGCTCACGCTCGGATGTCAGGCGCTTGCGCCGCGAAGCCGGCGTACCGCTCATGTGCCCTCCCTGGTTGTCGAAAACGTACTTTCGACTGTACGGTTTCGACAACGCGTTTTCAACAAGGAGATGGACATGACGGACGACCTCGTCCTGGTCACCGGCGGCACCGGGTTCCTGGCCACGCACTGCATCGCCCAGCTGCTCGAGGCGGGTTACCGGGTCCGCACCACGGTGCGCCGCACCGCTGCCGAACGTGACGTCCGTGCCGCCGTGGCCGCGGCGGGCGCACCGGGCACCGACCGGCTCGCCTTCGCCGTGGCCGATCTGGGGCACGACGAGCACTGGGCGGCCGCCGTCGCCGGCTGCCGCTACGTGCTGCACGTCGCCTCGCCGTTCCCCGCGAGCCGGCCCGAGCACGAGGACGACCTGATCGTCCCCGCGCGCGGAGGGACGCTGCGAGTGCTCCGGGCCGCACGGGCCGCCGGTGTGCACCGCACGGTGCTCACGTCGTCCTTCGGCGCCATCGGCTACGGACATCCGCCGACGCCGCACGCCTTCACGGAGGAAGACTGGACCGCGCTGAGCGGGCCCGGTGTCACGCCCTACATCAAGTCCAAGACCCTCGCCGAGCGAGCCGCCTGGGATCTTCTCGCCGAACCGGGCGGTGGCGACATGCAGCTGACGGTCGTCAATCCGGTCGGGATCTTCGGCCCCGCGAGCGGGGTGCGCCTGTCCGGGTCGCTGCAGCTCATCCACGGCATGCTGCACGGCCGGCCGCCGGGAATCCCGAACCTGTTCACCGCGGTGGTCGACGTGCGTGACGTGGCGGACCTGCAGCTACGGGCGATGACGCACCCGGACGCGGCCGGCCGGCGGTTCATCGCGGCCGCCGGGGATGCCGTGCCGTTCGCCGGTATCGCCCGGATCCTGCGCGAGCACCTCGGCGAGGCGGCCGACCGCGTTGCGCGACGCAGGATGCCGGACGTCTTCGTGCGGCTGGGCGCCCCGGCGATACCCGCGCTGCGGGAGATGACCGGCAACCTCGGGGTCGTCCGGCACGTCGACAACAGCCGCGCCCGCGCCGTGCTCGGCTGGCGACCGCGCTCGACCGAAGACGCCATCGCCGCCAGCGGGCAAAGCCTCCTCGAACTGGGGCTGGTGGGCACGGCCCCGCGGTAGGAAACGGGAACCGGCCGAGCGCGGCGCCGGAACCTCCGGCCGCACCTCTTCCGGGTGAGTCTCGTCGCACGGGCGAATGATTGTCGGCCTTTCCGCCACCGGAGGGGGCCGGGCTACGCATGATTGCTTCGCAGCTGATCCGCCGGCCGCGCGGATCTTCCGGCCTCGAGGAGGGCGCAGTGCGCACAACCATCGCCTGGCGAGCCGGGCTCGCGGGGGCCGTCCTGGTGGCCGGGTTCGCCGCGACCACGGCGCCGGCGCAGGCCGATCCGCAAGCCGGTGTGGCGGACATCGGCTCGGCCGAGTTCACCAAAGCCGGTTCCACGACCACGGTTCCGGTCCAGGGCTACTGCTCGGTCGACGGACCGACCAGCGCGACCGCGCCGCCGGTGTCCAAGACGGGTGTCAGCTTCGGTGGCGGCACCTCCTCCTGCACGACCACCGTGACGGACCCGCAGACCGACACCACGGCCACGACCTCCACCGCGACGGGGAAGAACGTCGAGCTCTCGGCACTGGTGAGCGCGGGAGGCCCTCGCATCAAGCTCGCGTCGTTCACCGTGAAGTGTGAAGCGACCCAGACGCAGACGAACGCGGGCTGGACCTACAGCGGCCTTTCGGGCATCCCCGCTCCGCCGAAGCCGGTTCCGGTCGGCTATGTGACGCCGATCAAGAAGACCAACGGAACGGTGCTGGCGAACGCGGTGTTCAACGCCCAGACCCTGCCGGGCGACGGGAGCATCGGCCTGACGATGCTGACGGTCACGTTCCTTCCGGCCTCGGGTGTCAGCGGCCAGGTCGTGCTGGGTGAAACAGCCTGCGCACCGACCCAGTGAGCGGCGGCGGCAACGGAATCCTTCCGGGTCCATCGCGCATCGGCTACCGCGAAGGTCAACGGGCTTCCGTCGCCTGCTGCTGATCCGGCGAAGCCGGATCATCGAAGCACGGGGGGGGGGGGGGGGGGGGGGGGGGGGGGGGGGGGGGGGGGTGGGGGGGGGTGGGGGGGGGGGGGGAGGGGGGGGGTGGGGGGGCCAG
>NZ_JBVJON010000008.1:85721-155431 GCF_055583145.1 Amycolatopsis sp. NPDC104819 | reverse complement strand
GCATCTCTCCCCCCCCCCCCCCCCCACCCCCCCCCACCCCACCCCCACCCCCCCCCCCCCCCCCCCCCCCCCCCCCCCCCCCCCCCCCCCCCCCCCGCCGGGCTCTCGACTGCCCGTCAAGCCGGTTCCGCCATGGCCGGTCGCCTCAACAGGCGAGCGTGACCGGCTCGCAGTCGACCGGAACGTTGCCGGTCACGACGGAACCGCTCACCGAAACCGCCGACCTGCTGCCGATGCCGGCGGCGATGCCGCCGCCCTTGACGTTCCCGCTCACCGCGGTCACGGTGTTGCTCTTGATCTCGCTGTCGGTGACGGTGACGGTCGCCCGCGGTCCGGCGACGTACAGACCACCGCCGATGCCCGCCTTCACGCCGTCGACCCGGTTCCCGTTGATCTTGGAGCGGGTCACGGTCAGCTTGACCTGCTCGCCGACGTCGATCCCGCCGCCGGACGTCCGCTGGTCGAGCACGGTGGGCAGCAGCTTGGCGGCCCGGGAGGCCACATTGCCCGACACGCTGCTGTCGACCACGACCGCCGAGGTGTACGCGTCGAGCGCCAGCCCGCCGCCACCACCGGTTCCGATGCCCACGGAGCTGTTGTTGTCCACGAAGCTGTGGTCCAGCCGGACGGAGGAGTTCCGGTCGGACACGCTGACACCGCCGCCGGCGCCGGGGGCGGACACCGTCGTGTTCCCCAGCACCGAACTGCCGGTCAGAACCAGCGCCCCGCCGCCGCGCACCCGTACGCCACCGACGTTCTCACGGATGGTCGAGTTGACCGCGGTGACCGTGCCGCCGAGCACATCGATGCCCCGGGTCGCGTTGCCGAACACCACGCAGTCGTTCAACGTCACGGTGCCACCCACGGTGGCCACCCCGCCCAGGCTCGCGCCCGCGGCGCCGGTGATGCCGAAGTTGGTCAGCGTCAGCACGCCTGTCTTGGCGACCACGAACGCAGAGTTCACCGCGCCGATCGCGGTCGCCTTCGTCGTGTCCACGACCAATCGTCCGCCCCGGGCGACGAGGTTGAGCTTCCTGGTGAGCGTCGGCAACAGACCGGACGCCTCGATCACGCACCCGGCCGAAGGGGTGTCCACGGTGGCGGTCACTTCCGAGGAGACGGAGTTGGCCTGGCTGATCAGGCTGACCATTCCTTTCAGGTCCAGGCTGATCTTTCCGGTTCCCGTGGCGCACACCGCGAGTTTCGGTGCGGCGGCCGGCCCGGTCGGCTGCGCGGCCACCGCGGTGCCGGACACGGCGCCTGCCGCCGCGAGCAGGGCGACCGCGCACGTCGCCGCACCGAGCCGGACTGGGGTGAAGACGGTCATGAACACGCTCCTTGCACTGGGTCGTGAGACTGCCTCTCCCACCATCCTTCACCACTCGCCGTAATTGGGCGTTGACGCAGAGGGTTCACTCGGTTCAGGGGCACCCACCACCCATCCAGGGTGGAGCGGCTCGCATCCGGCTGGTGCGCCCCGGATCCCACGCGAAGGTCTCGGCGTGACATGACCGCCACAGCCGTACGGGGCAAGGAGAAGGGTTATTCGTAGACGACGTAGGACGGCGTCGGCTCGAGGGCCAGCACTTGCGAGGGTGTCATCAGCGCGGAGCCGTTTCGCGTGTCTTCGTCGAAGAAGAGTTTGAAACCCGTCCGAACCCCGTCGGGGAGATCGCTGGTGAGTTTCCGCCAGGTCGCGCTCTTGGCGGACGCCGAGCCGATTCCGTCCACCACTTTGAGCGCCGAGACACCGCTGTGGACGCCCAGCGACCGTTCGTCGCGGACCACGGACGACGCCACCTGGTGGTAGGCCATGATCTTGTCCGGCAGCCGATGGTCTTCGACCAGCTTCCCGAGGTAGCTCGCCACGTCGTCGAGTTCGGACCCGGTGGTGTTGCCGAACTCTTCGCCGGGGACGACCCCGGGATCCACCGCCCATTCGGGATCGAGGGCGACGCCGACGTCGGGTTCGGTGAGCCATCGCTCGTATGCCTGCACCTCGGGCAGGAAGTCGGCCTGCCCCGGCTGGATGTTGAGCAGGAGCACGCCGTCGAGCTCCCGCGCGGCGTCGAGGTAGTGCCGCACCGTTTCGTCGGTGCACCGGCTGCGGTACCTGCCGTCGGCGCCGGGCGAGCGGTGTGCGGTCGTGGCGATGAGCTCGACGACCGGTTGGACCGGTCGCGCGGGAGGGTAGGTGCCGATCGTGTCGCGGAGCTTCCGGCTCGCGACGGCCAGGTCGCCCGTCATGGCGCCGAGGGCGGGAGAGCCCGGCGTGCCGCAGAAGCCGACGAGGAGCGGGGGCGTGGTGTCCGCTCTCGAAGACGGCGAAGGCGTGGATTCCGGGGTGGGATCCGGTGAAGAGGCCGGCTGGGGCGGTGCCGTCCGGGCGGCCGGACTCGGCTGGTGAGTGCCGCAGGCGGACGCCGCGCCCGCGAGCGCGAGCGTCAGCAGCAGTCGTCGGTTCACAGTTCTGGCGTGCACGGTTCAGGAACCGGATCGGCGCACGCCGGTGGTGATCGTCAAGAGACTGATGACCCCCTCGGTCCGTTCTGGCGAACTGAGTGATCGAATGCCCGTTCGAGCCGCGGGCGAAACGTGGTCCGTCGCGTCCCGAGGCACAGGGTGCACACCGGGAAGTCAGGGACCGGATCGTGCCTGCGCGGACCTCGCCCGCTGGTGGACGACGACCAGCGTGACGATCATCGCGATCGAGAGCAGTGCGAGGAACGCCGCCGGGGGGAACGGCAGGCCGAAGTCGTCGGCAAGCCACCGGCCGAAGTCCGAATGGTTGAGCTTGCGGCCGAAAGTCACGATCGTGGCGAACGCCGCGGTGGCGGGCAGGATCCAGGAGCGAGAGATGATTTCCGCGCGTGTCGTCCTCCGGTCGCCGCCGGACTCGCCGGGCAGGAACGCGCCGACCACCGCGGTGAGCGGCAGCACGGCGAAGAGCCAGAGCATTCCGCCCAGCGGCACCGCGGCCAACCCGAGGAGGGACAGCAGCAGGATCGCCGTGTGGATCCCGAAGTGCCGGTCGCCGGAAGGAGTCGAGCCCGGGGTGGCCACGAGCATGACGACGAGCCCGGCGGCGACCGGGCCGAACCACACGACGGCCGCCGTCACGCCGGAAGGCCCGCGCCGTTCCGGCCAGGAGTCGAAACCCCAGGCCAGTTTCTCGCGGAGGTCGAGGTCGGTCCGGAGGTAGACGGCCGACAACACCTGAAGCAGGCCGTTGAGCGCGTAGGCGCCCAACAGCAGCGTGACGCCGAGATCGCGAGCATGGGTGTCGCCGTGGACGAAGAACGTGAAATAGCCCCACAGCCCGGCAGCCAGTGTCACGCCGGCGGCGATGATTTCGGGGCTCGCCCGGCGAACGTCCACCCGGGTACCGTATCCGTCCGCCGAACCGGGTGCGGTGGGTCGATCGACCGACACGGAACGCCGGCAGCTCGGGTGCCCGCCCCTGTCGCGCGCGTCGAGCGGCCTTCCGCTGCCGTCTTCACCCGGCCACGGTCGTCAGCGGAAGAGGCGGAAGAACCCGCGGATCTGCTCGACCAGCGACTCCGGTTGCTCCAGTGCGGCGAAGTGGCCTCCTCTCGGCAGTTCCTCGAACCAGCGGAGGTCGGTGAACCGCAGTTCGGCCTCCCGCCGTGACGGCCGGGTGATGTCTCGCGGGTAGACCGACAGCCCGGACGGTGCGGTGACCTTGTCCCGGAAGCGGGCGAAGCTCTCCCAGTACAGGCGCGCCGACGACGTGGCCGACGCGGTGAACCAGTACACCGAGATCTCGTCGAGGATCTTCTGCCGGGACACCGCGTCCTCGTGGTCGCCGTCGTGGTCGGTCCAGGCCCGGAACTTCTCGGCGATCCAGGCGGCCTGACCCGCCGGGGAGTCGGTGAGGCCGTAGCCGAGGGTCTGCGGCCGGGTCGCCTGCACCGCCGAGTACCCCCGGCCGGTGCGCTGGAACTCCCGCTCGGCCTCGAGGTTCGCCAGTTCCGCGGGCGTCGGGTCGTCGAACGTGCCCGCCGCCACCGACCCGAGGTTCAGGTGCACGGCGGCGACCCGTTCGGGCGCCACTTCGCCCAGCGCGCCGGACACCGCCGACCCCCAGTCACCGCCCTGCGCGCCGTAACGCTCGTAGCCGAGCGAACCCATCAGCGTGTCCCAGGCGCGCGCGGTGCGCGTGACGCCCCACCCGGTCGTCGACGGCTTGTCACTCCAGCCGTACCCGGGCAGGGACGGCGCGACGACGTGGAAGGCGTCCGCCGGGTCCCCGCCGTGCGCCCGGGGGTCGGTCAGCGGGCCGAGGACGGCCAGGAACTCGAGCACCGATCCCGGCCACCCGTGCGTGAGCACCAGCGGGAACGCGTCCGGTTCCGGTGAGCGGACGTGCAGGAAGTGGATGCCCAGCCCGTCGACGGTGTCGCGGTACTGGGGGAAGGCGTTGACCCGCGCCGCGAAACCGAAGTCGTAGTCTTCGGCCCAGCTGCGGCACAGCTCTTGCATGTACGCCAGCGGGATGCCCTGTGACCAGCCGGGCACCGGCTCGGGTTCGGGCCAGCGCGTCCGGCGCAACCGGTCGCGCAGGTCCGCGATCTCGGCGTCGGTGATGCTGGCCTCGAACGGCTCGGCGGCCACGACGAACTCCCCTCCGTTGCCTGCTTCCTCCCCGGCCACGGTAGCTCGACGGCATCTCCAGCCGCCGGCGGAGCGGGCTCAGGTGAGCAGCCAGCGGTACCAGTCGGTGTCGTAGCGGGTGCCGATCGTCTGCTTCAGGAACGTCCGCGCGGCGCTCCACGCTCCGGTGCGGTAGTAGCCGAGCAGCTGGGTGACGTCGGCGGGGTGGTTCTCCGCCATGTACCAGACCGCCAGGTAACCCCAGACGTACGTGCGCGTCTGGTCGTTGCCGGGCGTGTTGTCGAACAGCGTGCTCAACGCGTACGTGCGCTTCCCGGCTTCGGTCGCGGCCTGGCTGTAGAACACCTTTCGGTAGCTGTAGCTCACGTACTCGGCCAGGCCCTCGATCCACCACTGCGTCGGCGTCGAGATGTTCGCCTGGTAGTCGCCGTAGAGGTCGTACCGGCCGTCGAGGTAGTGGGTGTACTCGTGGTTGAGGTTCTTGATCTCGAACGCCGGCTTCGTGTCGTCGCGGTAGGCGACGAACCGGGCCTGGTTGCCCGCCGCCGACGGGTCGCCTTCGAGGTAGACGCCGCCGTTGTCGGTGCTGATGCCGAACATCGACGGTGCGTAGTACTGGTAGTCGGCGCGGGAGTCGAACACGTCCACCTCCAGCGCCGTGTTGCGGTCGCCGGCGACCGGGCCGCTGTCCTTCACCAGCTGGTGGAAGTAGGCGTCCTGCCCGGTGAGGCTCGAACAGGTCGCGCTCAGCTGGGCGGCGGTCATCCGCTGGGCCCGGATCCGCAGTGCGCTCGTGCAGGACTTCGTCACCGGCAAGACGTCGGCGGCGGGTTTGGCGGGCGCGACCGCGGTGGCGACGTCGCCGCCGGGTCCGAGGGGGTGGCCGGTGGTCCTCGGGTGGGCGGTCAGAGCGGAGGCGGGCGGGACGGTGACTAGGGCGAGCGTCGCGCAGACGCCCAGGACGGGGGCGGCGAAGCGCTTGAGGCCGCGTCGGACCAGCGAATCGTTCATTGTCGTGCTCCAGGGAGGAGGGGAGTGGGGAGGGCGGCTCCGGCTCGGGGAGGGCCGGAGCCGCCCTCGGGCACGGACAGCGGTGGCGTCTTCGTGCCGGCAGGTTCGGCGCCGTCCGACCGCGCGATCGGGACGCGGGATCATCCGCCGGCGCCGCAGCTCTGCCGGAGGAGATCCTCGCTCCGGAGCCGCCCGCTCGGCCATGCGCGAGCCGGGAACTACGGATACCCAAACAAATGCCGGGGCCCGCCTTTCGGCTGGTGCCCTCCTCCCGGGCCCGGCCTACGATGCGCCGATGAGCCCCCGCACCCCCGGCGACCAGGCCCGGTCCACGGCCGGGCTCGTGCGGCAGACCCTGCTGGGGGAGCGGGACCGGCCGCTGCTGGTGCTGGTCACCGGCGCCGCGGGAACCGGGAAGACCACGCGGACCGCGGAGCTGGTCGCCCTCGCCCGCGACGCGCGTGTGTCCCATGTGGACCTGTCGTTCACCTCCGCGCACAGCCCGCTCGTGCGGTCCGCCGTGGGGGTCGGCCCGCCGCCGGATCCCGCGAAGCGCGACGACGTCGGCGCGTGGCGCGAACGCCTGGCGCGGGAGGCGCCCGCGCTGCTGGTCGTCGAGGACGTCCAGCGCGCGCCCGCCGGGTTCGTCGCCCTGGTGCGCGACTGGGTGGAGCGGGCGGGGAGCGGATGCGTCACCGTCGTCACGGCGCGCCCGGAGGAGCTCGCCGATCCCGACCTCCCGCTGGGACCCGGGCTCGCGCTGCCGGCGGCGCTGTCGGTGCGCCACGACCGCACCGCGCCCTGGACCGACGGCCGGGTGCAGGAGCTGGTCCACGCGCGGCTCGGGCCCGAGCGCTGCCCGCGCCAGGTGGTGGCCCGGCTCGCGCAGCTTTCCGGCGGCAACGTCCAGGTCGTCGCCGACCTGCTGGAGCTGCTCGGTGCGACGGGCTCGGGCGATGGGCCGTTCACGACCCAGGACGTCGACGCGCTCGGGGTGCCCGCCCGGCTCGCGCAGCTGACCGCCACCCGGCTCGCCGCGCTGTCCCCGGCCGCGTCCGCCCTCGTGGCGGCGGCGGGCGTGCTCGGCGGTCCGGCGGCCGTCGCGGACCTCGCCACCGCGGCCGGGCTGTCCGTCGAAGACGCCGAAACCGCGCTGGCCGAGGCCGGCACCCTGCTCGTGGCGGACGACCGGGGGGACCACGGGTTCGCCGTGCCGCTCGCGGCCGCCGCCGTCCGCGCCCGGCTGCCGGGCCCGCGGCGGCGGCGCCTGCACCTGCACGCCGCGGACGTGCTGGGCCGCCGCGACCCCGTTCCGTGGGCGCACGTCGCCGAACACCGCCGCCGGGGCGGGGCGACCGAGGAGTGGCTGCGCGCGGTCGAGCGCGCCGCCGGCGACGCGGGTGCGTTCGCCGACCCGGAGGCGGTCGTCGACGTCGTGCGGCCGGTGCTCGCCTCCGCGGAGATCGGCGAGGAGGTGCGGGCCCGCCTCGCGCTGCGGCTGTCCCGCAACGCGATCTTGACCCTGCCCTCGCCCCGGACCGTGGCGGTGCTGCGCGAGATCGTCGGCCTGCCCGGGCTCGCACCCGGGGTGCGCGGCGAAATCCGGCTCGAGCTCGGCGTGCTGCTGCACAAGCAGCTCAACCGCGCGGAAGGCTGGGAAGAGCTGGAACGGGCCATCGGCGAGCTGCGTGAGCGGCCGGCGCTGCTCGTGCGCGCGATGACCGCGCTGGCCAACCCGTTCCAGCCGGGGGCTGGCCTCACCGAACACGAAGCCTGGCTGGCCCGGGCCGGCCGGGTCGCCGACGACGACGTCTCGCGGGCCGCCGTCGCCGCCGCGCGGACGTCGCTGGCCGTCGCCTGCGGGGACGCGGCCCCGTTGCGGCGGGTGCGGCCGCCGCGGGCCGGGCTGAACCCCCGGCACAACGAGTACCTGGCTCGCGGGCTCACGAACACCGCGGTCGGGGCGGTGTTCGCGGGCCGGTACCGGGCCGCGGGCGAGATCCTCGACCAGGCTCGCCGGTGCGCGGACGTGCTCGCGTCGCCGTTCTTCGAGCAGTGCGACCGCGGCACCCGGCTGCTGTACGACTTCGAGCGCGGCGCCTGGGACGGGCTGGCCGAGCGGTGCCGCCGCGGCATGTCGGACGCCGGTGTCCATTCGGACGCCCGCCTGGTGCTCGTCCAGCTGGCCGTGGCGCGCGGCGACTGGGCCGAGGCCGAAGACGTCTGGCCCGGCCGGGAAGGCTTCGCGTTCGTGCCGTACGCCGCGGCCGCCGCGGCCACCCGGGCCCGCATGGACCTGGCCCAGGGCCGGGTCGAGGACGCCGTCGCGACGGTCGAGCAGGCGTGGGGATCGCTGGTGGGCAAGGGGATCTGGGTTTGGGCGGCCCGGCTGGTCCCGGTCGCCACGCAAGCCTGGCTCGCGGCCGGGGCTCCCGGCCGGGCGGCCGACGCGGCCGGGCAGTTCGCCGCCGGCCTGCGGGGCCGGAGCTGTCCGATGGCCGCCGCGGCGCTGCGATGGACCCGGGCCCTGCTGGCCGACGGCGAACCCGTGGCGTTCGAGCGCGCGTCGGCGCTGTACGCGCGGCTGGCGGCCCCGTACCCGGCGGCGCTGGCGCTGGAGGGCGCGGCCGGTGCCCGGCACCTCGAAGCGGCGCTGGCGACGTTCACCCGGCTCGGAGCGGGGTGGGACGCGACCCGGGTCCGCGGCCGCCTGCGCTCGGTGACGGGGGATGCCGAGCTCGTTCGCGCCCGCGGCCGCCCGGCCTACGACGACGCGTTGTCCCCGCGGGAACGGGAGGTCGCCGAGCTGGCTTCCGGCGGGATGACGAACCGGGCGATCGCCGAGACCCTGCACCTGTCCCCGCGCACGGTGGAGCACCACGTCGCCCGGGCGATGCAGAAGCTGGGGACCCGGTCCCGCCGGGCCCTCGCGGCCGCTCTCGGGACGTGATTAGGACGGGTGCGGACGGGGTACCCGCGGCCGGATCGAAGTGCCGGCGCCGGAGGGTTTCCGTAGTGTGGATTCGCAAGAAGATGGCCGTTCCCGTCAACGACGTCGACCGTGCGGTCGCCGTTCTCGCCGCTCAGGGCCTCAGTACCGAGCGAGCCGGCCGTGAGCTGAGGGAGATGGCCCGGGTGCGCCACATCTCCCTGGCCCGTTGCGCGGCGTTGGTCGTGGCCTCCGTGGACCGGGCCGGGCGCTGACGCTCCCGTCCCGGTCCGCCGGCTATCCGCCCAGGGTGACGTGGAAGATCTTTTCGTTGCTGTTGTCGGGGATGCTGTCCTTGTCGCCGTTGTTCGTCGTCGTCAGCCACAGGCCGCCGTCGGGCGCGGGTTCCACGGTGCGCAGGCGCCCGTAGGTGCCGTTGAAGTAGGCCTGGACGTCGGTCAGCTCGCTGCCGCTGATCACTTCGCG
Organism: Amycolatopsis sp. NPDC104819; assembly: GCF_055583145.1. Lineage (NCBI taxonomy): Bacteria > Bacillati > Actinomycetota > Actinomycetes > Pseudonocardiales > Pseudonocardiaceae > Amycolatopsis > Amycolatopsis sp. NPDC104819. The sequence goes on along the minus strand of NZ_JBVJON010000008.1, from coordinate 146,370 downwards.
GTACATCCGGGTCCCGCGTTCGCAGGCGACGTAGAGCACGTCGCGGACGATGGCGATGCCGGAGCAGGAGCCGTCCGCCGTGGAGTACGTCCTCTTGGGCGCGATGAACCCGGCGGTGCCGCACGTCCCGGACGTGCCCTCGCAGGCGGGCCAGCCGTAGTTGCCGCCCTTGGTGATCAGGTTGGTCTCGTCCATCACCGCGTTGCCGAACTCCTGCTCCCACAGCCGGCCCTGGGAGTCGAACGCCAGCCCCTGCGGGTTGCGGTGGCCGTAGCTCCACACCGGGTTGCCGAACGGGTTGTCCGAAGGGACGCTGCCGTCCGGGTTGAGGCGCAGGACCTTGCCGTTGAGGCTGGCCTTGTTCTGCGCGTTGTCGCCGTTCTGGGCGTCGCCGGTGCTGGCGTAGAGCTTGCCGTCGGGCCCGAAGCGCAGCCGGCCACCGTTGTGGAACTTGTTGCGCAGCAAGCCACTGAGCAGGACCTGTTCCGACGCCGTGTCGAGCTTGTCGTTCGTCAGCTTGAGCCGCACGATCCGGTTGTCGGACGGCGAGGTGTGCATGATGTAGAGCCAGTGGTCACTGGAGAACGTCGACGGGATGGCCAGGCCGAGCAGGCCGCCCTCGCCGTCGGTGTTGTCCACGCCGGGGACCGTGCCCACGCTGGTCTTGGCCCCGGTGGCGGGGTTCAGGTGGACGATGTCGTGGGCGTCGCGCCGGCTGTAGAGGATCGTGCCGTCCGGCAGGGTCACCAGGCCCCACGGGATGTCGGTGTCGGTGGCGATCTGGGTCACCGCGCACACGGAGTCACCACAGGCCGCGCCGGTGGTCACGGTCGTGGACGCGCTGGGTGAGGACACGTTCGCCTGCGCGTCCCGCGCGACGACGTAGTACGCGTAGCTCGTGTTCGCCGCCAGGCCGCTGTCGACGAAGGTGGTCGCGGGCGGCGCGGTGGCGGTCCCGGTGACCGCGCCGACCTTGGCGCCGCCGCGGTAGACGTCGTAGGCCCGGACGCCGATGTTGTCCGTGGCCGCGGTCCAGTTCAGGGTCACCGTCGTGCCGGACGCGCGGCCGGTCAGCCCGGTCGGCGCGCTCGGCGCCTGAGTGTCCGGCTGGCACTGCGGCGGCGTGATCGGCACGGTGGTGCTGGCCTGCGAGACGTTGCCTGCGGCGTCCCGCGCGTTGACGTACAGGCCCCAGGTGACGCCGCCGACGACGGTGAGGTTCGTCGACAGGGTGCTCCCGCTCACCGACTTCATCAGCTGGCCGTCGTGGTAGACGTCGTAGAACGCCACGCCCACGTTGTCGGTGGACGCGTTCCACGCGAACGTCACGGCGTCGCAGACCAGGTCGCTCACGCGCGGGTTGCCCGGCACGCTCGGCGGCTGGGCGTCGCCGAGGGAGGTGCGCCACTTCTGGTTGCCCCCGCCGTTGCAGGTGTACAACCCGACCAGGGTGCTGTTTGCGGTGCCCGCCCCGGTGACGTCCAGGCAGAGCCCGGACTGCACGCCGGTGATGGTGCCGTCGGCGGTGATCCGCCACTTCTGGTTGCCGCCGCCGTTGCAGGGGTAGATCTGCGCGTCGGCGGGGGAGGTGGTGCTCGCGCCGGCGACGTCCAGCCACATGGTGCCGTCGTACACCCGCAGCTCGCCCGCCGAGGTGAACGTCCACGCCTGGTTGGCCTGGCCGTTGCAGTCGTAGATGTTGACACGCGTCTTCGCCGCGGTGCTGTTGCCGACGACGTCCAAGCAGCGTCCGGAGGCCACGCCGACCACGGTCGAGCCGGTGGCGGCGGTCGCGATGTTGCTCGGCGCCGCCGCGGCGGCGCCGAGCAACACTGTCAGGATCCCGACGAGAAGGCGCCGCCGGGTGCTCGAGGAGACCATTCTTCCCTCTTTCACGGTGAATCGGCCGGAGAGCGCGGAAGGCCGGAGTGCCGCACCACTGTGGGGGGACCGCGACCGGACGTCAAGACTTGTCCGGCTGCTTGTCCGATGGGTTGACGGTTCCCGTTGTACGGTGTGTCATATATCAGATTTGACTTGGGGAGGTCTGGTGGAGCTCACCCGACGTCAGGCGCTGGCGGTCAGCGCGGCCGGTGTGGCCGCGGCGGGGTTGCCGGTGCCCGGAGCCGCGCCGGCGGCCGTGGCCGGGCCGGTGACCGAGACCATGCTGCTCACCGGCAGCGACGCCGACCACACCGTCGACTGGGATTTCGTGGTCACGGCCGGCCGGCGCGCGGGGGAGCAGGCCAAGATCCCGACGCCGTCGAACTGGGAATGCCACGGCTTCGGCAGCTACCACTACGGCGGGGATCTGGTTCCGGCGGAGAAGGGCAACTACCGCCATTCGTTCACGCCGCCGGCGTCCTGGGCCGGCCGCCGGATCTTCCTGGTGTTCGAGGCCGCCATGACCGACGCCGACGTGCGGGTCAACGGCGTCCCGGCGGGACCGGTGCACCAGGGCGGCTTCTACCGTTTCCGCCACGACGTCACGGCCCTGCTGCGGCTCGGCGAGCCGAACCTGCTCGAGGCGACCGTCAGCAAGGAGTCGGCCGACAACTCGGTGAACGACGCCGAGCGCCGCGGCGACTTCTGGAACTTCGGCGGGATCTTCCGGCCGGTGTTCCTGGAGGCGTACCCGGCTGCCCGGATCGACCGCGTCGCGATCGACGCCCGCGCGGACGGGACCTTCGCCGCCCACGTCACGCTCGCGGGGGTGACCGCGGCGGCCCGGGTGACCGCGCAGCTGCGCGGGCTCGACGGCACGGCCGTCGGCGGGGCGTTTTCGGTCGCCGTCGCGAGCGGCGCCACCGGCGCGACCTTGACCACCACCGCGGCGCGACCGGCGTTGTGGACGGCCGAAACACCGAACCTCCACCGCGTCGAACTGTCTCTTGTGGACGCCACCGGAGTGCCGCTGCACAGCACCGCCGAGCGCTTCGGCTTCCGCACGATCGAGGTCCGGGCCGGCGACGGCGTCTACGTCAACGGGAAGCGGATCGTCCTCAAGGGAGCGAACCGGCACACCTTCTGGCCGACGTCGGGCCGGGCGTCCAGTCCTCGCCTCGCCCGGCTCGACATCGGGCTGATGAAGGACATGAACATGAACGCCGTCCGGATGTCGCACTACCCGCCGGACACGTTCTTCCTCGACCTCTGCGACGAGCTCGGGCTCTACGTCCTGGACGAGCTGACCGGCTGGCAGCGTCACTACGACGAGGGCGTCGGGGCGCCGCTGGTCAAGGCCCTGGTGGAGCGCGACGTCAACCACCCGTCGATCCTGTTCTGGGACAACGGGAACGAAGGCGGCTGGAACACCGCGCTGGACGACGACTTCGCGCAGTACGACCCGCAGCGGCGCGCGGTGCTGCACCCGTGGACGACGTTCGGCGGCGTCGACACGAGCCACTACCAGACCTACAGCAGCACCGCGAGCAAAGCCGCCGGCAGCACGGTCTTCATGCCGACCGAGTTCCTGCACGGACTCTACGACGGCGGCGCCGGAGCCGGCCTGAACGACTACTGGAAGCTCATGGGCGGCGCCCAGCGCTCGGCGGGCGGGTTCATCTGGGCGCTCGTCGACGAAAGCGTCGCGCGGGACGACCGCGGCGGTGCGCTCGACACCAACGGCAGCCGCGCCCCCGACGGGATCCTGGGGCCGTACCGGGAGAAGGAAGGCAGCTTCTTCACGATCAAGGACATCTGGTCGCCGGTCCAGCTGGCCAGCCCGGGCTACTACGACTCGGTGTTCCCTGCGTCGTTCGACAAGACCGTGAAGCTGGTCAACCGGTACGACTTCACGAACCTCCGGGAGTGCCGGTTCGCCTGGCAGCTGGTGGCTTTCCCGGCGCCGGGCGCGGAAACCGGCCACCGGGTCCTGTCCGGGGGCGAAGCCGGCGCGCCGGACGTCGCCCCGGGGGCGACCGGTGCGGTGACCCTCGGCCTGCCCGCCGACTGGACGGGCGCCGACGCGCTGCGGCTGACCGTGACCGACCCGGCTGGCCGGGAGGTCGCCGCCTGGACGTGGCGCATCCGGAAGGCGCCGGACTTCGCCGCGCGCCTGGTCAGGCCGGCGACCACGGGCGGAGTGACCGCCACCGAGACCGCCACCGCGGTGACGCTCGTCGCCGGAGCCGTCCGGGTCACCGTCGGCAAGGCCGACGGACGGCTGGCCGGTGCGCGCCGCGGAAGCACGCCGGTGTCACTGGCCAACGGTCCCGCCCCGGCGCACGGGACGGCGGCGCTCACCGGGTTCAGCCATTTCCGTGACGGCACCGGCTGGGTCGTGCGAGCGGACTACAGCGGCGCCCTGACGTCGGTGCGCTGGCGCCTCGACGCCAACGGCTGGCTGCGGCTGGACTATCACTACCGCGCCACCGGCGACCACGATTTCCTCGGGGTGAACTTCGACTACCCGGAGGCGAACGTCCGGGGCCTCACCTGGCTCGGCGACGGGCCCTACCGCGTCTACAAGAACCGGCTGCGCGGCGTGTCACCCGATGTTTGGCGCAAGCCGTACGACAACACCGCGACCGGGGCGAGCGGGTTCGCGTACCCGGAGTTCAAGGGCTACCACGCGCGGACCTGCTGGGCCGTGCTGGACACCGCCGAAGGCACGATCACGATGGTCGCCGAGGAAGAGGGCATGTACCTGCGGTTGTTCACGCCGGCGGTAGGGCCGGATCCGCAGCACGCCGTGGTCGCCTACCCCGCCGGCGGCCTCTCGCTGCTCGACGGGATCGCACCGATCGGCAACAAGTTCCACAGCGTCACGTCGCTGGGGCCGGAGAGCGGCCCGAACGCCGCTGCCGGGGACTACCACCGCACGGTGTACTTCCGCTTCGACGGGTGACTGCCGCGGTCGTCACTTCGGAGCTTCCCAGGCGGCTTCGACCATCCGGAAGATCTCGTCCAGCGCGGCCCCGGGGTCGGCGGCGTCGCGGGCGATCGCGTAGGCGTCGACGACGAACCGTGCGATGGCCCGGCACGCGGTGGGAGAGCGGTCCAGGTCGGTGGTGATGGTCGTGGCCAGTGCGTCGGCGTACCGCAGCAGCATGGCGTCCTCGTAGGCCCGCAGCGCGGCCGAGGAGCTGATCATGCGCCGGAGAGGAGCCCGGTCGCGCGCCGCGCAGTGGCGGACCATGGCGTGGACTTCGCGGTGCAGCGCGGGGATGAGCGGTTCGCCGGCGCGGTCGGTGACGGCCCGGGTGAGCCGCTGTTCGAAGTCCTCGTCCTGCGCGAACACCAGTGCCTCTTTCGAGGCGAAGTGGGCGAAGACGGTGGTGACGGCGACATCGGCTTCGGCGGCCACGTCGCGGATTCCCACCGGGTCGTACCCGCGGTCGAGGAACAGGTGCAAGGCGGTGTCGGCGATCTTCTGCCGGGTCGCGGCTTTCTTGCGCTCGCGGCGTCCTGGTGGCGCGGTCACCGGCGGAGACTATCAGGTCGCTAAAACTATCCGTTCTGAAAAGCTAACCGTTAGTGTTATGGTCGGCGCATGAAGATGATCAGCTTCGCCGAGTTCGGCGGTCCCGAGGTCCTGCGTCTGGTCGACGCCGAGGAACCCCACGCCGGTCCCGGGCAGGTACGGATCGCGGTGCGGGCGGCGGGCGTGAACCCCGTCGACTGGCGGTTGCGGGAGGGCCAGGTGCTCGGGGCGCACCCGGTCGTGCTGCCGGCCGGGGTCGGGCTGGACGCCGCCGGGGTGGTCGACGAGGTCGGCGCCGGAGTCGGCGGGGTCGCGGCCGGCGACTTCGTGTTCGGGGAGGGGATGAGCACGTACGCCGAGTTCGCGGTGCTGTCGGCGTGGGCGCGGATGCCCGAGGAGCTGACGTTCGCCGAGGCGGCCGGGTATCCGTCGGTGGTGGAGACCGCGGTGCGCGTCCTGCGCGAGGTGGGTGTCGAGGCCGGGCAGACGCTCCTGGTCAGCGGAGCCGCCGGCGGGGTGGGAACGGCGGTGCTGCAGATCGCCCGCGCCCGCGGGATCAGGGTGATCGGCACGGCCGGGGCGGCGAACCAGGACTACGTGCGCGGGCTGGGCGCGGTGGCCACTACCTACGGCGAAGGGTGGGCCGACCGGGTGCGGGCCCTCGGCCGGGTGGACGCGGCGCTGGACCTGGCCGGCTCGGGCGTGCTCGGTGAGCTGGTGGCGCTGACCGGGGACCCGGGGAAGGTGATCTCGATCGCCGACCTGGCCGCCCCGCGGTTCGGCGTCCGGTTCTCCGGCGTGGCCGGCAGCGTGCCGGACGCGCTCACCGAGGCCGTCGCCCTGATCGCGCGGGGAGAGCTCCGCATCCCGGTCGAGAAGTCGTACCCGCTCGCCGAGGCGGCGGCGGCACACGTCGACAGCCAGGCCGGTCACACGCGAGGCCGCCGCGTCGTGATCATCTGACCGCGCGCCGTGATGTGGGCCACTGTCGTCCGGTTCGTCGGGGAGTTCACGCATGACGGGTGCCCGGATCGGGTAAGCCGACGCGTCTCGCGTGCGCGCGAGGCGGCTGAAGAGGTGGTGCCGGTTCAGCCAGCAGCCGGCACCACCGTCCGGCTTCGGCGTTCGCGGGGAACGGGGCGCGCGATGTGGCCCCGGGGGAGCGGATGATCCTGATGAGCCGCCGCGGGGTGTCGCCCGGCGAGCGGCGGACGGTCGTGTTGGACTGGGCGAGTGGATCCCGTCGAGGAGTGGACGAACGCACAGCACCGGGTGACCGGCTTGACCGGAGATCTTTCCTCGGGGGAGGCGACCGAGCTGGTCCCGGCTTGTCCCGAGTGGACGGTGCGGGACCTTCTCGCGCACATGGTCGGGCTCGACGCCGACGTGCTGGCGGGTGACGAGCCCGACGACCACAACGGGGCGTGGACGCAGCGGCAGGTGGACCGGCGTGCGAACAAGTCCGTCGTGGCGCTGCTCGAGGAGTGGGCGGGCCTGGTCGAGCCGATGCGGCGGTGGATGCGTGAGCACACCAGCCGTCCGCTGAACGACGTCCTGATCCACGAGCAGGATCTCCGCGGCGCCCTCCGGGTTCCCGGCGGACGGACCACTCCCGGACTGTCGAGCTTGCGGGACGACTTCGCCGAGCGGTTCCGGGCCGCGGTCGCCGACCGTCCACCGATTCTGCTGGACGGTGGTACCTGGCAGTGGGTTTCGCGGGGACCTGCCGAGCGCGTCGCCACCGTCGTCCGCGCCGACGCTTTCGATCTGACGCGTGCCTTGATGTCCCGCAGGTCGGCCGGTCAGCTACGCGCGTGGACGGTGCACGGAGACATCGCGCCGTACCTGTCCGGCTTCGCCACGCTCGGTGACCTGCCGGAGCGGGATCTCGAAGAATGACGGCGCCGGCATGACGCGCCGCGAGCGGTGGGCCCGCCGAATTCACTCTCTCGGGTCATCTTCGACCGGACTTTCACCTGTGGGGCATCGTCGCCGATTTTGCGGGTAACCCGAGTCGGATCGGTCAAGCCCACGAGATGCAGGTGAGTTCGCAGATGTCCGTTGACAGCGCAAAATCCCCGGTGCTCGACGCCGTCCGGCTGCTGGCCGTGCTGGCCGGCGCCGAGCAGCACGCCCGAGACGGAGAAGGCCTCACCGAGCGCATCCGGTCTCTTGAATACCGGGCCGGAGCCGGGGATGCGTACGCTCACGCGCAGGAGCTGGTGCGCAAGATGACCGGCATGCCGGTCGAGTCGGACTCGGACCGGTGACGTGACGACGTCGCTCGCGCTCTTCACCCGGGACCTGCGGGTACACGACAACCCCGTGCTGCACGCGGCCGCGGCCGCCGGCCGCTGCATTCCGCTGTTCGTGGTGGACGATCGGATAGGGCGCTCCTTCGGGTGCCCCAACCGGGCGGCCTTCCTCGCGGACTGCTTGGCCGACCTCGACCGAAGCCTTCGTGACCGCGGGGGACGGCTGGTGGTCCGGCACGGTGAGCCGGTCGGGGAAGTGCTGGAAATCGTGCGCCGCCACGACGTCGGCGAGGTGCACGTCGCCGCCGACGTGAGCAGGTTCGCCACCGCGCGCGAAGGAAGACTGGCGGAACAGCTCGGGCAGCTCGGCGTGGCGTTGCACGTCCACGACACCGTCGTCACCGCGGTCGCGCCTGGATCCATCACCCCCGCCGGCGGAAAAGCCCACTTCGCGGTCTTCACCCCGTACGCGCGGAAGTGGCAAGCAGCCGACCGGCGCGGGGTTCTGCGGGCGCCGTCCTCGGTGAAGGTGCCGCGGATGGCCGCCGGGAAGGTGCCCGGCGCACGGCAGCTGGATGGCGGCTCGCCGTCACCGGAGCTCCCGGAAGGCGGCGAACGAGCCGGACGCAAGCTGGTGACGTCGTGGCTGCGCGATGGCGTCGACGGCTATGCCGACAGCCACGACGCGTTGGCCGAGGAGGGGACTTCGCGCTTGTCCCCGCATCTGCACTTCGGCACGGTCTCGGTCACGGAGCTGCTGGACCGGGTCGGGACGGGGTCGGCAGGGGCCCGCGCGTTCGCGCGGCAGCTGGCGTGGCGCGACTTCCACCACCAGGTGCTCGCTGCCCGGCCGGAATGCGCCACCCGGGACTACCGGCCGCACGGTGACCGGTGGCGCGAGTCCAAGCGGGATTTCGCGGCCTGGCAGGAGGGCCGGACCGGTTACCCGGTCGTGGACGCGGGGATGCGGCAGCTCGCCCGGGAAGGCTGGATGCACAACCGGGCTCGGCTCATCACGGCGAGCTTCCTGACCAAGACGCTCTACCTGGACTGGCGGCTGGGTGCCCGGCACTTCACCGAGCTCCTGGTGGACTGCGACGTCGCCAACAACCAGCTGAACTGGCAGTGGGTCGCGGGGACCGGCACCGACACCCGGCCGAACCGGGTGCTCAACCCGCTGGCCCAGGCCAAACGCTACGACCCGGACGGCGAGTACGTCCGCCGCTACGTTCCCGAGCTCGCGCACGTCCCGGGCGGCCGGGTGCACGAACCGTGGCAGCTGCCGGACGACGACCGGCGCGCACTCGACTACCCGGCGCCCATCGTCGACTTGACGGACGGTGCGCGACGGTTCAAACGGGCCAGGGAAACGGCCTGACCGAACGCGAAAGTGACGGAGGAGAACCATGAGCGAAGACGAGCACCGGATCGTGACCACGATCGCGCGAGAGGTCCGCACGGCGATGATCACCAGCCGTGGCGCCGGCGGCAAGCTGACCAGCAGGCCCATGACCAGCCAGCAGGTGGATTTCGACGGCACCGCCTGGTTCTTCGTCACCAGGACCGCCGACCTGGTGGCCGACGTCGGCCGCGACGACCAGGTCAACGTCAGCTTCGCGGGTTCCGGCTCCTGGCTGTCGCTGAGCGGGACCGCGTCCGTGGTCGACGACGCCGCTCGCAAGAAGGAGCTGTGGAACGAGTTCGTCCAGGCCTGGTTCCCGAACGGCCCGGACGACCCCGATGTCGTCCTGCTGAAGGTGGACGCGGACTCCGCCGAGTACTGGAACACCCCCGGCGGCAAACCCCGGGCCCTGTTCGAAATGGCGAAGGCCCGGCTGACGGGAAACCGGCCGGACCCGGGCGACAACAACGCCGTGGACCTCTGAACCGGCCCGGCCCGGACGGCGCCGCGAACGAGGTCTTCCTCGTCAGGGTTTCGGGAAGTCCGGTCGGCGCCGCCGTCGAGGACGAGCTGCTGATGGCGCGGACGAGGGTGACCCCGGCCGTCGAGGGCGTCGTCGTAGACCTGTCGGCGGTCACGCTGCTGTCGATGGAAGCCGTCGATGCGCTGATGAAGATGGCCCGGCGGTGCCTGGACCACGGATGTCCTCTTTCGGTGCGGGCCTCGGTTCCCGCGCGCCGGAAGCTGGAGCGGATGGGGGTGGCCGGGTTGCTGCGGCTGGAACCGCCTTCCGACCCGCGTCGGTCTGCAGCACCCAGGCCCTCGACCGGCGACCGCGGCGGTCGACCTCGATGATGTGCGGCGGGCCGGGACACCGTTCGACGGCGTCCCGACCCACTGCTGCGGCGACGTTTCCCCGCGCCTCCGCTCCCCTGATTCCCCTCTTCGCAGCCACGCCCCTCGCCTGACTGCTTGATCATCTGTAACCCGCCGGCGGAGAATTCAACCGCCGTTCCGGTGAAGTCACCCCCGCGGGTGATGCCAGCCGATCCGCCTCACCGGCCTCGCTGCGTGACGATCACGTCGTCGGCGAAACGCAGCTTGGCGTGGACGGGGGCGGAAACGACGAACGGGTAGGGATCTTCCTTGCCCATGCTGCGGTTGAGCTGGTTGAGGGCACGGGACAGCGGGACCCAGGTCTCCAGCAGGCCGTCGAGGTCGTCCGGGTGGTCCTCGGGGACGGCGTCGACCGACGTCGCTCCGTGCGGTTCGATCGGGGTGCCCGCCACGAGCACGCCCAGTGCCGCGGCGGTTTGCACGGTGTCGCGGATGTGCAGCAGGTGGGCGAAGGTCTCCGCCCAGTCTTCCCACGGGTGCGCGGCCGCGTAGTGGCTGATGTGGCTGTCCGCCCAGTCGCGGCCGGGCGGCTTCGCGTAATGGTCGGCCAAGGCCCGCTGGTAGTCGGTGCGTTCGTCACCGAACAGCTGCCGGAACTCCGTCAGCGCCGGGCCGCCCGCGATCAGCTTTTCCCAGTACCAGTGCCCGACCTCGTGCCGGAAATGGCCGAGCAGTGTGCGGTACGGCTCGTGGAGCCGGGCGCGGAGGGCTTCGCGGTGGCTGTCCTCGGCCTCGGCGAGGTCGATCGTGATGACTCCGTCGGCGTGCCCGGTCGTCACCGGCCGGCCGGCGCTGGACAGCAGGTCGAACGCCAAGCCGTGCCGGGGGTCGACCGTGCGGTCGACCACCGGCAGGCGGAGATCGTCAAGCTGGTGGAGAAGCCGGCGCTTGGCCGCTTCGGCGCTGCGAAAGGCGCTGTGGGCGGTGGTTTCGCCGTCGTCGGGCCGGGTCCTCGTCAAGGCGCAGCAGTCGCACAGCTCACCCTCGACGGCGGTCCAGTTGCACCCGGCCCGCTCGACGTTCGCGCACCGGCGGGACTCGATGGTCTTGACCATCGCGCGGGTCCGGCGGTCGTAGCAAACGGCAGTTCCGCAGACGACGCACCGGTCGTTTTCGAAGAACAGCAGGTTGGCGCATTCCGGGCACGTGAACGTGTGCACTTAGGCCTCGGACCGGGGTGCTCAGAACCAGTGCGCGCGGCCGCCGATCTTGCGCCCGGTGCCGCCGAGGATGGCCAGCACGACGCCGGCGACGGCGAGCACGATGCCGATCGTGTACAGCACGGGGATGCTGATGACGAACCCGAGGACGATCAGGATGACGCCGAGAACGATCACGGTGGAGAACTCCTTTTTCCGAGGTTCGCCACCGGGATTGGTGGCGGCCGACCTCGCGGCCGGGATGCCCTCGGCGGGGGTTGTCCAAACACTCGTTTTCACTCGGTGGTGACGACGGGCCACGCACCCGCCATTGCCGGTGCGCCGGGGACCATTGCCCGCCCGGGTTCGGGCGGGCTCACACTTCCGCCCACGTCATCCAGTCGTCGCCCTCGCGTTGAACGCCCCAAGCCGCCGCCAGCTCGTCGAGCATCAACCGGCCGAGCGCGGCGTCGGCCGACTCCACCGCGTCATGGCGTGGCACGGCCGGCGGAGTGGAGATCACCTCGATGTGGGCGGTCGTCGGCATGTCGAACCGGCACAGGTACACCTCCCGCAGCCGTCCGCCGTGGCGCTGAGCGTCCGTCACGAGTTCGTCCACGAGCAGCAAAAGATCGACGTGCCGGGGGGCCGAAACGTCCGCGAACACTTCGGCTGCCAGCCGGCGGGCCGCAGCGCCCGGCGGCAGCTCTCCGGCCTCGACGCGCAGGATGGAAATGGCGGTCATCGCGGCACGCTCCTTCGGCCTGGCACCCGGATTCGGGGTGTACCCGGCGCGCTGCGGCACAAACGGAAGGCCTGAAGGTGGTCGTGTGAAACGAGCGGTTCGTGGGCACCCTGGCACCGGATGACCGAGCTCTGCGGCTGAGGGAACGATTCGGATGAAATACGAGACGGTGAACTACGAGACCGGCGGGCGAGACTGGGCTGACAGCGAAGACGTCCGGAACGACTTGGCCGAGCTGATGGGGCAGCTGCCAGCCCGAGCCCGGCCGCTGCTCGCCCGGGTGTCCACCCCGGGTTGGCATGTCGTTTTGGACGCCGACCGGCTGCTGGTACGGCAGGTCAACTGGTGGTGCGGAGCGTTCTGGTTCCGGTTTCCGCTGCTGCAGTGCGATTCCCGTGGCGTCAGCATGGCCCCGGCTGCCCGCCCTCTGGTGCGCGCGATGCTCGGCGTCGAAGATTTCGACGAGCATGATGGCCCGGTTCGGATGACGTCGATCCCCGCGCCCGCCGGGAGCAGTCGATCGGCTCGAGCGCGCGGGGCCTCCGTCAGGCCTTTGCCGGCGCGGGGCTGAGGAAGACGATCAAGAACGTCGCGATCGGCCCGAGCAGGAGGGAAAGCAGGAACCACACCAGGCCGCTGCGGTTCTTGCTCTGGGCGAGTCCCGCGTTGATCAGGCTCAAGGTGCCCCAGCCCGCGTAGTAGCCGGCGTTGATCATCGGATGCTCCTCCTGGGGGAACCGGTGGCGGGTGCGCCAGTCCTCGAGAGGGCCAAGATAGCGGTCGAAGATTCCGGCCGCGACCGCAGTGCGAGTTTGACCCTGCGCGGCAAGGGGAATTCCCGGTCCGGCGGCCGCGTCGCTCTCGGCCGTCGGGCGCGATCCTCCTCACCCTCGGTGCGTTCGACGGCTCGCGAAGGTTCTGGTGCCGGACTCCTCGGTACGGCACCAGAACCGCGCGACCGGTCAGCTCTGCTTGGTAAGCGCCGATCTCGAGGCCTGCGCCGGGTTTGCCCGCCGGAAAGGGCAAGGGACGGCCGACAACCTGATGGTCGCCGGTCATCCCGCGTTCCGGATCCGAAAGATGATCCGGTCGACGAGACCGGGCGCCGGTCGGACGTCGGCGGCGGCGATCAGGTTCAGGCAGTGGCGGAGCCTGGCGATCTCGGCCCGCAGCGCGGCACAACCGGGGCACGGTGCGCTCGCTCCCTCGCGGTCTTCCCACGCGGCGGCTGGATCGTGTTCGCACGGCCGGTTCCCGGACGGGCCGGCGGTCACGGCGCCAGGACTCGGCTCAGCGCAAGCCGTGCCCGCCGGAGCCCGTCCCTCAGTTCCGGCTCGGTCACGGTGAGCAGCTCGGCCGCCCTCGCGGTGGGGAAGCCGAGGACATCGTGGAGCAGCCACCCGGTCCGGTCGAGGCGGCCGACACGACGCAGCACGCCGGGCAACGACGTGGTAGCCGGGCGGTCGACGCAGCGGTCGACCGCGTCGCACAGGAGATCGGTGACACTCGGATCGCGGCCTTGCCGGCGCCACAGCGCGACGAACAGCTCTTCGGTGACTGCCTCGGCCTTCTCGGCGTCGCCCAGCAGACAGGCGACCAGCCGGAACACGGTGACGTGGTTGAGGCGGACGAAACGTTCGAAAGCGAGCAGAGGTGCGTCGACCGGTTCGTGGGGAGAAGCGGTCAAGACGGACGATGGCACGGTTTCCTCCCGGGGCCTCGCTGCTGAAGCCTGGCGCGGGGGGAAGTTGCCCATCGCGGCGGTGCCCGAAACACCGCCGACGAGGTTCAGCCCTCGGGAGCCGGTTGTGCGGTGGGAACGATTTCCGCCCAGACCGTCTTTCCCGTACCGCGCTGGTCCTGACCCCAGGCGACCGAGCACCGCTCGACGAGGGCGAGCCCGCGGCCGCCCGTTTCCGACGGCGGACGCGGGCACGCGGGATCCAGGCACGAGTCGTCGACTTCGACGCGGAGCCAGTTCGACCGGCGCAGCAACCGCACCTGACGGGGTGGTGTCCCGTGCCGAAGCGCGTTGGACACCAGTTCGTCCATGACCATGACCGCGTCGATCACGTCCTCCTCCGGCAGGTCGCCCAACGCGGATCGCGCCCAGCGCCGAACCCACGACAACTCGGCAAGATCGTCCTCGACGTCCAGCACCAGGGTCTCGGTCTGGTCGTTCGTCACCTTCGCGTACCCAGTCGACATTGGACTCCCAGTGTTCTTCCGGCCCCGCCGGTCGAGGTCCGTGGAGGCCGGATACCCACACCTGGAAGCCGAAACACCTGACGAGCGGAGCACCGAGCCCGTGGCCGAGTCGCTGCTCTCAGTGGCAGGGCGGACTCAGGCGTCGCGAGTCGCGGACGGGGAGTCCGTCGCCGGGACGTCGTCGTGCCGCTGCTGAGCGAAGTACGCCGACAGGCCGGTCCGCTGCAGCATCATTTCCAGGCAGCGAGGCGGATCCCTCAGCTCCAGCCGCACCTCGGCGGCCGTGGTGTCCCGGTGGACCAGCAGCAGGGTTCGCAGCCCGGTGGAGTCCAGGAAGGTCAGGCCCGCGCAGTCGAGCACGAGCACCTCGAGCCCGGTCGAGGCGAGTGCTTCGGCGGCCGTGGCGAGCAGGACGCGGGCGGAGCCGAACTCGAGGTCGCCGCACAGCCGGATGGCCGTGGTCGCGCCGGTGGGATGCAGGGTGGTGCAGTGCAAGGGCGTGGCGGTCATTCGGTGAACCGCCCGCGGGTGTGCCCGCCGATCGCGGTCAGGTGCCGGCCCCGGGACGCGGTGATCGCCAGGACCGCCATGTCGTCGTGCCGTCCGGTACCGGCCCACTCGGCGGCGAGCATGTGGACGTGTTCGGCGACGGCGTCAGCGGACATGCCCACGCACGCTGTGAGTGCTTCGGCCAGCCGCTCCTGGCCGAACATGACGTCGCCCAGCGGACCACCGCGGGCTTCGATGATGCCGTCGCTGTAGAGCAGGCACGTCTCTCCCGGGGCCAGGAACAGCTCGGTGGTGGTGGTCTCAAGGTCGGGCAGGACGCCGAGCAGCGTACCGGAGGTCTCGACCGGCTCCACCCGCCCGTCCGCCCGGACCACCAGCGGCGGCACGTGCCCCGCGGTGGTCAGGCGGATCCGGACCCGGGAGTCGCGCCGGGACACCGAGGCGAGCGCCAGGGTGACGAACCGGGCCTCGCCGTCCTGACGGAGCACGTCGTTGAGCAGGTTCAGGACCCGGTCGTGCTCGCCGACCAGCCGCAGCAGCGCGCGCAGGGTGGTGCGGACCTTTCCGGTCAGCACCGCGGCGTCGAGGCCCTTTCCGCACACGTCGCCGAGCACGGCGACCGACTCCGCGTCGTGCTCGCCGTCCGCGGCTCCGACGCGGGGATACACGTCGTAGAAGTCGCCGCCGATGCGGTCGGCGTCGGCCGCGGCCTGGTAGCGGCCGGAGTAGTCGACGCCGTCGAGCCGCCCGATCTTCGGCGGCCGCAGCTGCTTGTTCAGCGCGTCGGCCGCCGAGGCTTCCCGGGCGAGCAGCCGCGCCGCGGAGATCGCGGTGCCCGCCTGAGCGGCGAAGGAACGGGCGAAGGTCTCCTCGTCCTCGGTGAACCCCGGCTCGGTCGCGGCGCGCACCAGCACCAGCGCGCCGACCGGCCTGCCGTGGCCGGGCAGCGAGGTCACGGTGATCGCGCCGGCCGGACCGAGCTCGGCCGGCGTCAGCCAGGACGGCGCCGTCGCCGGGGCCAGCCAGCCCGAGGGAACCGGCGGGAACCCGCCCAGTGCCTCGGCCAGCCCGGGCACCGCTTCCGGTTCGACGCGCAGGGAACGCAGCCGGGCACGCTGCCCGCGCACCGACCAGGTCACCTCGTGCTCACCGGGCAGCTCACCCGGGGTGACGACCAGGGCGGCGTCGGCGAGGTGCCCGGCGGCCAGCTCCGCGGTGATCTGCTGGCAGCGGAGCTCGGTGAGGGAGGACAGCAGGGTGGTCGACAGCCGGGCCAGCAGCACGGCCCGATCGCGCTCGGCTCGCAGCTGGCGCTGGGCGGCCAGGGTGTCGGTGACGTCGGACAGCCACCACAGCACGGAACCGTCCTGCTGGGCCACGCGGTGGCCGGCGAACCAGCGGTCACCGATCGGGCCGCCGGCCTGGTCGCCTGCGGTGCCCGGGGCGTCGATCAGCCAGCCGGGCATCACCGATGCGATCGGGTCGCCCGCGCGAAGCACCGGGAACAGCGCCCGGGCCGCCTTGTTGACCGCGACGCATCGGTCGCCGCGAGCTTGCAACGCCGGCGAAGGCGCGCTGAGCCAGCCGCCGACGGTGGCGGTGGCTCCTGGCGGTGTGATGCGAACATCGTCCATGTCGGCAGAGTTTCCGCAGGCCGGGAGACTCCTCACCCCATCGCTGCTCGGCGGCACGTCCCTCAGGATAGCGGGTCGCGATCAGTTGCCACGGCGAATCGCAGCGGTTGTGCGTCGATTTCACCCGCCGAGACGATGGCGTCCGCGGGACTGGCGAGGGCACCGCGGCAGTTCACGCCGGTCGTGTTCGCCGAGGCCGCCGACGGAAGTGGGAACAGCGCACTCGCGGTTCCGTGTCCGCCGGCGGACTTACCTTGCCCGACCGGCCCTGGCGCCGGCTCAGGCTTCGGCTTCGACGATGGCCGCGCCATCCGCGGCGCGCTGCACAGCCTCACAGCCGGCTTTCGCGGCGGCCTTCGTCTCGTAGGCTTCGCCGGAGGCGACGACCTCACCGTTGCCCGCCTTCAAGCGGAAGCGGTGCTTACCGGCTTTGTCCTGGTATACCTCGAACTTTCCCGCCATGGTGGCTCCTTCGGGGCGCCTGGTCGTGCTCGGACACGATCGGGTTACCCCGTGGAGAAGGGCCGTAACCCGCGGTCGGAGAGCGCAGCCGACCGGGCCGTGATCGGGTGAACCACGTCGGGTCCGATCTCACCTCATGCACTGTGTCCGCGTAGCAGGATGAGGCTGTCCCGCAGGGAGCCGGCCACCGTCTCCGGCGGCAGTGACAACGCCGAGGCGATCTCGCCATACGTGCGCCCGCCGCAGTAAGCGAGGAGCACGAGCTCCCGGTGAGGCGCGGTCAGCGCGGCGAACGCGGGATCTTCGGAGCCGTGCACACACGAGGGCGCCGGGAGCGAGGTCGACTGCGCTCGGAGGTGAGCCACGGCGTGCTTGTGGGCGAGCGACAAGGCCCAGGTGCGGACGGTTCCGTCGGCACGGCGGTAGTGCGGCGCCGCGCGCCAGAGCTCGACCAGCACCTGCCCGGTCAGGTCTTCAGCCACCGACCGGTCGGTCACGACGTGGTGGACGAGGCCCAGCACCGGGCCGGCCAGCTGGTCGACCAATTGCCCGAATGCGAACTCGTTTCCCCGGGCGACGAGCTCGATCAGCCGGTCGAGGGTGGCCCGCGAACGTCTCCTGCGCAGGTGCTGCCCGATGCGGGAGCGCACCGGTTCGCCGGTGCCGCCGGAGCGTCGGGGCAGGACCGCTTGGACCACGTCAGACCGCCTTCAGGAGCAATCGCGGTACCTGCGTTCGCAGGCATCGCGAGCGCATACCCCCGGTGGCGAGCTCTCAAACCCGGATCGTGCCGGCAAACCGTCAGGGCACGATTCCGACGCCGCCGTAGCCCAGTCGTTCCGCCGTGGCCGGCGCTCGGAGCCGGGGGCCGTCGGGCCACCAGGCGGCCAACGGGACCAGCCCCGGTTCGAGCAGGTCGAAGCCGGCGAACTGCTGCTGGAGCTCGGCGACGGTGCGGCAGCGGATGCGCCGGCCGGAATGGACCTGCCAGATCTGCGCGACAGTGCGCGGCAGTTCTTCGTCGGCGTCGGTGGCGTGGGCCCAGCCGCTGAGAGCCAGTGCCGACCCGGGCGCCAGCAGGGTGCGATATCCGGCGAGCGCCGCGGCCAGGCGGTGGTCGTCGAACTCCAGCTGGGTGCCGCGGGTCAGCAGCACCGCGACGGGGCGGCGGAGATCCAGAGCCGGCCACAGCTGCTCGCCGAACAACAACTGGTGCGGGTCGAGATGGTCGCCGTGGACGATCGCGGTGTTGTCATCGTCGTCCAGGAGAGCCCGCGCGTAACTCAGCAGAAGTGGATCCGTGTCGGTGTAAACGACTTTCGCGTCCCGGTTGTACCGTCGCGCGACCTGGTGAGTGTTCTCCCGGACGTGGGGCAGACCGGCGGCGAGGTCCAGGAACTGGTCGATACCACGACCGGCGAGATGACGGACGACCCGGATGTGCCACGCGCGCGCCGCTCGAAGCAGCTCGGTGAACCCGGGCGCTGCCTCCTCCAGCGCCGCCAGCGCTTCTCGGTCGAGGACGTAGTTGTCGGCGCCGCCGAAAGCGGCGTCGTGGATTCGCGCGGACGAGGCGACCGGCTGACGCCCGGACCGTGCGGCGGCAACGCGCGGGGAAGTCGTGTTTGTCACGCCACGCACCTCCGGTGCCGAGTGGGGAGGAACGGATCCGTGCCGGCAGGCAGACTATCAATTCTGATAAGGCTTGTGACCACTTCGGCGGTGACACCAAAGAGCGGTTCTCGCTCCTTCGACGTCTACTCGCAGTGGGTGTCGGAGCCGACGTTTGCCGCGCTTCCCGGTCTCGGCGGCTGTTCGAGGTCTCCCACTGGTCACCCGGTGTCGTATCGATGGATGCCGGTGCCGCGGTCTGCCGCTGGACTCGCCGGTTCGGGTTGTGTCGTCGTGCGTGATGACGCCGAGTAAGGTTCGGCTCCGGTTGAGCACGCAGCCACAGTCCTCACAGCTGTTCGAGCTGTTTTCTGCCGGCGTCGCCCCCGGAACCTTCCGGAAACGCTGTGCGGTCCGGGAGAGGTGGCTGTCTTGTCGAACGCGGTACGGCTCGGCCCGCACGTGCCTCCGATGCTCGCTCCCGGGCGGGACCAGCTGCACATCCTGCTGGTCGAAGACGACGACGGTGACGCGATGCTGGTGGAGGAAATGCTGCTCGACGTCGCGGGGAGCGCCGAGAGTGTCCGCTTGGAGCGGGTCTCCACCTTGGCGCAGGCGCTGCTGCGCCTGGACGCGGTCGACGGTGTCCTGCTCGACCTGCAGCTGCCCGACGCCACCGGCCTGGCGGGGTTGAACCGGATCCGCGGGCTCGCTCCGACCACCGCGGTCGTGGTCCTGACCGGCCACCAGGACGACCAGGCCGGAATCGCCGCGGTCGGCGCCGGGGCCCAGGACTACCTGGCCAAGGACAACGTCGACGGTCCGCTGCTGGTGCGGGCCTTGCGCTACGCGTGGGAGCGCAGCCGCTCCGAGCGGTTCGAGCAGCAGTTGTTGCAGCACCAGCTCGTGGCGAGCGAGAACGCCCGGCTCGAACGCGGCCTGCTGCCCAGTCCGCTGGTCCGGGACCCGGGGCTGCGGCTGACGGTCCGGTACCGGCCCAGCCGGGAGCGTGCGCTGCTGGGCGGGGACTTCTACGACGCGATCGAGCTACCGGACGGATCCGTGCAGCTGATCATCGGTGACGTCTGCGGGCACGGCCCGGACGAGGCCGCACTCGGCGTGGCGCTGCGGATCGCGTGGCGGTCGGTCGTGTTGTCGGGCATGCCGATGGCGCGAGCCCTGGGCATGGTCGAGAAGCTGCTGGGCGTCGAAGCGATCGAACCGCTTTTCGTGACAGCCTGCGCGGTCACCATCGCCGCGGACCGCCGGTCGCTGCGGATGGTCCTGGCGGGGCATCCGCCGCCGCTGCTGGTCGACGGCGACACCGGCGCGCGGCTGCTGAGTGCGCACCTGCGCCCGCCGTTGGGCATCGCGCCGGGCAGTCCGTGGCGCGAGCACGAAGTCGCGCTGGGCGGGGCCTGGTCGTTGCTGCTCTACACCGATGGCGCCTTCGAAGGCCGCGCTCCGGACGGGCGCCGGTTCACCGGCCACGAGCACGCGGTGGACGCGGCGGCGCGCGTGGTTTCCCGGCGACGTCGCGGCGACGTCCTGGACGAGGTGATCCAGGCGGTCGACGAGATCCACGGCGGGCCGCTCGACGACGACCTGGCCCTGGTCTTGCTGACCTTCGACGCCGAGGAGCGGTCTTGACGAGCCACGAACCCGCCGAGGGCCGCGTCCGGTCGATCACCACGTGGGCGTGGATCGCCGGCGTGGTCGCCTCGGTGCTGCTCGCCGCGGCGATCATCACCGGCGGGTTCGCGGTGACGAAGCTGTCGGCCGCCCGCACGGCCCTGCTCGACGTCACCGGCCCCCAGGTGCTCCAGGCCAACGCTCTTTCGGCCGCTCTGGTGAACCAGGAAACCGGGATCCGCGGCTTCCAGCTGACCCGGGAGCCGCAGTTCCTCCAGCCCTATCGGGAGGGTGTGGCCGCCCAGGAAACCGCGGAGGCCGAGCTCCGGCGCCTCGGCGCCGTCGCGGGGACACCGGGCGGCGCCGATCTCGCGGCCGTGTTGCGGGCCGCCGACGAGTGGCGCCGGGTGATCGCCGACCCGGTGCTTTCCGGGGCGGCCGTCCCACCCGCCCGGCTCTTGGACGGCAAGACCCGCTTCG
Organism: Amycolatopsis sp. NPDC104819; assembly: GCF_055583145.1. Taxonomy (NCBI): domain Bacteria; kingdom Bacillati; phylum Actinomycetota; class Actinomycetes; order Pseudonocardiales; family Pseudonocardiaceae; genus Amycolatopsis; species Amycolatopsis sp. NPDC104819. The sequence continues at coordinate 125,970 of NZ_JBVJON010000008.1, read as the reverse complement.
ACCGGCTGCGCGCCGTGCTGGCCACCCAGCAGAGCCACCTCGACGCCGACCGCGCGGTGGCACGCGGGAACCTCGCGGATGCCGCCGGTCTGCTCACGGCCATGCTGGTGACGATCGCGGTGTTGTTGTGCGCGGCGATGGCGGCGGTGTTCACGGTGCTGCACCGCACGGTGATCCGCCCGATCCGGCGGCTGGCCGGCGAGGTCCGGAGCGTGACGCTGCACGACGTCACCCGGCACGTCCGGGGCACCGGGCCCCGGGAGATCCGCGACCTCGCCGGGGACGTCGAATCCCTGCGCGCCCGGATCGTGGACGACCTCGCCCGGCTGGAGCACGCCAAGACACTGGTGCAGGCCCGTACCGAGGAGCTGGAGCGGTCGAACTCCGACCTCGAGCAGTTCGCCTACGTCGCCTCCCATGACCTGCAGGAGCCCTTGCGCAAGGTCACCAGCTTTTGCCAGCTCCTGCAGAAGCGCTACCAGGGCCACCTCGACGAGCGAGGGAACCAGTACATCGGCTTCGCCGTGGACGGGGCCAAGCGCATGCAGGTGCTCATCAACGACCTGCTCGCTTTCTCCCGCGTCGGGCGCCGCACCGGTGAGCCGAGCGAGGTCGACACCGGCACGCTGCTGGCGGCGGCGACCGCCAACCTCGATGCCACGATCACCGAGACCGGCACCCGGATCACCCGCGGCGACCTGCCGACCGTGACCGGCGAGCCCGCACTGCTGACCGCGGTGTTGCAGAACCTGGTCGGCAACGCCGTCAAGTTCCGTGGCGAGGACCCGCCGGTGGTGCACGTCGCGGCGGAGCGCCAAGGTGCGGTGTGGCTGTTTTCGGTGACCGACAACGGCATCGGGATCGGCGAAGAGTACGCCGAGCGCATCTTCGTGATCTTTCAGAGGCTGCACGGGCGGGCGGACTACCCCGGTACGGGGATCGGGCTCGCGATGTGCCGCAAGATCATCGAACACCACGGCGGCACCATCTGGCTGGACACCACCCACCACGGTGGCAGCCGGTTCTGCTTCACGTTGCCTGCCACACCCATCGCAGCGCCGACGCTGGTCGGCGCCGTACCTGAAGGAAGGTCACGATCATGACCGAGGGCAGCGAGCCGATCGACATCCTGCTGGTCGAAGACGACCCCGGTGATGTGCTGATGACGCGGGAGGCGTTCGAGCACCACAAGATCCGCAACAGCCTGTCGGTGGTGTCCGACGGGGAACAGGCGTTGCAGTTTCTGCGCCGGGAAGGGGCTTACGCGGATGCGCCGCGGCCCGGGCTGATCCTGCTGGACCTGAACCTGCCCCGCAAAGACGGTCGCGAGGTGCTCAGCGAGATCAAGGCCTCGCCCGAGCTGCGCAGCATCCCCGTGGTCGTGCTCACCACCTCCGAAGCCGAGGAAGACATCGTGCGCAGTTACGACCTGCACGCCAACGCCTACGTCACCAAGCCCGTCGACTTCGACAACTTCGTCGAGGCGGTCCGGCAGATCGACAACTTCTTCGTCACCGTCGTCAAGCTCCCGCGCTGACCGTTTCACAGCACCGTTGCCGCCGTTTCCGGCTCGCGCCCCGAGCCGGTTTCCCACCCGGTCGAGGGAAGTTCATCGCCCCGGCGCCGTGAGAGGCTTCCGATGAAGAGGGGATGGCGCGTGGAAGAATCACGAGGCGGCGCGGGCGGGATCGCCGCGGTCGCCGGACCGGAGCTGCTGGCCTTGCTGGACGCGGTTCTGGACCGGGTGGACACCGACCTGTCCGGGACTCTCGGGACGGCGGTGACCGTCCGATCGGGGGCGGGCCGGGCACCGGCGATCCTGGCTGCCACCGGAGCCGGCCATCTGGTGGAAACCGCCCAGCTCGTTCGAGGCCGCGGACCCGTCACCGACGCCCTGCGGTCAGGGCAGCCGGTTGTCACCGAGGACGTCCGGTCGGATCCGCGGTGGCCCGGCCTCGACGAGGCCGTGATCGGAAGCGGCCATGCGGACCTGACCAGGGCGTGGGAGCCGGTGCGGGGGATCGGCGTGGTCACCGGCCTTTGCGCGGGAAGCCTCATCGCCTTGTCCGCCACGCTGGACCGGCCGGCCGGGGTGAGCACGATCGTCAAGCTCGCGCGGCTGATGGCGTTGGTGCGCGGTGCGCTGGAACTGGCCGTGGCTCGGCCGCCCGCGGGCCCGGAAGACCACACACTGGCCACGGATTCCCGCGGCGTGCTCGACCGGGCGATGGGAGTGGTGATGGGGGTGGTCCGGTGCGACGCCGCCCAAGCTTGGCGGTTGCTGGTCGAAGCCGGCCGCCGGTTCGAACTGCGACCGGGTGACCTGGCGTCCGCTTTGGTGCAGACGTGCGCGACGACGGCGACGGAGCCGGTCGTGGCATCCGAGACCGCCCGGGACGCGGCCACCGCGACGTGGGCAGCGCTGCAGGCCCTCGGCGCGGCGACGGTGCGGAGGTCCTGACCGCCTTGGCGCCGGACTCCGGCGGTCACTCGTCGAGCTCTCGCGAGGCGAACGCTCTTGCCGGTCGGTTGATCGGAAACACCTGCCGGAGCTGAACGATCCGGCTGTCCCGGCGGACGCCCTTCCAGGGCACAGGAACCGTGGTCAGCGGATCGGGGCTCGGCACGATGGGGAACTCGGTGGAAGAGTGGCGATCGGTTCTGTTGGGTGAGGCAAAGAGCACCTTTACGTCCCGTCATCCCGCGATCGCCGATCCCGGAGTCCGCTGTGCGCCGGACGCGTCCCGGGGGTGGCACCATCGTGCGGCCGGCGAGGTCCAGGACGGCGGGTCCGTCCGTCCGGACTGCTGACACCGGCCTCTTCCGGTTCTCCGTGGTGCCGGCCGGCGTCGGCCACGCATCGGGTTACGGGTGCAGGGCTCGTCGTGAATCGCCTTCGTCACAGGTCAGAGCTGAGCCGGCCGCAGCCATCCCGGTTCTGCAAGTTGTTCGGCGAAACGCCTTGACGGCACTTTTCCGACGACTTCGGTGAAAGTGCTGATGGTGCCCCACGTCCGAATAAGGTTCTCCGAACAGGTGCTCGCGAAAAAGCACGTGCATTCGCACGGTACCGTCCAACCCGGGTATTGCGTCCGATTTTCGTAGCCGGTGAGCGACCCAGATTCAGGGCCGATGTCACACAGTGTAGCCAATCTCCCCATGCTTGAAGATGCGGAAGGCCCACATGGAGTGATAGTCACGGGCGACCTGTGACTCAAGGTGCAAAAAGTGCGTCTTCCCGGCAAAGAGGTTCACGCGCTCGCGGAGTTTTGCGAAACTAAAATTCGGGTATCCTGATTATTTTTCTTGTGTCAAAAATGCACTCTTCAGAATGGTGCGTCCCGAAATCACTTCTCACATGTGGGGTCAGGCGCTAATCTGACTTGGTGAATGTCGCTTCCTGGCGCGGTCAACGACCTTTCTCGGTGTCGAGCTCCCGATGTGGTGACAGCTTGGAAGACCGAGAAAAGAGTGTCGGGTGCTTTCCTGTCCCATGGCCGGCAACCGTGCTCGGATATCCGGCGGGGTCCGGCGCGCTGGGGTGGTCAGGTGCAGTAAGCCGTTGTCGTCGGTCCTGGCTCCCCCCGCTCCGAGCGAGGTGACGGTCGCTGCCGCGCGCTCGCCGATCGGACATGCCGTCTCCGCTCAGGCTCCACACGGTCAAGGTGGAGCGAGATGGAGGATCCGTCGGCACGCCCCGAAACTCGCGGGCTTCCGCCTTTTTGTAGAATGGCGCCGGTTCAGTCAAGAGCTGTGGAAGAGTCGTGCCGCGTGTGCGCGTCCCCCGCCGGCTGCCTTTTCTCTTTGCGTGGGCCGCGCATTTGTCGTACCAATGAACGTCGTCCACGATCGTGGGCTTTGGGGGAGGAATGAACGATCGTCTCATTGTCGCGCCTGTGGGCGCGGCCTTCACGCCACGTCTGATCTGCACCACCGGTGATCGCTTGATCCATCCGGCAGACCAGCACAACGACCTGGCGCGAATTGTCGTCCGGTGGGCTCGTGCGTGGGTGCCGGAAACCTGGCCGGCTCGCAAGTACTTCACCGCGCTGGGTCTCGGTGGCGACGAAAGTCCTTGCTACTCCGACGAAGACGTCGCCGGTTGGCTGCTCTTGCATCCGAACCCCGGCTCGCTCGCGTGGCGAGTGCGATCGGGAGAAATCGACGTGGCCACGGCGCTCACGGCCGAAGCGGAGGCTTGGCCGACCTAAGCGGAAAGCGGCAGACAACCCTGCTTCGCCGAGTTGGCGGCGGCGCAGGGTTATTTGTCGTTCCTGTGGTCCGGCCGGCTTCGGTTTCTCAATTAACCGGCTTGCGAGAAGCTTGTCTAACCCGAATGGGCCAACGTTTTCCAGGTCAGGGGTTCGCGCTACGCACACGATGGTGGCATGAACTGGAAACCGTGCGATCGAGTCAGTAGGTTTTTGGCATCAGAGCGGAGACACACCTTCAATGCCGCCCTGTTCGACGCAATCGTCAATCAAGGAGCAATCCATGCTGAAGAAGATCGGTTTTGTCACGGCCGCCATGGCTGCCGGCGCGTTCCTCGCCGGTGGTATCGCGGCCGCCGACACCCCGGACGGCCACCACGGGCACCACCACGGCGACTACGACCACAGCGGCCAGGTCGGCCTGGTGAACTTGAACAACACCGACGTGCTCCACAACGTCAACGTGACGCCGGGCCTGTGCGGCAACGACGTGAACGTCCTCGGCGTCCAGGTGCCGATCCGTGACTCGCTCAACGGAATCGGCGTGCCGATCCTGTCGCCGGGTGAGAACACCGCTGCCGGGGAGTCCCCGTACAACTGCGCCTCCGGTGCGGTGGTCGACGGCGGCACGAGCCAGGGCAACTGAGTTCCGTGCCGAGGCCGCCCGCTGTGTGTGCGGAAGCCGGCCGAGGCACGGTTTCCGGCGATTCGCGTCGACGTCGTGACGCGTGCCCGGAACACGGAGCGAGCTGCACACTCCTGTTCCGCGTTCCGGGCACGTTGCGACGCGGAGCGACGCCGGCTCGGGTGGGATCGGTCACGCGACTGGAGAAGTGTCACCGGTCCCACCCGGCGTAATCGCACGATAACCGACATCTCCGGACTCGGCGAACCGAAGCCGGTCCGGTGTTCACCGTTCCTGCCGGCTTTCCGGTAGGTGTTACAGGAGTACTTTCACGTGATCAAGCAGTTCGGGTTCGTTGCCACCACCCTTGCCGCCGGCATGGCGATCCTCGGCGGATCCGCTTCCGCGTCCGGCATCACGGTCGCGGGCCACCAGGTCGACCACAACGACCAGGTCGGCCTGGCCAACGTGCAGAACCTCGACGCGGTGCACAATCTGAACGCTGTCGGCGGCGTCTGTGACGACAACGTCAATGTCCTCGGCGTCCAGGTCCCGGTGCGCGACATCGCTCAGGGGATCGACGTGCCGGTGGTTTCCCCGGGCGAGAACGCAGCCGCGGGCGAGACCCCGTTCAACTGCGCCGCGGGTGCCATCGCCGACGGCGGGACTGCCCAGCACAACTGAGCACGTTTTCACCGGCCTCCGCGTGATTTCCCACGCGGAGGCCGGTTTTGTGCGTGAGCAGGTAGTCCGGCTCGGAGATCGTGAAGTCAGCGCACCCCACCGGCCGGGGTCACCCAGCGGGCGGGGTGACTCGTCCGGATGAGCGCCGCTTGGCGGCGATCAGCCGGCGCAGTGCGTCTTCGCCGAGGCCACCCCAGATGCCGTAGGTCTCTTCGGTCGAGATGGCGTGCTCGAGGCACTCGGCCCGGACCGGGCAGCTCGAGCAGATCTCCTTGGCCGACTGTTCGCGGTTTCGGCGGGCGAAGCCGCGCTCGTTGTCGAAGTGGAAGAAAACCGCAGCGTCCATGCCGCGGCACGCTCCGCGTATCTGCCAGTCCCAGTTTTCGGCGACGACGGCGGGCAGACGGCTCACATCGGTCATCGGGCAATCCCTTCCGTCGACGGCCGGGCCGGCCGCTGACCGGGGGACTACCCGGTGCTTGCCGGGTGAACCGGGCTTTCGCGAAGATCACCCGCGCGGGTGCGGTGTCGCCGGGCGGGTGACCGGGTACGCGCCCGGAATGAGCATCCCGAGCATCTTGGTCTCCGGCGCGAGCATCGCCGGACCGGCCGCCGCGTCCTGGCTGGCCTCGGCAGGATGGGACGTCACCGTCGTCGAACGCGCCGGGCACGTGCGCGACGAGGGGCAGAACATCGACATCCGAGGCGTCGGGCGCGCCGTACTGCGTCGCATGGGGCTGGACGACTCCGTCGCACGCCACCACACCAGCGAAACCGGCCAATCCTTCGTCGACGCGGACGGCCGCGCCTACGCCCGGTTCCCCGCCGGCGGCGGCGAAGCGGACACCGGCCCCACCGCGGAACTGGAGATCCTGCGCGGACAGCTCGCCCGGCTGCTCCAGGAGCACTCCGCCGACGCGGTCGAGTACGTCTTCGGCGACCGGATCACCGCCCTGCACGACGACGACCGTGGTGTGGACGTGGAGTTCGCGCACGGCGCCGGGCGCCGGTTCGACGCCGTCGTGATCGCCGAGGGCTCACGGTCGCGGAGTCGTGACCTGGTCTTTCCGGAACCGGCGCTGCACGAGCTCGGGCTCCTCTTCGCTTACGCCACGATCCCGCGCACCGCCGACGATGACCGCCAGTGGCGCATCCACGTGGCCGGGCACGGCCGCCTGGTGCACCTGCGGCCCGACAACGTCGGCACCACCCGGGCCATGCTGACCCTGCGCACCGGCCTGCGCGGTCTCGACCAGCTCGACACCGGCAGCATCACCGCGATCCTGCGGGCGACTTATCGTGACGTCGGCTGGCAGGCCCCGCGGATCCTCGCCGCCCTGGACGACGCGCCCCTCTACGTCGACCAGATCACCCAGGTCCGCCTCCCCGCCTGGCACCACGGACGGGTTGCGGTGCTCGGTGACGCCGCCTGGTGCGCGGGCCCGTTCGGCACCGGCACCACCAACGCGCTGGCCGGTGCCTACGTTCTGGCCGGCGAGCTGGCCGCCACTCCGCACGACATTCCGGCGGCGTTCACCCGTTACGAACACATCCTGCGCCCGCAGACCGACCGCGCCCAGGCCGCCGTCATGCCCCGGATCGGACATCCGCACACCGCGTGGCAGCGCTCGCTGCTGCAGGCCGGCTTGCGTGTCCTCGCCGGGCCCGCGGGCAAGGTCCTGAACCGGATCCGCACCACGGCACCACCGGTCGACGTCATCACCCTGCCCGACTACCCGTCCCACGCGGGCGGGCGAGCCTGAACACGACCGAGGTCGCGTCAGCTCGCCGGCGCCTGGTGGTCCAGATCGGAGATGACGCAGCCGGCCAGCCGGTCGCCGGCGTCTCGCGCGTGGATCACGCACAGCTTGCCGGTCGCGCCGTCTTCGTCGGTGACGATCGCGGTGGCCGGTTCCGCGCAGGGTGTGTGGAGCCGGTCGTAGTCCCACTCGCGGTCGCAACCGGGGTCGGCGCACCAAGCACGGTCGCCGCCGGCGCGCAGCGTGACGCCGTGGGCCGGGCAGATGCCCCACGGGACGTCGCACAGCCCGGGATCGCGGGCAACGCGGACCCGGGCGAGGCTTTCGGCGGTCCGGGAGAGCTCGTCGGTGTAGTCGCTCAGGTCGTGGGTCGCCTTGGCGACGGGCCGGGCGAGCCGGTGCAGGCTGTCGTCGGGCGCGGTCTGCAACCGGGCGGCGACCTGCGCCGTCCGGGTGGCGAGCGCTTCGGCGTCCGCAGCCAGTGCGCGCAGCTCGGCCGGCGAGGGTTCGGGCGTGGTCGGCTCCGGCATGATCGTCCTCGGTCGTGCGAAGGGTGAGCGGACTGCGCAGGTACCCCGAACTCGCCGTCCTCAACCGCCTACACGGCCCCGCTCGTTTCCGCGTGCCACGGAGGCGTCACGTCCGGAGCGAAGCGGCGCCAGAGCGCCCGGGCCTCGGCCAGCGGCGTTCGGCGATCGACGTGCAGCGCCGCCAGCGAGGGAAGCGTGGCGCCGGATTCGAGCAGTGAGGCGAGCTGCGCCGGATCGACGCCGAGGACCCGGACGTGCCGCTGCTGCGCGATCCGGTGCAGCCCGGCCACTTCGACCCCGCGAACGTCGACGTGGATCAGGCTCGGCAGGGCCGCCAGCTGCGCCACGTCCACGGAATGCTTGAGCCCCTTGAGTTCCAGCCGCCACAGGCGGTGCCCGGCCAGCGCGTCCAGGTCGGCTCGGTCCGCCTCGATCGTCAACGCCTCCAGGGCCGGGAAGGAGGACAGGTCGCCGGTGACGTGGGTGGCGCGGTTGATCCGCAGCTCACGGAGGTTCGGAAACCCGTGCAGCACGGTGAGGTCGAGCGTGTCCGCGTCGTTGACGTACAGCTGCTGCACCAGCTCACGCTCGGCGATCTCGTGCGTGGCCAGGTTCCCGATCGCCGGGACGTTCAGCACCTCGCTGTGCTCGCGGAAGGTGTTGTCGCGCAACGAAACTTCCGGGTCGAGGAACACCTCGCCCTCGTAGTCCTCGTACCTGCCTACGTGCAGCGCGTCGACGACCTCGGTCAGCATCGCGGTGATCGAGGGCGCGACCCAGCGCGGCGGGCCGTGGATGTCGCGGCCGTACTCCAGGACCTGACCGGCACGACCCGAGGGGCCGGGATCAAGATCCGTGCACAGGTGGTTCATCGCCCGGTCACCGCCGAAGGTGAGCCACCAGTCGCTGCGGGAAAACCGTTTGACGTGACCGAACGGCGGGGTTTCGAACACCACGCCGGTGTCGGTGACGCTGTCTTCCCAGCCGTATGAGCCGGGCGAGCCTTCGAGGTATTCGGCGAGCACACGGCTCAGCGGGGTGCACGAATAAGGACCCAGCAAGCCGGTTTGCTCGGGATCACCGTCCGCCACGCGGTACAGCGCGCGCAGGTCGTCGGGCAGGCGGACGCCGATGCGTCGTTCCGCGGCCGAGAGGTCCGCTTCGGTGCGGCCGGACGGCCACGGGGGAGCGTGGCCTTTGACGCGCTCGTAGTGCCGCGCGAACTCGGCGCACAACCGGGTGATCTCCGCGAGCACAGCGGGGTCCGTCGGCGCTCCGACCGGATCGGCCGCGGGGGGACGCCGGAGCCCGGGGCGCGGGTGGTTGGGGTAGCGGAAGCGGTCGTCGAACACGAGCCAGCCGTCGTCGTCCGGGGCGAGCGCCCCACCGGCGGTGAGATGGTACGCGCCGTCCGCGCTCAAGTGCAGCTCGTACGTTCCGGGCCGCGAGCCGAACAGGCCGCTCAGGTCACCTGTCCGCACCCACTCCTTCGCCGGGCTCCACGCGTCGATGGCCAGCCCGCCGGCGACCCGGACCCGCAGCACGGCTTCCCCTTCGCCCGCGCCCTCACGCAGGGCGGTCGCCATGATGTGCGCAACCCGGTCGAAATCCATGCCGGGCGACGCTAGCACGGGGCAGCGAGACCCGGGCGCCGGTGATCACGGGGCCGAGTAGGGTGACAGGCGGTTGAGCAGCCAGCCACGCCCGCGCGCAGCGCGATGTGCCCGCCGACGCTCGCCTCACCCAGCCCCGTCGACGGCGACAGCTTCGTCAACGCCGTCCGTCGGATCGGAGCAGCCTGTGGTCACCTTGGACATCTGGTACCGGCATCCTGGTCCGGACACCACACATCCGGACGGAGCCACCGTGGTGGTGGCGCTCGCCGGGCAGCTGAACGCCTTTCTGGACCAGGTGCTGGCCGAGACCGAGGACGACGCGCTGCCGCCGATGATCCAGGTGGCGGTCGCCGACGACTACGCCGCACCGGTGCTGGAGGTCGGCCTCGGCCCGGAGTACGGCTTCCTCCACTGCCTGTCCCGCGACAGCAGCTGGTCGGTGGAGGACGCCGGCCGGGCGGGCTTCGTCCAGTACCGGTACCTGGCGGAGGTGCGCGAGATTCCGGCCAACGCGGAAATCCCGCTCGCCCAGGTTCGCCTGGCCCTCGAGCAGTTCCTCGCCACCGGAACCCAGCCCAAGGGTGTCACTTGGCTGAGGCGATGAAGGTCCGGCCGGCTGCCGTGACGCCGGTCACTGCCGGTTTGCCGGATCGTGGGGCGGGGCAGCCTGCTGCCGGATCCACAGGGTGTTCGGCTTCACGGTCCGGGGGTGGGCATGGCGCGGTGGGAATACCGATGGCCGGCGGCCGTAGCGCTGGTGGCCGTCACCTCGGCGGCATTGGTCTCGGCCGCGGCTCTCGGCCACCCCGGTCCGGCGCGGACGCAGGCGGAGCCGCCGAAGCAGGACGTCGCAGTCATGTCGGCGCCGCCGATCGCCACTTCGCCCGCCCCACCGGCCGAGGAGTCCCGCGCACCGCAACCGGTCGACGCGGCTGTTCCGGTTTTCCCCCGGGCTCCGGCGAGTGCCCGGCCGGAGCGCTCGCACGTCGTCATCGACGACGAGCAGCCGGTATCGGCCGTCGGTGACTGCACCTCGGCGGAGATCACCGCCACCCTCGTTTTCCGGGGCTCGGCCATGGGCAGCCGTTACGGCGGGATCCAGTTCACCGCCGCTGCCGGCGTGACGTGCACTTTGCCCGGCTCGCTCCCGGTTTCGATCCTCGGCGCGCCGGCGCTGACGGTGCAGTCCGACGCCTCTCCGGAAGCGGCGGCCGTGACGATCTCGAACGGCTCCTCGGCGTATGCGCCCCTGCGGTGGTCGGTCGTGGAAGCCGCCGAGCATCAGGCGACGCCCACGTCCCTCCGGGTCGTCGCCCCGGCTCGGGTCTCGCCGCGCGGCGAAAGCAGCGTCCCCGAAATCGTGCTGCGCTGGAATTTCGGCGCGGTTGACGCCGCACCGGGGAACAATGATCTTCGGCTCGGGACGCTGACCGGGGGTGCGGTGCCGGTCGACCGGTGACACCGCTCGTCCGCCACTTCGTGATTCAATACGCCTCCACGAGGAGGCCGGATGGGCAACACCGCCGGGACGCGGTTCTTCAGCTCGAGCGAGGTGGCTCGGACACTCGGGGTGTCGCAGGTGACGTTGCGCACCTGGGAGCAGCGGTACGGGATCGGCGCCGCGGAGCGGGAAGCCAACGGCCGGCGCCGGTACACGCTCGAGGACGTCGACCGGCTGCGGCGGATGCGGGCCCTGCAGGCCCAGGGGACCAGCGCGGGCGACGCCGCGCGGCTGGTGCTGGAGCGCTCGGCCGCCGGGGTGACCGCCGGGCAGCGCCGGCGACGGCTCGCCGAGACGGCGGAGCAGCTTGACCTGGCCACCATGGGAGGCCTGGTCGAGGACGCGCTCGGCAGTTTGGGGGTGGCGAAGACGTGGACCGAGGTCGTCGCGCCGGTGCTGCGCGCCATCGGAGAGCGGTGGGCGCGCGACGGTGACCGCACTGCCATGGCCGCGGAATGGGCGCTGGCGGCGGCGGCCTCCGGGGCGGTGGACCGGTACCAGGCGCCGGCGCCGCGTCGGGCCGGTCTTTCCCCGGTCGTCTTCGTCTGCGGCCCGGCGGAGCGCCACGAGCTGCCGGTCAAGATGCTCAGCGCCGCGCTGAACGACGACGGGGCGCCGGCGATGTTCCTGGGCGGCCTGGTGCCGCTCGACGTCCTGCGGGTGGTCGCCGGCCGGTTCGCGCCGAGCGACGTGGTGGTCTGGTCGATGACGGCGCAGTCCGCGGACGTGCGGATCTTGCGGGTTCTGCACAGCGAAGGCGTGCCGGTGCGTCCGGCCGGCCCCGGCTGGCGGGGGCTGCCGACGGTGGGTGAGCCCCTGCCGCTGTCCTTCACCGCGGCGCTGGCGGGGTTCGGCGGCTGACCGTTCGGGCGACTGTCCACGAGGGTGGCGTCGTCGCCGCTTCCGTTCCAGGGCAAGGGTTTTTCGATCAGTTCAGGGTTGGTGGACTTCGATGAACTCGCCGTACGGCAGCCGTTTGACGATGCCCGTCTCGATGCTGTGCTCCAGCACCTCGCGGTCGGCCCGCTGCAGGCCCAGGTAGAGCCGGTAGGTGAGGGAGAGTGAGAAGGCGATCGCCATCGCGCCGATCGAGGTGCGGACCGGTGCGTCGCGCGGGCGCCGGAGACTTTCCTTTCCAGGAAGGGATAAGTCAGCAGCAGCGTCACGAGCACCGCGATCCCGACGGCGCCGGTGAAGAACACCGGGGGCATGGTCTGGTCGCCGAGGTGGAGCTCCCACGGCGGCCAGATCCGCAGCAGCCCGTCGGCCCACCCCGTGCACCAGTCCGGCTGCGACCCCGGCATGTTCTTGAAGCCTTCTCGACCTCTTGGTCGACGTGCTTGCATCGAAGATGAATCGAAGAATACGTGCTGGATCGGCGGATCTCGCCCCAAATGACTACCGTGAAACCAGTCAGTGAGTCGAATGTGCATCGGAGGTGTCGATGAGCGCGGAGTTCTCCGGCGTGGTGCCGGCCCCGCTGGACGAGGTGTTCGCCTGGCACGGCCTGCCCGGGGCGATCACGCGGCTGACCCCGCCGTGGCAGCCGGTGCGGGTCGGCGCGGAAGCGGACTCGCTGCGAGACGGCACGGCTGCGCTCGTCCTTCCCGGCGGGCTTCGCTGGGCCGCGGCGCACCAGGCCGCGGGCTACCGGCCGCCGCACCAGTTCGTCGACCGGCTCGCCACCCCGGTGCTGGCGTCGGTGCTGCCCTGGCGGCACACCCACCGGTTCGACGCCGACGGATCCGGCCGCACGGTCGTCACCGACCGCGTCGAGACACCACTGCCGACGGCGTTCCTGCGGGCCATGTTCGCCTACCGCCACCGGCAGCTGGCCGAGGACCTCGCCGCGCAGCGGCGGTACTGGCACGAGCCGCTCACCGTCGCGGTGACCGGCGCGAGCGGCCTCGTCGGCTCGGCGCTGACCGCGTTGCTGACCACCGGCGGCCACCGCGTGATCCGCCTGGTCCGCCGCGAAGCCCGCACCCCCGAAGAACGGACGTGGCGGCCGGAGGATCCCGAGGAGAAGCTGCTCACCGGGGTGGACGCGGTGGTGCACCTGGCCGGGGCCTCGGTGGCCGGCCGGTTCGACGGGCGCCACCGGCGCGCCGTGCGCGACAGCCGGCTCGGCCCGACCCGCGCGCTCGCCGAACTGGCCGCCCGCACGCCCGACGGGCCCGGCGTGTTCGTCTCGGCGTCCGCGGTCGGGTACTACGGCCCCGAGCGGGGAGACGAAGTGCTGGGCGAGGACGCGGCCCGCGGCGACGGGTTCCTGGCCGACGTCGTCGACGAATGGGAGGCGGCCGCCGAACCCGCGGCCGACGCCGGGATCCGCGTCGTCCGGGTGCGCACCGGGCTGGTGCTCAGCCCGCGCGGTGGCGTGTTGCGGCTGCAGTACCCGCTGTTCGCGGCCGGGCTGGGCGGGCCGCTCGGCGCGGGCCGGCAGTGGACACCGTGGATCGGCCTCGACGACCTGACCGACGTCTACCTGCGCGCGCTCACCGATCGCACGCTCGAAGGCGTCGTCAACGCGGTGAGCCCGGAGCCCCTCCGCAACGCCGAGTACACCCGGGTGCTGGCCCGGGTCCTCGCGCGACCGGCGGTGCTGAAGGTGCCGCGGTTCGGCCCGGAGCTGGTGCTCGGCCGCGACGGCGCCCGTGAACTGGCCTTCGCCGACCAGCGGGTGCGACCGGCCCGGCTGATCGAGGCCGGGCACGTGTTCCGGCACCCGCGCCTCGACGACGCGCTCGCCCACCTGCTCGGCCGGGCGAGCGCCCCGGCCGCGCGTCCGACCGTAGGAGAACCGGTATGACGACCGTGCACCGTCCCGCTCCCGCGCCCGTCGTGCTGGCCGGCTTCGTCGCCGTGGTGGCGGTGGTCGCCGCGGTCGGCAGCTTCGCGGCCACGCGGTCGCGGGCCGTCTACGACGGGCTGAACCAGCCGCCGTGGGCGCCGCCCGGCTGGCTGTTCGGTCCGGTGTGGACCGTGCTCTACCTCCTGATCGCCCTGTCCGGCTGGCTGTTCTGGCGCGCGGGCGGCACGCGGCGCGAGTTCGCCTGGTACGCGGCCGGCCTCGTGCTCAACGCGGCGTGGACGCCGTTGTTCTTCGCCGCGGGCGCCTACACCGTGGCCCTGGTGGAGATCGTGGCGCTGGATCTCGTGATCGCCGGGACGGCGCTGGTGTTCCGCCGCCGCTCGCCTGCCGCCGCGGTGCTCCAGCTGCCTTACCTTGCGTGGACCCTCTTCGCGACGTCGCTCAACGCCGCGATCGTCGTGCTCAACTGATCGGACTGCCGTGATCGACACCCTCCTCGACCGTTCCGTGGTCCTCGGCTACTCACGCGCGGGCTACCTGCTGCGCCGCCGGACGTGGCCGGCCGCGGACCCGCCTCCAGACGCACTGCGCGGCCGGGTCGCCCTGGTGACCGGGGCGAGCTCAGGCCTCGGCGAAGCTGTCGCGAGGGGGCTGGCCCGGCTGGGTGCCGAGGTCGTCCTGGTCGTCCGCGACCTCGGGCGCGGTGAAGACGCGCTCGCCCGCGTTCGTGCCGCGGTGCCGGAGGCCGAGGTCCGGACCGCCCGGTGCGATCTGGCCGACTTCGCGTCGGTGCGCGAGTTCGCCGCCCGGGAACCGCGGGTGGACATGGTCGTGCACAACGCCGGTGTGTTGCCGCCCCGACGTGACGAAAGCGTGGACGGGCACGAAGTCACGCTGGCCACGCACGTGCTCGGGCCGTTGCTGCTGACCGAGCTGCTCCGCCCCGCATTGCGCGCGTCCGCGGACGCGCGGGTGATCCTGATGTCCTCCGGCGGGATGTACACGCAGTCCCTCGCCGTCGACGACCCGGAGTACCTCGCCGGCCGCTTCCGGGGTGCGACCGCCTACGCGCGCACGAAACGCATGCAGGTGGAACTGACGCCGCTGCTCGCCGAGCGCTGGCGCGCGGACGGCATCGGCGTGCACAGCCTCCACCCCGGCTGGGCCGACACCCCCGGGCTCGCCACCTCGCTGCCGGCCTTCCGGCGGCTCGTCGGGCCGCTGCTGCGCACGCCCGACGAGGGCGCCGACACCGCGATCTGGCTCGGCGCGACCCGGCCCGCGCCACCGACGGGCCGGTTCTGGCACGACCGGCGCGAACGCCCCCGGCACCTGCTCCCGCACACCCGCGCGTCCGCCTCCGAGGCGGAGAGCCTGCTGCGGTACTGCCTGGACGCCGTTGACCGGTGAACAGTCGATCTCCCGTAGAGTCCGCGACGGCGAAGTTCAGCAGGCAGCTTCCCGGTCATTGCCGGTCCACGAGCTGCGAGGTTCGCCATGGTGTTGTCGGTGAGTGATCACGGGTGCGCGACCGGGATCTTTCCGGCGTGAGCGCGAGCGTCGAGCACTGGTGGAGCCGGGAGGTGCTGGACCGCGCTCCCTACGGCGTTGTCGTGATGCGCCGCGACACGCCCGCGGGCTTCGTGTGCGTGTACGCCAACAGCGCGGTCGTCGTGCACACCGGCATGGCCGATCCCTCCGGTGACGCGGTCAGCGAGCGGTTGGCGCCTGACCAGTCCGCCCCGTGGGACGCCCTCTACGAGCAGGTCTGGCGCACGGGCCGCACGGTCCGCCGCGTCCAGCGCCTGGAGGAGACCGGCCGCGACCTCGAGGTCGCGGCCTTCGCCCTCGACGGCGAAGGCTCGGAGCGGCTGGTCGCGATGGTGATCACCGACATCACCTCCCGGACCGAGGACGAGCTCGACCGTGAACGCGAGCGGCGCCGTACCGCCGAGATCGCGCTCGCTCTGCAGCACGCGATGCTCGGCCCCACGCACGACCTGCCCGCGAACATCGCGGTGCGCTACCGGCCGGCCCACGACGACGCTTCGCGCCGCCCGGACGAGGACCCGTTGCTGGTCGTGGGGGGCGACTTCCACGACGTCGTCCCGCTGCCGGGGGACCGGTGCGCGCTGATGGTGGGCGACGTCGTGGGCAAGGGCCTGAAGGCGGCGACGGTGATGGGGCAGTTGCGCAGTGCCGCGCGGGTGCTGTTGCTGGAGAACCGTGGTCCGGCGGAGACGCTGACGTCGCTGAGCACGTTCGCCGCCGATCTGGAAGGCGCGTTCTGCACCACCGTCTTCTGCGCGGTGGTGCACGTGCGCACCGGTCATCTCGACTACGCGTCGGCGGGGCATCCGCCGGCGTTGCTGAGCGTCCCGGGCGCCGGAAGCCATCGACGGCTCGGCGAGGCGGTGGGCACGCCGTTGGGGGTGCCGGCCCGCGGCGCGCGCGTTCAGGCCAGTGTGCTGCTGCCGGCCGGTTCACTGTTGCTGCTGTACACCGACGGCCTGGTCGAGGCGCGGCGCCAGTACATCGACGACGGCATCGACCGCGCCGGCGCGCTGCTCGCGGAGCTGGGCGGCCGGAACCTCGACACGGTCGCCGACGCCCTGCTGGCGATCCAGCCCGAGACGTTCCGGCCGGACGACACCGCCTTGCTGCTGTACCGGCACCAGCCCTGACGCGGTCGGCCGGCCCCGTTCACGTCAACGAACCAGTGTCGGCGCCGCCGTCCGCTCTTTAGTCGAGAAGCGGGTTCCGGTGCGTCAAAAGATCACCGGATGTTCCGAGAGTGTCCGATTGATCAGTATGTCCACGGCAATGTGGAATTCGGTCGTCCGCTTGGCAATTTGTCGGATTTACTTGGTGGTCGCGGATCTTTTCCGGCGACCGTCTTTGTGGGCCGCGCTCGCGTTACATGTCAATCGGGTGATCCCGAAACTCGGGAGACGGTGGTGGCGCCGGCGTGGTCGAGCGGTGGATAGTCGCAGGTAGCAGCGTTTTTCGCGTATCAAACGCGTCATTGGTGGTACAGATTCGGCAGAAGAGTGAACTGTTCGGCGGGATCTGTTTCCTGTCGGGTGACGGTCTTTTGCCGGTCTTCCCGATGGTTTGCGGTGATGCTCCGTTTGGCGGTACGAGCCCCATCTCGCTTGGGTAACGTGAATGGCGAATCCGGTTGTTGGGGGATCACGGACCGCTGGGGCGACCTGCTTTCCCGTTCGAAGAGCCGAGGTCGTCACAGATTTGCCGTGGCGACGGCTCGATGTCGACAGTCAGGTGTGACTGTCGATTCGGAACGGGTTCCGAGCTCGTCGGCGCGCTTCTGGTTCGAGAAAGGATCTTGGGTATGTCTTCACGATCACCGGTGCCGCGCGGCGCGCGGTTCGGGCCGATACCACAGTGAAGAAATCCCGGTAAACCCGTCTTTCGTATTCGTCCGGCGTCCGGCTGGTCCGGCGTGGATCTCATCGTGCTCGAAAGGTTCCGGAAATGCCGTTTTCTGACGTCCCGGTCGCCGTGACCGGGACGGCGTCCTCCAGCGTGCCGACGCCCGCGCACCTCGCCGAGCTGTTCCAGGCACAAGCCGTTCGCAGTCCGCTCGCGGCCGCCCTGACCGGCGCGGACGGGACGCTGACCTACGCGGAGCTGAACGTCCGGGCCAACCAGCTGGCGCGCGTGCTCGTCGAGCACGGCTGCGGACCGGAGACGGTCGTCGCGCTCGCGCTGCCGCGGTCGGCCGACCTGGTCGTCGCGCAGCTGGCGGCGGCCAAGGCCGGCGCGGCGTTCCTGCCGATCGATCCGGACCACCCCGCCGAGCGGATCGCCTTCACGCTGGCCGACGCGCGGCCGGTGCTCGTCCTGACCCGCTCGGCCGTCGCACCCGAGGGTGTCGGAACCACCACCACGATCGCGCTCGACCGGCCCGGGCTGCTCGCCGGCCGGCCCGGCCACGACCTCACGGACGCGGACCGGCCGCGCCCGCTGCACGTCGGCCACCCCGCGTACCTGATCTACACCTCCGGTTCGACCGGTGTCCCCAAGGGCGTGCTCGTCACCCACCGCGGCCTGGCCGGGTTCTTCGCCGCGATGCGGGACCGCTACGACGTCCGCCCCGGCGACCGGGTCCTCGAGTTCTCCTCACCCAGTTTCGACGCCTCGATCCTGGAGCTGGGCATGGCGCTGCCCTCGGGCGCCGCGCTCGTCGTCCCGCCCGCCGGCCCGCTGCTGGGCGACCGGTTGGCCGAGGTCCTCGCCGACCACCGGGTCACCCACGCCCTGATCCCGCCGGTCGCGCTGGCCACGCTGTCCGCCATGCACGCCGCGGGCCTGCCGGACTTCCGCACCGTGATCGTCGGCGGCGACGCCTGCCCGCCCGAACTGGTCCGGACCTGGGCGCCCGGCCGCCGGATGATCAACTCCTACGGTCCCACCGAGGCGACCGTCGTGGCCACCTGGAGCGACCCGCTCGCGCCCGGCGGAACCCCGCCGATCGGCAAGCCGCTGCCCGAGACCACGGTCCACGTGCTCGACGAGGCGCTGCGCCCGGCTGCCACCGGTGAGCTGCACCTCGCCGGCCCGAGCCTGGCCCGCGGCTACCTCGACCGGCCGGGACTGACCGCGAGCCGGTTCGTCGCCGACCCCTTCGGCGCGCCGGGCAGCCGGATGTACCGCACCGGTGACGTCGTGCGCCGCACTACGTCGGGCGAGCTGGAGTTCGTGGGCCGGACCGACCACCAGGTCAAGATCCGGGGCTTCCGCATCGAGCCCGGCGAGATCGAAGCGCTGTTGCTGAGCCGCCCGGATGTCCGGGAAGCGGTCGTCGTCGCCCGGGAGGACCAGCCCGGTGTCAAACGCCTGGTCGCCTACGTCGCCGGGGACGCCGAACCGGCCGCTCTGCGCTCGGCCCTGATGGACAAGCTCCCGCCGTACCTCGTGCCCGCCGCCTTCGTCCCGGTCGACGGGATGCCGCTGACCACGCACGGCAAGCTCGACCGCGACGCGCTCCCGGAGCCCGACTGGGCCGCGCAGGTGCGCGCGACCCACACCCCGCCCCGGACCGCGACCGAGCGGATCCTGGCCGAAATCTGGGCCGACCTGCTCGGCGTGCCCGAAGTCGGCGTCGACGCGGACTTCTTCGAACTCGGCGGGGACTCGATCCTCGGCGCCCGGGTGCTGGCCCGGATCCGCGCCCGTTTCGGCGCGGACCTGTCTCCGCGGGTGGTGTTCGACGCCCGGACCATCACGAAGCTCGCCGAGCTGCTGCCCGAGGACGGCCGCCCGGCGAGCGGCCGGATCGAGCGCGGCGCCCACGAAGACGTCGTCCCGATCTCACCGGTGCAGCGCCGGCTGTGGATGCTCGACGAGCAGAACCCGGGCAGCACCGAGTACAACGCCGGCGTCGGGCTCACGCTGTCCGGCCCGCTCGACCGCGAAGCCCTGCGTTCCGCGCTGGACGGCTTGGTCGCGCGGCACGAGGCCCTCCGGACGACCTTCCGCACCGTCGACGGGCAGGGCGTCCAGGTGGTCGCCGGAACCGGGTCGATCCCGGTGCGCGAGACCGAAGCCGGCGACGACCTGGACGCGCTGCTCGCGGCCGAGCTGGACCGCCCCTTCGACCTGGCCGCCGGGCCCCTGACCCGCGCCACGCTGATCCGCCTCGGTCCCGACGAGCACCTGCTTCTCCTGTGCCAGCACCACATCGTCACCGACGGCTGGTCGGTCGGCCTGCTCGTCGACGAGCTCGCCGCGCTCTACGCGGGGGAGGAGCTCGCTCCGGCGCCGATCGGGTACCGCGACTACTCCCGCTGGCACCAAGAGCGCCTGGCGGGCCCGCTGCGCGAGCGGCAGCTGACGTACTGGCGCGAGCAGCTGGCCGGGCTGGAGCCGCTGGAGCTGCCCACCGACCGCCCGCGCCCGCCGGTCCGCGAAACCCGCGGCGCGATCCGCCGCTATCCGCTGCCGGACGGCCTCGCCGCCCTGGGCCACGACACCGGCGCCACCCTGTTCACGACGCTGACCGCGGTGGTGCAGGTGCTGCTGGCCCGCTACACCGGGCAGGACGACATCGCCGTCGGCACCGCGGTGTCGGGACGCGACCACGACCAGCTGGAGCGCCTGGCCGGGTTCTTCGTCAACACCCTGGTGCTGCGCTCCACCGTCGACCCGGCGCAGCCGTTCGACGCGTTTCTCGGCCAGGTCAAGGAAACGGCGCTGGCGGCGTTTGCCGCCGGCGAGGTGCCCTTCGACCAGGTCGTCGACGACCTGCGGCCGGCCCGTGACCCGGGCCGCACGCCGCTGGCGCAGGTCCTGCTGGTGCTCCAGCAGGACCTCGTCCGGCCCCGGGAGGCGGGCGCCCTGCAGCTGGGCGAGCACGACCTGCCCCGCCCCCGGGCCCGGTTCGACCTAGTGCTGGAGTTCCAGCCGCAGGGCCGCGGCGTCGCGATCGAGTACGACACGGCCCTGTTCGACGCCGCGACGATCGACCGCTTCGCGGGACACCTGCGGGTGCTGGCCGACGCCGTTGTCGCCGACCCGCGCCGGCCGCTGGCCGAACTGTCCATGATGGACGGTGCCGAGCTGGCCCGGCTCCACGAGCTTGCGCGCGGCCCGGCCGTCGACGTCCCCGCGCTCACCCTGCCTCGGCTGTTCGAGGCCCAGGCGGCCCGGACGCCGGATGCCGTCGCCGTCGTCTGCGGCGGCCGCCGCCTGACCTACCAGGAGCTCGACGACCGGGCCAACCAGCTGGCTCGGGTCCTGCGCGAGCAAGGCGCCGGACCCGAGCGGCTCGTCGCCGTCTCGCTGCCGCGCACGGAACGGCTGCTGGTGGCGCTGCTCGGCGTCCTCAAGTCCGGCGCGGCGTACCTGCCAGTCGACCCGGCCTACCCGGCCGACCGGATCGCGCTCATTCTCGACGACGCGGCCCCGGTCCTGATGCTCACCGCGGACGGCGAAGGAGCCTCGGTGGCCTTCGACGACCCCGGCCTGCTCGCCGGCCGGTCGACGGCGCCGGTGGACAGCTCCCTCGATCCTGCCAACCCGGCCTACGTGATCCACACGTCCGGCTCGACCGGCCGCCCCAAGGGCGTCGTGATCGCCCACCGCAGCGCGGCGAACCTGATGGCGTGGGCGGCCGCCGACCTCGGGGACGTCCTGCGGCCCGGGTCGACCGTCGTCGCGTCGACGTCGCTCAACTTCGACGTCTCGGTGTTCGAGCTCTTCGCGCCGCTGATGGCGGGCGCCACCGTCGAGATCGTCCGGGACGTGCTGGCTCTCGGCGAGCAGGCGGACGCCGGCCGGGAAGTCGGCCTGGTGAGCGGCGTGCCGTCGGCGTTCGCCCAGCTGCTGGCCCAGGGCGCGGTCTCCGTGCGGCCCTCGACGGTGGTCCTGGCCGGTGAGGCGCTGACCCTGCACGCGCTGCGCGACATCCGGAAAGCGCTGCCGGACAGCCGGATCGCGAACATCTACGGCCCGACCGAGTCCACTGTGTACGCCACGGCCTGGTACCACGACACCGACCGCACCCCGCCGATCGGCCGTCCGGTCGCCGGGATCCACGCCTACGTCCTCGATGCCGGGCTGCGGCCGGTGCCCGTCGGCGTCCCCGGCGAGCTGCACCTCGGTGGCGCCGGCGTGGCCCGCGGGTACCTCGGCCGGCCGGGGCTGACCGCCGGTCGGTTCGTCGCCGACCCCTTCGCCACGCCGGGTGCGCGGATGTACCGGACCGGCGACGTGGTGCGCTGGACCGCGCGGGGCGAGCTGGAGTACCTGGGTCGCGCCGACGACCAGGTCAAGATCCGCGGCTTCCGCATCGAGCCCGGTGAGGTGGAAGCCGCGCTGCGGCAGCACCCGGACGTCACCGAGGCCGTCGTGGTCGCGCGCAAGGACGCTGGTCACCAGCGCCTGGTCGCCTACGTGGTGCCGGCTGCGCCTGCCGACCTGCGCGAGTTCCTCGCCGGCTCGCTGCCCGCGCACCTGGTGCCCTCGGCGTTCGTGCCGCTCGACCGGCTGCCGCTCAACCCCAGCGGCAAGCTCGACCGGCGTGCCCTGCCCGCCCCCGACTGGGCGGGCGCCACCACCCGCGTGGCGCCGCGGACCCCGGCCGAACGGGTGCTCGCCGAGATCTGGGCCGACGCGCTCGGGCTGCCCGAAGTCGGCGTCGAGGACAACTTCTTCGAGCTGGGCGGGGATTCGATCCTCAGCATTCGCCTGGTGTCCGAGGCCGCGAAAGCCGGCCTGAAGATCACCACCCGCGACGTCTTCCGGCACCAGACGATCGCCGCGCTCGCCGCGGCCGCCGGCACCGCGGCCCCAGCCGTGGCGCGGGAGGCGGCGACGGGTGCGGTGACGCCGACCCCGATCCAGCGCTGGTTCCTCGACGCCGACCCGGCCGACCCGGACCACTTCGCCCAGGAGCTGAGCGTCCGGCTGGCCGACGACGTCGACGAGACCCGGCTGCGCGCCGCGGTGAACACCGTCGTCGGCCACCACGACGCCCTGCGGCTGCGGTTCCGCCGCACCGAAACCGGCTGGACCGAGCACCACGCCGAGCCGGGCGACATCGACGTCTTCGGCGCGACGATCGACCTCGAAAACGGCCCGCTGCTGAGTGCGGACCTGACCGGCACCACGCTGCACCTCGCCGTGCACCACCTGGTCGTGGACGGCGTGTCCTGGCGGATCCTCCTGGAGGACCTCGACAACGCTTATCACGGCCGCGAGCTGAGCCCGCGGACCACGTCCTTCCAGGACTGGTCGGCCCGGCTCGCCGCGCACTCGTTCGCCGAGGACCTCGATCACTGGCGCGCGGTCGACGGCACCCAGATCCCGCTCGACACCGACGACGGCAACACCGTGGCCAGTACCCGGACCGTCACCACCAGGCTGGACGCCGAGCTGACCCGCGCGCTGCTGCAGGACGTCCCGGGCGTCTACCGGACGCAGGTCAACGACGTCCTGCTGACCGCGCTCGGCGGGGCCCTGCGCCGCTGGACCGGCGCCGACCGGGTCCTGCTCGACCTCGAAGGGCACGGCCGCGAGGAGCTGTTCGACGACGTCGACCTCTCCCGCACGGTCGGCTGGTTCACGTCCCTGTTCCCGGTCGCGCTCGACGTGCCCGGCGGCGACTGGGGCGAAGCCCTGAAGCGGACCAAGGAACAGCTGCGCGCGATCCCGGCACGCGGGCTGTCCTACGGCGTGCTGCGCTACCTGACCGGCACCGCCCCCGCAGTGACGCCCCGGCTGAGCTTCAACTACCTCGGCCGCTTCGAAGTGACCGGTGATCTGTACCGCGGGCTCGAGCGGGACCTCGAACTCTCGCAGAGTCCCGGCGCGATCCGTGCGCACGCCATCGACGTGGTCGCCCGGGTCACGGACGGCTGCCTGGAAATCACCTGGTTCTACTCAGACCGCCTGCACCGCGAGGCCACCATCTCCGCGGTCGCCGACGACCTCGTGCACGGCCTGGCCGACATCGCCACGCACTGCGCCGACCCGGCCGCGGGCGGCCGCACGCCGTCGGACTTCCCGCTGGCACGCCTCGACCAGGCAGGCGTGGACACGGTCGTCGGGGACGGCCGCGACGTCGAGGACGTCTACCCGCTCACCCCGGCGCAGACCGGGATGCTCTTCCACGGGCTCACCGGCGACGCCCGGTCCGCCTACCTCCAGCAGGTCACGTTCGTGATGACCGGTGTCTCCGACCCGGCCGCCCTCGCCCGCGCGTGGCAGCAGGTCGTGGACCGGACGCCGGTGCTGCGCAGCCGGGTCGTCTGGGACGGCGTCGACGTCCCCGTGCAGGTCGTCCACCGGCAGGTCACCCTGCCCGTCGACCACCGCGACGGGACCGCCGATCCCGAAGACCTGGACGTCGTGCTGGCCGCCGACCGAGCGGCCGGGCTAGACCTGACCGCGGTGCCGCTGACGCGGCTGCTCATCGCGCGGCTGTCGGCGACCGAGGTCCGGGTCGTCTGGACGTTCCACCACCTCCTGCTGGACGGCTGGAGCCTCTTCCAGGTGCTCTCCGACGTCTCCGCGGCACACGCCGGCCGGCCGCTGCCCACCCGGCGCCCGTTCCGCGACCACGTCCGCTGGCTGTCCGAACAGGACTCCTTCGCGGCGGAAACGTACTGGCGCGAACTGCTTTCCGGCCGCCCGGAGCCGGTCCGGCTGCGTACCGATCGCACTCCTGAGCGGCACACCGTCGAGTCGACGGCGTCACTGCGCGCCGACGTGGCGGCCGGGCCGCTGCGGGCCGCCGCGCAGCGCCACGGCCTGACCCTGAACACCCTCGTCCAGGGCGCCTGGGCCGTGCTGCTGGCCCGCCACGGCGGACGGCCCGAGGTCTGCTTCGGCACCACGGTCGCCGGGCGGCCCGCCGAACTGGCCGGGGTCGACGAGATTACCGGCATGTTCATCACGACCCTGCCGCTGGTCACCGACGTCGACGACCGGGCCACCGCCCGCGACTGGCTGCGAGACCTGCAAGCCGCCCAGGCCGACGCGCGGCGGTTCGAGTACGCGCCGCCGGTGACCTCGTTCGACACCCTGCTCGTCTTCGAGAACTACCCGGTCACCGACGGGCTCGGGCTGCGCGACCTGCGCGGCGTCGAGACCACCAACTACCCGCTCAGCGTGGTCGCCTACCCCGGCGAGGACCGGCTGGACCTGGCCTTCGGCTACGACCCGGAGCTGTTCGACGCCGAGACGGTCGCCGGGTTCGCCGGGCACCTGAGCACGCTGCTCACCGAGCTGGCGGCCGGACTGGACAAGCCCGTCGCCGACCTGCGGATGCTCACCGGCGCCGAGCGGCACGACGTCCTGGTCCGCTGGAACGACACCGCGCACGACCTCCCCGCCGCGACCGTGCCGGAGCTGTTCGCCGAGCAGGTCCGGCGCACCCCGGACGCGGTCGCCGTCACGGGCGAGGAGACCCTGACCTACGCCGAGCTGGACGCGCGCGCGAACCGCCTGGCCCATCGGCTTGTCGCCCTCGGCACGTGCCCGGACGACCTGGTCGCACTGCTGCTGCGCCGGTCGGCGGACGTCGTCGTCGCCGAACTGGCGGTGCTCAAGGCCGGCGGCGCCTACCTGCCGCTGGACGCCCGAGCCCCGCGCGAACGCCTGCACGCGCTGCTCGACGGGGTGCGGGTGCTCGTCACCGATGGGGACCAGAGCGTCCATAATGGACCAACCGTGCGCGTCGACGACGGTGACGACCAGCCGGAGACCGCACCGGACGTGGTGCTGCGCCCGGAAAACCTGGCCTACGTCATGTACACCTCGGGCTCGACCGGCACGCCGAAGGGCGTGGCGGTGACCCACCGGGACGTCGTGGGCCTGGCCCTGGACCGGTGCTTTTCCGGTTCTGCGCACCGGTCGGTGCTGCTGCACTCCCCACAGGCGTTCGACGCGTCGACGTACGAGGTGTGGGTGCCCCTGCTGAGCGGCGGCCGGGTGGTCGTCGCGCCGCCCGGCGACCTGGACGCCGACGTGCTGCGCCGGCTGATCGGCGCGCACGACGTGACCGCGCTGTGGCTGACCGCCGGGCTGTTCCGGCTGCTGGCGCAGGAAGATCCCGCGTGCCTGAGCGGTGTCGAAGAGGTGTGGACCGGCGGCGACGTCGTGCCCGGCGAGGCGATCCGCCAGGTCCAGCGCGCGAACCCGGGCTTGACCGTGGTCGACGGCTACGGCCCGACCGAGACCACGACGTTCGCCAGTCACTTCGTGCTGCCGGCCGAGGAGCAGGTGCCGGACGTGGTGCCGATCGGGCGGCCGCAGGACAACATGGCGGCCTACGTCCTCGACGCCGGGCTGCGGCCGGTCCCGCCGGGCGCCGTCGGCGAGCTGTACCTCGCCGGCACCGGGCTCGCCCGCGGCTACCTCGGCCAGCCGGGCCTGACCGCCGAACGGTTCCTGGCCGACCCCTTCGGCACGCCGGGCACCCGGATGTACCGGACCGGCGACCTCGTCCGCTGGACCCGCACCGGAGTCCTCGAATTCGCCGGCCGTGCCGACGACCAGGTGAAGATCCGCGGCTTCCGCATCGAGCTGGGCGAGATCGAAACCGCGTTGACCGCGCACCCGGACGTCGTCGAAGCCGTTGTCGTCGCGGCGGAGAACGCCGGGGCCAAACGGCTCGTCGCCTACGTCGTCACCACCGGGACGCCGGACCTGCGGGAGTTCCTGCTCCGGTCCCTGCCGGACTACCTCGTGCCCGCGCTTTACGTGCCGTTGGAAGCGTTGCCGCTCAACGACAACGGCAAGGTCGACCGGCGGGCGCTGCCCGCGCCGGATCGAGCGCCGGAGCGGGCGTACCGCGAGCCCGGCACCGACGCCGAGCGGCTGCTGGCCGGCATCTGGGCCGAAGTCCTGCGGGTGGACCGGGTCGGCGCCGACGACAACTTCTTCGAACTCGGCGGCGACTCCATCCTGAGCATCCAGGTCGTCTCCCGGGCCCGCCGGGCCGGGCTGGACCTCATGCCGGGCCAGGTGTTCGACCACCCGACCGTCGCCGCGCTCGCCCTCGCCGCGAACACCACCCCCGCTGCGGCCACGGCCGACGAGGGACCGGTGACCGGCGCCGCGCCGCTGACGCCCGTCCAGCGCTGGTACCTCGACCCAGAGCCGGTGCACCCCGAACAGTTCGTCCAGTCGGTCTCGATCGACCTGCCCGCGGCCGACCCGGCGGCGCTGCGCCGCGCACTGCGGGAACTACAGCTGCACCACGACGCGCTGCGGCTGCGGTTCACCGACGGCGGCCAGCACCACGCGCCCGACGTCCAGGACGTGTTCGGCGCCACGATCGACCTCGAACGAGGACCGCTGCTGCGAGCCGACCTCGACGGCACCACGCTGACGCTCTCCGCGCACCACCTGGTGGTCGACGGCGTCTCGTGGCGGATCCTGCTGGAGGACCTCGAAACCCTCCTCGACGGCGGCGAACTCCCCGCCCGCACGACGTCCTTCCGCGACTGGGCCCGCACGCTGGCCGAGCACACCGCCGCGGGCGGCTTCGACGACGAACTGGCCCACTGGGCCGTCACGGACGCCGACCCGGCGCTCCCGGTCGACACGACCGGCGCCAACACCTACGCCTCCGCCCGGTCGGTGACCGTCCGACTGCCCGCCGAAGCGACCCACGCGGTGCTGCACGACGTCCCCGGCGCCTACCGGACGCAGGTCAACGACGTCCTGCTGACCGCGCTCGGCCGGGTTGTCGCGGACTGGACGGGCCGCGACCGCGTCCTGGTCGACCTCGAAGGGCACGGGCGCGAAGACCTGTTCCCCGGGATCGACCTGTCCCGCACCGTCGGCTGGTTCACCTCGATCTTCCCGGTCGCGCTCGACGTGCCCGGCGGCGACTGGGGCGACGCGCTGAAGCAGACCAAGGAACAGCTGCGCGCGGTGCCCCGCCGGGGCGTCGGCTACGGCGCCCTCCGCTACCTCGCCGGCACCGCCCCGCACGTCGAACCGGGGATCAGCTTCAACTACCTGGGCCGGTTCGACCACGGCGGCGGCCTCGACGGCGCGGCTCACCCCGACCAGGCTCGCGGGCATTTGCTCGACGTCGTCGGCGCGGTCGTCGGCGACCGGCTCGAACTGACCTGGCACTACTCGGACCAGGTGCACACCGAAGACACCGTCCGCCGGCTCGCCGACGCGCTGCTCGCCGCGCTCACCGGGATCGTCGGGCACTGCGCCCGCCCGGACGCCGGCGGCCGCACGCCGTCGGACTTCCCGCTGGCCCGGCTCGACCAGGCCGCCGTGGACCGCCTCGCCGGGACCGGCGCCGGAGTCGAGGACATCTACCCGCTCACCCCGATGCAGTCGGGCATGGTGTTCCACAGCCTCGTCGACGGCGCGACCGGCACCTACCTCAACCAGGTGCGGCTGCGGCTGACCGGCGTCACCGACCCCGAGCGCCTGGCCCAGGCCTGGCAGGACGTCGTCGCGGCCACACCGGTGCTGCGCAGCCGCGTCGTCTGGGACGGCCTCGACGAACCCGTCCAGGTTGTCGAGCGGTCCGCGCCGGTGCCGGTCACGCATCTGGACTGGACCGGGCACGACGACCGCGAACGGTTCCTCGAAGAAGACCGGGAGCTGGGCTTCGACCTCGCCGCCGCGCCGCTGATGCGGCTGGCGTTCGCGCGGCTGCCCGGCGGGGACGTTCTGATGATCTGGACGTTCCACCACGTGCTGCTCGACGGCTGGAGCGCCGCCCAGGTGTTCGGTGAGGTCTGCGCCCGGTACGCCGGTGCCGCCACGCCAGCGCCCCGGCCGCCGTTCCGCGAATACCTGCGCTGGCTCGGCGCACAGGACACCGAGGCCGCCGAACGACACTGGCACGACGAGCTGGCCGGGGTGCGCACGCCGACCCCACTCCCGTACGACCGGCGGCCGCAGGAGGTGCACCGCACCCGGTCCACCGCGTCCCACCACGTGTCGGCGCCGGCCGAAGGGCTGCGGGAGCTGGCCCGGCGCGCCGGGCTGACCCTCAACACCATCGTGCAGGGCGCGTGGGGCCTCGTGCTGTCCCGGCACAGCGGCGAAACCGACGTCGTGTTCGGCACCACCGTCTCCGGCCGCCCGGCCGACCTGCCGGGCGTCGAAGCGATGGTCGGGTTGTTCATCAACACGCTGCCCAGCCGCGTGACCGTCCCGGATGGACAGACCGTGGCCGGATGGCTGCGAGACCTGCAGGCGGCCCAGGCCAGGGCCCGGCAGTACGACTTCGTGTCCCTGGCCCGGATGGGCGCCGGGCTGTTCGACAGCATCCTCGTCTTCGAGAACTATCCCTTCGACGCCGACGAGATCGCCGCGCACGGGATCGGCCTGCACGAGGAAGGCGAGCTCCAGCCGACGAACTACCCGCTCAGCGTGGTCGTCACGCCGGGGGAGCGGCTGGCCGTGTCGTTCGACCACGACCCCGAGCTGTTCGACGCGGCCACGATCGAACGGCTGGCCGGGCACCTGCTCCTCGTCCTGGACCGCATCGCCGCCGCGCCCGACCGGCCGGTCGGCGAGCTGGACCTGCTGACCGACCGCGACCGCGAAAGCGTGCTGCGGACGTTCAACACCACGGCCCACCCGGTCGCCCCGGCCACGGTGGCGAGCCGGTTCGCCGAGCAGGTGCGGCGGACGCCGGACGCTCCGGCCCTCGGGCAGCTGTCCTACGCCGAGCTGGAGGCGCGGGCCAACCGGCTCGCGCACCACCTGATCGCGCTCGGCGTCGGCGTCGAAGACCGGGTCGGACTACTGCTGGAACGCTCGGCCGACCTGGTCGTCGCCGAGCTGGCCGTGCTCAAGACCGGGGCAGCGTACGTGCCGGTCGACCTGCGCGCCCCGGCCGCCCGGATGCGGCTGGTGCTGGCCGAAGCGGACGTCTCCGTGGTCGTCACCGATGGGTCCCGTGAGGACGTCCACAGTGGACCGACGGTGCGGGTCGGCGAGACCCTCGACGGTCCGGCTCACGCGCCGGATGTCTTGGTGCGACCGGAAAACCTGGCGTACGTGATGTACACGTCCGGTTCGACGGGGACGCCGAAGGGCGTCGCGGTGACTCACCACGACGTCGTCGGCCTGGCTTCGGACCGCTCCTTCGCGGGCGAGGCGCACCGGAGCGTGCTGCTGCACTCGCCGCAAGCGTTCGACGCCTCGACGTACGAAGTCTGGGTGCCGCTGCTGAACGGCGGCCGCGTCGTCGTCGCGCCGCCGGGAGACGTCGACGCCGACGTCCTGCGCCGGCTCGTCGCCGAGTACCACGTGAGCGCGCTGTGGCTGACCGCGGGCCTGTTCCGCCTGCTGGCCCAGGAGGATCCCGCGTGCCTGCGCGGAGTCCGGGAGGTGTGGACCGGCGGCGACGTCGTCCCCGCCACCGCCGTCCGGCAAGTGCGCGACGCGTGCCCCGGCCTGACCGTCGTCGACGGTTACGGCCCCACCGAAACCACGACCTTCGCCAGCCGTTGCGTCCTGCCGCCGGACGAGCCGGTGCCCGATGTGGTGCCGATCGGTGGTCCGCTCGACAACATGGCGGCCTACGTCCTCGACGCCGGGCTGCGGCCGGTGCCGCCGGGCGTGGCGGGGGAGCTGTTCGTCGCCGGCACCGGCGTCGCGCGGGGCTACCTCGGCCGGCCCGGGCTCACCGCGGAACGGTTCGTCGCCAACCCGTTCGGCGCGCCCGGCGAGCGGATGTACCGCACCGGCGACGTCGTCCGCTGGTCGGCGAGCGGGGTGCTGGAGTTCGTCGGCCGGGCCGACGACCAGGTCAAGATCCGCGGGTTCCGGATCGAGCCGGCCGAGATCGAGAACGCCTTGGCTGCCCACGCGAGCGTCGCCGAGGCCGTCGTCGTCGCCCGTGACAAGCGGCTCGTCGCCTACGTCGTCACGACCGCCGCCGTGCCTGAGCTGCGCGCGTGGCTGCAACGGGACCTGCCCGACTACATGGTGCCCACGGCGTTCGTCACGCTCGACGCGCTTCCGTTGAGCCGCAACGGGAAAGTCGACCGGCGGGCGCTGCCGGAACCGGCCGTGGAGCCGGCGGCCGGGTACCTGCCGCCTCGTACGGACACCGAACGGGTGCTGGCCGACGTGTGGGCCGACGTCCTCGGCGTACCCGCGGTGGGCATCGAGGACAACTTCTTCGAGCTGGGCGGGGACTCCATCCTGAGCATCCAGGTCGTCTCCCGGGCCCGGCGCCACGGCCTCGCGCTCACCCCGCGGGACCTGTTCGCCCACCAGACCGTCGCGGCGCTGGCCGTCGCCGCCGGGACGGCCGCGGTGACCGTGGCCGAGCAGGGCCCGGTCGGCGGCCCCGCCGCCCTGACCCCGATCCAGCACTGGTTCTTCACCGGCGACTTCGGCGCCGCCGCGGACTTCACCCAGTCCGTCCGGGTCGAACGGGCCGAGCCGTTCGACGTCGGCCGCCTGCGCACCGCGCTGGCAGCGCTGGTCGAGCACCACGACGCGTTGCGGATGCGGTTCACCGGAGACGGCCAGGTCAACGCCCCGGCCGAACCGGCCGAGATCCTCGGGGCGGTGATCGACGTCGCCCACGGACCGCTACTCACCGCCGAGCTGCTCGAACCGGCCGTCCTGCGGCTGACGGTCAACCACCTGGTCGTCGACGGCGTCTCGTGGCGCATCCTCGTGGAGGATCTGGAAACGGCCTACGAGGGGCGTCCGCTGCCGCCGAAGACGACGTCGTTCCGCGAGTGGGCGAACCGGCTGGCCGCCCACGCCGGAGCGGGCGGCTTCGACGACGAGCTGCCCTACTGGCGCACCACGGCCGGCGCGCCGCTGCCGGTCGACGGTGAAGCGACCGGGACCACCGGCACGGTCACCGCGCGGCTGGACGCCGAGCTGACCCGGGCCCTGCTGCAGGACGTCCCGGGCGCCTACCGGACCCAGGTCAACGACGTGCTGCTGGCCGCGCTCGGCCGGGTCCTGGCCCGCTGGACCGGCCGCGACCGCGTGGTGGTCGACCTGGAGGGCCACGGCCGCGAGGACCTGTTCGGCGACGTCGACCTGTCCCGCACGGTCGGCTGGTTCACCTCGATGTACCCGGTCGCGCTGCACATCGACGACGACTGGGATGCGCTGCTGAAGTCGGTGAAGGAGCAGCTGCGCGCGGTACCCCGACGGGGCGTGGGCTACGGCGCGCTGCGGTACCTGACCGGGACCGCGCCCGCGGTCGACGCCGAGATCGGCTTCAACTACCTGGGCCGGTTCGAAGGCGCGGCCGGCAGCCTGGACTCCGCGGTCGGCGCCGGGGCGGGCCGGGACCACCTGCTCGACGTCGTCGGCCGCGTGGACGCCGACTCCCTGGAACTGACCTGGTACTTCTCCCACGGCGTGCACACTGCCGAGACGGTGGAACGGCTGGCCGCCGAGCTGGTGGCCGCGCTTGGCGAGGTCGTCGCGCACTGCGCCGGCGCCGGCGGCCGGACGCCGTCGGACTTCCCCCTGGCCGCGCTGGACCAGCGGCAGGTCGACCGGATCGCCGGGGACGGCCGCGCCGTCGCCGACATCCACCCGCTCACGCCGATGCAGGCGGGCATGGTCTTCCACGGGCTTTCCCAGCAGGCGCAGGGCGTCTACTTCGAACAGGTCACCGCCGTCCTCGACGGTGTCACCGACCCGAATGCGCTCGCCGCGGCGTGGCAGCACGTCGTCGACCGGACGCCGGTCCTGCGCGGCCGCGTCGTGTGGGAGGACGTGCCCGAGCCGCTGCTCGTGGTGCAGCGGGACGTGCGCCTGCCGGTCACCCACCTCGACTGGCGGAGCACCACCGACACCTTGCGTGACCTGCTCGCCCGTGACCGGGCGATGCCGTTCGACCTGGCGGCCGCGCCGCTACTGCGGGTCACCCTGGCCCGGCTGCCCGGCGACGCCGTCCAGCTCCTCTGGACGTTCCACCACGTGCTGCTGGACGGCTGGAGCGTCTTCCAGGTGCTGTCCGACGTCTGCACCGCGTACGCCGCCCTGCGCGACGGCGTCGCGCCGGTCCTGCCGAACCGGCGGCCGTTCGCCGACTACGTGACCTGGCTGGGCGCGCAGGGCCAGGCTGGTGCGGAGGAGTACTGGCGCCGCGAACTCGGCGACGTCACCGAGCCGACGCCGTTGCCCTACGATCGGACGCCGGCGGCCGCCCACGAGGCGAGCTCGTCGGTGTGGGTCGGCCGGGACCTCGACGAGGAGCGGACCGCCCGGCTCGCCGCGTTCGCCCGGCGCGAGCGCCTGACGGTCAACGCGATCGTGCAGGGCGCGTGGGCGCTGCTGCTGTCCCGCCACAGCGGGGAGGACGACGTCTGCTTCGGCGCGACCGTGTCCGGCCGCCCCGCCGGGCTCGCCGGGGTCGACGACATCACCGGCATCTTCATCAACACCCTGCCGGTGCGGGTCACGGTGGACCCCGCGGCCCCGGCCGCCGGCTGGCTGCGCGACCTGCAGGCCACGCAGGCGGAATCGCGCCGGTTCGAGCACGTCCCGCTGACCGCCGTTCAGGGCTGGAGCGGCGTCGACGGCGGCCAGAACCTGTTCGACAGCATCGTCGTGTTCGAGAACTACCCAGTCACCGCCGACAACGTCGCCGGGCACGGCGTGCGCCTGCGCGACCTCGACGCGAGGGAGACGACCAGTTATCCGCTCAGCGTCGTGGCGTCGCCGGGTCCGCGCCTGTCGCTCGGACTCGGTTACGACCCGGCGTTGTTCGACCCGGCGACTATCGAGCGGCTGGCCGGACAGCTCGAGCACGTGCTCGGCGTGCTCGCCGACGAGCCGGACCGTCCACTGGGGACACTCGACGTCCTGACCGTGGCCGAACACGACGAGATCCTGCTGGCATTCAACGACACCCGCCACGACGTCGAGCCGGTCACCCTGACCCAGCTCATCGAAGCGCAGGCGGCCCGCACCCCGGACGCCGTCGCGGTGCTCGCCGACGACGAGAGCCTGACCTTCGCCGAGCTGGACGCTCGCGCCAACCGGCTGGCCCGGACGCTGGCCGCACGCGGCGCCGGGCCGGAGCGGATCGTCGCGCTCGTCCTGCCGCGCTCGGTGGAGATCGTCGTCGCGCAGCTGGCCGTGCTCAAGACCGGCGCCGCCTACCTGCCGATCGACCCGGACTACCCGGCCGACCGGATCGCGTTCATGATCGAAGACGCGGCCCCGGTCGTCGTGCTGACTCCCTCCGAGCTGGCGGCCTTCGACGACCAGGACGCTGAGCCGTTCACCCGGGCCGTGCCGCTCACAGCGCCCGCGTACGTGATCTACACGTCCGGCTCGACCGGCACCCCGAAGGGCGTCGTGGTCACCCACGCCGGGCTGGCGAGCTTCTCCGGCGCCGAGATCGACCACTTCGACGTCCGGCCCGGCGACCGGGTGCTGCAGTTCTCCTCGCCCAGCTTCGACGCCTCGGTGCTGGAACTGTGCATGGCCCTGCCCGCGGGGGCCGCGCTGGTCGTGCCGCCGCCGGGTCCACTGCTCGGCGAGCAGCTGGCCGACGTGCTGCGCGACCGGGGTGTCACCCACGCGCTGATCCCGCCGGTGGCGATGGCGAGCGTCCCGGACGTGGCGCTGCCGGAGTTCCGGACACTGGTGGTCGGCGGCGACGCCTGCACCGCCGACCTGGTCACCCGCTGGGCGCCGGGCCGCCGGATGGTCAACGCCTACGGTCCCACCGAGATCACCGTGGTCGCCACCTGGAGCGACCCGCTGGAACCCGGCGGCACGCCGCCGATCGGCCGGCCGATCCGCAACACCCGCGGCCACGTCCTCGACGCCGCGCTGCGGCCGGTGCCGATCGGCGCGCCGGGGGAGCTGTACGTGTCCGGGTCCGGTGTGGCCCGCGGTTACCTGAACCGGCCGGGCCTGACCGCGTCGCGGTTCCTGGCCGACC
Organism: Amycolatopsis sp. NPDC104819; assembly: GCF_055583145.1. Lineage (NCBI taxonomy): Bacteria > Bacillati > Actinomycetota > Actinomycetes > Pseudonocardiales > Pseudonocardiaceae > Amycolatopsis > Amycolatopsis sp. NPDC104819. Next base: position 91,830 of record NZ_JBVJON010000008.1, on the reverse strand, counting down.
CGTTCGGCGCGCCCGGCTCCCGCATGTACCGCACCGGCGACCTGGTGCGGTGGCGGGCCGGGGGGACGCTGGAGTTCCTCGGCCGCGCCGACGACCAGGTCAAGATCCGCGGCTTCCGGATCGAGCCCGGGGAGATCGCGGCGGCCCTGCGGACCCACCCGGACGTCCGGGACGCCGCCGTCGTCGCGCTCGACCAGCGGCTGGTCGCCTACGTCGTCGCCGGTTCGGTGGCCGGGCTGCGGGAGCACCTCGCCGCGACCCTGCCGGCGCACCTGGTGCCCGCCGCCTTCGTCGCGCTCGACGCGCTTCCGTTGACCGCCAACGGAAAGCTGGACCGGCGGGCGCTGCCCGCGCCCGCCGCGCCGGAAGCCGGCGCGGACTACGCGGCCCCGGAAACCGAAACCGAAGAGGTCCTCGCCGCGATCTGGGCCGAGGCGCTCGGCCTCGACCGCGTCGGCGTCGAGGACAACTTCTTCGCCCTCGGCGGGGATTCCGTGCGCAGCCTGCGGATCACGTCGATGACCAAGTCCGCCTTCGACGTCCAGCTCACGCCCAAGGACGTGCTCGCCGCCGGCACGGTGCTGGCGTTGGCCGAGCTCGTCGAAGAACGGGTCCTGCGGGACCTCGAACGGCTCGCCGCCGGCCAAGACCTCTGAAAAACCCGAGAAAGGAAACCGACATGCAGGACGACATCGAGTTCCAGGTGCTGGTCAACGACGAGGGCCAGTACTCGCTCTGGCCGCTGACCAATGAGGTGCCCGCCGGCTGGCGCGCCGACGGGTTCCGCGGCGGCCGCCAGGAGTGCATGGACCACGTCGACGAGGTGTGGACCGACATGCGGCCGCTCAGCCTGCAGCGGCAGATGGCCGCCGACGCCTGACCCCGGCCCCACACGGACCCGAACCAACGCGGAAGGTTTCTTGCTCGTGCTCTCTTCTTCGACGTTCTCCCAGACCATCCACCTCCCGGTCCAACCCGGTCCGGCCGTCCCCGAGGACGAGCGGCTGCGGCGCCTGCTGGCGGGCCTGGCCCGCAAGCACCAGGTGCCCGCGGCCCAGCTGGCGATCCACGACGGCGGCCGGACGCGGTCCGTCGCGGTCGGCGACGTCACCGCCGCCTCGAAGTTCCCGGTCGGCTCCATCACGAAGGCGTTCACCGCGGCGCTCGCGCTGCTGCTGGTCGCCGACGGTGACCTGGAGCCCGACGACGCCCTCGGGGAGCACCTCGCCGACCTCGGCCCCCAGGTCGGCAGACCCACGATCGCGCAGGTCCTGAGCCACACCGGCGGCCTGCCGGCCGCGCTCGGGGCCGGCGAGAGCACCGCGTCGGCCCGCCGGTACCTGCGGGCGTGCCGCGACGCCGGCCTCTTCCAGCAGCCCGGGCTGGGCTTCTCCTACTCCAACGTCGGGTACGTCCTCACCGGCTACGTGGTCGAAGCCATCACCGGCATGAGCTGGTGGGAGGCCATGGACACGCTGCTGCTCGAAGCGCTCGGCATCGTCCCGGCGTTCGTCGTCGAGCCGGGCGCGCGGCGCCGCGCCGATGCCCACGTCAGCGGGCACGCGGTGCACGCGGTCACCGGTCGCGCCCGGCCGGTCGCGCAGACCCTGAGCGGCGTCGAGGCCGCGGCGGGCGCGCTCGCGCTGAGCGCGGAAGACCTCGTCGCGTTCGGCCGCATGTACGGCGGCGGCGAGAGCCCGCTGCCGGACGACCTGCTCGAGCTGATGCGGCGGCCGGTACCGGGTGCCGAATCCTTCGGCCTGGCCGACGGCTGGGGTCTCGGTCTCGCCGCCTACCGGGGCGCCGACGCGGACTGGACCGGGCATGACGGCACCGCCGACGGCACCTCCTGCCACCTGCGAGTGGACCCTGAGCACGACCGCGTCGTCGCGCTCACCACCAACTCCGGCTCGGGCTCGGCGCTGTGGGGGGACCTGGTCGCCGAACTGCGCACCGCGGGGCTGCCGGTCGGCGACTACGAGCTGCCCGGCGACGGGGCACGGGCCACGCACCCGCCGGCCGGCCTGTCCGGCCGCTACACCAACGGCGATCTCGAATACCACGTCGACGTGCACGCCGACGGCGGCGCGGTCCTGGTCGTCGACGGCGAGGTCTACCCGGAGCTCGCGGTGCTCGACAACGGGGCGTTCTCGGTGCGTGAGCCCGGCACCGGCCGCCGGATCGTCGGCGGCCGCTTCCTGACCGACCCGGCCACCGGGACCGTCAGCGCGATGCAGTCCGGCGGCCGGATCGCCCGCCGCCGCAAGGCTTCCTGACCCGTCCCGCCCCCCCGAACCGCCCGAGCCGTGCCGTAGAGGAAAGCGAACCATGACCACCTCGAGAAAGAGCCGCATCGACGCGCTGCCCGCCGACCTGCGCGAGACGCTCAAGCGCCGCCTGGCCGGGCGGGCCGAGCGCACCGACGTCATCGGCCGGGCCTCGCGCGAGGAGGACCTGCCGCTTTCCTTCGCCCAGCAGCGCCTGTGGTTCCTCGACGAGTTCCAGCCGGGGGACGCCGAGTACAACAGCGCGGTCGGGCTGCGGCTCACCGGGGCGCTCGACCCGGCCGCGCTCACCGGCGCACTCGGGGACCTGGTGGCCCGGCACGAATCCCTGCGCACCACCATCGACGACGCCGCCGGCACGCCCGTCCAGGTCGTCCACCCGGCCCCGGACGTGCCCGTGCGGACGGTCGACCTGACGGCCGACCCCGCGCTGCGGCCCGCCGATCTCGACGAGGTGCTGGGCGCCGAGTACGCCCGGCCCTTCGACCTGCGCCGCGGCCCGCTGGTCCGGCTGCTGCTGGTGCGCGTCGCCGAGGACCACCACGTCCTGCTGATCACCGCCCACCACGTCGTCACCGACGGCGAGTCGATGGGCATCCTGGTCGCCGAGCTCGGCGCGCTCTACGCGGCCGCCGTGCGCGGTGAACCGGCGGCCCTGCCCGAGCTCGCGGTCCAGTACGCCGATTTCGCCGTGTGGCAGCGCAACCGGCTGGCCGGCCCGGCCCTGGACCGGCACCTCGCCTACTGGACCACGCAGCTGGCCGGCGTCGAACCCCTCGACCTGCCGGCCGACCGGCCGCGGCCCGCCGTGCGCACGACCTCGGGCGCGTTGCACGCCTTCAGCGTCCCGGCCGAGGTCGCCACCGCGCTCGGCGACCTCGCCCGGGCCCACGACACGACGCTCTACACCGTGCTGGTCGCCGCCTGCCAGGTGCTGTTCGCCCGGTACACCGGCCGCGACGACATCGCGCTCGGCACCGTCGTCTCCGGCCGGGGCCGCCCGGAACTGGAGCGGACGGTCGGCTTCTTCGTCGACACCGTCGTCGTTCGCTCCACAGTGGACAGAGCCACGCCGTTCGAGGCGTTCCTCGACGCCGTCCGCACGACGGTTCTGGAGTCCTTTGAGCACGCCGAAGCACCGTTCGAGAAGCTCGTCGAGGCGTTGAAGATCGAGCGCGACCCCAGCCGCAACCCGCTGTTCGACGCCATGGTGCTGCTGCACGGGACCCCGGCCGGGCAGCCGGACTTCGGCGGGCTGACCGCCGAACCGGTCGAGGTGACCCGGCACGCGGCCAACTTCGACCTCACCGTCGAGTTCCAGCCGGTCGACGGTGGCCTGGAAGGGTCTCTGGAGTACAACACCGACCTGTTCGACGAGCGGACCGCCGTCGCGCTGGCCGAGCATCTCACCGTGCTGCTCACCGGCATCGCCGCCGACGCCGCCCGCCCGGTCGGCGAGATCCCGATGCTCACCGAGCTCGAGCAGCGGCGGCTCGCCGAGTGGAACGACACCGGACGGGACGTCCCCGAGGCCACCCTCACCGAGCTGTTCGAATCCCAGGCCCACCGCATCCCGGACGAGACCGCGCTGGTCGCCGGGGCCACCACGCTGAGCTTCGCCGAGCTGAACACCCGCGCCAACCGGCTCGCGCGGCACCTCGTGACGCTGGGCGCCGGTCCGGAACGGGTCGTCGCGCTTGCGTTGCCGCGCACGGCCGACGCGATCGTCGCGCTGCTCGCCGTGCTCAAGGCGGGGGCGGTCTACCTGCCGATCGACCCGGCCCTGCCCGCCGACCGGATCGAGCTGCTGGTGCGTGACGCGGGCGCCACGCTGGTCGTCACCCACGAGACCACCGGCGGCCCCGGTGGCGGGCTCGTCCTCGGCACCGAGGAGACCGCCGTCGCGCTGGGGGAGTACCCGGGCACCGACCTGACCGACGCCGATCGCGCCGCGCCGTTGCGCGCGGCCAACACCGCCTACGTCATCTACACCTCCGGCTCCACCGGCCGGCCCAAGGGCGTGGCGGTTCCGCACCACAACCTCACCAACCTGCTGGTCAGCCACCGCAACGACTTCGCCGCCCCAGGACGGCGGCTGCGCGTCGCACTGACCGCCACGCTGTCGTTCGACACCTCGCTCGAGGGTCCGGTGCTGATGGCCGACGGTCACGAGCTGCACCTCATCGGCGACGACGTCCGGCTGGACGCGCACGCCCTCGTCGACCACATCGCCGAGCACCGGATCGACTTCCTCGACCTGACCCCGACCTACCTGCGCCGGCTCGTGCCCGCCGGGTTGCTGACCGACCCGCGGCACCGCCCGAAGATCCTGATGCTCGGCGGCGAGGCCCTCGACGAGTCGCTGTGGCACGCCCTGTCCGACGCCGAAGTCACGGTGGCGCACAACTTCTACGGCCCGACCGAGTACACAGTGGACGCGGTGTCGTGCCGGGTCGGCGCGAGCGCCCGGCCGGTGCTCGGCCGCCCGCTGGCCAACACCCGGGCCCACGTCCTCGACGAAGACCTCCGCCCGGTACCCGTCGGCGTCGCGGGCGAGCTCTGCCTGGCCGGTGCGCAGCTCGCGCGTGGCTACCTCGGGCGGCCGGGCCGGACCGCCGGCAGTTTCGTCGCGAACCCGTTCGGCGCGCCCGGCGAGCGGATGTACCGCACCGGCGACCGGGTGCGCTGGACGGCGGACGGGCAGCTGGAGTACCTGGGCCGGCTCGACGACCAGGTCAAGATCCGCGGCTTCCGCGTCGAACCCGGTGAGGTCGAGGCCGCGCTGCTGCGCCTGCCCGACGTCTCCGCGGCCGTCGTCGTCGCCCACCGCGGCGACGACGGGCACGCCCGGCTAGTGGCCTACGTCGTCGCAGCCGGCCCGGCCGCACCGGCCGCCGCCGACCTCCGCGAAGCCCTCCGGGCGAGCCTGCCCGACTACCTGGTGCCCTCGGCCTACGTCCCGATCGACGCCGTTCCCGTGACACCACAAGGAAAAGTCGACCGCCGGGCGCTCCCGGCCCCCGGCGTCCCCGAGGACGGCGACCAGGCCTACGTCGCGGCGCGGACGCCGGTCGAGCACCAGCTGGTGGCCATCTGGGCCGAGGTGCTCGGCAACGACCGCGTCGGCGTCGAGGACAACTTCTTCGGCCTCGGCGGCGACTCGATCCTGAGCATCCAGGTCGTCGCCCAGGCCCGTCAGGCCGGGCTGCGGCTGACCTCGCGCGACATCTTCCTGCACCAGACCATCGCCGGGCTCGCGACCGTCGTGCAGTCCGCCGCCGCGCTCGACCCGGATGTGACCACGCCGATCACCGGACCCGCGCCACTGACCCCGATCCAGCACTGGTTCTTCGGCACCCACGGCCCGCTCGGCCACTTCACGATGTCGCAGCTGCTCGAACTGCCCGCCGACGTCGACCACGACGCCCTGCGGATCGCGGTCGACGCCGTTGTCGCCCACCACGAGGCCTTGCACACGCGATTCTTCTATCAGGACGGCGAATGGCAGCAGGAGGTCGTGCCCACGCCGACCGGGGTGCTGTGGAGCCGTGACCTGTCCTCGCTCGGCGAAGCCGGGCAACGAGCCGGGATCGAAGCCGCGGCGGGCCAGGTGCGGTCCGGGCTCGACCTGACGGCCGGCGTGGTCACCGGCGCGGTGCTGCTCGTGCGCGGGGGGGGGGGGGGGGGGGGGGGGGGGGGGGGGGGGGAGGGGGGGGGGGGAAGGGGGGGGGGGGGGGGGGGGGGGGGGGGGGGGGGGGAGATGGCGGAGAGGGGGGGGGGGGGGAGCAAGCGGGGGTGGGGAGATCGGTCGACTTAGGGGTGTG
>NZ_JBVJON010000008.1:19319-85711 GCF_055583145.1 Amycolatopsis sp. NPDC104819 | reverse complement strand
GGCAGGGGGCGGTCTAGGCTCGACCGCACGACCTGCGCGGCCACCGGCGCTGTGCTCCCCCTCCCCCCCCCCCCCCCCCCGCTGCTGTTCCTGGCCGTGCACCACCTCGTGGTCGACGGCGTATCGCTGCGAGTGCTGCTCGCCGACCTCGACACCGCCTACCACCAGGCCCTGGCCGGCGCTCCGGTCCGGTTGCCGGCCGCGGGCACGACGTTCACCCGGTGGGCGCACCTGCTGCGCGAGCACGTCCGCTCCGGCGCCTTCGACGGCGACGTCGAGCACTGGACCCGGGTGGCCGGCCGGGTCCCGACCGCACTGCCGGTCGACCACGACGGCGCCGGCACCACCGGCTCCACGCGTACGCTGACCGTGACGCTCGACGCCGACGACACCGCCGCGCTGCTGCACCGGGTTCCCGCGGCCTACCGGACGCAGGTCAACGACGTGCTGCTGAGCGCGCTCGGCCGGGCGCTGGCCGACCGGACGGGGCAGGACGGTGTGCTGATCGCGCTGGAAGGCCACGGCCGGGAGGACGTCCTCGACGGCGTCGACCTCTCCCGCACGGTCGGCTGGTTCACCACGCAGTTCCCGGTGGCGCTCGACCTGCCGGCGGCGGGGGACTGGGGCGCCACCCTGAAGGCGGTCAAGGAGCAGCTGCGGGCCGTTCCGCGCCGCGGCCTCAGCTATGAGGCCCTGCGCCACCTCGGCGACACCGACGCGCCTGGCACCGTCCTGAAGTCCCTTCCGCTTCCTCAGATCTGCTTCAACTACCACGGCCGCTGGGACGGCGGAAGCGGCGGCGACGGGCTTTTCCGCGGTCGACTCGACGGTGCGGGCGCGGACATCGCGCCGGACGAGGCGAACACCTACCAGCTGGACGTGACCGGCGTCGTCGACGGTGGTGAGCTGTCACTGACGTGGAGCTACTCCGAGCAGGTCAACAACCGCGAAACGGTGCACGAGCTGGCCGAGGCGATGCTGGCGGCACTGCGCGAGATCGTCGCGCACTGCGCGGAGCCCGGTGCCGGCGGCCGCACGCCGTCCGACTTCCCGCTTGCCCGGCTCGATCAATCCACTGTGGACAGAATCGCCGGTGACGGCCACGACGTCGAAGACGTCTACCCGCTGACCCCGCTGCAGGCGGGCATGCTGTTCCACAGCCTGCTCGACCCCACCGCCGACGCCTACGTCGACCAGGCCCGGATGCTGCTCGACGGCGTCCGCGACCCGGAGGCGTTCGCGCGGGCCTGGCAGCAGGTGGCCGACCGGACCCCGGTGCTGCGCACCCAGCTGGTCTGGGACGGCGTCGAGGAACCCCTGCAGGTGGTGCGCCGCCGCGCGGTCGTGCCGACCACCCGCCACGACTGGCGTGGCCTGTCCGAAGCGGAGCAGGCGGCGGAGCTGGACCGGCTCTCGGCCGAAGACGCCGCCGCCGGGATGGACCTGGCCACCGCCCCGCTGATGCGGCTGGACATCGTCGCGCTGCGCCACGACCAGGTGCTGCTGATGTGGACCTCGCACCACATCGTGCTCGACGGCTGGAGCCTCGCCCAGATCTTCACCGAGGTCGTCGAGCACTACGCGGCCATCACCGGCAGCCGCGTCCCGCGGGTCCCGGCCCACCGGCCGTTCCGCGACTACCTCGCCTGGCTGGCCGCGCAGGACGTCACCGCGGCCGAGGACCACTGGCGCGAGGTGCTGGCCGGGTTCGCCACCCCCACACCGCTGCCCTGGGACCGGTCACCGGCCGAGGCCCACCGGACGCGGACCGCGCAGCCGGTGCGGGTCGCCCTCACCCCCGAAGACACCACCCGCCTGCGCGACGTCGCCCGGCGCCACGGCCTGACCGTCAACACCCTCGTGCAGGGCGCGTGGGCCCTGCTGCTGGCCCACCAGAGCGGCGAGTCCGACGTCGTGTTCGGCACCACCGTCTCCGGCCGGCCCGACGACCTGCCCGGTGTCGAAACCATGATCGGGATGTTCATCAACACCATCCCGACACGCACCCGCGTCGACGGTGGCGAACCGGTCTTGGCGTGGCTGCGGCGGCTGCAGGACGAGCAGAACCGGGCGCGGCGCTTCGACTTCGTCGCCCTCGGGCGGCTGCGCGCGCTCAGCGACGTCCCGGCTGGGCAGAACCTGTTCGACAGCATGGTCGCGTTCGAGAACTACCCGTTCGACGAAAACGCCGCCGCCCGCGCCGGGGTCACCCTGCGCGAGGTGACCGCGCTCGACGCCACCACCTTCCCGATCACCCTGCGCGCCTACGCGGGCGAACAGCTGGGCTTCGAGCTGGCCACCGACCCGGCGCTGTTCGACCCGGCCACCGCCGAGGCCCTGGCCGCCCGGCTGGAGACCCTGCTGCTCGCGATTGCCGAGAACCCGGACCGCACGATCGCGCGGCTGCCGTGGCTCTCGGCCGACGACCGCGCGCAGCTGCCCGGCGGCGCGGACCCGGTCTCGCTGCCCGCACCGACCATCACGGACCTGTTCGCCGCCCAGGTGGCCGCGACCCCGGACGCGATCGCGCTCACCAGTGAGGGCACCGCCCTGTCCTACGCCGAACTCAACCGCCGCGCGAACCGGCTGGCGCACCGGCTGATCGCGCTCGGCGCCGGGCCCGAGCGGTACGTCGCCCTGCGCCTGCCGCGCTCGCCGGAGCAGGTCGTCGCGATCCTCGCCGTGCTCAAGGCCGGCGCCGCCTACCTCCCGATCGACCCGGCCACCCCGGACGAGCGCGTCGAGCGGATGATCGCCGACACCGACCCGGTCGCCGTGCTGACTCCCGAGGACGTCGAGACCACCGGCCCGGACACCGACCCGCCGTCGCGGTGCACGCCCGAGCACCCCGCGTACGTCATCTACACCTCCGGCTCGACCGGGCAGCCCAAGGGCGTGGTGGTTCCGCACCGCAACGTCACCCGGCTGTTCGCCGCGACCGCCGGCCGGTTCGGCTTCGGCCGTGACGACGTGTGGACGCTGTTCCACAGCTACGCCTTCGACTTCTCCGTCTGGGAGATCTGGGGCCCGCTGCTGCACGGCGGCCGGCTCGTCGTCGTCCCGCACGCCGTCTCGCGGTCGCCGCGGGAGTTCCTGCGTCTGCTGGCCGACGAAGGCGTCACCGTGCTCAACCAGACGCCGTCGGCGTTCTACCAGCTGTGCCGCGCCGACGAGGACGACCCGGACCTCGGCGCCCGGCTCGCGCTGCGGCACGTGATCTTCGGCGGCGAGGCGCTCGACACGCGCCGCCTGTCCGGCTGGTTCCGCCGCCACGGCGCCACCGCGCCCCGGCTGGTCAACATGTACGGCATCACCGAGACCACCGTCCACGTCACCCACCACGACCTCGTGCCGGACGCTCCCGGTCTGGTCGGGGACGTCCTGCCCGACCTGCGCGGGTACGTCCTCGACGCCGACCTGAACCCCGTCCCGGCCGGCGTGCCCGGCGAACTGCACGTCGCCGGGGCCGGCTTGGCCCGCGGTTACCTCGGCCGGCCCGGGCTGACCGCCGCTCGGTTCGTCGCCGACCCGTTCGGTGCACCAGGGTCGCGGATGTACCGCTCCGGGGACCTGGTGTCCCGTGGCGAGAACGGCGCGCTGCGCTACCGCGGGCGTGCCGACCAGCAGGTCAAGATCCGCGGCTTCCGCATCGAACCGGGCGAGATCGAGGCCACCCTGCTCGCGCAGCCGGAGGTCGGCTCGGCCGCGGTCCTCGCCCGAGAGGACGAGCCCGGCCGCAAGCGGCTGGTCGCTTACGTCGTCGCGGCCGACCCGCACGCCCCGCCCGCCGCGGCCCTGCTGCGCGAACGACTGGCCCGGTCGCTGCCCGACTACATGGTGCCCTCCGCGTTCGTCACGGTCGACGCGATGCCGTTGACGCGCAACGGAAAACTCGACCACCGCGCGTTGCCGGCGCCCGTCGCCGGCCCGATGGGCACGGAGTTCGTCGAGCCGCGCACCGACGCCGAACGCACGGTCGCGGCGGTCCTGGCCGCCACCCTGGGGGTGGACCGGGTCGGGGCCGAGGACAGCTTCTTCGAGCTGGGCGGGGATTCCATCCTCAGCATCCGGCTGGCCTCCGCGCTGCGCGACGCCCTCGGCGTCGACGTCTCCCCGCGCAGCGTGTTCGACACGCCGACCGTCGCGGGCCTCGCCGCGAGCCTGGCCACCACGACGGTTGCCGTCGCGGCGATCCCCCTGGTGAGCCGCGAGCGTGACCTGCCGCTGTCCTTCGCCCAGCAACGCCTCTGGTTCCTCGACCAGTTCGCCCCGGGCAGCACGGACCACGTCACGGTGTACGGCGTCCGGTTGCGTGGTGCCCTGCGTGCCGACGCCCTCGCGAGGGCGCTGAACGCCCTGATCGCTCGGCACGAGTCGCTGCGCACGACGTTCACCGCCGTGGACGGCAAGCCTCGTCAAGTGATCGGCGAGCCGTGGGAACTGGCGTTGCCCGTCACCGAAGCCGGAGACTTGCAGCGACTGCTCGCCGAAGACCTCGCGCAGCCGTTCGACCTGACCCGCGGCCCGTTGCTGCGGGCCCGGCTGGCCCGCGTCGCTCCGGACGAGCACGCGCTCGTCCTGTCCCTGCACCACATCATCACTGACGGCTGGTCGATGGGCGTGCTCGTCGGCGAGCTCGCTGCCCTCTACGGCAACGAGCACACCGAGCTGCCCGCGCTGCCGGTCCAGTACGCGGACTTCGCGGCGTGGCAACGGGAACTGCCCGTCGAGGACCAGCTCGGCTTCTGGCGGCGGCAGCTCGACGGCCTCCGCCCGCTCGACCTGCCCACCGACCGTCCCCGGCCGGTCGTCCGGACCTCGCACGGCGCCGAGCAGGAGTTCATCCTCGCCGCCGAGCCGCTCGCCGGGCTGCGCCGGCTGGCCGCCGACCGGGACACGACCTTGTTCACGGCCCTGGCCGCGGCCTGTCAGCTGGTGCTGCGCCGGTGGTCCGGGCAGGACGACGTCGCTGTCGGCACGATCACCTCCGGCCGCGACCACCCCGGGGTGCGGGACATCGTCGGGATGTTCGTCAACACCGTCGTGCTGCGGTCGCAGCTCGACGGGCGCCAGGACTTCGGGCAGGTGCTCACCGCCGTCCGCCGGACGGTCCTGGACGCGTTCGCCCACCAGGACGTGCCGTTCGAGCGGCTCGTGGACGAGCTGAGCCCCGAGCGCGACACCAGCCGCACGCCGCTGTTCGAGGTGCTGGTGACCCTGCAGAACGCGGGCAACCGGCTGCCCGCTCTCGCCGGGCTCGCGGCGAGCGACCTCGACCTGCCGATGACCACGGCCGGGTTCGACCTCAGCATCGAGTTCGAAGAACGCCCCGACGGCCTGCGCGGCCTGCTGAACTACAGCACCGACCTGTTCGACGCGGCCACCATGAGCCGTTTCGCCGAGCACCTGACGGTGCTGCTCACCGCCGTCGTGGCCGACCCCACGCGCCCCGTCGACACGCTGTCGCTGCTGCCAGCGGCCGAGCACGACCTGGTCGTCGAGACCTGGAACGCCACCGACCGCCCGGCCCCGGACCGCACCGTGCCGGAGCTGTTCGAAGCGCGGGTCGCCCGTACTCCTCAGCGGACCGCGCTGGTCTGCGACGACACCACGCTGACCTTCGCCGAGCTGAACGCCCGCGCGAACCGGGTCGCTCGCGACCTCGTCTCCCGCGGCGCGGGTCCTGAGCGGTTCGTGGCCGTTTCCCTGCCTCGCTCCGCGGAGCTCGTGGTCACCGTCCTCGCCGTGCTCAAGGCCGGGGGCGTGCTGCTGTATCTGGACCCCGATCTGCCGCCCGTGCGCCAGGAAGCGCTGCTCGCCGACACCCGGCCGGTCGTCGTGGTCACCGAACCGATCGCCGGCTCGGCGGTAGTGTCCGATGTGGACTTGACGGATGACGACCGGGTCGGGCCGCTGGTGTTCGACAACGCCGCCTACACGATCTACACCTCCGGTTCGACCGGCGTGCCGAAGGGCGTCGTCGTCAGTCATCGCGCGCTGGCCAACCTGGCCGTCGACCACGGGGACCTGTTCGCCGAGGCGGCCGGGAAGGAGCGGCTGCGCGTCGCGCTGACGGCCGCGTTCTCGTTCGACGCGTCCTGGGAGGCACTGCTGCTGATGCTGACGGGCGGCCACGAGCTGCACGTCATCGACGGCGACACCCGGCTCGATCCCGCGCTGCTCGCCGGTTACGTTTCGGACCACGGGATCGACCTGGTCAACTCGACGCCGTCGTTCGTCCGGCACCTGCTCGGCGCGGGGGCCCGGCCACCGGTGCTGCTGGTGGGCGGCGAGCCGGTCGGCGACGCGTTGTGGCGGGAACTTTCCGGTGCCACCGCCTTCAACCTCTACGGCCCGACCGAGTCCACTGTGGACGCGACGATGGTCCGGATCGGCGAGTCCGCGCGCGAGGTGATCGGCCGCCCGGTCGGCAACGTGCGCGCCTACGTCCTCGACGACCTCCTGCGCCCGGCGCCGATCGGCGTCCCCGGCGAGCTGTACCTGGCGGGCGTCCAGCTCGCCCGCGGCTACCTCAACCGGCCCGGGACGACCGCGGAGAGGTTCCTGCCCAACCCCTTCGGCGCGCCGGGAACCCGGATGTACGCCACCGGTGACCGCGTCCGCTGGACCCGCGACGGCAACCTGGAGTACCTCGGCCGCGCCGACGACCAGGTCAAGATCCGCGGCTTCCGGATCGAACCCGGCGAGGTCGAGGCGGCGCTGCGCGCCTTGCCGGAGGTCGCCGACGCCGTGGTCGTCGCCCGCCACGACGACGGCCACGCCCGTCTCGTCGCCTACGTCGTCACGACGGGCGAGCCGGACTACCTGCGGACCCGGTTGAAGGCGACCCTTCCCGACCACCTGGTGCCCACGGTTTTCGTGCGGCTCGACCGGCTGCCGCTGGCCGCGAGCGGCAAGGTCGACCGCGGCGCGTTGCCCGCCCCCGCCCCGATCGTGGCCCCGGCCGTCGGCCGGACCGCGCCGCGGACGCCGGCCGAGCAGCTGCTCGCATCGATCTGGGCCGACGTCCTCGGCGTCGAACGGCCGGGCGTGGAAGACAACTTCTTCGCGCTGGGCGGGGATTCCATCCTGAGCATCCAGGTCGTCTCCCGGGCCCGGCAGCACGGCCTGCGCCTGACCTCCAAGGACGTCTTCCGCCACCAGAACATCGCCGAGCTGGCGCTGGTCGCCGGCACGGAGGCGCCCGGCGGTCCCGAGGCGGCCTTCACAGGCTCGGCCCCGCTCACCCCGATCCAGCAGTGGCTCTTCGGCACCGGCAACGACCGGTTCACGATGTCCACAGTGGCCGAACTCGACCCGGAGCTGGACGTCCCCGCTCTGACCACGGCGCTGGCCGCGGTCCTGGCGCGGCACGAGGTCCTGCGCACCCGATTCACCCACGGAGGCGACGGCTGGCGGCAGGAGTTCCGCGCCGACGCGGAAATCCCCGCGCTGCGCCAAGTCGACTTGTCCACTGTGGTCGACGTCGACGCGGTGATGCGCACCGCCGCGGTCGAAGCGCGTGGCACACTGAGCGTCGGGGACGGCCCGCTCGTCGCGGCCGTGCTGTTCACCTTCGGCCCGGCGCGGCCGCCGGTCCTGCTGCTGATCGTTCACCATTTGGTGGTCGACGGTGTTTCGTGGCGGATCCTGCTCGCCGACACGGAAACCGCGTACCGCCAGGTGCTCGCGGGCCGCCGGGTCGACCTCGGGCCGGGGACGACGAGCTACTTCCGCTGGGCCGACCGGCTCGCCGCGCACGTCCGCGGCGGCGGCTTCGACGCCGAGCTGCCCTACTGGACCGAGGTGCTCGACGGTCCCGCCACGGACCTGCCGGTCGACGCGGCGGGGGAGAACACCGAAACCCGCACGGTGACTTCGGCCCTCGACACCGCCACCACCGACGCCCTTTTGCGCCAGGTGCCCGACGTCTACCGCACCCAGGTCAACGACGTCCTGCTCAGCGCCCTCGGCCGGGTGCTGGCCCGCTGGACCGGGAACGAACGGGTCCTGGTCGCGCTGGAAGGGCACGGCCGCGAGGAGATCTTCGACGACCTCGACCTGTCCCGCACGGTCGGCTGGTTCACCGCCGAGTTCCCGGTCGCGCTCACACTGCCCGAGGCCGAGGACTGGGAGCCGACGCTGAAGGCGGTCAAGGAACAGCTGCGGGCCGTGCCCGGCAAGGGCCTCGGCTACGGCGCGCTGAGCCGGCTCGTGCCGGACTCGCCCCTGCGCGGCGCCCGCACCCCGCAGATCTCGCTGAACTACCTCGGCCAGTGGACCGCCGCCGGCGACGACAGCGGACTCTACCGGGGCTTCGGCGGCGACCTGGGCGAAGACGACGCCCGGCCGCGGACCTGCCTGCTCGACGTCGTCGGCATCGTCGAAGGCGACCGGCTGGAGCTCGCCTGGACGTATTCGCCCGGGGTGCACCACGAAAGCACCGTGCGGGACCTGGCCGAGCAGGTCACCGAGGCGCTGCGCGAGATCGTCGCGCACTGCGCCGCCCCCGGCGCCGGAGGGCGCACGCCGTCCGACTTCCCGCTCGCCCGGTTGAGTCAGCGTGAGCTCGACGTCGTGGCCGGCGACGGCCGGGACGTCGAAGACGTCTACCCGCTCACGGCGCTGCAGGCCGGCATGGTGTTCCACACGTTGTTCGACAGCGGTTCCCCGGCGTACTTCGAACAGGTCCGCGTGCGCCTGGCCGGGGTCGCCGACCCCGCCGGGCTCGCCGCGGCCTGGCAGCGCGTCGTCGATCGCACGCCGGTGCTGCGGACCCGGCTGGTCCTGACCGGCGTCGAGGAGCCCGTGCAGGTGGTGGACCGCGCGGCCACCCTGCCAGTCACCCACCACGGCCTGCGCGACCTCGACCCGGTGGCCCGCGAGGCGGCCGTGCGGGACCTGCTCGAGGCCGATCGTGCCGCGCCGTTCGACCTGGCCCGCGCCCCGCTGACCCGGCTGGCGATCGCCGCGCTGCCCGGCGACGAGGTCGACCTCGTCTGGACCTCCCACCACGTCCTGCTCGACGGCTGGAGCTCCGCCCAGGTCTTCGCCGAGGCGTGCGAGCAGTACGCCGCGACGACGTCGGGCACCCGGCCTGGCCTGGTCACCCGCCGCCCGTACCGCGACTACCTCGGCTGGCTGGCCGAGCGCGACCAGGCCCGCGCCGACGATTTCTGGCGCGCCACGCTGGCCGGGTTCGACGCCCCGACCGCGTTGCCCTACGACCGCCCGCCGGCCGAGGCCCACCGGTCCCGCTCGACCGATGCGGTCCGCACCGAGCTGGCCCCGCCCGCGACGCTGCGGCTGCGCGAGTTCGCCCGGACCCAGGGCCTGACCGTCAACACCGTCGTGCAGGGCGCTTGGGCGCTGCTGCTGTCGCTGCTGTCGGGCGACCGGGACGTCGTGTTCGGCACCACCGTCTCCGGCCGTCCGGCCGACCTGGCCGGCGTCGAAACGATGATCGGCATGTTCATCAACACCATCCCGACCCGCGTCCGCCTCGACGGCGCCCAGCCGGTCGCGCGGTGGCTGGGGGAGCTGCAGGCGGCCCAGAGCGAGGCGCGTGACCACGACTTCGTGTCGCTGGGCCGGCTGCGGCCGCTCAGCGACGTCGCCGCCGGGCAGAACCTGTTCGACAGCATGGTGGTCTTCGAGAACTACCCGATCAGCGAACCCGCCACCACCGGCGCGCCCCGGGTCGTCGAGGTCGCCTCGGCCGACGCCACCAACTTCCCGCTGTGCCTGCGCGCGTCGCTGGACGAGGGGCTCACGCTCGACCTCGCCTACGACCCGGGACTGTTCGACGCCGGTTCGATCACGGCGATGACCGACCGGCTCGGCCTGCTGCTCGACGCCGTCACCGCCGATCCCGCCCGGCCGCTGGCGCGGCTGCCGTGGGTCGACGGTGCCGAACGTGCCCAGGTGCTCGCCGACGCCCACGGCGCGGGCGGGCCCGCGCCCGCCGCGACCGTGCCGGCGCTGTTCGCCGACCAGGTCCGCCGCCGGCCGGACGCGCCCGCGGTCGTCGCCGACGACCGGACCCTGACCTACACCGAGCTGGACGAGCGGGCGAACCACCTGGCGCGCCGGCTGGTCGAGCTGGGCGTCGGCGCCGAAGACCGCGTCGGGCTCCTGCTCGAACCGTCGGTGGATCACGTGGTCGCGGAGCTGGCCGTGCTCAAGGCGGCCGCGGCCTACGTGCCGCTGGACACCCGTGCCCCGCAGGAGCGGCTGCGGGCCGTGCTGGCCGAAGCCGCGGTGACGGTCGTGGTGGCCGGGCCGACCTGGGTGACCACCGCCGAATCCGTCCACAGTGGACCCACGACGACGGTGGGCGGGCAGCGATCCTCCTCGGCGCCGGAGCGCGCGGTCGATCCCGGCAGCCTCGCCTATGTGATGTACACGTCGGGATCGACGGGGACCCCCAAGGGCGTCGCGGTGTGCCACCAGGACATCACCGCGCTGGCCCAGGACTCCCGGTTCGCCGGGGACGCCCACGCCCGGGTGCTGGCCCACTCGCCGCTGGCCTTCGACGCCTCCACCTACGAGCTGTGGGCCCCGTTGCTGACCGGCGGAGCGACCGTCCTGCCCGACGGCCCCGACCTGACCGTGGAGTCGTTGCGGCGCGCGGTGTCCGCGCACGGGGTGACGGCGGCGTGGCTGACCGCGGGCCTGTTCCGGCTCGTCGCCCACGACGCCCCGGACGCCTTGCGTGGTCTGCGCGAAGTCTGGACCGGGGGCGACGTCGTCCCGCCGGCCGCGGTGCGGGCGGTCCAAGCGGCCTGCCCCGGCCTCGTCGTGGTCGACGGGTACGGCCCCACCGAAACCACGACCTTCGCCACGTCCTTCCGGCTGACCGCGGACGTGCCCGAGCCGATCCCCATCGGCCGTCCGCTCGACGGCGTCCGCGCCTACGTGCTCGACCGCGACCTGCGGCCGCTGCCGGCCGGCGCACCGGGCGAGCTGTGCCTCGCCGGGCCCGGCCTGGCGCGCGGTTACCTCGGCCGTCCGGGCGCGACCGCCGACCGGTTCGTCGCCGACCCGTTCGGCGCGCCGGGGGAGCGGATGTACCGGACCGGTGACGTCGTCCGCCGTGACGCCGACGGCGACCTGGTGTTCCTCGGCCGTTCGGACGACCAGGTCAAGCTGCGCGGGTTCCGGATCGAGCCCGCGGAGGTGGAGACCGTGCTGGCCGCGCACCCGGCGGTCGCGCAGGCGATCGCGACCGTCCACACCGACGCCGCCGGCACCCGCCGGCTGGTGGCCCACGTCGTCGCCGCCCCGGGGCGGACCGCCGACCCGGCCGAGCTGCGTGCGCACGCCGCCGAGAGCCTGCCCGAATACATGGTTCCCGCGGTCGTCCTGGTGCTGCCGGTACTTCCGTTGAACCGCAACGGAAAGGTGGACCGCCGCGCGCTGCCCGCGCCGGACGGCCCGATCCCGGCCCAGCGGGTCCACGTCCCGCCCGCCACCGTGACCGAGCAGACCGTCGCCGAAATCTGGGAGCGGCTGCTCGGTGCCGAACGGGTCGGGGCGCAGGACAACTTCTTCGAGCTCGGCGGCGACTCGATCCTCAGCATCCGGCTCGTGTCCCGGCTCCTGGCCGAATTCGCCGTGTCGATGTCGCCGCGCGCGGTGTTCGCGCACCCGACGGTCGCCCGGCTCGCCGCGGCGATCGACACCGTCGGCGCCGCCCGCACCGCCACCGGCCCGATCCCCGCCGTGCCCCGCGACCGGCCGCTGCCGCAGTCCTTCGCCCAGCAGCGGTTGTGGTTCCTCGACGAGTTCGAGCCCGGCGGCACCGAGTACGTCACGAGCACGGCCGTGCGCCTGCACGGTGAGCTGGTCGTCGACGCGCTCGGCGAGGCGTTCACCGGCCTGGTCGCCCGGCACGAGCCGTTGCGCACCACGTTCGCCTCGAGCGACGGCCACGGCGTCCAGGTCGTGCACCCGGCGGCGCCCGTGCCGGTGCCCGTCACCGACCTGAGCGGCCACCCCGCCGAGACGCGGGAAGCGGCCCTGGCCGATGTCCTGCGCGCCGACGGCGAGCAGCCGTTCGACCTGCGGGAAGGCCCGCTGCTGCGAGTCAAGCTGATCCGGCTGGCCCCACAGGAGCACGTGCTCACCGTGACCGTGCACCACATCGTCACCGACGGCTGGTCCAACGGCCTGATCGCCGAAGAGATCGGCCTGCGCTACACCGCCGCGCTGCGCGGCGAGGCGCCCGAGCTGCCGCCGCTGCCCGTGCAGTACGCGGATTTCGCGGCCTGGCAACGCGGTCTGCTCGCCGAGCGGGTGCTGGCGGGCCAGGTCGACTACTGGACCGGGCGCCTGCGCGACCTCACCCCGCTGGAGCTGCCGACCGACCGGCCGCGCCCGCCGGTGCGCACCACCAGCGGCGCGACCCGGGAGCTGGTCGTCCCGGCGGTGGTGACCGCCCGGCTCGAACAGCTGAGCCGGCAGCGGGGCACCACGCTGTTCACCACCCTCGTCGCGGCCTGCCAGGTGCTGCTCGGCCGCTGGGCCGGTCAGGACGACGTCGCCGTCGGCACGGTCACCTCCGGCCGCGAACGCGCCGAGCTGGAAAGCCTCGTCGGGTTCTTCGTCAACACGCTGGTGCTGCGGTCCCGGGTCCGCCCGGGGCAACCGTTCACGGACTTCCTCGACGAGGTCAGCGCCGGCGTCCGCGCGGCGTTCGACCACCAGGACCTGCCGTTCGACCGCGTCGTCGACGCGGTCCAGCCCGGCCGCGACCCCAGCCGCACCCCGCTGTTCCAGACCATGGTGGTGCTGCAGAACAGCCCGCGGGAGCCGGCCCGGCTGCCCGGGCTCGAGGCCGAAGACGTCGTCCAGCCCGCGACGGCCGCGAACTTCGACCTGACCCTGGAGTTCCAGCCGGACCACGGCCTCTTGCACGCCGCCCTGACCTACAACACCGACCTGTTCGACGCCGGCACGATCGACCACCTCGCCGAGCACCTGGGCGTCCTGCTCGCCGGCATCGCCGAAAACCCCGCCCGGCCGCTGTCGAAGCTGCCACTGCTGGGCGAGGACGAACGCCGCCTGCTGCTCGGCACGTGGAACGACACCGGCCGCGCAGTCGCCCCCGGCACCCTGCCCGAACGCGTCGAGGCCCGGGCCCGGCGGCACCCGGACGCGACCGCGGTCGTCTCCGAGGACGGCATCCTCACCTACGCCGAGCTCGACGCCCGCGCCGGGCGGCTGGCCCAGGTCCTCGCCGCGCGCGGCATCGGCCCGGAACGGATCGTCGCGCTGGCCCTGCCCCGGTCGGCCGACATCGTCGTGGCGCAGCTCGCCGTCCTGAAGGCGGGCGCGGCGTTCCTGCCAGTCGACCCGACCTACCCGCTCGAACGCATCACCTACATGCTCACCGACGCCCGCCCGGCCCTGGTGCTCACGACCGACGCCCTCGCCCCGCCCGTGCCCGACGGCGTCCCGGTGCTCGTCCTCGACGACCCGGCCGCGTTCGCCGCGGATCCGGGAGTGCGGCTCACCCCGCCGCGGCCGGACAGCCCTGCCTACGTGATCTACACGTCCGGGTCGACCGGCCGGCCCAAGGGTGTGATCGTCACCCATGCCGGGCTGACCGGTTTCGCCGACGCGGAAGCCGAGCACCTGGCCGTCACCGAAAGCGACCGGGTCATGGCGTACTCCTCGCCGAGCTTCGACGCCGCTGTGCTGGAGCTGTGCCTGGCCCTGCCCGCCGGCGCGGCGCTCGTCGTCGTCCCGCCCGGGCCGTTGCTGGGGGAGCCGCTCGCGGAGTTCCTCACGACGCACGAAATCAGCCACACCCTGATCCCGCCCGCCGCGCTGGCCACCCTCCCCGAGATGCCCCTGCCGCACCTGCGCACGCTCGTCGTGGGCGGCGACGCCTGCCCGGCGGAGCTGGTGGACCGCTGGGCCCCCGGCCGGCGGATGATCAACGCCTACGGCCCCACCGAGTCGACGGTCGTCGCGACCTGGAGCGACCCGCTCACCCCGGGCGTGCCGCCGCCGATCGGCCGGCCGCTCCCGAACACCCGCGTCTACGTTCTCGACGACGCGCTCGCACCGGTCCCGATCGGCGTCGCGGGCGAACTGTACGTCGCCGGGCCGAGCCTGGCCCGCGGTTACCTCGACCGGCCGGGCCTGACCGCGGACCGGTTCCCGGCCAACCCGTTCGGCGCGCCGGGGGAGCGGATGTACCGCACCGGCGACGTCGTCCGCTGGTCCGCCGGCGGGGTGCTCGAGTTCACCGGCCGGGCCGACGACCAGGTGAAGGTCCGCGGCTTCCGGATCGAACTGGGCGAGGTGGAGTCGGCGCTGCTGCGCCACCCCGGCATCAGCGCCGCCGTCGCCGCGGTGCAGCAGGACGAGTCCGGGTACAAGCGCCTGGTCGCGTGCTTCGTCGCGGCGTCACCGGACGACGTGCCCGGCTCCGCCGACCTGCGCGAGTTCCTGGGGTGGTCGCTGCCGGGGCACCTCGTGCCCTCGGCGTTCCAGCCGCTGGCCGCGCTCCCGCTCGGCCCGAGCGGCAAGGTCGACCGGCGGGCCCTGCCCGTGGTCACCGCCGCGGTCGAGCCCGCCGCCCGGCACGTCGAGCCGGTGACGCCGGCCGAGCGTGTGCTGGCCGAGGTGTGGGCGCAGGTGCTGGGCCTGGACCGGGTCGGCACGGAGGACAACTTCTTCGAGCTGGGCGGCGATTCCATCCTCAGCATGCAGGTGGTGTCCCGGGCCCGGCAGGCCGGACTGCGGCTGTCCGCGAAGGACATGTTCCTGAACCAGACCATCGCCACCCTGGCCCCGCAGGCGACCGCGGTTTCCGAGGTGACGGAGTCCGACGGACCGGTGGTCGGGCCGGTGCCGCTGACCCCGATCCAGGACTGGTTCTTCGGCAGCCACACCGTGAACCCCCACCACTTCAACCAGTCCATGCTCGTCGACCTGGCCGACGGCTTCGACGCCGACGCGCTCCGGCAGGCCCTGGCCGCGGTGTGGGCCCACCACGACGCCCTGCGGATGCGGTTCGAGCACACCGCCGACGGGTGGCGCCAGCACAACGCCGGGCTCGACCCGGGGCCCGAGCTGCGCCACGACGACCTGACCGCCGTGGCCGAGGCCGACCGCCCGGCCGCGCTGGAGCGGATCGCCGACGCCGTCCACGCCGGGTTCGACCTGACCCGCGGCCCGCTGCTCGGCGCCGTCCTGGTCACCGCTGAACCGGGCTGGCGCCCGAAGCTTTTCCTTGCGGCGCACCACGTCGTGGTCGACGCGGTCTCCTGGCGCATCCTGCTCGACGACCTCGACGCCGCCTACCGGCAGGTGCTCCGGCGCGCCCCAGTCGACCTCGGGCCGCGCACGACGTCGTTCCGCGACTGGTCGCACCGGCTCGCCGAGCACGTCCGCGCCGGTGGCTTCGACGACGAAATCCCTTACTGGACGGGCCTTCCCGTCGCCGGTGCGCTGCCGGTGGACCACGACGGCGACGCCGCCGGAACGGACGAAGTCACCGTCGTCCTCGACGCCGAGGACACCAACGCCCTGCTGCGGTCGGCGCCCGCGGCCTACCGCACCCGCGTCAACGACGTCCTCCTGGCGGCGCTGGCCTGGGCACTGGCGCGGTGGACCGGCCGCGCGGAAGTGTCGATCGCCTTGGAGGGCCACGGCCGCGAAGACGTCCTCGACGGCGTCGACCTGACCCGGACCGCCGGCTGGTTCACCACGTTGTACCCGGTGGCCCTCTCCGTGGACAGTGGCGCGGACTGGCGGACACTGGTCAAGTCCGTCCGCAAGCAGCTGAGGGCCATCCCGGGCAACGGCTTCGGCTACGGCGCGCTGCGCCACCTCGGCACCCCGGACGTCCGGCGGCAGCTGACCGAAACCGGGCCCCAGCCCGAGATCTCGTTCAACTACCTCGGTCAGTGGGACGGCTCGGGGGCCGCCGGGACAGCGACGTCGGAGAGCCTCTACGCCGCCCTGCACGGATCACTCGGCCACGACCACGACCCGGCCGAGCACCGCCCGTTCCTGCTCGACCTGGTCGGCGCGGTCCAGGACGGCGAGCTGGTGTTCTCCCTGATCCACCAGCCCGGCCGCCATGACCGGCAGACCGTCGAAGCGGTCGCTGCCGACTTCGCCGGTGCCCTGCGGCAGATCGCGGCCGACAGCCGGGACGGGCGCCGATGACCGCGTCGCCGCTGTCCCGGAACCGGGACTACCGACTGCTGTGGGGCAGCCAGGCGCTGTCGGAAGCCGGCTTCGCCGCGTCGGTCATCGCGTTGCCGCTGCTGGTGCTCGCGGTGACCGGCTCACCGGCGCTGTCCGGGCTGGTGCTCGGCGTCGACGCGATGGCCCAGCTGGTCGCCGGGCTGCCCGCCGGCGCGCTGGCGGACCGCTGGAACCGCAAGAAGCTCATGCTCGGCTGCGAGGCCGTCTATTCGCTGGCGGTGGCGAGCCTGGTGGCCGCCGTCTGGTGGGACGTCGTGAGCATCCCCCAGCTGATCGCGGTCGCGGCGGTGATGGGCTGCTGCCGCTCGCTGTTCGGCCCGGCCGAAGGCGCGACGCTGGCTCGGATCGTGCCCGCGGCCCAGCTGCCCACCGCGGTGGCGATGAACTCGGCGCGTGGTGCTTTCGGCCAGCTTTCGGGCACCGCGGTCGGCGGGTTCCTCTTCGGTCTCGCGCGGGCCGTTCCGTTCGCCTTCGACGTGCTCGCCCACGCGATCTCGTTCGTCGCCCTGTGCTTCGTGCGGGCCCCGCGCCACGAGCCCGTGCCGCGCGGCGAAGGGCACCTGGGCCGGGAGATGGTGGAGGGCCTGCGCTGGGTGTGGGGCGAGCGGCATGTGCGTGTCACCGTGCTGTGCGCGGTGAGCCTGAACTTCTTCTTCAGCGCCTACTACATCGTGGTCGTCGTCCTGGCGCGGGACCGCGGCATCACTTCGGGCGAGATCGGCGTGATGGCCGCGATGCTCGGCGTCGGCGGGGTCGTGGGCTCGCTGATCGCGCCCTGGCTGCAGCGCCGGCTCAGCCCGTACGTCTCGATCATGAGCGTCTTCTGGGTGCTGACCCTGCTCACGCCGCTCGCGGCCGTCAT
The DNA here is from genome assembly GCF_055583145.1 of Amycolatopsis sp. NPDC104819. Lineage (NCBI taxonomy): Bacteria > Bacillati > Actinomycetota > Actinomycetes > Pseudonocardiales > Pseudonocardiaceae > Amycolatopsis > Amycolatopsis sp. NPDC104819. The sequence continues at coordinate 68,619 of NZ_JBVJON010000008.1, read as the reverse complement.
CGACGACGGCTACCTGATGGGCGCCCTGTTCGTCGCGATGGCCCTGCTGCCGCCCACCGCGAACACGACGATCGGCACCTACCAGCTGCTGCTCACGCCCGACCGGCTGCGCGGGCGGCTGACCAGCGTGATGGGCGTGATCGGCGGGGTGTCGGCCGCGACCGGCCCGGCTTTCGGCGGCCTGGTCGTGCAGGCCGTTCCCGGTGGGGGCGCCGTGCTGCTGTGCACCGCCGGGATCGCCCTCGTGACCCTGGTCGTCACCGCGAGCCCCACCCTGCGCCATTTTCCCCGCGTCGATGCCCTGCCCGCCGAACCCCAGCCGGTGGGCGGACGCCCCGCCGACGCCCCGCCGACCGACGAGAGGAAGCCATGACCACTCAGGAACCCGACCTCGCCTTCGCGTTCGAAGACCTCCTGGCGCGTTCGGCCGAACTGCGCGACCGCGGCGGCCCGGTGCACCACGACGGGGAGCGGGGCGTCTGGCGGGCGCTGGACCACCCGACCGTCTCCCGTGTGCTGTCCGACCCGGCCACGTTCTCCTCGGACTTCAGTGGCCTCACCCCGGTCCAAGAGGACTTCGAGACCTTTCGCAAGGGCAACTTCGTCGGGATGGACCCGCCGGACCACCGCAAGCTGCGGACCCTGGTCAGCCAGGCGTTCACCCCGCGGGTCGTGGCCGGGCTCGAACCCCGGATCCGGGCCATCACGCACGACCTGCTCGACGAGGTCGCCGGAGCGGCCCGCATCGACGTCGTCGACGCGCTCGCCTACCCGCTGCCGATCATCGTGATCGCCGAGCTCCTCGGCGTCCCGATCGCCGACCGGCCCCTGTTCACCCGGTGGGCGCAGGTGCTCTTCAGCGGCGACCAGCTGGGGGAGTCGGCCGACATGGCCGACATCCAGCGCGCGCTGGACGCGATCGCCCCGACCATCCGGGAGATGAACGCCTACATCCTCGACCACATCCGGCAGCACCGCGCCCACCCCGGCGACGGGCTGACCAGCCGGCTCGTGCAGGCGGAGTTCAACGGCGAACGCCTGGAGGACCAGGAGATCGTCGGGTTCGTGGCGCTGCTGCTGGTGGCCGGGCACATCACGACGACCGCGCTGGTGGGCAACGCCGTGGTCAGCTTCGACCGGAACCCGCACGCCGCGGCCGCGCTGCGTGCCGACCCCACCGGCCTGCCGACCGCGCTGGAGGAGGTGCTGCGGATGCTGCCGCCGTTCCCCGAACTGGGCCGGCGCACGACCTCGGACGTCGAACTGGGCGGCCAGGTCATCCCGGCGAACTCGATCGTGATGGCCGACCTGGCCGCGGCCAACCGCGACCCGGCGAGCTTCGACCGCCCCGGTGAGTTCGACGCGCGCCGCAGCCCGAACCCGCACCTCACCTTCGGGCACGGGATCCACTTCTGCTTCGGCGCTCCGTTGGCCCGGCTCGAGGGCCGGGTGGCGTTCGAGGTGCTCTTCGAGCGCTACCGCGATCTCTCCATCGCCTCGGACGACGACGTCGAGTTCCAGAACCCGGCGGTGATCGTCGGTGTCAAACGTCTTCCGCTCGAAGTCGAAGCCACCTGAGCAGGAGGACCCGCTGTTCCGGCCGCTACTTGGTCCGGCCGGGAGGCTGCGCACCCGTTGACGTACGCGGGTGCGCAGCGCCTCAGCGCTGTCACAGCTTTTCGTCGACTTGGACTTGGGTTCGCGACAGGGGTGAGGTCAGCCCGTGGACGTCGATGACCACGACCCAGTGCCCGTTCGACGGGATCGTGAGCTTGAACATCGGAGTGAGGGCGACACCGCCGAGCATTTTGTAGAACTGTTTCTTCTGGTAGGCCCGAAAATTCGCCTTGGTCATGAGCCTGACGTTCGCCGACGCTTCCAGCACGACGGTCACCACGGAATCTTTCCGGACAGCTCCGAGGTCGAAAACGCGCGACTGCATTACGCCCCCTCTGCGCCTCCGGGCAAAGACTTCGGGCTGCCGCCGCTGCTTGACCTGCAGACCTCTCCGGCTCAGTCGGCCGCGCGATCGATGTTGTTACGACCGGAAAGTGCGGTGACTTATTGATGTATATGCGGGTGAAGTTGATTAACTGTTGACAGCATCGAATGTTGGAGACCATTTCACGGTTTGTCGGCTGAAGTGGGGCGGAAGCGTCCAATGGGCCCTCCGACGGTTAAGGGAACGGCGGGCCGGACTTCGTGGACTCCGGCTGTCCGGCGCGTACCCGTGAGGCCACGACCGCGCGCTGCCGCGCGGCGGGGGGAACGCCGAGTCATCGGCGGGTGGATTCCGCACGTGCCGCCGACATCGCGGCCACGGCGCTCGCCGCGGCGCCGGCGACGGGGAGCAGCGTCCGTAGCAGAGGACGTCCGACCCGGGAGGTGAGCCGCCGCTGCCAGCGCAGCGGCGCGACGGACTCTCGCACCGCCGCGGGCGCGTAGGCGGCCATCGCCTGCTGGAAGTCGTGCAGGGCTACGGGCACGGCGGTGAACCCCGGGTTGCCGAGCAGGTGGGTGACGAGCAGGTCGGCGTCGCGGATGGCCGTGGCCGCGCCCCGGCCGCCGGTGGGAGGCACGGCGTGCACGGCGTCGCCGAGCGCGGTTGCGGCCCGCGTCGGCCAGGGGGTCGGATCGGTGTCCGGGTCGGCCGCGTAGTAGGGGAACTGCGTGATCGTGCCGGTCTCCGACGCCTCGAGCAGACCGGTGAGCCAGCCCGCCCACCCGGCCAGGCGTTCCCGTGCCGAGGCCAGGGCCTCGACGCCGGCCAGTGCGGTGCCGTGCAGCGGCGCCGGGACGACGATGCCCCACGCCACGTACGGCGATTCTGTCACCGCGGGCACTTCACGGCAGGCGTCCGCGGCGATCGCGGCTGTGGCCGGGTCGTGCAGCGCCAGGAACAGCACGGTGCCGTCGGGCCCGAGCACGAACGCCGGCCCGGCGCGCAGGTCGGCCGGCAGTCCCGCGCGCAGCTCCGGGGTGAGAGCGGCGCGTCCGGCCGAGCCGGAGGCCGGCAGGAGGCGGGCGGTGGGGTGTCCGGCGAGCGCGGCCGCAACGCGCGAGCGCGCTCCGTCGGCGCCGACGAGCACGTCGGCGGTCTCGCTGGTGCCGTCGGCGAAGGTGGCGGTGACCGTGCCGTCGTCGTTGTGCGCCAGCGCTTCGAACGTCGACCCCAGCACCAGCGTGTCGGCCAGGCTGTGGCCCAGCAGCAGGCGCAGCGGGACCCGGCCGATCATGACGTGCTCGCCGTCCTCGCCACGCGGGATCCGGGCCAGCGTGCGCAACCGGTGGTCCAGCACCGCGAACTGGCGGAAGGAGGTTCCGGGCGCCGCGCTGGCCAGCACGGCCTGGTACACCGCAGCGGGGAGACGTCGGCGCAGCGCCGCCAGCGCCCCGGGGTTCAGGTGCAGTCGATACCCGCCGGTGGCCGCGAGGTCGGTGTCGCGCTCGTGCACGGACACCGGCACCCCCGCCGCTCGCAGCCCCTGCGCCAGGACCAGCCCACCTATTCCCGCCCCGATGATCACCACGTGTGACATCCGACAAGTATCCATAAACTGATAGTCTCAGGCAAGACTGGCTGATGGTTCCGCAAAAAGTATCTAATTTCTGATAGTGTGGTCGGTGTGTCCGACCTGACTGACATTCCGGCCTGGGCTGTGGTGCAGGCCTACCACGTGGTCTCCCGCGACCTGTACGAGCTGTTCGCCGGCCACGGCCTGACCCCGGTCCAGTTCGGGGTGCTCGCCCAGCTGTCCGCCGCACCCGACCTGACGCAGGCCGAACTCGCCCGCCGGGTGCTGATCCGCCCGCAAAGCATGACCGCGGTCATCACCCAGCTCGCCGAGCGTGACCTGCTCCAGCGGCGTGGTCCCGGTGGTCGCGGACGTCCGCTGCCGGTGCGCTTGACCGAGGCCGGGCAGCAGGTGCTGGCCGCCGCCGAAACAGATCTGCGCGCGGCCGGCGAACCCGCCGCCCTGGGCCTGGCTCCGTACGAGGCGGGAATGCTCAATGCCTTGCTGTACAAGCTCATCGCCGCACGCACCGCGCATTCATGAGCCGCTCGTGGCTGCGGCTGTTCGCCGCGGTGGCCGAGAACGTCGGCGTGCCTGTCGGGGCCTACCTGGTGCTCACGACCGTGGGCTGGACGCCGGTGTGGGCGCTGGTGGGCGCGGCGGGGGTGTCGGTCGTCGTGCTGGCCGTCCAGTACGTCCGCCGGCGCGAGCTGACCGCTCTCGGGGTGTTGGTGCTGGTCCGCTTCACGCTCGGCCTCGCGGTGGCGGTGGTCACCGGCGATCCGCGGCTCGAGCTGGCGAAAGACTTCGTGGTCACCGGCGCGATCGGAGTGTTCGCCGCGCTGTCACTGGTGAACCGCCGGCCGCTCATCGCCCGGATTCGCCGTGATCTCAGCGGTGATCCGGCGGGCTTCGACCGCCGCTGGGGCGCCGAGGCCGGATTCCGGGCGCTGCACCGCCGGCTGACTCTGCTGTGGACCGCCGGGCTGCTCGCCGAAGGGGTTTCGGCGGTCCTGCTGATCTACACCGTCCCGCTCACCGCCGCTGTCGTGGCGACCAACGTACTGGCGCCGGCGACCTTGGCCGGGCTCATCGGCGCGACGGAGTGGCGCGCTCGTCGCTACACCGCGACACACCGCACGCCGGCGAGCGCCCAAGCTCGATGAAGACGACAGCCTCGCTCGGCGGTGCCGCGTCGTGCGAAATCGAGGTGCCTGCGGACGGGCACCGGTACCTCGCGGTTGCCGCCGAAGGGCTCGACACCGCCTTCGTCCGAGCGGAAGCGCGCTCGCCGCTCATGGAGTGGTGGCCGGCGCGCTCCCTCTTGCCACGCCGGCCATTGGTCCCGAGCGGGCTCAGTCCTTCTTCAGGACGTTCTTCACCTTGTCGACCGCGTCGCCGACCGCGTCCTTGACGTTCTCCACCGCGTCCTTCAGTCCCGCCTTGGCCTGGTCGGCTTGGCCTTCGGCACGCAGTTCGTCGTCCCCGGTGACCTTCCCCGCCGTCTCCTTGGCCTTGCCGCCGAAGTCCTCGGCCTTGTTCCCGATCTTGTCGCCCAACGACATGTCTTCACTCCTCCCGTACCGGTCACCGTCCCCTGTGGACGGCCGTACCCAGCAAGACACCGAGGCGGCCCATTCGTCATTTCCCCGGTCGCGTGACCGTGTTCACTCGAACGAGGCCGTGACGATTCCGGCCCGCCCAGGGTCTTTCCGGCACAACGGTTCACCCGACGAAGGAGGAACACCATGGCCGAGACGACCACGAAGACCCCCGCCACCACCACCGACACGACCGGCGCCCTCGTCACCAGCCAGGGCGCGACCACGATCGCCGACACCGTGGTGCAGAAGATCGCCGGCCTGGCCACCCGCGAGGTGCCCGGCGTGCACTCCCTCGGCGGCGGCGCCGCCCGCGCCTTCTCCGCGATCCGCGAGCGCATCCCCGGCGCGACCGCGTCGGCGGGGCAGGGCGTTTCGGTCGAGGTGGGTGAGAAGCAGGCCGCGGTCGACCTGCAGGTCGTCGTCGAGTACGGCGTGTCCATCGCCGACCTCGCGCGCTCGGTGCGGCGCAACGTGATCACCGCCGTCGAGCGGATGACCGGCCTCGAGGTGGTCGAGGTCAACATTTCCGTCGGCGACCTCAACCTGCCCGGCGACGACGCCGACGAGCAGGGCGCCGACACCGGCCGGGTGCAGTGACACCCGACGCCGTCACGATCGCCGCCGTGGTGGCGGGCCTGCCCGGAGTGGCGGGCCCGCACGGCGGCCGGATCGGGGAAATCGCGACGTTGCTGCCCGGCCGGCGCGTCGCGGGGGTCCGCGTCGCCGACGACGAAGTGACCGTTGGCGTCGTGCTCCGCTACCCGGTGACCGCCTCCGTGGCGGCGGCGGCGATCCGCTCGGCGCTCGGCCCGCTCGACCGTCCCCTGCGCGTGTTCGTCGGCGACGTGGCCGCACCCACCACTTCTTGACGGAGGTTCCCATGAATGCCACCAGGACAGGTTTGCTGACCGGTCTCGCGCTCGGCCTCGCCCTCGCCCTCGGCGGGTTCGGCGCGTTCCTGGCCGTGCTCGTGCTCGGCGCGATCGGGTTCCTGATCGGCCGTCACCTCGACGGCAAGATCGACCTCGGCCAGCTGTTCGGCCGGGACCGGGGCTGAGCCGTGACCACCACCGTGCCCGCCGAAGAGCGGGGTGCACTGGTCATCGCCGGCCACGCGGTCGAACGGATCGCCGCGCACGCCGCCCGTGAGATCGACGACGTCGGCGGCGCCGCGGGGCGCGTGCTGGGCGTCGCGCTCGGTGGCGAAGACACCGGCCGCTCGGTGAAGGTCGACGCCGAGGTCGACGGCGACCGGGTCCGGCTGGCCGCCCGGCTTTCCATCACCTACCCGGCCTCGGTCACCCGCACCACCGAACAGGCGCGGGCCCACCTGCGTGCGCGGGTGGGCGAGCTGACCGGGCTCGCCGTCGAACGGGTGGACATCACCGTCGCCGCGCTGCACCCGCCGGCCACGGCCTCGAGGAGGGTCTCGTGAAACGCCGCCCCCGCCGCAGCACCCCGGCCGCCCTGACCGCCCTGGTGCTGGTCGCGGCAGGCGCGCTCGCCGCGGTCGTGGCCATCCAGATGATCGTCGGCGAGCGCCCGTGGCTGGACTACGGCGCCACCGCGCGGCGGCTGCACGACCTGCACTGGGCCGACCTGCCCGTCGTCATCACCGGCGGGGCCGTCGCGCTGCTCGGTCTGGTCCTGGTGCTCGCGGCGATGCTGCCGGGCAAGCTCATCGTGCTTCCGCTGCGGGGTGACCTGGACGCGGGTGCTTCGCGCCACAGCTTCGGCTCCACCCTCCGGGCGGCCGCGGCGCGGGTCGACGGCGTGGACAAGGTGCGGCTGAAGGTGCGGCGCCGCAGCGTCCGGGTCCGGGTGCAGACCCGGCGCACCCGCCCCGACGGGATCGCCGACGCGGTCCGCGTCGCGGTCGCGGAGCGGCTGGACCGGATCGGCCCGGTCCGCCGTCCCGAGGTCAAGGTCCGTCTCCGCGCAGTGAGGAGCACGTCGTGAACCGTCCCGCCGGACTCAACCGCACCCTGCTCGCAATCCTCGGGCTGCTCTTGCTTGCCGCCGGCGCGATTCCGGCCGCGATCCGCTTCCACTGGCTCCCCGTCCTCGGCGCGGACCGGCCGGTCGTGCCGGGCACCGCGCTGCCCCCGACCTGGGCGTGGTACGTGACCGCGGCCGCCGGGATCGTCGTCGCGCTGGCCGGGCTGCGGTGGCTGGCCGCGCAGCTGGTCCGCAAACCCGGCAACCGCACCTGGCGGTTCGAGGCCGATCCCGACGCGGGCAGCACCGAGCTCGCCACGACCGCGGCGGTCGCGCCGTTCACCGAGGAGCTGCGCGGCTACCCGGGCGTCCGCACCGCGACGGCATCCCTAACCGGGTCCCGCGACCGCCCCGAGCTGCTCGCGGTCGTCTCGGTCGAGCAGGACGGCGACCCCGCCGCGATCCGCGACCGCATCCGCGACGAGGGCGTGCCGCGACTGTGCCAGGCTCTCGACCTGGACGCCCTGCCCACCCGGGTCGAGCTGCGTTTCACCACCACGACCGGTGCCCGCGTCGCCTGAACCCGGAATGTCCGCGATTCTGGTCTGCGACGCGCGCGAGGGTGTCCGCCGTCGTCTCGCTCGCTTGCTGCGGGCGACTCCGGGAGTGCGCCGGGTAGTTGCGGTGACCGGTGCGGAGTCCGATGGTCGTGCGGGTGTCGGTGCCCCGATCCCGCTGGCCGAGCCCGTGACCAGTGCTCACGAGGTCGGCGGTGCGGATTCGTTGTCGTTCATGGGATTTCCTTCAGTTGACGATGAGGACCAGGCGGCCGCGGACGTGGCCGGTTTCGGCGGCGCGGTGGGCTTCGGCGATGTCGGCGAGCGGGAAGGTTCGTTCGACCGGCAGCCAGAACTTGCCGGCTTCGACGAGCTCGCCGATGGTGGCGAGGGCGTGGAAGGCGTTGCCGTCGGCGAAGCCGTTGCTGAAGTGCACGCCGTGGGCTTCGGCGCCGGCGAAGTCGGCGACGGTGATCACGTTCTTCGCCTCGCCACCGGCGAGCGCGATCAGTTCCGGGAGCACGCCGTTTCCGGCGACGTCGAGGGCGACATCGACGCCGTCGGGAGCGAGCGCGCGGACGCGGTCGGTCATGCCGTCGCCGTAGACCACCGGTTTCGCGCCCAGGGTGCTCAGGAAACCACTGTTGCGGGCGCTCGCGGAGCCGATGACCCGGGCGCCGCGGGCGAGGGCGAGCTGGACGGTCGCGGTGCCGACACCACCGGAGGCGCCGTTGACGAACAGGGTGGTGCCGGCGCTGACGTGGAGCTGGTCGAGGCCGCGGGTGGCGGTTTCGAGGGCGGCGGGGATCCCGGCGGCGTCGGCGAACCCGAGCGACGGCGGGATCGGCGCCCGGTAGGTCAGCAGCGCGTATTCGGCGGCGGCTGCTTGGTTGTCGGAGATGCCGAAGATCCGGTCGCCGACGGTGACGTCGGTGACGCCGTCGCCGATTTCGTCGACGATGCCGGCGACGTCGGCGCCGGTGGTCTGGGGGAGGGTGGCGCCGAAGCTGAGTTCGCCGCGGCGGATCTTGGTGTCGCTGGCGCTGATCCCGGCCGCGCGGACGGAGATCCGGACCTGGCCGGGGCCGGGGTGCGGGTCGGGCAGGTCCACGATCTGGAGGACTTCGGGGCCGCCGTACTGCTGGAACTGTATGGCTTTCACGGTGATCGTCTCCTGTCAGACGTTGCGGCTGTTCGGGGTCTGCTTCGTGTAGTCGACGTCCCAGTCTTCGACGCCGATGGCGATGATGCGTTTCGGGTGGACGCGGATCATCGCGTTGTCGTGGTGGCCGGGGGTTTCGACGTCGGTGAGCGCCTCGGCGTGGCCGCGGATCTCGAGGGAGCGGACCCGCCAGGGGTCGGTGCTGGGGACGTCGTCGATGACGAGGGCGATGCGGCCGTTGTCGGCGACGTTGCGGAAGCGGCGGCTCTTGCGGAGGTGCAGGCCCATCAGGTCGATGGTCTGCGTGTCGGGGTTGTAGGTGAAGCCGACCGGGCTGACCTGGAGGGTGCCGTCGGGCTGGGCGGTGGCCACCCGGCACAGGGGCTGGTCGTGCAGGTACCGGATTTCCTTGTCGGTGAACATGTGTCTCCTCGGATCGGTCAGTGGGTGAGGACAGGGCCAGGGGCGACCGGGAGCGGACCGCCGCGGAAGAGATCGGCCGAGAGCATGGCGAAGTAGCGGGTGACGAACAGGAACACCGCCAAGCCGCCGGTTACGGAGATCCCGACGGTGAGGTAGGACGCGTCTCGGTTGCGATCCAAGGCCGGGGGCGAGGATGGCAGCGAAGGCGCCTTGAGCGACCGGCAGGAGGACGAGGTTGCGCGCGGCGCCGCCGAGAACGGACGCGCGGCGGCGAAGCGAACACGCCGGTGGTGAACCGGCGTTTGCGGCGTAGAGGTCGCCGAGACGGCTTCCCGGCAGCAAGCTGCCGAACACGAGTGCGTAGGCGGTGACCACCCCGTTGACGGTCGTCGTGGTGTCCAGGGTGACCGTCAGCCGCGCCCGGTTCAGGACACCGAGCGCGAGCCGGCGGTTCGGAATGGCCGGGGATGTCATGGGACCTTCGATTGCTCACGGGGTTGACTTATCAATGTTATAGTAACTTACCAATGATAAGTCAACTGCCGGTGCGTAAGGTGCTCGGACATGACCGACGACGTCCTCTGGCTGCGGGACGAGCCGCCGCGACCGCCGAGGCGGAACACACCGCTCACCCTGGAGCGGATCATCACCGCGGCGATCGCCGAACTCGACGCGGCGGGCGCGGATCGGCTGACGATGCGCAAGCTCGCCGAACGGCTCGAGGTGACGTCCACCGCGCTCTACTGGCACGTTTCGACCAAGGAAGACCTGCTCGACCTCGCGCTTGATCACATCGTGGGCGAAGTACCGGTACCTCCGGCCGACTCGAAGCCCCTCGAAGGACTGCGGACGCTGCTCGTCGGCTGGCGCGCCGCGATGCTCGCCCATCCGTGGTCGCCCGCCTTGCTCGGCCGCCCGCTGCTCGGACCCCACGTGCTGGCACGCACCGAGTTCATCCAGGCGAAGCTCGTCCAGGCCGGGCTGACCGGGCTGGAGCTCGCGGCCGCAACCCGCACCCTGGCCGGGTTCGTGCTCGGAGCGTCGCTGGCGGACGCCACCTGGCGCCGGTTGAAGAACCCGGCCGCGATCACCAAGGTGCGCGCGCACATCCTCGAATCCGCCGAGCGCTACCCGACTCTCAGCACGTCCGGGTTCGTCGATGCCGGGTGGCCGGACGACGAGCTGTTCGCCTTCGGTCTCGACCGGGTGCTCGACCGGTTGCTCGCCGGGGCCTGATCACGGCGACCGGTGGCGGCGACCGACGTCACCTACCATCTGCCACATGATCCGGCTGCGGTTGGCCACGGAAGACCTGGAACGGACGCGGTTCGACTTCTCGCCGTTGGTGGAAGTGGTCCAGAGCGGGCGCATGCTGTTCTCGGGTTCGCCGCGGCCGCCTCACCGGGAGTGGTACGCCGAATCACGGGACCGGGTCCGCGTCCTCGACACGGAACTGCTGGCGCTGGTGCTCCCCCGGGGCGGGATGATCGCCGACTTCCTGGTCAAGCGGCCGGGGCACGCGGTCACGATCGAGGAGCACCTGCAGGCGATCGCCGATTACCCCGGCAACCGGCTCCGCGACGACCTGTTCGCAGTCTGGCCCGGCCGGCGGCCACCGCAGCTGGCCGCACTGCTCGCCGACCACGGCGCCGGTCGGCGGATCGCCGACGTGCTGCACAGCTACTGGACACTGCTCATCGAGCCGCACTGGCGGCGGATGAAGTCCGTGCTGCGCGACGACGTCGCCTACCGGGCCACCAGGCTCGCGGCCGACGGGCTCGACGGCATGCTGGCCGACCTGCACCACGAGCTCAGCGTCGTCGGGGCGACGCTGGTGATCGACAAGCCGCACCACCACGTCGACCACCGGCTGGCCGGCGCCGGGCTGTGCCTGGTGCCGTCGGTGTTCTCGTGGCCGGAACTGATCTGCACCGTCGAGCCCGGCCACCCCGCGGACATCACGTACGGCTGCCGCGCCGCCGCCACGGTCTGGGACGGAACCCACAGCGCGGCGGACCCGCTGAGCGCGCTGCTCGGCCGCACCCGTGCGGACATCCTGCGCAGGCTGGAACACCCGAGCGGGACGTCCGGCCTCGCCGCGCTGGTGGGCGTGAGCGCCCCTGCCGTCAGCCAGCACCTGGGCGTGCTCCGCCGGGCCGGGTTGGTGACGTCGTACCGCACCGGACGTCAGGTGCTTCACCAGCGCTCTGCAGTGGCGACGAGCCTCCTCGCCGCGACCGAGGACTAAGCCGGGCCCGGCAGCGTGCCACCCCCGGCGACGAGGACGCTGCTGCCCAGCGGGGTGCGCTGGTACCGGACGAACCGGCCCGAGCGCCACGCCGTCGCCAGGCCCGCCTGGCGCAGGACACCGAGGTGGTGGCTCACCGTGGCCGGGCTCTGGCCCAGCTGATCCGCCAGTTCGGACGTCGTGATCGGCAGCACCAGGCGGCTCAGGACGGCTGCTCTCGTGCGGCCGAGCAAGGCGCGGACCGCGTCGTCGCCGGGATCGCCGTCGGCCTCCCACAGGGTTTCCGCGCGGCGGGCGCCGTAGACCAGGCTCACCGGGCCCGCCCGGCCCGGGGCGACGAGCAGGGCGGGCCACGCGAACACCGAGGGGACCAGCCGGATTCCGGCCTGCGCCGACTCCGGCAGGGAGGCCGGGGTGCCCGCGGCGAGGGCCGGGTGCAGGTCGGCGAACACCGCCGCCGTCCCACCCGCGGTGAACCGGTGGGTGCGGTAGGCGATGTCGTCCTGCAGCACGGCGCGGATCAGCGGCCAGCCAGGCTCGACCACGGCCGTCCAGTACGCGTGCAGGGCGTCGGCAACCCGGCTCGGCGTGAGCTCGCGCAGGATCGAGGGCGGCACCAGGCCGGCCCACACCTCGGCGAGGTCGGCGTGCATCACCTCCGGCGGGCCCGCGGCGAGGCCGGCCAGCTGCTGTTCGATGTCCGTCGCCTGCTCGGTGACCAGGAAGTCCGCGATCATCGGCTGCCCGGGGATGACCGCGCTCAGCAGAGCCAGGTCCGCGGCGGACACGCGTCCGCGCGCCCGCCGGTGCCAGTCGCGCAACGGCGGACGGCCCCGGCCCACCGCGAGCAGCCAGAGGCTTTCCACCAGCTCGATCAGCGGCGACTGGGCGAAGCGCAACCTGCTGAGGTCGGACGCGCTCAACCACGGTGACGTCATGGGGCGAGCATAGGGCGAGCGTCGATTAAGGCTCCATCGAATCCTGGGTGGGGGATTCACCTGCGTTTAACGTTTCGGAAGTGCCCGCGCGGCAACCACGCCGGCACGTCTTCGGGGGATTCACCATGAAACGCGGTTTCTTCGTTGTGCTCGTCGTGCTCTGCCGGAGCCGGGTGCCGGACCGGCCTGACGCGCGCTACGCCGCCCGGTCGCGGACCGAGCACCCGGAGAGACCGCCCGATGAGGGAGAACGATGAAAACGAGCAGATCCTCGCGCGCCGCGTTGCGCGCGACCGCTGGGGCGACGGTTTTGGCGGTGACCGCCGCCTTGACGGTGCCGGCTCCGGTGTCGGCCGCGCCGGACGGTCACCGTCCGGATGGGACGGTGCACACGACGCCGGTGTCGAAGGACGCGTGGATCGCGCCGACGACGGTGAACCGCAAGGCTTCGGGTGGTGCGCCGCCGGATGTGCAGTGGGGAGCGCCGACGCCGCGGGCGGTTCCGCAGGCGAACGTGGCGGACTGCGTGGACACACAGGTGGGGATTCTGCCGTCGTACCCGTTGGAACAGCGGAGGTTGACGGACCGGTCCAGCCTGCTGGTGGACGGCTACAGCGGCAACGTGGTGGTCGACACGCGGGATCTGACGATGAAGGGGACCGGGATCGACCTCTCGGTCGACCACACCTACAACTCGCGCGCCAACCGCGGCGCGTTCGGCGTGGGCACCACCGTGTCGGTCGGGCAGGACGTCGGCCTGTCGTTCAGCGGCAGCGATGTCGTGCTGCACGGGGATTCCGGGTACTGCGCCACGTTCACCCGGAACTCCGACGGTTCCTACGCGGATGCTCCTGGTGTCGGGGCGACCCTGACGAAGAACGCGACGAGCGGGACCTACACGCTCGCGTTCAAACCGACGGCGAAGCAGAAGAACCAGGTGTGGTCGTTTTCCGCGAAGGGGTGGCTGACCAGCCAGGCCGATCGCAACGGCAACCAGAACGCCTACAACTACTACAGCGACGGCACGACCGCGTCGGTGACGGACTCGCAGAGACGGGTCACCACCTTCGGCTACGACGGCAACGGCCGCGTCACGAAGATCACCGACCCGACCGGCACCGTCGCGGGCACCTACACCTACGACGGTGCCGGCCGGCTCGTGGAGTTCAGCGACCGGGACAGCCAGGTGACCAAGCAGACCTGGACCAACAACGGCCAGCTGGCCACCTACACCACCCCGGGCGGGGTGCGCTACGAGCTCACCTACGACGACCAGCACCGGCTCACCGCACTGGTGAGCACCAACAAGGCGCAGGGCCCGCTGACCACGCGCTGGTCCTACGGTGACCACAAGACCACCGAGACCGATGCGAACAACAACAAGTCGACGTTCGAGTACGACACCTCCGGGCGGCAAACGAAAGCCACCGATGGCCTGGGACACGCGAAGTCCACGAAGTGGACCGCCAACAGCGACGTGGACACCACCACCGACGGTCTGGGCAACAACACCACCAACACCTACGACGCCCACCACAACCTCATCGGGTCTTCCCTGCCCACCGGGGCGAAGAACGTGGTCGGCTACGGCGACGCGGGCAACCCGAGCCTGCCGACGAACTACACCGACACCGAGGGCAACAAGTCCAGCGCCACCTACGACCCGGCGGGCAACCTGACCAAGGCGCACTCGGACGGGTTGAACAAGGACCTCAAGGTCAACACCTACAACCAGGTCAACGGCACCGTCCACGCCAGCACCGACGGCAACGGGCACACCACGTCGTTCGACTACGACTCCGCGGGCAACCTCGCCGCGATCACCCCGCCTGCGCCGCTCGGCAAGACCACGTACCACTACGACGCCCTGGCCCGCCCGACCGCGGTCGTGCAGGGCAACGGCGTGCAGCTGAACTACTACTACGACAAGCTCGACCGCGTCGTCGAGGTCGACCAGGACACCGGGAACGGCGCCCGTGGCACGCTCCTGGCCACCTACAGCTACACCCACGACGGTGCTCTCGAGTACTCCCAGGTCGGTTCCGTCACCTTGACGTCGACCTTCGATCGATGGGTGTCGGACTCGATCACCACGCAGCGCCGCCAGGACAGCGACACCGGTGTCGACGAGACTGTCCGCTACAGCTACGACTTCGTCGGCAACCTCACCAGCCTCGACGACACCCACGGGGTGACCGGCTACGGTTACGACGCGGCGAACCGGAACACGTCGATGACCGACCCGCAAGGACAGAAGACGACCTTCGGTTACGACAACGCCGACAACCGGACCTCCACCACGTTCCCCGGCGCAGGTACCCAGACGGTGACCTTCGACAAGTCCAACCGCGAAACCGGCTACGTCGTGAAGAACACCAGCGGCACCCAGATCATGCACCAGGTCTACAGCTACACCACCACCAAGGGCACCGACTCGGGACTGCTCCGGAAGAAGACGACCGACACCGGCGGAACCGACTACGTCTACGACGCGATGAACCGTCTCACCAGATCCGGTGGGAACTCCTACACCGTGGACACGGCAGCCAACGTCACCAGCCGCAACGACGTCACGTTCACCGTCAACGCCGCGAACCAGGCCACGGCCGGCAACGGGCGCGAGTGGACCTACGACGACAACGGCAACCTCACTGGCAACGGAACCGGCAACGTCGCCTACAGCGCCACCAACCAGCTCATCTCCGGCGACGGCGGCTTCGCCGCGCACTACAACACCCTTGACAACACCCAGCCCAACCGGATCACCGAAAAGCCCGGTACCACCAGCTACCAGCACGCGTTCACCCAAACCGCGCTCGGCCTGACCTCCGAGGTACTGGACGGCAAGACGGCGAACTACAACCGCGACTCGAAAGGCAAGGTCGTCACCGAGAAGACCGCCGACGGTGCGCGTTACAACCTGATCACCGACTACCAGGGCAGCGTCGTGGCCCTGCTGGACACCAAGGGGAACAAGGTCTCCAACTACGGGTACGACGCTTACGGCCAGCTCACCGTCACCGGTGACGCCGCCATCGCCGCCACCAACCCCATCCGCTACATCGGCGCCTACCAGCTGAAGAACAACCTGTACCTCCTGGGCTACCGTTACTACGACACGACATTCGCGCGGTTCAACCAGCCCGACCCCACGCACCAGGAAGACAACAGCTACGCCTACAGCAAGTCCGACCCCGTCAACAACAGCGATCCCACTGGCGCCGAGACCAACGGAATGCTGCCCTGGGGCTTGGCCATGGGCGCCGGGAGTGCGTTTGAGATGGCAAGCGTCTTTCTCGGAGGTGGCGGTTCTCTCGCGGCCACGGGAGGCGCGGCTGCCGTCGCGGGTGGCGTCGCGCTCGGCTCCCTCGGCCTCGGCTTCGCGGCAGTGGGTGTTTTCTTGGCCTACAAAGCGATCACCAGCTAGGTGCGGCGGGTCGTGACGTCGGTGACGCGGGCGAGGGCCTGAAGCGAGGGCGGGTCTTTCAGCGGGAGGACGTGGAGTTTGGCCAACACGTCCGCCGAGCAGAAGGACCCGTCCCCGCACCGACGTCCCGCCCACGTCGCCGCCCAGATGGGCATCTCACGCCAATGCGCCTCCAAGTTTCTCCCAGGTCGCCCTGGCACGACGCGGTCAGGGGCTTCGGCCTCGAGCCGGCTCCGCCCGGCCGGCCTCGGCAGAGGATGCTCACCCGTGACCGTCAGCTACTCGATCGGCGATCGCGGACGGAGCTGTGCCCGGCTCGACCTGGTCAGGCGCCATCCGGCGGGTGGTCCACGAAATCCTTGATCACCGCGGTCAGCCGGTCGACGACCGACTCGACCAGGGTCAGTTCCCCTTCGGTGTATTCAGCCAGCACGGCGTTCTGGCGCTGCGCCAGCCCGGCGAAGAACGTGTCGGCCGCGGCGTGAATAGCGGGCGTCGAGTGCAACGTGACGACCCGGCGATCGCTGTGACCGCGGGTGCGGATGATGTGTCCCGCCTCTTCGAGCCGGTTGAGCAGCGATGACGTGGCTCCGGTCGTCAGCACGACGTGCTCGGCGAGGCGGGCCGGCGTCAGGGGGGCGCCCTGGTCCTCGGCGGTCAGGATCGCGACCATGGCGGCGGCGTCCGTGGTGTGCATCCGCTTGGTACGGGCGAACAGCCTCCCCAGCTCGTCGCCGGCGGCGGCGAACTCCCGCAATTGGGGCACCACGCGCTGGTCGGGTGCTCGCTCGTCGGCCATGAAACCTCCTCGTTCGCGTGGCAACATATCATCCAGTGAAGTAGCTTGATGATGTAACTAGTTCACGATGAAGGAGTCTTCGTGTCCGATCAGGCCCGTCCCCGCGTCCTCGTCACCGGCGGCAGCATCGCCGGCCCCGCCCTCGCCTGGGGGCTGGTGCGCGAGGGCTTCCAGCCCGTCGTCCTCGAACGGTCCCCGCGCCGCCGCACCGCCGGGCAAAACATCGACATCCGCGGTCTCGGCCACGAAATCGTGGACCGCATGGGGATCCGCGACGCCGTGCTCGGCAGGCTCACCGGGGAGGCCGGCACCCGCTTCATCACCGAGACGGGTCACGTCTACGCCGAGGTCGCGCGCCAGGAGGGCCGCGACGGCCCCACGGCCGAGCTGGAGATCCTGCGCGGTGAGCTCGCCGGCATCCTGCTCGGGAGCATCGCCGACGACGTCGAGATCCGCTACGGCGATTTCGTCGCCGGCGCCGAGCAGGACGCCACCGGGGTCGACGTGCGGTTCGACTCCGGTGTCCGCGAGCGGTTCGAGCTGCTGCTCCTCGCCGAGGGGCGCACCTCCCGCACCCGGCGGCTGCTCCTGCCCGAGCAGACCACGTACCGGGACAAGGGGTTGAACGTCGCCTTCGGCACGATCGACCGCCGTCCGGAGGACGACGACTGGTGGTACTTCATGACCACCACGCAGGGGCGGGTGGTCAACGCCCGCCCGGACAACGTCGGCACGATCCGCGCCAGCCTGAGCTTCCCCGCTCGGTCGGAGAAGTTCGATGCACTGCCCGCGGAAGCCCAGATCGACCACCTGCGTGAGCGCTTCCGCGGGGCCGGCTGGCAGACCGAGCGCATCCTCGACGGGTTCGCGGCCCGGCCCGAGGAGTTCTACACCGATCGGTGGGGGCAGGTGGTGATGTCGCGGTGGAGCGAAGGCCGGATCGGGGTGCTCGGCGACGCCGCGTGGGGATCCGGGCCGACCGGAATGGGCACCACGCTGGCTTTGGTCGGCGCGCACGTGCTCGCCGGCGAGCTGGGCCGCAGCCTGCGCGAACCGGGTGGCACCCCCACCGGCGCCTTCGCCCGCTACGAGCGCCTTCTGCGCCGTTACGTCGACAGCGCGCAAGCTCTCGCGCCCGGCATGCCCCGGCTGATGCACCCGATGACGTCGGCCGGGTTGGTCGTCACCCGGGCGCTCCACCGCGTCGTCACCTCCGGTGTGCTGCGCCCCGTCGTGGAGAAGGCGGTGATCACGACCCAGAAGCACGAGCCGCGGCTGCCCGAGTACCCGAGGCTGCGCGCGTCGAAGGCGCTTTCGGTGAAGCGCCCACGTTAGAACTGGTGCCAGCCGGAATCGGCGGTGCCGAACCGGAGTTCCGGCCGACAGACCACGGCGCCGCGCGGCGGGGCCCAGACAGGAGCGCAACGATGTCCGACACAACGATGTCCGACCGGGAACGGGCCGGCGCGTCGAGCTCGGCGAGGGGCTGGCCGCCGACATCGTCGCGCGTGGTGGGCGGGCGCTGTTCGTCCGCTGTGACGCGACCGTGGAAGACGATGTCGCGGCGGCGGTCGACACCACGGTGGCCGAGTTCGGCCGGTTGGACTCCGCGGTCGACAACGCTGGTGGCGTGGTCGCGCGAGGACCACTCGACCGGATCGCCGCCGAAGCTTGGCGCGCAGAGCTCGACTTGAACCTGACCACCGTGTTCCACGGCCTCGAACACCAGCTCCCCGCCATCCACGCGGCCGGGGGCGGGGCGATCGTCAACAACGCTTCCACCGCGGGGGTGTCCGCGGTTCCCGGCATGCCCGCCTACACCGCCGCCAAGCACGGCGTCGTCGGCCTGACCCGGTCAGCGGCGCTGGAGTGGGCCGGCCGCGGGGTGCGAGTCAACGCGCTCGTCACCGGCAACCCCTCTACCGGGCACTGCTCGACGCACCACCGGAACGCCCCGCGAGCGAGCTCTTCGCGCCCAACCCGGCAGGACGAGTGGCCGATCCACGCGAGGTCGCCGGCTTCGTCGCCTACCTGCTCACCGACGAGGCAACCTTCCTCACCGGGGCGGCCCTGGCGATCGACGGCTGTACAACCGCCCAGTAGCCACTCGGGCTCAGCTGCCGGATCCGCCGCTGGAACGCCTGGTCGGAGAGTGCCGCCGTCCGCGATGACACGAAGCGCGGCTGCAACACCCCACCGACCGTGCGCATGGGTGATCCGACGCACAGTTGTGTGCGGTCGCGGCGACGGCCCGCACCGCGGTCCGACCACGGCGACGGACCGACTCTGCGGATCGCCGACCACGAACTCGCCCGGCGGAGCGCCCGGTTGAGGTTCGCAGTCGCTGCCGGTTCGCCCTGCCGAAACCGCGCCGTGGACCTGCCGAAAGCGAACATCCGGGATTCGGCGGTCTTGATCAACGGTTGCGGTAACCCGATGCCGGCGGTCACGGTGTGGTGGTTGTTCCGAAGGGGAGTAGCCCGCGAGTCCACTGTCGACACACTGAGAACCCGGTTCTCCGGCGGTGGCACCCGTTCCGTGCGGGTGGGCGAGACCTTCGGCCGGTTGTCCGTGCCTGGCCGAGACCCCTGGACGTCGCGGCGAGGCGTACGCGCGTCCAGGAAAGGAACCGCTCCATGTTCGCCAAGCTGCTGCGCCCGATCGGGCTCTGCGTCGCCCTGGTCATCCCGGCCCTGACGCTGCGCGTCACCGGAGCCGAGCCGAGTCCGGTGATCGGGCTGCTGGTGTTCGGCACGGCCGTGGTTGCCGCGTCGTTCGTCCTGGCCTGGGCCGCCGAGGCGGCGCAGGCCGACATCTCCGGCGGGCTGGCGATCGCGATCCTCGCCGTCATCGCGGTTCTGCCCGAGTACGCCGTGGACCTGTACTTCGCCTACACCGCCGGGTCGAACCCCGAGTACGTCGCCTACGCCGCGGCCAACATGACGGGTTCCAACCGGCTGCTGCTCGGCCTGGGATGGTCGCTGGTGGTGCTCATCGGCCTGGCGATCGCGAAGAGGCGCACCGGCAGAACGGTGCGCGAGCTGACCTTGGACTCGCCTTATCGCGTCGAACTCGGCTTCCTCGCCATCGCCTCGGTCGTCGCCTTCGTGATTCCCGCGAGTGGGCAGATCCCCCTGCTGCTGGGCTTCGCGCTGCTCGGGTTCTTCGGGTTCTACCTGTGGAAAGTATCCCGCGCCGAGGCGGCCGAGCCGCACCTGGTCGGCCCGGCCGCCACGATCGGCGCCCTGCCCAAGCGCTCGCGCCGGATCCTGGTCGTGACGCTGTTCGTGTTCGCCGCCGCGGTCATCCTCGCCTGCGCCGAGCCGTTCGCGCACAACCTGATCGCCGCCGGCACCCAGCTGGGCATCGACCGATTCCTGCTGGTGCAGTGGCTGGCTCCGCTGGCCTCGGAAGCACCCGAGTTCATCGTGGCGATCCTGTTCGCGATCCGCGGCAGGTGTGACGACGCCATCGGCACCCTGATCTCCAGCAAGGTCAACCAGTGGACCCTGCTCGTCGGCAGCCTCCCGATCGCCTACCTGGCCGGCGGCGGAGGCGCTGCCCTCCACCTGGACGGGCGCCAGGTCGAGGAGTTCCTCCTGACCGCCACGCAAACCCTGCTCGGCGTCGCGGCGCTGCTGGCCCTGCGGTTCCCCCGCTGGGCCGCGTGGACGTTGCTCGGGTTGTTCGCGGTGCAGTTCACGATTCCCGGGCAAGCCGCCCGATACGTCCTGTCCGCGGTCTACGCAGCGATCGCGCTGGCCGCTCTGCTGCGCAACCGACGCCACATCGTGGCGACGCTGGCCGCTCCCTTCCGTCGCACATCAGACGACCGCGCGGACGCTGAGCGCCAGTCCCGCGGCGCCGAAACCACCAGCGCGGCCGGCCGCTGACGAGAGCGTGCGACGGTCAAGGCCGGGCTCGCTCCGAGGGAGGTGGTGTGACCGTCACGGGCAGGGCGCTTCGGCGGTGCGGCTCACCCCGCCGCGACGCGGCTGACCATCACCGGCACGGCGTACCCCGGGGTGTCCGGGCCGCAGATGGATGACCGGGGTTCGGTACGGGGCAGCCTGGGCGACACCCAGCTCGCCGCCTACGACCTCGGCACGACCCGCCAGGCCTATCGCGAGCTGCCCGGCTCGGTGACGGCCGGCGGAGGGCAGGTCGTCACGATGGCGGTGACCTGCGCGAACTCGGACTGGCCTGTACCCCGACCACGACGATCACGGCCCAGCCGGCGTCTTGAACGGCGCGTTCCATGAGTGCCTGGTCCTAGCCGCCGGCGGAGGACTTCCGGCGAACCTGCTTCACCGCACGGTCGACGGCCCAGGCGTCGGCGACCGGCCCGAGGTGGCCGAGCTTGTCGGGGTTGAGCACCGAGCGGATGGTCTGGATCTGCCCGTCGCGCACCTCGAGGGCCAGGATCAGGAGCACCTTGCCGTCCCGGTCGCCGAAGATCGCTCCGGGCTGGCCGTTGACTTCGTGCGGCTCGAAGGTCACGTCGATCTCGGTCAGCCGGGGGACGACGGAGGCGAGCAGCCGGGCCGCGTTCCCGGCTCCGATGACGGCCCTGGCCAGCTGCGGGGCCTTGCCGCCCGCGTCGCCGACCATCGACACGTCGGCGGCGAGCAGATCCTGCAGGCGGGCGACATCGCCTTCGCGGAGGGCGTCGAAGAAGCGCGCCGCCAGCTCCTGGCGCTCCCGGCGGTCCGCTTCGAACCGCGGCCGTCCGGCCTGCATGTGCCGGCGCGCCCGCACCAGCAGCTGCCGGCACGCCGCCTCCGACCGTTCCACCGCCGCGGCGACCTCGTCGAAGCCGAAGCCGAACACCTCCCGCAGCACGAACACCGACCGCTCCAGCGGGCTGAGCCGCTCCAGCAGCAGCAATGCCGCCATCGACACCGAGTCGGCCAGTTCCGCCGAGCGCGCCGGATCCTGATAGGGATCGGTGAGCAGCGGCTCGGGCAGCCACGGCCCGGCGTACTCCTCCCGCCTGACCCGGGCGGAGCGCAGCACGTCGATCGAGATCCGCGTGACCGTGGCGGACAGGAAGGCCTTGGCCGACGTGGGCCGGGTCGCCGAGCCGTCGAAGCGCAGCCAGGTTTCCTGGACCGCGTCCTCGGCTTCGCCCACGCTGCCCAGAATCCGGTAGGCGATCGAGAACAGCAGCGGCCGCAGCTGTTCGAACTCCTCGACCTTGCTCACGTCGGCTCCCCCTCGCGTCATTCGGTCGATTCAGTGGAACTGCCCGACTTCGTAGCCGCCGGCCGGTTGCCGCGTGATGATGTTCAGCCGGTTCACCGCGTTCATGAACGACACCAGCATCACCAGGGCGGTGAGCTGCTCTTCGTCGTAGTGCCGGGTCGCGCGCGCCCAGACCTCGTCGCTGACGCCGGTGGCCGCGTCCGCGACCCGGGTCCCCTGCTCCGCCAGCTCCAGCGCGACGCGTTCGGCCTCGGTGAAGACCGTGGCCTCCCGCCACGCCGCAACCAGGTTCAGCCGCACCGGGGTCTCCCCGGCCGCGGCGGCGTCCTTGGTGTGCATGTCGATGCAGGCGGCGCAGCCGTTGATCTGGCTCACGCGCAGCGCCACGAGCTCCTGCGTCACGGCCGGCAGCGGGTAGTCCTTGAGTGCCATGCCCGCCGACATGAAGTACTTGAGGGCTTTACTCGGGTTCGGGCCGGTGACGTAGTTCAGTCGCGCGTCCATCGTGTGCTCCTCCGTGATCGTCTCAGTGGCTACAACCCCGAGACGAGATAGCCCGGCGTCCTGTGACACGGAGAAGTGGTTGCGCGACGACGGTCAACGCGCGCTCGTGCCCGTCTCCGCGTCCACCAGGTACCGCTTGACCGGGCCCAGGGTCAGCATCCCGCTGCCGGCGCCGGCCTCTTCCGCGCCGGCGTCGCGCAGCGCCGCCGCGGCGCGTGCGGCGGTTTCGCGCTCGCCGAGGCGGGTCGCGGCGTGGGCGGTGAGGCACCACATCGCTTCCTGCATGTGGTCGCGGGCCGGTTCGGGTGCTTGGGCGAGGGCGGTGCGCGCCTCTTCGGTCCGGGCTTGGGCGAGCAGCACGTGCGGCTGCGTCCAGGGGCGGTACGGGCCCCAGTCGAGCCGGGGGTCGGTGGGCGCGGAACGGCCGTGCAGCAGCCGAAGCCCCAGCAGGGCGAGGGGGAACAGACCGCGGTGCAGGCCCGGCATTCCGGCCGTCCGCAGCGCGTCCTCCGCGGCACGGTACCGCGCCGCGGCCGCGGCGGCGGTCGGGCCGCCCGGTTCGGTGCTGCGGGCGGCTGCCGCCCGGGCCCGGAACCATTCCGTGAGGACGGAGACGAGCGGTGCCTCGGTCGTGGCAGCGAGTCGCTCGGCGGCCGTCGCATGGTCGGCCGCGGTGTTGAGGTCGCCGAAGGCCGAGGCGGACTGCCACCGGATGAGCCGGCCGAGGACGGCGAAGTTCGGCAGGTCGTGCCGGGTCGCCAGCTCGAGGATCTCGGCGCCGATCCGGTCCCGGTCGGCCGCGAGCCCGGGGCGGGTGAAGGACTGCAGGAACACGCCGTTGAGCGCGAAGACCAGCAGGGCGGGATCGGCCCGGTCACGGGCCAGTGCCTCGGCCTCCCGCGCGGCCTGCCGGGCGTGCTTCAGCTCGGCTTCGGTCAGGCCGGCGCTGCGGCTTTCGACGGCGACCGTCGCGAGGAGGCGGGCTCTCAGGTCGGCGGGTCCGTCCGGGCCGAGCGCGCTCAGCGTGCGCTCAGCGGCCGCCACGACGGCCTGCGACTGCCCGGGGTCGTCGGCCCGGCTCCAGATGGCCGGTACGTCGTAGGCGCCGATGATGCGAGCGGTGAGCCGGAGGTCCCCGGTGCGTTCCGCGGCCCGGATCGCGGCGAGGCGGTCGCGTCGCGAGTGGACGAGCGCGTCGCCGCCGGCCAGCGCGAGGGTGCGGGCCAGATCCACGGTGGTGCGCGGGCCGAGCCGGGTGCCGGTCCACGCGGGCGTGGCGCCGGTGAGGATCTCCGTTTCCACCTGCCGCAGGCCGGGTCCGGGGTCGAGCCCGAGCCGGTCGACGAGCATCGTGCGGGCGCGGCGGAGGGTGGCCAGCGCGTCGGCCTGGCGGCCCGCGCGGTGCTGGGCCCGGGCGAGCAGCCCCCAGGCCGGTTCGCGCCACGGGTGTTCGGCGACGTGGGCGCCGAGCTCGGCCACGAGCTCGGCCCCGTCCCCGGCGTCGAGGAGGATGCCGGCTCGCAGCTCAACGCCCGTGAGACGCAGCTCTTCCAGGCGGGCCCGTTCGCGCAGCGCCCATGCGGACCCGGGCACGTCGGCGTAGGCCGGTCCGCGCCACGCCGCCAGGGTCGCGCCGAGGTCGGGCCCGGCGGCGGGGTCGTTCCGGGCCCGCGTCAGGGCGTCTTCGAACCGGTGGACGTCGACGTCCTCGCGCGGCAGGCGCAGGACGTAGCCGGGCCCCTCGGTGACGATCACCCGCGGTGGCGTGCGGGGTGGCCGGTCGGGCTCGAGGGCGCGGCGCAGGGCGGCGACGAAGGTGCGCAGCGCGCCCACGGCGCGGGCCGGCGGGTCGGTCCACAGGTCGTCGACGAGGGTGTCGGTGGTCACCAGCCGGCCCTCGGCGGCGACGAGCCGGGCCAGCACCTCGCGATGGCGGGGCCCGCCCAGCTCGAGCGGGCTTCCGTCGTCGCGCAGCGCCCGCACGGTCCCGAGCACGTCGATTCGCATGCCCCCATCATCGGTGCCGGTGAGCGGGCGCGCCCCTCCGCACTGATCGGTTGCTGATCGCCGCCGCGCAGGCTGACCGAGTCAGATCCCCGACGAGAAAGACGGCCTCCGATGACGCTCACCATTCCCGGTTTCGACAACCTCCGCCTGCCCGGCGCGGACGGTGTGGAGCTGGCCGCCGCGGTCGGCGGCAGCGGCAGCCCGGTCGTGCTGCTGCACGGCTTCCCCCAGACGCACGTGATGTGGCGGCACGTCGCCGAGCGGCTCGCGAGCGAGCACACCGTGATCTGTCCCGACCTGCGGGGTTACGGCGCCAGCGCCAAGCCGGCGGCCACCACGGAGGAGGTCTACGCCAAGCGCACGATGGCGGCCGACGTCGTGAGCCTGGCGGCGGCGCTCGGTCACGAGCGCTTCGCCCTCGCCGGGCACGACCGGGGCGCCCTGGTCGCCTTCCGGACCGGGCTGGACCACCCCGAGACCGTCACCCACCTGGGCATCCTCGACGTCGTGCCGACGCTCGACATGTGGAACGTCCTGCACGGGGTCTCGGCGGCGGTCGGCTATCACCTCTTCCTCATGGCACAGCCGCCCGGCCTGCCGGAGACGATGATCGCCGCAAGCGCCGACGCGTTCTTCGGCTCGTTCCTCGACGCCTGGGCCAACGATCCGGCGGCGATCCCGGCGGAGGTGCGTGCGGAGTACCTGCGGGCGAGCGGCGCCGCGGTGCCGTCGATCGTCGCGGACTACCGCGCATCGGCGGGCATCGACGTCGCGCACGACCAGGCGGACCTGGACGCAGGGTCGCAGCTGGCCATGCCCGTGACGGTCGTCCAGCAGGACTGGGGCGCGCGGCTGGGCTACGACGCTGCCGGCGTCTGGAAGGCGTGGGCGCCGGACCTCGATCACCGGCTGACCCGGGCCGGGCACTTCATGGCCGAGGAGGCTCCCGGCGAGATCGCGGCGGCGATCCGGGACCTGCTGGCCCGCTGAGTCCCGGGGAGATCGCGGGTGGCGGGCGGCCCCGGACCCCACCCGCCACCCTGAGGTGAAGACTGTACCCATGACCGACCTGACGATCCGGACGTTCACCGCGGCCGACCTGCCCGGCCTGTGCGACAAGGTGGCGGCCGACGATCCCGAGCTGACCCGGATCGTCGGCGAGTACGGCTACCCGGAGTTCTGGGATCGTGCCAACACCTTCGAGTCGTTCGTGTGGTTCATCCTCGAACAGCAGGTGTCCCTGGCGTCGGCCAAGGCCGCACTGGAAAAGCTCCGCGACAGAATCGGCACGATCACGCCGGAGAACGTCCTCGCGCTCAGCGACGAGGAGCTGCGCGCGGCGTATTTCAGCCGCCAGAAGATCGGCTACGTGCGAGGACTGGCTCAGGAGATCGCCGACGGGAACCTGGATCCCGCCGAACTCGCCACCTTGCCCGATGACGCGATCCGGGAACGCTTGGTGAGATTGAAGGGCATCGGCAACTGGACCGTCGACGTCTATCTGATTCTCGTCCTGCACCGTCTCGATCTCTTCCCGATGGGCGATTTGGCGGCGGTGAACGGATTCAAGACGCTCAAAGGCCTCCCTCGCAGCACGCCTGCGACCGAGATCGCCGCGGCGACCGGCGAGTGGGCCCCGTACCGCACCATCGGAACGATGCTGGTGTGGCACCACTACTTGGCACGCCGGAAAGCTCCCCGATAGCACCGGGCGAACCCGGCTCCACAACCTAGCGGCGGACCAGCTCGACGACCGGGATGAGCCGGGTGACGTTGGCCTGGTAATCGCCGAACTGGGGTCGTTGCGCGACGTTCTTGGCGTAGATCTCGTCGCGCTCCGCGCCCTTGATCTCCTTGGCGCGCACGGGGAACGTCTTGTCGCCCAGCTCGGCCGTGACCTCGGGGTGGGCCATCAGGTTGTGGTACCACGCCGGGTTCTCCGGCAGGCCGGCTTTGCAGGCGAAGACGAACAAGCGCTCGCCCTCGGAGTAGCAGGCCAGGGGCGAAACGCGTTCGGTGCCCGACCGGGCGCCGAAGTGGTGCACCAGAATGAGGGTGTCACCGGCGAACGGGCCGCCGACCTCGCCGCCGTTGGCGCGGAACTCGGCGATGACCGCGGGGTTCACCTCGTTGAACTCGGGCATGGCTTCCTTTCCTCACTGCCGGCGGCCGGGGACGGCCGTCCCGTTCCTAGCGCACCGTGCCGGGGACCGGTCCCGAGTGAAGCAGCTCGCACCGCGGCTGGTCGACTACTGACTGTGCGTGATCGAGGTGCCACGGGCGAGGTAGCAATCCGTAGCTCCGTTGTGACACAACCCCTTTCAAGTGCACGGACTGCGATGTACTCTCAAGCCGATCAAGCCGACGGATCAAGGCCGCGCGGCGCAGTCGTCCGGACGGCCAGCCCCGTCCGCTCCGAGTGCCTGGGGGTCAGGCCATGAGGTCGGTAGGGGTCAGCCGCGCGCTGCGCGGATTTCCGGTCGTCGTCGCGCTGCTGGCCGGCAGCGTGAGCCCGGCGGGGGCGGTGACCGCGCCGGCCGATGGCGGGCCGGCCAAGGACAAGGAGCGCACCTCGCTCGCCGACGTCGCCAAGACGCCGGAGCCGCAGGTGCCCGACAAGTCGTGGCGGGTCGACGGGAACGGGACGTTCACCGACTCGATCGCGATCCGGGTCCCGGCCTTCCACGACATCACCCCGCAGTTCTCCCTGGCCTACGACTCGTCCGCCCTCAACGGGCTGGCCGGGGTCGGCTGGACGCTGAGCGGCCTCAGCGAGATCGAGCGGACCGGGCCCGGCAAGGGCGCGCCCCAGTACGACGCCTCGGACGTCTACCTCGCGGACGGCGAGGAGCTCGTGCCCTGCGTCGCCGGCAGCGTGAGCCCGAGCTGCACTTCGGGCGGGACGCACGCGACCAAGAACGAGTCCTTCCGGAAGTTCGCGCTGACCGGCACCGGGGCGGCCGGCCGGTGGACGCTGACCGAGAAGGACGGCGTCAAGCGCGTCTACGCGCCGGTGCTGTCCGCCGGGACCGATCTCGTCTCCCGGTGGGGCCTGAGCCAGGTCGTCGACACGAAGGGCAACACGGTCACCTACAACTGGGCGGCCGACCAGTTCGCGTGCTGCTGGGAGTACCTCGATTCGGTCACCTACAACGGGACCACGATCAAGTTCCGCTACGAGCAGCGCACCGACACCGACCTGCGCGCGATGGGCAACGGCGGCATCCGGACCGTCCAGGGCCGCATCAAGACCATCGACGTGAGCGTCGGCGGCAGCCGGGTCCGCGCGTACAAGCTGACCTACGCCACCAGTGACGCGACGGGACGGTCACTGCTGTCGGCCGTGCAGCAGTTCGGCACCGATGCCGTCCTGGACGCCGCCGGCACCGTCACGGGCGGCACCGCGATGCCACCGGTGACGGCGACCTACCAGGCCGGCGCGCCCGCGTTCGTCTCCGGCGCCGACAACAAGGCGTTCACCGGGGCCAGCGACGACGCCAAGGACTTCCCGATGGACATCAACGGCGACGGCAAGACCGACATGCTGGAGCTGTGGCCGAACTTCGGGTCCTACCAACGCAAGACGTGGCTGTCCACCGGCACCGACTTCACGCTCGCGTCGACCGAAGGGGCGACGTCGCTCAACCAGAACGCGCGCTACCTGCCCGGCGACTTCACCGGTGACGGCAAGGCCGACCTGCTCGAGTTCTCGCCTTCCGGCCTGGGCATGGCGCGGCAGCTGTGGGTGTCCACCGGCACCGGCTTCACCGCGGGCTCGACCGGCGCGGCCCAGGGCCGCAACGACGCGAACGCGCGGTTCCTCCCGATGGACGTCAACGGCGACGGCAAGACCGACGTCCTGGAGCTGTATTCCTGCGGCATCTTCCCGGTGAACTTCTGCCGTGCGACGTGGCTTTCGGACGGCGCCACCTTCTCGCTCGCCTCCAACGACGCCGGTATCGCCTACGACGCGGATCGGCAGTTCGAGGCCGCCGACGTCAACGGTGACGGCAAAACCGACTTCGTCGAGCTGTCGCCCGCGCTCTTCGGCGCCGGCAACCGGCACATCTGGCTGTCCACCGGCACGGGCTTCGTCTCCGGGGCGGCCGACACGGGCATCTCCTGGAGCCAGCAGAACGCCAACGGCGCCGGCAGCCGGTTCCTGATGATGGACGTCAACGACGACGACAAGGTCGACATGGTCGAGCTCTACCCGCTGCTCGGCACGTACACCCGCCGGACGTGGCTCTCCACCGGCTACGGCTACAAACTGGGCGCCACCGACACGAGCATGGCCTACGCCGAGACGTCCAAGCAGCTCGCGATGGACGTCAACGGCGACCACCGGATGGACATGGTCGCCCTCTCCCCGGGATTCCTGGGGGCGTCGACGAAACGCGACATCTGGCTGTCCACCGGTTCCGGCTTCACACCCGGCGCGAGCGACCCGACGATGGGCACCTACTCCTGCAGCAAGGGCAAGTGCACCAGCGACTTCCTCGAAATGGACGTCAACGGTGACATGCGCACGGAGATGGTGGAGCTCTACCGCACCAACATCGGCCTCAACACGGGACGCCACGTCTGGAAAATGGGCGGCGCGGCGACCGACGTGCTGACCTCCCGCACCAACGAGTGGGGTGACCAGGCGACGGTGAGCTACCAGCCGTCGTCGGCGTGGGCGAACACGAACAACCCACCGCTCACCCAGACGGTGTCCGCGGTGACCGACAACCCCGGCCCGGGCGGCGCCGCGACCACGAACTACAGCTACTCCGGCGGGGCCTACAACCACCCGGAGCGCACGTTCCTCGGGTTCCGCACGCAGCGGGAAACCAAGCCCTGCAACGCGGGCGAGACGCAGTGCCCGTACGCCGACACGACGTTCCGCCAGGACCTCGCCGCGATCGGCCGGCCGGAGCGCGTCGAGAACCACGGTGGCGACGGCTCGCTGCTGAGCTCGACGGCCACCGACTACGCCACCAACGGCACGACCGTGCCGAGGACGGTGCTGCCGACCGGCACGACGGAAACCGCCTACACCGGCAAGAGCGCGGTCTGCCCCGGCGCGGACTGCAAGCGCACCTCCACGAGCCGGGCGTACAACGCCTACGGCGAAGTGGTGACCCAGATCGAGAACGGCGACGACGAGCAGGCGGGTGACGAACGCACGACGGTGACCATGTTCGTGCCCAACACGGCCGCCTACATCGTGAACAAGCCGGCCTCGGTCAAGGTCGTCGCGGGTGCCGGCGCGGGCGGGACGAAGCTCACCGAGACCCGCACCGGGTACGACGGCGCGGCGTGGGACCAGGCTCCCGCGGCCGGTTACGCGACGTCGTCGGCGCAGTGGCTGTCGACCCGGGACGCGTTCGTCGGGACCGGCAAGGAGTACGACGCGTGGGGCAACCTCACCGCGGAGATCGACGCGCTCGGCGGGCGCACCACGCTCGGTTACGACCCGGCGTACCACGTGTTCCAGACCGTGGAGACCAACGCGCTCTCCCAGACGGTCGGCGCGACGTGGGATCCCGTCTGCGGCACGCCGACCCGGGTGGACGACCTCAACCGGCAGGCGACCACGGTGACCTACGACGCGCTGTGCCGGGCGGCCGAAACCACTCAGCCCAGCGGCAAGTTCGAACGCCACCAGTGGGTGGACGTCGGCGATCCGGCCAAGCAGTACGAGCAGGTCGAGACACCGGCCGCGGACGGGACGAACGCGCCGCGGTGGAGCCGCCGCTACGTTGACGGCCTGCAGCGCCCGTACCGCACCGTGGCGAAGGGCCCGGACGCGGCGACCGGTGATATCCACGTCGACTCGGCGTACAACGCCCGTGGCCAGGTCGCGTCGAAGACCGCGCCCTATTACTGGGTGGCGGGCACCGCGCAGCCGGTGACGTACCCGACGCTCACCGCCTATGACGGGCTCGACCGGGCGACCAGGACCACGCTGCCGGATGGTGCGGTCCAGACCACGAGCTACGCCCCGTGGTCGACCACCAGCACCGACGAGAACGGCCACGCCACGACCGACCGCCTGGACGCCTACGGCAAGCGCGCCGAGCGCCAGGAGACGGCCGGCGGCAAGCCCGCGATCGCGCGGTACGTCTACGACCTGCGGGGCAACCTCGCGAAGTCCACCGATCCGGCCGGGGCCGTCATCACCTACACCACCGACTCGTTCGGGCGGCAGACGAAGGTGGCGGACCCGGACAAGGGCGTCACCACCTACGAGTGGGACGACGCCGGCCGCGCGGTCGCGCAGACCGACGCGAACAACCAGCGCACGACGTTCACCAACGACAAGCTGGGGCGCAAAACCACCAAGACCACCAACGCGGGCACCGCGTCCGCGGCGACGGTGTCCTGGACCTACGACCAGGTCCGCGCGGGCTATGCCAACGTCGGCAAGGTCACCGCGAACACCGACGCGGCCGGCACCCGGACGTTCGACTACGACGTCCTCGGCCACACCGTCAAAACCGTGCGGACCGTGGGCGGCACGAGCTACGAGTTCCGGTACGGCTTCGACGCGGGCGACCGCAAGCTGTGGACCACCTACCCCGACGGGGACACGCAGGGGACCGCGGCGGCGCCGTTGCGCTACGACAGCGCGGGCCGGCTCACGGCGATCCCCGGCTACGTCACCTCGGCGACCTACAACGCCGACGGCAAGGTGACCGCCATCGTCAACGCCAACGGCACCACGACCACCCGCCCACACGACCCGGAACGCGGCTGGCTCACCGGCATCGAGACGAAGTCGGGCGCGAACGTCGTCCAGGACAACGAGTTCACCCGCGACGCGAGCGGCAACATCACGAAGGTCACCAGCCCGTTCCCCGACGAGAGCTGGACCTACACCTACGACGACGGCGGCCGGCTCACCAGCGCGACCGACGACGCCGCCCCGGCGAACAACCAGTCCCTGGCCTACGACGCGGCCGGCAACATCGCGTCGAACTCCCGGACCGGTGCCTACGCCTACGATCCGGCGCGCCCGCACGCGGTGACCACCGCCGGGGGGAGCACCTACACCTACGACGCGGCGGGCAACATGATCTCC
Organism: Amycolatopsis sp. NPDC104819; assembly: GCF_055583145.1. NCBI lineage: Bacteria > Bacillati > Actinomycetota > Actinomycetes > Pseudonocardiales > Pseudonocardiaceae > Amycolatopsis > Amycolatopsis sp. NPDC104819. The sequence continues at coordinate 37,223 of NZ_JBVJON010000008.1, read as the reverse complement.
GGCGCCGGCCGCACCCTCGCCTGGAACGGTGACGGGCTGCTCGCTTCGGTCGTCAAGGGCGGGGTCATGTCGACCTACACCTACGACGCCGACGACACCCGCCTCCAGACGGTCGAGGGCGGGGTCACCCGCCGCTACCTCGGCGTCGACTACGAGGTGAACGTCACCGCCGGCACGACCACCAAGTACGTCTCGATCGAGGGCACGCCGGTGGCCCGGGTCGACGGCGGGACGAAGTACTGGGTGCACACCGACATCCAGGGCTCGGTGCAGGCCGAGACCGACGCGGCCGGGGTGGAGGTCCACCGCAAGAAGTACCGGCCGTTCGGCGAGGTCCTGTCGGCCGGCGGGACGCTGCCCTTCGAGGCGCGCGGCTTCATCGCCGAACGCCAGGACACGACCGGGCTGGTGTACCTCAACGCCCGCTACTACGACCCGCAGCTCGGCCGGTTCATCTCGCCCGACCCCACCATCGACGGCGAGGCCACCGTCGGCCTCAACCGGTACGCCTACGCCGCGAACGACCCGGTGAACCAGGTCGACCGCACCGGCCTGGACTGCCAGAAGGCGGACGGCAACAAGTGCGACCCCGAGAACGAGGTCAAGATCACCCGGTCGGAGATCATCGCCCGGGCGCAGTACTGGGTCGACCACAAGCCCGGGCCGTACTACGACCCGGACAACTTCGCCCCCGGTGACAACGGTTTCTCACCCGGGCCGGGTGACGGGCGCGTCTACCGCCGCGACTGCTCCGGGTACGTCTCGATGGCCTGGCACCTGAGCTGGAGCGCGAGCACCTACACGCTGCCCTACTACGGCGAGAAGATCGACCGCTCCGAGCTCCAGGCCGGGGACATCCTGAACTCGACCACCGAACACGTCCTGCTGTTCCACAAGTGGCTCGACGACAAGGGGAACTTCGAGTACTACTCGTTCGGCGCGACCCCGGTGAAGCGCGCCACGGCCAACATCAACGACGCCACCCTCGACAGCCACGCGAACGGCAACTACCAGGCGTACCGCTACGTCAACGTCATCGACGACCCCCCGCCGGCGCCCGGCGCCGTCGGGAACTCCGTCGGCCGTTCCCCGTTCTCCTGACGGCCCGATCCGCCTGGCGCAGCATCCGGATGGTGGTCGTCCTGCCGGCCCCGGTTTGCCCCCGAGACGTCCATGCGGCATCTTTACGGCCAGGTGTGCCGGGAAGTCTGGTCGGCCCTTCGCCCGGTGCGGGCGGAGGACCCGGCTCGAGGACGGAACTCCATGGCGCTCGCACTCCACCGGCCGTCAAGAAATCGACAGGAGCGCCGGACGGTGCCGTACGAACCCGGTCCACGCGCCGTACGCTGGGCTGATGCACGCTGTGGAGATGGCCGAGGAGTACCCGGTCGTGGACGTCGACTCGGATGCGCTCGCCGCGGCGAAGCTGCTGGCCGAGCAGCGGCTGCCGGGCATCGTGGTGACCGATGCGTCGGGTTGCCCGTGTTCGATCCTGCCCGCGTCGCAGGTCGTGCAGTTCCTGGTGCCCCGGTACGTGCAGGACGACCCGTCGCTGGCCGGGGTGCTGGACGAGTCGATGGCCGACCGGGCGGCGGACAAGCTGGGCGGCAAGACGGTCCGGGCGTTGCTGCCGGAGAAGCCGGCGGAGCTGCCCCGGGTGCAGGGCGACGACACGATCGTGGAGGTCGCGGCGATCATGGCCCGCCTGCGCTGCCCGCTGGTCGCGGTCATGGAGGACAAGAGGCTGCTCGGCGTGATCTCGGCGTCGCGGCTGCTGGAGCTGGCGCTCACCCCCCGCTGACCACGGCGGTGGTCCGATGACCGCCGTGGTCGCCATCGCGGTCTTCGTGGTCGCCTACGTCTTCATCGCCACCGAAAAGATCCCGAAGATGGTGGCGGCGCTGGCCGGCGCCGGGGTGGTGCTGGCGTTCGGGGTGACCGGCGCCGAGGACGCGTTCTACTCCCACGACACCGGGATCGACTGGGACGTCGTCTTCCTGCTGTTCGGGATGATGATCATCGTCGGTGTGCTGCGCCGGACCGGCGTTTTCGAGTTCCTGGCGATCTGGGCGGCCAAGCGGGCCAAGGGCTCGCCGCTGCGGATCATGGTCTTGCTGGTGCTGATCACCGCGATCGCCTCGGCGTTCCTGGACAACGTCACGACGGTGCTGCTCATCGCCCCGGTGACGCTGCTGGTCTGCGACCGGCTGGACATCAAGCCCGTCCCGTTCCTCATCGCCGAGGTGCTGGCGTCGAACATCGGCGGCGCCGCGACGCTGATCGGGGACCCGCCGAACATCATCATCGGCAGCCGCGCGGGCCTGTCGTTCAACGACTTCCTGCTCAACCTCGCGCCGATCGTGGCCATCGAGGTCCTCGCGTTCACGGCGGCGCTGCGCTGGGTGTTCCGCGGCTCGTTCGCCGTGGATCCGGCGCGGGTGGCCGACGTGATGCGGCTGAACGAGCGGGAGGCGATCCGGGACCGGGGGCTGCTGGTCAAGTGCGGTGTCGTGCTGCTCGCGGTGTTCGCCGGGTTCGTCGGGCACTCGGTGTTCCCCCTCGAGCCGTCCGTGGTGGCCCTCCTGGGCGCCGGCATCCTCGTGCTGATTTCGCGGGCCGAACCGAAGGACTACCTCGCCGGGGTGGAGTGGGAGACGCTGCTGTTCTTCGCCGGGCTGTTCGTGATGATCGGCGCGCTGGTCAAGACCGGGGTCATCGGGAACCTGGCCAAGCTCGCGGCCGACGCCACCGGCGGCAACGCGCTCTTCGCGGTGATGCTGATCCTGGTGGTCTCCACGCTGCTGTCCGGCGTGATCGACAACATCCCTTATGTGGCCACCATGAGCCCGCTCGTCCTCGCACTCACCCAGGACATCTCGGACCCCGGGCACTCGGAGGCGCTCTGGTGGTCGCTGGCACTGGGCGCGGACTTCGGCGGCAACATGACGGCGATCGGCGCGAGCGCCAACGTGGTGATGCTCGGCATCGCGGCGCGGTCCGGGAGCCCGATCTCGTTCTGGGAGTTCACCCGCAAGGGTGCACAGGTGACGCTGCTGACCGTGCTGATCGCCGCGCCCTACCTCTGGCTGCGCTACTTCGTCCTCAGCTGAGGAACGCAAGGAAATCGTCGGGTCCCGGGAGAGCCACTGAGCAGTGGGCTCCGGGCGCCGGCGGATCCGGCGCGGCAGGCGTGAGCGAGGACCGCGCCATGGGGGTCGGGGCGCGGACCCGAGGTGCCGAAAGGCTCCGGCCCGAGCGGAAGCGACATGGTGGCGGGGTTACGAGCTCGCCCGCGTGGCCGTCACCGATCCCGTCGTGGGCTCGCCGCTCCGGGGGTCCTGTCGTGTGACTGAAGCAAGTGTTGCATAATGCAATAGTGTCTTCAGGTAACAGCGTGTCGGTCAGGCGGGTCCCGGTTCCGGTCCGGCAGCCGGTCGGGAGGTGGCTGCGGGAGAGCCGGTCCGGCCTGGTCGGTCTCGCTGTGCTCATCGGCGCCGGCGCGGGACTGGGCGCGATCGTGTTCCGATGGCTGATCACGACGTTCACCCACCTGTTCTCCGGCCACGCCGACTACGCCGATGCCGGCCGCGCCGCGCACCCGTGGTTCCCCGAGCTGGGGCCGTGGTTCCTGCTGCTGGCGCCGGTGGTCGCCGGGTTGGTCTACGGGCCGCTGGTGTACAAGTTCGCGCCGGAAGCCCGCGGTCACGGCGTGCCCGAGGTCATGTACGCGGTCGCCGAACGCGGCGGCCGGATCCCGGCGCAGGTGAGTGCCGTGAAGGCCCTGGCGTCGGCGCTGACCATCGGTTCCGGTGGGTCGGTCGGGCGGGAGGGCCCGATCGTGCAGATCGGCTCGGCGCTGGGCTCGACGCTCGGCCGGGTGACGCGCCTGCCGGAGTCTCGGTTGCGGGTGCTCGTCGCGTGCGGTGCCGCGGGCGGGATCGCGGCGACGTTCAACGCGCCGCTGGCGGGCCCGTTCTTCGCGATGGAGCTGATCCTGCGCGACTTCGCCGCCGAGTCGTTCGGCGCGGTGGTGCTCGCGAGCGTGACCGCGAGCGTCGTCGGCCGGGCGGCGTTCGGGAACACCCCGTTCCTCGACCTGCCCCCGTTCACCCTGCGCAACCCGGTGGAATACCTGCTGTTCGTCGTGCTCGGGGTCGTCGTGGGTGCGTGCGGGGTCCTGTTCACGCGGGTCCTGTACTGGATCGAGGACTTCTGCGACTGGGTGTGGCGCGGGCCGGAGTGGCTGCGTCCGGCCGTCGGCGGTGTGTTCCTCGGCGGGTTGCTGCTGGTGCTACCGCAGATGTACGGAGTCGGCTACCCGGTGCTGCAGAACGCCGTCGAAGGCAAGTACCTGATCGGGTTCCTGCTGTTGTTGCTGGTGGGCAAGATCGTCGCGACGAGCTTGACGATCGGGATCGGCGGTTCGGGTGGGGTGTTCGCGCCGTCGCTGTTCATCGGCGCGATGGGCGGCACGGCGTTCGGGATCGTGGTGCACGCGTGGCTGCCGTCGCTGACCGCGTCGCCGGGTGTCTACGGGCTGATCGGGATGGGGGCCGCGTTCGCGGGAGCGGCCCGGGCGCCGATCACCGCGGTGATCGTGCTGTTCGAGCTGACCGGGCAGTACACGATCATCCTGCCGATGCTCACGGCGATCGTCATCGCCACGGTGACGAGCCGGACGTTGTCGCGGGACACGATCTACACGCTCAAGCTGCGTCGCCGCGGTGTCGACCTGGACCGGCACCCGCAGGAGCGCAGGCTGGCCACGACGACCGTCGACGCGGTCGCCGAGCCGCTGCCCGAGCCGCTGGCCGCGGACATCCCGCTGGAGCGGGCCGCGCACGCGCTCGCGGTGTCCGGGCACGGAATCCTGCCCGTCGTCGACGGCGACGGCCGTTACCAAGGCTGTGTCACGGCGCAGGCTGTGGCCGAGGCGCTGGGCGACGACCACGACGGCACGGTGGGGGACCTGGCCGAACTGCCACCGCTGGTGACGTGCGAAACGTCTCTCGCCGATGCCCTGACCGCCCTGACCAACGCGCCCGGCACCGGTCTGCCGGTCCTCGACGACGACCACCGGCTGACGGGGTGGCTCACCCACCAGGCGGTGCTCTCCGCACTCACCCCGGCGGCGGCGTCGTGAACACCGCCATCGCCGCAACGCACTTCTTCGGTGAGTAGCCTGCCGCAAATGTTTCTCGCGGCAATTGTCGCCGGAGCCGGCTCGCCGGCCGGGAAAGGGTGACCGCCCCGCGGCCTACCTCGCGCTCCAGGAACGCTGCGCCGACCACCCCGAGCGCGACCTCATGCTGATCTGGTCGGCCGGGCGTGGCTGGAAAGTCTGCCTGGAGAACACGGTCCACCACCCGTCGGCGGTGGTCGCCCGGCTCGGGACGAAGGTGATCGCGGCGCCGGCCCCGGCCCTGCCGGGTGACGGACCAGGACTGATCGAGTTGCTGTCCGGCTACGCCGTCGGCCTGACCGCGCCGCGGTTCCGGTGACCGCGGTCAGGTCCAGACGGCTTCGGGGGCGACGGCCGACGCGGGAGGCTCGCCGCCGGCCTCGGCGAACGCGGTGAGGCTGTCGACCAGGCCGTGCCGGGCCTCGTCCGGCATCCGGGCGACGATCTTCGCGATCTCCTTGCGTCGGCGCGCGGTCACCTGGCGGACCACCTTCGTGCCCTCGCGGGTCAGGGCCAGCACGATCTCCCGCCGGGAGACGGTGCTGTGCTGCCGGTCGACCATGCCGACGGTGACCAGGCGATCGACCATCCGGCTTGCGGTCGACGGGGTCACCTGCAGGTAGTCCGCGAGATCGGCGTGCTTCAACGGTCCCCGCGTCTGCAGGACCACCAGCAGCCGGAACTGCGGCAGCGTGATCGCGTCGCCGGCGGCGGCGATCGAGCGGGCCGAGACGGCCACCAGCAGGCGGGACGCGGTCAGCACGGCGTCGGTGACAGCGTCGACGTCCGTCGCGTCGAGGGCAGGGGAGCTGCGAGGCATACCCACCAGTGTGCCCGACGTCGGCCCGGACCCGCCGATCAGCCGCGCCGTGGTTCCACGATCTGCCTGGTCGCTCCGTCCGGCCCGGGTGAGCGGGACGACCGGCAGAGAGGAGTCAACTGGTGCACGCGGCAAAAATGCGTGGATCACAGGCCCGGCACCGGAAGCTGGGCGTAGTCGACGTCGCCGGTCTTCTCGAGCAGGTTGATGTGGGTCTTGATGTAGCCGCCCGCCAGGTCGGCGAACGGGCGGACCAGGGAGTTGCGCGTGTCGGCGCGCACCGTGGACACCAGGATCAGCGCCTCGGCGTGCGCCTTGCGCAGGGTGTTCACGTAGTCCCGGTCGAACTCGTCCCCGAACTCGCCGCGCATGCGGTCGATCCCGGCCTGCATGTCGGGAGCGGGCTCGGTGGGAACGGCCAGCCCCGTCCGGGTGCTGATGTCGGTGTCCCGGGATTCGAGGTCCTTGTGCTGGGTGATGATCACCCGGGCGACCTCCTGCACCGCCGGGTTGGCCGAGCGCTGCTCGGCCCACGTCGACGTGGTGATTTCGCGGAGGCTGGTCTGCTGCACGAGGGTGAGCAGCTTCTTCCCGGCCGGGCTGACCGGCCCGAACGGCGTCGAGGTGAGGTTGCCCTCGGTCAGTGTCGCGGGGGCCGACGCTGCCGCTTGACCGGTCACCGCCGGGACTTGGGGAGCTGTGACGACCTGGGCGTTGGGTGGGGCACACGCCGTGGCCGCGAGGGCGCACAGGACGATCCATGACTTCCGGGTCTTCATCGTGAGTCTCCGGGGAGTTCGGTGTCTTCCCGGGAACACGGATTCCGGCCTTGTCTGGTTCAGTCAAACTGTTGCTTCACCGTTCTGTTTACTGAAGAAACAATTGCCGCAGGATCGGTGAAGCGGTTGCGGCCGAGCCAGGCGATCGTGTTCCGGACCGCTTCGCGGGTTCCGTCGAACCGGATCGCACGGTCGGCCAGTGCGTCCCGCCAGGTCCGATGGCCGAGCCAGACCCCGGCGAGGGCGGACACCGTGCAGTCGATCCGGGCCGCCGTGGGCAGCCGCGGATCCGTATCGGTGGGCAAAGCCCCTTCCGGGGACAGGACCAGCCACCACCAGCGGGGTGGCGGGGTTTCGGCGAACCTCAGGTGCAGGGAGACCGGTTGCCGGGGGAGCCGGGCGGGATCGATGCCTCGGCAGATGTCGAGCAGCAGCAGGTTCGGCTTCAGGTCACCGCTGCGGGGTGGCGGCATCCAGCGGCGGCCCCACTGACCCAGCTGCTCGATCACCGGCGCGAGGGCGCGGCCGGCCGAGGTGAGGGTGAACCGTCCTTCGCCCGTGGACGACAGCCGCGTCACCACGCCGGCTTCGGCGAGCTGTTTGAGCCGGCGGGCCAGCAGCGCGGACGACATGCCCGGCACACCCCGGGCGATCTCGTTGCTGCGGCTGTTGCCGTGCAGCAGTTCGCGGACCACGAGCAGGGTCCACGACTGCCCGAGCACCTCGGCCGCGGAGGCGACCGGGCAGTGCTGGCGGTAGGCGGTCATGCGTGCTCGAGCGTGCGCAGGACGCGGAACCGGGCCAGCCGGTGCAGCATCTCGCCCATCGCTTCGGGCACGATCTGGCCTTCGAGGTCGGTGCGGGCCGACCGGACGATCGCGGTGATGTCGGCCGCGGGCAGCAGCGAGGCGAACTCACCGGTCAGCCAGGTGCTGACCTCGTCGGTGATGGGGTCGGCCTGGTGGCTTTGGACGGTCATGCCCTCATTGTGTGGGCGTCGGCGATGGCTGCACCTGACGACTGGCTGACGATTCGGGCGGGCACGGCGTCGGCGGGGCGGCCCTGCTCGTCACGGTCGGGGTGGCGGTCGGCACCGGGGTCGTGATGGGTTCCGGCTCGTCTTCGGTGGTGACCCCGCAGCCCGCGACGCACACCGCGATCAGCAGTGCCAGGGCGGTCCTCATGTCGTGGCCTCCGGGAGTTCGACGACGAAGCGGGCACCGCCGCCGGGGCGGCCTTCGACCCAGACCCGGCCGCCGTGGCGGTGCACGTGGTCGGCCACGATGGCCAGCCCGAGGCCGCTGCCGGTGTGCTGGTCGCGGCCGGCGGCGCGCAGGCCGCGCGCGAACCGTTCGAAGATCCGTTCGCGCAGGGCCGGCGGGACTCCGCTGCCGGCGTCGTCGACGGTGATCCGGGCGCGGCCCTCGTGGCGGTGGACGGTGACGGCGACCGCACCGCCGCCGTAGTGGCCGGCGTTGTCGAGCAGGTTGGCGACGACCCGGTCGATCCGGCGCCGGTCGGCCGAGACCAGCGGCGTGGCGGGATCGGTCTCGATGCGCACTGCGGAAGCGGGTCTGCTCTCGACGACGTTGCGGACGAGCTCGCCGAGGTCGACCAGCTCGACGGCGCTGTCGGCCTCGTCCTGGTCGGCTCGTGAGATCTCGAGCAGGTCGACGACCATGCGCTGGAACCGCCGCAGTTCCGCTCTCAGCAGCCGCAGTGCGCGTTGCGCCGTCGGGGGCATGGCGTCCTGCCGTCTTTCGAGCACCTCGGTCACGTTGACCATGGTGGTCAGGGGGGAGCGCAGTTCGTGGGAGACGTCGGAGGCGAACCGCGCGTCCCGGCGCACGCGCTGTTCCAGCTGCCCGGCAGTCGTGTTGAAGCTCGCGGCGAGCGGCGCCAGGTCGGGGTCGGACTGGTCGGGCAGCCGGGCCGCGAGGTCTCCTCGTGCGACGCGGGACGCGGCGGCCGTCAGGGCGGTCAACGGGCGCAACGCCCGGCGCGCGGACCAGGCGCCGAGCCCGACCCCGAAGAGCGCGGCCGCGACGGTGCCGGCGACGAGCAGGGTGCTCAGGTAGCGGAAGGTGCGATCCAGCTCCAGCAGCGGGTACAGCTCGACGTAGACGCTGTCCGGGCCGACCGGTGTTGCGACGCCCAGCACGGGGATTCCGTCGGCGGTGAACCGCTGCCGGGCGGACACCCCGCGGTGGGCTTCGTCGAGCAGGCGGGCGGGGACCACGCTCGGATCGACCTGACGGCCGCTGGTGAGCCAGCCGGCCGGGCGGGACAGCAGGATCGACGAGTCCGGGCCGGTCGCCAGGCCGGTGAGCAGTTCGTCGAGGTCGTCGGCGTGCTCGGTCAGCGCGGTGATCACGAGGCGGACGTTGACCTCCGACTGGCGGGTGACACTCTGTTCGCGCTGGTCGAGCATGTAACCGGTGGTCAGGTTCCAGGTCGCCACCGCGAGGACGGTCATCACCAGCGCGAGGCCGATGCCGAACGCGGCCGCGACCCGCCAGCGCAGCGAAAGCCGGCGGATCACGGCTCGGAGGTGATGCGGTAGCCGCTGCCCCGCACGGTCAGCACCAGAGTGGGGGAGTCGGGGTCGGGCTCGACCTTGCGGCGCAGCCGTCTGATGTGGACGTCGAGCAGCCGCGTGTCGCCGATGTAGTCGTGCCCCCACACCCGCTGCAGCAGCTGCTCGCGGGTGACGACCTTGCCCTCGGCCGCGGCGAGCTCGGCCAGCAGCCGGAACTCGGTGCGCGTCAGGTGCACGGGGACGCCGTCGCGGTGGACGGCTTCCTCGTCCGGCCGGATTTCGAGGTCGCCGAGGGTGAAGCGGGCCGGACGGTCCGGCGTCGCCCGGCGCAGGAGGGCACGGATACGGGCCGCGAGCTCGCCCGCCACGAGCGGTTTGGTGACGTAGTCGTCGGCGCCGGCCTCGAGCCCGGCGATTACGTCCTGGGTGTCGGTCCGGGCGGTGATCACGATGATCGGCAGGTCGCCGCGCTCGCGGACGGCGCGGCAGACGGTGAGCCCGTCGATGCCGGGCAGCATGAGGTCGAGCAGGACGACGTCGGCGGTGGTCGTCTCCAGCAGCTCCAAGCCGTCTTCGCCGGTGGCCGCGGTGGTGACCGCGAAGTCTTCGTCTTCCAGGGCGAGGCTCAGGGCTTCGCTGATCATGGCGTCGTCTTCGACGAGCAGTACTCGCGTCGGCATCTTCCGCATCCTATCAGCAGTCAAATTGTTGCATAGACGAATAGTTTGTCAGGCTGACGCGATCGTAAGGCAGTTGTCAGTTGGGAGTCCTCCTTCTCGTGTCAGGGTGAAATCCGAGCGAACCGGAAGGAAGGTGACCACGGCATGACGACCGACGTAGCGGTGAACGAGACCTCTGCGACCGCGGAGCTCCCGGAGGTCCGCAGGCTGCGCCTGGACGCGGAACGGGTCCGGGAAGCGGCGGGGGCACACCGCGGCCTGGCGGTCGAGCTGGAAACCGGTGCCGAGCCCGACGGTCTGTGCCGGGGCAAGCTGCAGCGGTGTCTCGCCGACGTCGCCGACTACCACGCGATGGCGTACCAGGAGCTCGCTGCGGCCGCCGAAGCGCGGGGCGAAGCACGGCGCCATCCGCGCCACACTCCACAGTGGACGAGATTGGTGGAGGAGTCGTTCGCGGCGATCCGCCGAGCGGAGGCCCACCACGAACGCGCTGCGGCTCAGTCGGCGCGTGCTGGCTGGATGAGCTGACCGGCACGTCGATCGACCGCGTGTTCCCGGGGCGTCCGTAAGAGATCGGTAACCGCGCGCCGGCGCACATGTGGGCGATTCGTCCCGTTGAATAGGTCATCGCTGACGACGGAGGAGAACGAGATGAACGGCACGACCCGCCGGCGCGCCCGGCCCTGGCTGATCGGCCTCCTGGTGACGGGCCTGGTCGCGGTCGCGGCGGGCCTGTACTGGTTCCAGCCGTGGCGGCTCTGGGTGGACGAGACGGTGCAGGAAAGCCTTCCGGCCGCCGCGCCGGTGTCGCAGCCTGCTGCGCCTGTCAAGGAATCGGCGGCCTCGCCGGTCGAGGTCGCGGCCGGCACGCTGATCAGTCACGAGCACCGGACCACCGGGACGGTCCGCGTGTTGCGCGCGGCCGACGGATCACTCGTGCTGCGCCTGGAAGACCTCGCCACCAGCAGCGGCCCCGACGTCCACGTCTGGCTCACCGATGCGCCGGTGCGGCCGGGCAAGGACGGCTGGGACGTCTTCGACGACGGCAAGCACCTCGACGCCGGCAAGCTCAAGGGCAACAAGGGGAACCAGAACTACGCCCTGCCGGCGGGCACCGACCTGGCCGGCTACACCAGCGTGAGCATCTGGTGCGACCGCTTCGACGTCTCCTTCGGTGCCGCGGAGCTGACCAGCCGGCCCGCCTAACCGCCCGGCCTGCCGTCATGGCGAGGTCGCGGTCGGCGAACAACTTGTATTCGTCATGCGTCTGTGCACCCCAGCGAGGCGTTGACCTCCAGCAGCGGCTCGCCGCTCACCAGGACGCCGATGCCGCGCCGGTTGGTCAGCGCTACCCACCCGGAGGAGCGAACCAGGCGCCGCGCGGGTGGTGCGGCCGCCGGCGGGGTTCGAAGCCTGAACCTCATCGCCGGTGGAGTGGGGGTCCGAGGTCACCCGTCAGGCTTGCCGGGCCGCCGGGAGAAGTGCTCGATGGCGAGCACGCCGATGGTCACGATCCCCACGACCGTCAGGCTTCCGCTGCCCACGAGGACTCCCACGACGAGCGCGCACACGCCGGTGACCGCGAGCAGCACGAAGAACCACCGCCACCGGTCGGGTCGCCGGCAGAACCGGTCGGCGAGGGCGGGATCGGTGGCCGAGAGCTCGGCTTCGATCCGCTCGAGCGCGCGCCGTTCGTCCTCGGGAAACATGGGCACCTCTCTCGCCGCGCGAAGTCGCAACGGAAGGGAATGCCCACCCGAACGGGCTTCTCCCACCCGACCGGCGACAAGTCACCCGAAGGTGTTACCGCGGCGCGTCGGCCGGACCCGGATCAGCCACCCTGGGTGAGACCGAAGACCCAGGTGACGCCGAGCCGGTCGGTGACCATGCCGTAGACCGGCGCGAACGGCGCGGGGCCGAGCTCCGCGATCACGGTGCCGTCCTGGGACAGTCCTTGCCACAGCGGGGTCAGCTCGTCGAGGGAGTCGCCGTTGAGCAGCACGAAGAACGGCTCGGTGTGGGTGACTCCGCCGGTGCGCGGTGAAGCCGGGCCGGCCGGCGCGGCGATGCCTCCGGTCGCGTCCGTGCCGGCGGTGCCGAGGACGTCGTAGGCGGCGATGCGGAAGCCGTTTTCGGCGACCACCATGCCGAAGGCGACACGGTCGGCGTCGGGGTGGTCGGCGGCCATCGGCACGTAGCCGGTGTCGCGGCCGTCAACGCCGTCCCCGAGCTGGGCGCCGTGCTCCATGATCATCAGTTGGCCGCCGAACACGGTCTGGTAGAACTCCAGCGCCGCGCGGGCGTTGCCGGTGAAGTTGAGGTGGGTGAGCGTGCTGACGGCCATGGGATCCTCCTGCGGTTAGTGCGAGCGACTGACCTGACTGTGCCCCAAATAGCGGTCAGGGTGTGACCGCTATTGAACTCGCTCGAGGTGACTCGCGTCGCATCCGGGTGGCCGCCTCCCCGGCACCGCGAGCCGCTGTTTCAGGTGACCGCGTTGTTCATCTGCGCGCCGAGGCGAGGAACCGGTCGATCCGCTCGGCCGGGGGCGCGGTGGCCGGACCGGGCTCGAGCACCGACAACGCCGCGGCCGCGTTCGCCCGGGTCGCCGCGGTGGTCAGGTCCGCGCCGGTCAGCAGCGCGGCGGCGAGGACGCCGCAGTGGGCGTCACCGGCGCCGTTGGTGTCCACCGGAGTGACCGGGAAGCCCGGTACCACCGTGACCGTGCCGTCCTGGGCGAGCACGCAGCCGTCCGCGCCGTTGCGCACGATGACCGCCGCATCGGCCGGGAGCCGGGACGCGAGCGCCTTCGCCGCCGCGCGGGCGTCGGTCTCGCCGCTGAGCGCGCGGGCCTCGGCCAGGTTGGCGGACAGGATGTCCACGCTGGGGAGGACCGCGGCGAGATCGCCGGCATCGGCGGCCAGTGGTCCGGGGTCGAACAGCACGCGCGGCCCGTCGAGACCGGGCAGCCACTGGCGCAGCGCGGCCCGGTTCGACTCGTGCGCGAGGCTGTAGCCGGTGACGTAAACCAGGTCTTCCGCGGTCGTCCGCACGCCGGACAACCCGTCCGGTGGCAGCCTGCCTTCCGCGCCGGTGGCGGTCACGAACGTCCGCTCGCCGGAGTCGTCGACGAGCACCACGCACACGCCGGTGTCCACCTCGGCGGTGACCGGCTGGACGACTTCGACGCCCGCGCCGGCGAGTGCGGCTCGCGCCTGGTCGCCGAACCGGCCCGTGCCGTGCGCCCCGGCGTAGACGACCCGCGCACCCGAGCGGGCGGCGGCGGCCATGACGTTGAAGCCGCCGCCCGCGTGGAGCGCGGTGTCCGCGGCCAGGACGTCGCCACCGGGCGCGGGCAGGGCCGGGACGCGCATGACCAGGTCCACGACGACCTGTCCTGTGTGGACCAGCCGTCCGGTCATCGGCCGGCTCCGCGCCGCGCGCCGCCGGACAGGCCGTAGAGGCCGGCGGCGACGACGAAGGTGATCACCCAGCCGAGACCGTTCTGGCCGGGCCAGCTGCCGGCGAAGAGCCCGGTGAACCAGACGTCGTCGCCCGAGCCCGCGGTCGTGAACTGGTAGCCCACTACGATGGCCACGGCCCACGCCCCGAGCGCCCGCGGCTCGACCCCGCCGCGGTACCAGTAACGGCTGGTGCGGCGCATGTCCATCAGGGCGTCCGGGTCGTAGGTCCGGCGGCGCGTCATGTCGGTGACGAACACGCCGACCCACGCGGTGATCGGCACGGCCAGCAGGCTGATGAACGCGATGAACGGGTCGTAGAAGTTGTCGGCGACCAGCATGAAGTAGATCGCGCCCGCGGTGGTCACCACGACGTCGACGACAACGGCGTAGACGCGCTTGATCCGGACGCCGAGGGTCAGCGTGGTCAACCCGGCCGAGTACACCGACAGGTGGTTCGACAGCAGCAGCCCGCCGAACGCGGCGATCAGGTACGGCACCGCCATCCAGGCCGGCAGCATCGCCCGGATCGCGGCGACCGGGTCACCGGCCTGCGCCAGCGCCGGGTCGCCCGCCGACAGCAGGCTGCCCAGCGAGATGAGCAACACCAGGGGAATTCCGGCGCCGACGGCGGCGGAGGCGACGAGGGAGCCGGCGCGCACGGCCGGGTGCTGGTAGCGCGACATGTCCGCCGACGCGTTGGCCCAGCCGATGCCGGTGCCCGCCGCGATCGTGCCGATCCCGGCGATCATCGCGCCGAGCGAGGCCGGCGACGCCGAGCCGACCGCGTGCCAGTCCACAGTGGTCACCAGCGCGGTGCCGACGACGATGTTGAGTGCCCCGAAGATCCAGGTCGCCCAGCGCTGGACGGCCACGAGGACGCGGTGCCCGAGCCCGGACACGATCACGGTGCACACGACGAAGACCGCGATGCAGGCGATCGTGAGCACGGGGACCGACTTGGCCCGGGAATCGGTGCCGAACACGATGGCGCACAAGGACAGCAGTGCGAACGCGGCCGTCGTCGTGTTGACGGTTTCCCAGCCCAGCCGGGAAATCAGCGAGACCACGGTCGGGCCCGCGTTGCCGCGTACCCCGAAGACCGCGCGGGAAAGCGTCAGCCCGGGCGCGCCGCCGCGGCGGCCGGCGATGGAGACGGCGCCGACGATCGCGAACGAGCCGACCGCGCCGAGCAGGGCGACGATCGCGGCCTGCCAGAACGCGAGGTGCCAGACAGCGACGAGCGTCGCGCCCAGCGGCAGGCCGAGGATCGAGATGTTCGCCGCGAACCAGACCCAGAACAGCTGCATGGGGTGGCCGGTGCGTTCGGCTTCGGGTACGGGCTCGATCCCGCGGGTTTCCAGGGCTCCGTCGGTTTCGGCGGGTGTTTCGGTGGTGGTCATCGGCGACTCCTTTGGGCCGAGTTGCGCAGGTCGAGCAGCCCGTCGACGACGGGTTCGAGGTCCAGGCGGTTGACTTTCCGCACGATTTCGACGAGGTCGGCCGGGAGTCCGGCCAGGCCGTGCCGGGCGCCGAGGATCGCCCCGCACATGGCGGCGACGGTGTCGGTGTCGCCGCCTACGCCAGCGGCGAAGGTAAGCGCTTTCTCTGGCCGGTCGCCCAGCGCTTCGGCGATCGCGAAGGCCGCGACGACGGACTCCTGGGCGGCGACCGAGGTGCCGATCACGCCGGTGACGGCGGCGGTCAGCTCGTCGGCGTCCATCCCGCGCACCCAGCGCCGGGCCCACCGGATCCGCGCGGCGATCTCGCCGCCGGCGCTCCAGTGGCCTCGCGGCGCCGCCGCGGCCGCGGCTTCTTCGGCGAAGTCCAGCGCCTGCGGCAGGGCCGCGCCGTCGATGCCGGCCGACACGGCGGCGGCGACCGCGGCGGCACCACCGATGCCGAGACTCGTGTTGTGCGTCAGCTCGCTGGCTGCGACGACGGCGTCGAGCAGCGAGCCGAGCTCCGGCGGAGTGGCGATGGCTATCGGCGTGACGCGCATGGCCGCGCCGTTGGTGGTGCCGAACCGGCCGGCCCGCTCCGGCGGGGTGCCCGACTCCAGCAGCTGCAGGGCGCGTTTGGTGGACGGCCCGAGCAGGTCGGACAGTTCGCGCCGGATCATGTCGGCTTCCCAGTCCAGCAGCGCCTTCGCGAAGACGTGCGGGTCGATCCGGCCGTGGCCGTCGAGCAGCAGCCCGGCGACCAGGACGGCCTGCTCGGTGTCGTCGGTGATCGTGCCGGCGGGCAGGTTCGGCGCGATCGGCTGTTCGGGCACGGCGTCGAGCAGGGTGTCGACCACGCCGTAGTGGGCGGCGATCTGCGCCGGGGAGAACGACTGGGTGGGCATGCCGAGCGCGTCGCCGAGGGCGAGTCCGGTGAAGGCGCCGAGGGCGCGGTCGCGGGTGGTCACCGGTCACCGAAGCCCAGGTGGAAGCGGAACCGGGCCGGGTCGAGCAGGCTCACGACGTGTTCGACCAGCCCGCCGTTCGCGTCGGTGCTCGTGCGCGTGGCGAGCAGGAAGAGCGTGCCCGCGGGACGCTCCAGCAGCGCGGCGGCGTCGGAGGCGAGCGGTTCGGCGCCGAGCCACTGGTCACCGCCGGTGGCGACGAGGCCGGCGTCGGTGAGGGTGGCGGTGAGCGAGCCGCGCACCAAACCGCGCTCGGGCAGGTCGGCAAGCGTGCCGGTGGCGGGCACGAGCGCGACCTCGTAGGACACGGGGCCGGCTTCCCGGTCCCGGCGCAACCGGCGCACGGCCACGAACTCCGGTACGGCGAACCGCTCGGTCAGCGCGGCGTCCGCGACCCGCTCGATGCCGAGCAGCTCGGTGCCGATGGCGAAGCCCGACCCGGCGAGGGCGGTCGCCCAGCCGACGGACTGGTCCAGCTCGACGCCGTCGAAGGTGACGAACGAGCCGATCCCGCTCCGGGTGGCGATGAGATCCCGCCGCTGCAGCTCGGACAGCGCGCTCCGCACGGTGCCCCGGCTGACCTGGTACTGCCCGGCCAGCTCGACTTCGCCGGGCAGCCGCGCCCCGTGCGCGAGCCGGCCCGAGCGGATCTGCCCGGCGAGCTCGGCGATCAGCCGGTCCCGCTTCCCGAAGTGAACCTGTCCAAGCCTGTTCATACCTGTACAGTACAGCGCGAGAGCCAGGGCGCAAGACCGTGACGACGTCCGTCAGGAGGTGTGCCAGTCGCGGAAAGCGCCGAGGACGGCCGCACGCGTTTCGGGGGAGAGGGTCTCCGCGGGCAGGCGGCCCAGCTCGTCGATGGTCGTGCGGAACTGGTCGAGGTAGCGCTCGCAGCCTTCGCACAGGGCGAGGTGCTCGATGAAGCGGGCTTCGGTGGCGGAGTCGAGAGCGTCGTCGAGGAACGCCGTGACGAGCTCGACGAATTCGTCGAGGCCGGCGAGCCCGCCGGGGTGTACGGCGGCGGTCCGGGCGGGCGGACGGGCGAGGTGATGGCTCTCGACGCGGAGGCGGTGAAGACGCTGGTGGCGGCGTTCGCCGCCGGGGACCGCGCTCCGTGAGTTCGCGCCCGGCAGCACGCCGATCCTGTGGCCGGAACACTTCGACGTCGCGATCACCCTCGACCAGGTGAACTACGGCGTCTCGCCCGGCGACCAGCACGTCGCCGAGCCCTACGCCTACGTCGGGCCCTTCGAGCCCCGCCGGGGTGAGTTCTGGAACATGGCCTTCGGGGCGACCCGGACGACGGCCGAGCTCGGTGGTGTGGACGCCGTCGTCCGGTTCTTCCGCACCGGCCGTGAGCTCGCTGCCCGCCGATGAGCCGCGCCCGGCCGCTCACTCTTCGTCGTCAGGTGGGGCGAGTCCGCGGTCGAGAGGGTGGGTCGAGGTGATCTCTGGGGCCTCCGACTGCGGGGCCAGGCCGCGGTCCAAAGTCCGGGGTTCGGGATCGGGTTCGGGCGGCTGTGGGCGGTCGGCACCATGATTTTCGTCTGTCATGACTGAGGAGTACCCGCTTTGCCGGGAGCGATGCCCCGCGCCGGCGCTCCGGGGGGAGTGATCGGCGCTGGGCGGGGCGATCGACGTCACCGCGCCAGGCGCCGGTCTCCTGGCCGTCGCGGACCTCGACGAACTTCTTGAAGCGGTCGAGGTCGCCCTGGACCCGGTGGTCGAGGATGCCGGTCTTGTCGGCGACGTTCTCCACGAAGCCCAGCTGCAGAACGCCCTGCACAGCCGAGTGGTCATCGAACAGGCCAAAGGAGCACTCGCCGAGCGCGCCGGGATCGCGGCTGACGAGGCGTTCCAGCGGCTGCGGTCCTATGGCCCGCTCCCGGCGTCTCCGGCTGACCGAACTCGCGGACGGCCAGGCGTAGCACGAGCGGGGTGGGGGGGGGGGGGGGGGGGGGGGGGGGGGGGGGGGGGGGGGGGGGGGGGGGGGGGGGGGTGGGGGTGGTTTGTCTGGCCGTTTGCAAGGACGACCA
>NZ_JBVJON010000008.1:1874-19309 GCF_055583145.1 Amycolatopsis sp. NPDC104819 | reverse complement strand
GTTTTGACTCCATAAGACACTACCAGCGGGCATCCCGCGCCCGGCCCAGCCGGGGCCCCCCCCCCCCCCCCCCCCCCCCCCCCCACTCCGCTCCGGTCAGTTGGCGGCGCTGGTGTTCACGTCGCCGTTGACGCCCTTGGGGAAGAACCCGCCGGACTTGGCGGCCTTGTTCGTCAGGTAGACGATGTTGAGGACCTGCCCAGGCGAACGGCTGTAAGCGATGCCGTTGGCGTCGGTCGGGACGATGTTGGCGTTGCCGTGGCTGTCGATGACACCCTGGTCGTCGTCGGTGGGGCCGTCGAGGCTGTCGCGGGCGTTGGACAGCTTGACGCTGGCTTCGCGCAGGTCACGGCCGAGCAGGCCGAGCCCGAGGATGCCGCCGCTGTGCTGGTAGAGCGCGCTGCGGATGTTGGCCGCGTGGTAGGCCTCCACCGCGAGGATCCCCGCCGCCGCCTCGAGGTAGGTCTTGTTGGTGATCAGCGGCGCGGCGCCCTTGTACGCCGTGACGCCGACGTCCTCGAAGAGGAACGCCGCGAGCAGGAAGTTCTCCTCGCACGCGAACGCGTCGAAGCTGTGGCCGGGCTTGACCAGGCCGGCGGCCTGCGCGGCGGCGGTGAAGCTGGACTGCAGGTCGATCGCGGGGCGGCTGACCGCGGCCGAGCCGAGCGCGGAGCGCAGGAACTGGACGTGCGCTTTCTCGTCACCGGCGATTTCCTGGGCGTACTGCTTCGCGGCCTTCGTCGTGAACCGCACCGCCCGGCCGCCGGTGACACCGCCGCGGGTGCCGGTCCCGGTGGTCATCGAGTCGGCGAGGCCCTTGCCGGTGACGGCGTGCAGGTAGAACTCGGCTTCCAGGTACTCCAGGTTGAGCGCGAAGTTGAGGACGGCACCGTCACTGACCTCAGCGGACGCGGCGGCGGCCGCAGCCGTGGGCCGGGCGGTCGCGGCGGATGCGGTCCCGGTGGCGAGGCCGCCGAGCGCGCCCGCGCCGACCACCCCGAGCCCGGTCATCCCGGCCGCCTTGAGGAAACGGCGGCGGTCCTGGTCGTTCTCGGCGCTCCGGTTGATCATCGAAGCGGCATAACGCTTGCCAAACACGGATGAGCTCCTCCCCGCCCGCGCGGGTGCGACGGGCGACACCCGAGCCAGTCGCACCCGGGGGATGGATCCTTCGTGGACAGTCCCCTTTCGGGGCTGTGCCCGCCGCGGATGGGTGGGTTCCCGATCGGGTTTCGCGGCGCCGGGCGCGGTCAGCCCACGGCGAGGTCCGCGACCGACGGGGTGGTCGGCTGCAGCGACCCGGTGGCGGGCTCGACGGTCACCGACACACCGTCGGCGCCGGCGGGGAGCGCGACCTCGACGGTGCCCGCGGGGGCGATCAGCCCCGCCGACCGCGGCGCGCCCGAACCGGTCAGCCACACCTCGTAGGCGTGGCCGGCGTCCAGCCGCGGCAGCGCCTGCGCGGCGACGAAGACCCGGCCGAGCTGGCGGGAGGCGGTGGCGGAGACCGAGCCGCCGCCGGCCGCGGCCGCGCGCACGGTGGTCGCGTCGGACGCGGACGTCACCGCGCCGCCCTCGGCCACCGGCGCCGGACGGCCGGAGACCGACTGGTCCAGCCCGATGCTGATCCCGCCGGCGAGCACCGCCGCCGCGGCGGCGACCGACGCCACTCCGATCAGGGCCCGCTTGCGCCACGGCGAGCGTCGGACCGGGGTGGCCGGCTCGGGGGTGACGCGGGGCGGCAGCTGCCGCGTCTGGGAGATCTCGGCGAGCACCTGCCCGCGCAGGCTCGGGCCGGGAAGGACCGCCGCGGCGGCGCCCAGCAGGGCGGCGGTTGCCCGGAGCTCGGCAACCTCGTCCGCGCACGCGGGGCATTCGCTCAGGTGCCGGGTGAAAGCGGCGCGTTCGAGGTCGTCGACCGCGTCGAGGGCGTAGGCGCCGGCGAGGAGGTGGGCGTCGGCGGTGGTCATCGGTGCACTCCAAAAGCGTCGCGCAAGCGGACGAGTCCGTCCCGCATGCGGGTCTTGACGGTGCCGACCGCGACACCGAGTTTTTCGGAAACCTCCCGGCAGGTGTAACCCTGAAAGTAGGCGAGCAGGATCGACTCCCGCTGGAGGTCGGTCAGGACCGCCAGCGCGGCGCGGACCTGCACCCGGTCGAGGTGGTCCAGCGTCGCCTCGGTGACGTCGTCGTACGGGCGGCGCAGGTCCAGCCGGTCGGCCCGCTCTTCCCGGTCGACGCCGGCCTGCTCGGACCGGACCCGGTCGATCGCGCGCCGGTGGGCGATGGTCAGCGCCCAGGTCTGCACGCGTCCACGCGCGGCGTCGAACGCTGCCGCCTTGCGCCAGATCTCGAGCAGGACCTCCTGGGTGACCTCCTCCGCATACGCCCGGGAGCGCAGCACCTGGAACACGGTGCCGAAGATCGGCCCGGCCAGCTGGTCGTACAGCGCGGCGAAGGCCTGCTCGTCCCCGAGCGCGGCGCGGGCGAGCAGCTGTTCCGGTGTGCTTTCCGGTTCCGGCGCCGGTGCGGCGCCGGTGCGGTACGCGACTGCGCGGGCGGTCATGGCACCTGTCCTTCCCGGCGGGCGCCGAGTCACGTGCCGCGGTCGGCGGCATGTCACCAGGAGTTCGTCCCGGCCGGTCCCAGCGGATTGGTGTGGTGCGGAGAAATCCGGCTGGTCACCCACACGGAGGAGCGCATCGTGGCTGTCCACAATGGATCAGGCAAGCCGGGCCGCCGTCGGGTCCGAACGGGAGGAGGACTGATGAGGAGAAACGATGGCAGGCTCGAAAGTGGTCTCGTCCGGGCACTACCAGCCGAGCCGGACGGTGACGAACGACGAGCTGGCGGACCGGCTGGGAACGTCGGACGCGTGGATCCGCGAGCGGGTGGGGGTGCGCACCCGCCGGGTCGCGGCCCCCGGTGACTCGGTCGCCGACATGGCGACGGCCGCCGCGGGCGCCGCTCTGCGGCGGTCCGGCCACAGCGCCGCCGACGTCGACCTGGTGATCGTCGCCACGTGCACCGCGTTCGACCGGATGCCCAGCATCGCCTGCCGGGTCGCCGAGCGGCTGGGGATCACCGCGCCCGGGGCGTTCGACCTCAACGCGGCGTGCTCGGGCTTCTCCTACGCGCTGGCCGCGGCCGACCACGCCATCCGGGCGGGCGCCGCGACCCGGGCGATCGTGGTCGGCGCCGAAAAGATGAGCGACTTCCTCGACTGGACCGACCGGTCGACGTGCGTGATCTTCGGCGACGCCGCGGGCGCCGCCGTCGTCGAGCGGGCTTCGGCCGGTATCGGGCCGGTGGTGTGGGGCTCGGACCCGGCCCAAGGGCACTGCATCACGCTCGAAGCGGCCGGGCCCAGGGCGCTGCCCGCGGTGTTCCGACAGGAGGGGCAGGCGGTGTTCCGGTGGGCCACCACCGCACTGGCCCCGATCGCCCGCGAGGCGTGCCGCCGCGCCGGCGTCGACCCGGGCGCGCTGGGCGGTGTGGTCACCCACCAGGCCAACGTCCGCATCATCACCGCGCTGGCCCGCAAGATCGGGGCGACCGGCGCGGTGATCGCGACCGACGTCGTGGAGTCCGGCAACACCTCGGCCGCGAGCATCCCGCTCGCGCTGTCGAAGCTCGTCGAGCGGCGGGAGATCCCGGCGGGCGCGCCGGTGCTGCTGTTCGGGTTCGGCGCCGGGCTGACCTACGCCGGCCAGGTCATCACCTGCCCGTGAGTGCCAAAGAATTCTTGTGCTCGGACGAATCACTCTTTCGTGGACAGCCGGACCAATACTTCGGTCGGGCCGCGTCGAACTACCGGTATGACCGCCACCGAGCTCGAGATTCCGGAAGCTCCGTCACAGCCGCCACGTGCCCGCCTTCGGTTCTTCGCGGCCGCGTTCACCGGAGTTCTCGCCCTCGCCGCGGCGCTGGCGGCCGGGCACCTGGTCGCGGGCTTCATCAGCATCAACGCCTCGCCCTACCTCGCGGTCGGCAACGGCGCCATCGACCTCACCCCGGTCGAGCTGAAGGACTTCGCCGTCCGCACCTTCGGCACCTACGACAAACTGGTGCTGCTGGGCAGCATGGCCGTGGTGATGGTCGGGGTGGCCGCGCTGGCCGGTGTCCTTTCGCGACGTTCGCCGGTGCCGGGCACCGTCCTCATCGCCGTGTTCGGCCTGGTCGGCGTCTTCGCCGTCTACGAACGTCCCGACCTGACCCTCGTGGCGCTGCTCGCCCCGATCGCGAGTCTCTTCGTGGGTGTCGCCGTTTTCCTGCTGCTGCGCCGGATCGCGCCTCGTGTGTGGCGGGAGCCGGACTCGGACGAGAAGACCGGGACGTCGCGGCGGTCGTTCCTGCTCGGCGGCGCCGGGGTCGTCGTCGGTGCCGGTGCGGCGGGTCTGGGCGGTCAGCTGATCAGTTCTTCGCGTGACGCCACGGCGTCCCGTGAAGCGGTCGGCAAGCTGGTCCCGGCGCGGACCGCGCCGATGATCCCGGCCGACGCCGACTTCTCGAAGCTCGGCACGCCGCCGTTCCTGACGCCGAACGACAAGTTCTACCGCGTGGACACGGCGTTGTCGGTGCCGCAGGTGCGGACCGAGGACTGGAGCCTGCGACTGCACGGCATGGTCGACCGCGAAGTCCGCTACAGCTACAACGACATCCGCAACCGGCCCCTGGTGGAGCGGACCGTCACGATGACCTGTGTGTCCAACGAGGTCGGTGGCGACTACGTGTCGACGTCGAACTTCATCGGTGTCGACCTGGCCGACCTGCTCGCCGAAGCGGGCGTGAAACCCGGCGCCGAGCAGCTGTTCTGCACCAGTGTGGACGGTTGGACCTCCGGGACGCCGGTCGCGGCGGCGGCGGACCGCAACCGGGGTGCGATGCTGGCCATCGGGATGAACGGCGAGCCGTTGCCGCTGGAACACGGCTTCCCGGCGCGGCTGGTCACCCCCGGGCTGTACGGATACGTGTCGGCGACGAAGTGGGTCGTGGACATCGAAGTCACCACCTGGGCCGCACGCCAGGCCTACTGGCTCAAACGGAGCTGGAGCCGGGAAGCGCCGATCAAGACCGAGTCGCGGATCGACTCGCACCGCGGCTTCGCCAACGTCCAAAAAGGAAAGGTCCGCGTCGCCGGGGTGGCGTGGGCCCAGCACACCGGGATCGACAAGGTCGAAGTCCGCATCGACCAGGGCCCCTGGCAGGAAACCACGCTGTCCCAGCAGGTGAACCTCAACACGTGGCGGATGTGGTGGACCGAGATCGACCTGCCGTCCGGGGTGCACCAGGTGTTCTGCCGCGCCACGGACAAGTCCGGCTACACGCAGACCGAAGAGCGCGCGGGCACGGTGCCCAACGGCGCGACCGGCTGGCACAACGTCACCTTCACCGCCGCCTGAGAATTTCTTCCGATCCACCAATCCGGTTCCCGTCGGGCGCCGAATAGTCAGCAACGAGAGGTTCTCGCCACTTCGGCAACCTCAGCCGCGTAATCAATTGGAGTGATTTTTCGTGCGTAACCTTCGTATTGCCGGAATCGGCCTGACCGCGGCCGCCGCGCTGACCCTGACCGCCTGCGGCAGCAGCGACACCGCCTCCTCGGGTTCCTCGAGCGCCCCGGCTCCGTCGTCCTCGATGGCCGCCCCGTCCTCCAGCGCCGCCGCCGGTGGCGATGGCATGACGACCAACGCCGACGTCTTCGGTCCGGCCTGTTCGCAGCTGCCGCAGGGTTCGGCCCCGGGTTCGCTGGACTCGATGGGCCCGCAGCCGGTCGCGTCGGCCGCGTCGACGAACCCGCTGCTGACCAAGCTGGTCGCCGCGGTGAAGGCCACCAACCTGGTGGACACGCTCAACAGCGCGCCGTCGATCACGGTGTTCGCGCCGGCCGACCCGGCGTTCGCCGCGCTGGGTGACGCGAAGTTCGCGGAGCTGGCGGGCAAGCCGGCCGAGCTGTCGCCGATCCTGCAGTACCACGTCGTCGGCAAGCGTTACGACGCCAAGGGTCTCGAGGGCGCCGGCACGCTGGAGTCGCTCAACACCGCCGGTGGGCCGCTGAAGATCGAGGGCTCGGGCGAGAACATGACCGTCAACGGCGCGAAGATCCTGTGCGGCAACATCCCCACCAAGAACGCCACGGTCTTCGTGATCGACAAGGTGCTCACCCCGGGCACCAAAAAGTAACACCGGCTTGGCCATCGACGGGTGGCCGGCACCGGGCGGCTGCCCCGGACTCCACAGACCTTCCTGGAGCCCGGGGCGGCCGTCCTTTCCTGTCCGGGCTCGGAGAGGGACCACAGTCTGGCGGCGGGTTGCAGGAGATCCGCCGCCGGGGACGCCGAAGCGGCGGCGTCCGCCGGTCGTCGCCACCGCCGGATCACTCCAGGGTCGTGGCGGCGGCCGGCCTTTTTGCCCGACGGTGAGACGTCAGCGGTCCCGGCCCGAGAGCGCGGAGATGTCCAGCTTGCCGTCGAGGAACCGGCCGACCAGCAGGCCGAGCCCGCCGAGGACGAGGACCACGAGGAAGGCGCCGAAGCCACCGAATGCGGCGGCGAGGCCCAGGACGAGGCCGGTCACCAGGCCGATCAGAGTGTGGTTCACGGGATCTCCTTCACAGCGGCGGCGACCACGGTCGCGGCCGGTCCGGCGATGTCGCCGATGTGGACGTGCACCGGCCGGTCGACCGGCCCGAGGGCGCCGCGGACCGCCGCGCCGATCTCGGCGGCGGTGGCCGGGTACCGGCCGGTGACGCCGACGGTGATCTCCCCGGGCCGGATCCGAACGCCGGGGACGCGGCGGCCCGGCAAGAGCGTGGCGATCTCGCCGAAGTGGCCGCTGTGCAGGGCCGCCACCTGCGGGAGCGCCGTCACGAGCGTGGCGAGGGCGGCGGCGTCCGCGGCGCCGCCGGTCACCGGACCCGGCCGGTCTCGGCCGTGTCGGCGCTCTCTTCGTCACCGGGGAGGTGGACGTCGGAGATACCGATGTTGACCTCGACGACCTCGAGGCCGGTGATCGTTTCGACCGCTGTGATGACGTTGCGCCGCACCGCGCGGGCGACGTCGGTGATGGAGACGCCGTATTCGACGAGGATCTGCAGGTCGATCGCGGCCTGCCGCTCGCCGACCTCGACAGCCACCCCCTGGCCGGCCGAGGCGGTCGCGCCGGGGATCCGCTCGCGCAGGGCGTTGAACGCCCGCGAAGCGCCGCCGCCGAGAGCGTGGACGCCGGCGATCTCGCGGGTGGCGAGGCCGGCGACCTTCTGAACGACGACGTCGGAGATGGTCGTGACACCGTGCGCGGAGGACAGGGCGCCGGTTTCGCGCTCGACCACGGTGGCGTCCGAGGTCTTTTTGGTGGTGCTGGCCGGGTTCGTCATGGGAGCTCCTCCGGGTCCGGCGCGGGCAGGTCCCCCCGCTGGTCACCTGATGGACCCGGCCGGTCGGAGAACGTCACGAGCCGGAGGACGTGGGGCATCTCTCGCCGACGTGAGGTTTGGACCGCCGAGTTCCTGGTTTCACTCCGCGAGCTGCTCGCGCAGCTCGCGGAGAATCTTGGTGAGCAGCCGGGAAACCTGCATCTGCGAGACGCCGATCCGGGCCGCGATCTGCGACTGGCTCAGCTCGTCGAAGAACCGCATCGTGACGATCGCGCGTTCCCGCTCCGGCAGCCGCCTCAGCAGCGGCGCCATGGTTTCGTGGTCGTCGACGAGCTCGATCCGCGCGTCGAGCTCACCCATCGAATCGGCCAGGGCCGCCGTGCCCTCGCCGTCCCCGATCGGGCGGTCCAGCGACGACGTCTCGTAGCAGTTCGCCGCGAGCAGCCCCTCGCGGACGGTCTCGACGTCGATGCCGAGGTGACCGGCGAGCTCACTCGGCGTCGGGGCGCGGCCGAGGGATTGCGCGAGCTGCGTGGTCCCCTGGGCAAGCTGGGCACTCAGCTCCTTCAACGCTCGGGGGACCCGCATCGACCAGCCGGTGTCGCGGAAGAACCGGCGGACCTCACCCATCACGGTCGGCACCGCGAAGGGCAGGAAATCCGCTCCCTGCGCGGGATCGAACCGGTCGACGGCCTTCACCAGCCCGACGCGGGCGATCTGCACCAGGTCGTCGTGCGGCTGGCCGCGGCCGCCGAACCGCCTGGCGACGTGCTCGGCGAGGGGCAGGTGCTCGAGGATCAGCCGCTCACGCAGCCGCGCCCGGCCCGGATGACCGTCGGGGAGCGCGGCGAATTCGTCGAACAACGGCCGGCAGCGGGTGTAGTCGTCCCTCCGGCGATCGCGCGGCGTAGGGTCGCGGACCTCGCTCGGCGCCGGCTGGGCCGGACGCTCCAGCGTCGGCGTGGCGCTGCGCGCTGCCATGCGGTCTCCTGTCGTCGCGGCGGAGGTACCCACGACCGAGGTGCGCACAAACATGAACGGGCGCCACGTCACAGGTAGTCGCGCAGCGCGCTGACTTCCAGGAGCATCAGCTCCGCGTCCTGCAGCGGGTCGGCCCAGCGGGTCGCGGTGGCGGCCGGCCGGGGCGCGGGCCGGTTCGGGTCCACTTTGAACTCGATCGCGTCGGCCGCCCCCTTGATCGTGCGGAGCTGTTCTTCGAGCGAACCGAGTTCGCGTTCGCCGGCGGTGATGCCGCGGCCGGCTTCGGCGCGGCTCGCCGCATCGACTCCGCGCCGCTTGTCCTCGGCCTGTTCCGTTTTTGCGGACTCGAGCTGGAGCGCCCGGCGCGCCGCGTTCCACACGACGTGCGCCAGCCGCCGGTCGGTGTCGAACGCGCCGGTGCGCCATGCGGTCGTCTTCGCGATTCGCTCGCCCAGCGCGCAGATGCGCATGGCCTGGTCCTGGCCGTCGCTCACCTGGACCGACGGGTCACCGCCCGTCCGCTTGCGGTGTTTTTCCACGACGTCGCCGGCGTCGAAGGCCAGTTCGAACCCGACGAGGACCAGGCCGGCGCCGACACCGAGGACGACCCACAGCACGACCGACCAGAAGGCGCCGCTGGAGAAGAAGAACGGGAAGGCGATGGCCGGCGCCAGGACGAGCACGATGGCGATGAGCCCGAGGAGCTCGTCACGGCGGTGGGTCAGCCCGCCGGCCGGGGTCAGGGTGTGCCCCGCGGCCAGCAGCCGCGGATCGAAGACGCGGTAGCCGGACTCCGTGCGGATCATGGAGGGCAACGCGGTGACCTGCGCGTCGGGTCCGTCCATCGGGTCCTCCCCGGGTGGTTGCGTTTCCCGGTGGTGCTCGGTGACCATGGTCCCAGATCCGGCCCCGGGGAGGCAGCGTGATCGACCGCGAAGCCCCGTTGCTCGCGGCGCTGGTGGTGCTGACCGTGCTCGCCGTGGAGGCCGACCCGGCGGTGCTGCCGGTCCTGCTGTCGGTCGGCCAGCGCCTCGCCGACACGACGTTCACCGGCTGGGAGGCCGAGGACGTCCGGGACCGGCAGCGGCAGCTCGACGACGCCCGCGACGACCGGCGCCGCACCCGGCGGCAGCCGGCCGGGCGCTCGTGGCCGTGGCCGGGTTCGGTGGTGGGCTCGCCGCGACGTTCGGCGTGCTCGGCGCGTCCTGGCCGGCTGGTTGGGGGATTCGCCTGCTGGTCGCCGGCCTGTCCTGCGGCGCCCTGGTCGCCCTCGAGGTGACGGCGGTCGCGGCCGGGCGGCTGGACGTCACGAAAGCCAATCTCACCGGCGCGCAGCGGCGGCACCGGCGAGCCGGCGGATCAGCCGGAGGACGTCGGGGAGCAGGCGTAGTGCTTCGCGCAGCGCTCCCCGCCGCGGTCGGACGACCAGGAGGGCCGCGACGAGGGCGAGCCAGGTCACGATCAGCGCGGCCGCGATGCCGATGAGGAGGTCCCACCCGAACGAACCGGTCATCGCCGGCGGTCGCCGCGGCACGTCGGTGCGTCGGTCATGCCGGAACCGGGGAGTCGCCGGTGACGAGCACGGCCGAGAGGCGGGCCAGCACCTCGGGGTGGACGCGGTAGTACACCCAGGTCCCGCGGCGCTCGCCGGTGATCAGCCCGGATTCGCGCAGCACCTTGAGGTGGTGGGAGATGGTCGGGCCGGTCAGGTCGAACGCGTCGGTCAGATCGCACACGCACGCTTCGCCGCCCGCGTGGGAGGCGATCAGCGACAGCAGGCGCAGCCGGACCGGGTCGGCCATCGCCTTGAACAGCTTCGCCAGCTCGACCGCCTGGTCGGCGGACAAGGGTTCGCGGGCCAGCGGGGAGCAGCACTCGTCCGGCGCGACGATCGGGAGCTGTTTCGGCATGCGTCTATGTTGACAGATGTCTATCTAGAGAGCAATCTAAGTCGCGTCGCTGATTCGATGAACGTCTATCCAAGGAGGACCGGGATGTCACGGGTACAGCTCGCGCTGCGCGTCGGAGACCTCGAAGGCTCGATCGACTTCTACTCGAAGCTGTTCGGCGCCGAGCCGGCCAAGCTCCGGCCCGGTTACGCGAACTTCGCGATCACCGAGCCCGCGCTCAAGCTCGTGCTGCTGGAGGGGGAGCCGGGCCAGGCGACGGTCATGGACCACCTCGGCGTCGAGGTCAAGTCGGCCGACCAGGTCAGCGAGGCCAGCAAGCGCCTGACGGGGGAGGGACTGGAGACTCTGACCGAGGACAACACGACGTGCTGCTACGCCGTGCAGGACAAGGTGTGGGTGCACGGTCCCGGCCAGGAGCCGTGGGAGATCTACACCGTGAAGGCCGATTCGCCGGCCTTCGGCACCGACAGCGCAGCCATCGCCACTCCGGCCACGTGCTGCACGCCCGACGCGGAGACCGGCCAGGTCGACAAAGCCGCTCAGCCCGAAGGCTGCTGCTCCTGACCGCTGCGGCGACGGTGAACCCACGCGGAGTACCGGGAAAGCGGCCGCCGAGCAGCAGCTGCAGCTTGCTTGATGGACGTATGCCCGGACGGCGTCGCGGCCTCGGACGACCCGGTGCCGGCGTTCCGGCCCCAGGCCTATTCGATCTCCGCGGAGCGGCGCCTGTCCTGAGCCGGGCTCAGAGCCAGCCGTTGGTCTCGGCGAGGCGGGCGGCTTCGGCCCGGGTGCGGGCTTCGGTCTTGCCGATCGCCGAGGAGAGGTGGTTGCGGACCGTTCCGGCGGTGAGGTCGAGCGTCTTCGCGATGTCCGCCACGGTGCCGCCCTCGGCCGTTGCGCGCAGGACGTCGGCTTCGCGGTCCGTCAGGGGGCTCGTGCCGATGGCCAGGGACTCGGCCGCGAGCGCCGGGTCGATGAAGCGCAGTCCGGCGTGGACCCGGCGGATCGCGTTGAGCAGCTGCTCCGGCCGCGAATCCTTGACGACGAACCCGGCCGCGCCCGCGGACATCGCGCGGGCGAGGTACCCGGGGCGGCTGAAGGTCGTGCAGATCAGGACGCGGCACGCCGGCAGCGCGTGCCGGAGCTCGGCGGTGACGGCGAGCCCGTCGCGGCCGGGCATCTGCACGTCGAGCAGGGCCAGATCGGGCTGCGTGCGCTGGGCCGCGGGGAGGACCTCGGTGCCCGAGCCGACCTCGGCGACGACCTCGATGTCCGGTTCGAGGCGGAGCATGGACACCAGCGCGCCGCGGACGAGGGCCTGGTCGTCGGCCAGCAGGACGCGGATCACGCGGCGCCCGCCTCGGCGAAGACCCGGTAGCCGCCGCGCGGGCCGCGGCCGTGTTCGAGCCGGCCCGAGATCGCGGCCAGCCGTTCGGCGAGCCCGGTCAGGCCGTGCCCGGCCGCCGGTTCGGTGGTGACCGTGCCGTCGTCGGTGACCTCGACCCAGCCGGGGCCGAGCCGGACGCGGCAGTGCCCGGCGTCGGAGTGGCGCAGCACATTGGTGACCGCTTCCCTGACGACGTAACCGAAAACGCCCCGCAGCTCCGGCTCGACGTCGTCGGCCGACGACGGCAGCTCGGCCTGGACGCCCGCGGCCCGCAAGGCCAGGCGGGCGCCGGAGAGCTCGGCGGCGAGCGACACTTCTCGATACCCCGAGACGGTGGCGCGGACGTCGGCGAGCGACTGGTGGCACAGGGTTTCCAGGTCGCGGACCTCGCTCAGCGCGAGCCCGGGGTCGGCCGCCGACTCCAGGATCCGCCGGGCGAGCCCGAGCTTGACGGCCATCGTCGAAAGGTTGTGGCCGAGGATGTCGTGCAGCTCACGCGCGACGCGTTCGCGTTCGGAGTCCACGGCCAGCCGCCGGATCTGCGCGCGGGCGACCCGCAGGTGCCCGACGGTGAACGTCAGCGCGAAGACCACCCCGAGCGCCGCGGTGACCCCGCCGAGCGCCGCGACCTGGCTCCAGCTCACGTGCCCCGGCCCGGCTCGCATCCAGACGAGCTGGGCCGCCGCCGTCGCGAACCCGAGCGGGACCGAGTAGCACAGCGGCAGCAGCATCAGGCCGAGCGCGACGGCGAAGGTCAGATCCGTCAGGTACTCGGGCGACCCGAGGAGCAGGGCGGGGGTGAGGCCGAAGCCGAACACCACGGCCACCAGGACCGTCCGCTGCCGCCGGGGCGCCGCCGGCCCGGTCCACAGCGCGAAGACGTAGTCGGCGCCGTAACAGGTGATCGCGGCGAGCGCGAGCACCGTGCGCGCCGTACCGTGCGATCCGTGGACGATCATCGAAACCCGGGGGATCAGCACCAGCAGCGCGAGACCGTTCACCACGACGGGGGCGACCCGGCGCCGCCGGTTCGCCCAGAAACTCCAGTCCGGCCACTGCCGCACGGAAAACCGGCCGGGATCACGCTCGCTCACCCCGTCACCCTAGGCAGGACCGGCCGCGAACGCCCTATGACAGATGGCACGGGGCGCTCCGGCCGCGCGGTGGTGCGGTGAAACCATGGTGATGAAAACGAAGATCTTGCCGGCGGCGCTCGCCGTCGCCGCGGTGGTTTCGGGTGTGTCCGCAGCGGACGCGACAAGCGCGGCTCCGGTGGCGTGGGGGCCGTGTCCGGCCGACGTCGCGAAGCCCGGCCTGCAGTGCGCGAACCTCGACGTGCCCCTGGACTACCGTCACCCGGACGGGCGAAAGATCAGCGTCGCGATCTCACGGCTGGCGAGCGCGAAGCCCGCCCAGCGCCGCGGTGTCCTGCTGGTCAACCAGGGTGGCCCCGGCCTCGACGGCCTGAGCTTCCCGGGCACGCTCGTGGCATCGGGACTGCCGCAGCAGGTGCGCGACGCCTACGACGTGATCGGGTTCGACCCACGCGGGATCGGCCACAGCACCCCGGTGACCTGCGACCTGACGCCCGAGCAGCGCACGACGAGCGTGAACCCGCCCTTCCCGCACGGCCCGGCGGACGTCGCGAAGGCGGCCGAGGCCGCCAAAACCGTCGCCCGGCAGTGTCTGACGTCGAAAACGGCGTCCATGCTGCCGTTCGTCACCACCGCGAACACCGCGCGCGACATGGACCGGATCCGGACGGCGCTGGGTGAGCCGAAGCTGTCGTACTACGGCGATTCCTACGGGACGTACCTCGGTGCGGTGTACACGACGCTGTTCCCCGAGCGCAGCGACCGGATCGTGCTGGACAGCAGCCTCGGGCCGGAGGGCTACGACGTCGAAGCGCTGCGGAGCCAGGGTCTCGGCTTCGAAACCCGCTTCCCGGAGTTCGCGAAGATCGCCGCGGCCGACCCGGGCCAGTACGGCCTGGGCACGAGCCCGGCGGGCGTGAAGGCGAAGTACTTCGAGCTCGCCGAGCGCCTGGACCGGGCTCCGGAGCAGGGGTACGACGGCACGACGTTCCGCACGCTCACCGCGGCCCTGCTCCGCGCGGACGTCACGTTGCCCGCCATCGCGAAGTTCTGGCACAAGTTCGACGGGACCGGGGCGTCGCCGTCCACGGCGGCCGCCGCGGATACCGACAACTTCGCGTCGGGGTACCTCGCGGTGGTCTGCGGTGATTCGCGGTGGCCGCAGTCGGTGGCGACCTACCAGCGCAACGTCGAGGTCGATCGGATCCGCTACCCGATGTACGGCCCGTACGCGGCGAACATCCGGCCGTGCGCGTTCTGGCCGTCACCGGCCGAGCCGCGGGTGCGGATCACCGATCACGGCCCGGCGAACGTGCTGATGCTGCAGAACCTCCGCGACCCGGCGACGCCGATGCCCGGCGCATTGCGTCTCCGCGCGGCGTTCGGCGACCGCGCCCGCTTGGTGACGGCTGACCAGGGCGGCCACGTGGCGTACCTCAACGGCGCGAACCAGTGCGGCAACACCGCGGTGAGCGACTACCTGGCCACCGGCAAGCGCCCGGCGCACGACACGTTCTGCCCGGCCTGAGCGACGGCGTTCGTCAGGTGGTCGGCCCTCCGCGTCTGGAGCTGCGCGGAGGGCCGGCGTCGTTCACCGGCGATGATGGGGTGAGCAGACCGGCCGGCCGCAGAGAGGAAGTCGTCATGGACGGGCTCACCGAAGAGGAAGAGGCGATCGTCGCCGTGGTGGGGGCGTTTGTCGACCGGGAGGTGCGGCCTGTCGCGCAGGAGCTCGACCACGGCGACGTCTACCCGGAGAAGCTCATCGGCCAGATGAAGGAGATGGGCATCTTCGGCCTCGCGATCCCCGAGCCGTGGGGCGAGACGCACGTCTCCGCGCGGTGCTACGCCGCCGTCACCGAGGAGCTGTCGCGCGGCTGGATGAGCCTCGCCGGGGCGATGGGCGGGCACACCGTCGTCGCGAAGCTCCTGCTCGACCACGGCACACCCGAGCAGAAAGACGCCTACCTGCCGAAGATGGCGACCGGCGAGATCCGCGCGACGATGGCCCTGACCGAACCCGGCGGCGGCTCCGACCTGCAGGCCCTGCGCACCACGGCCCGCCGCGACGGCGACGCCTACGTCGTCAACGGCTCGAAGACGTGGATCACGAACGCCCGCCGGTCGCAGCTGATCGCGTTGCTGTGCAAGACCGATCCCGCCGCGGAACCCGCGCACGGCGGCATCAGCATCCTGCTCGCCGAGCCCGGCCCCGGCTTCCACGTCTCGCGCGACCTGCCGAAGCTCGGCTACAAGGGCGTCGAGAGCTGCGAGCTGGCCTTCGACGACTTCCGTGTCCCGGCGACGGCGTTGCTCGGCGCGGAAGAGGGCCACGGGTTCACGCAGATGATGCGCGGGCTCGAAATCGGCCGCATCCAGGTCGCCTGCCGCGCGCTGGGCGTCGGGCGCGCAGCTCTCGAGGACTCGCTGCGCTACGCCCAGGAACGCGAGAGCTTCGGCAAGCCGATCTGGCAGCATCAGTCGGTCGGCAACCTGCTCGCCGACATGGCCACGAAGCTCGAGGCCGCGCGCCAGCTGGTGCACCACGCCGCCCGCCGGTACGACTCCGGCGAGCGCGCCGACCTGGAGGCCGGGATGGCGAAGCTCTTCGCGTCCGAGACGGCGATGCAGATCGCACTCGACGCCGTGCGGATCCACGGCGGCTACGGCTACTCCACGGAGTTCGACGTCGAGCGGTACTTCCGCGACGCACCCCTGATGATCGTCGGGGAGGGCACGAACGAGATCCAGCGGACCGTGATCGCGCGCCAGCTGGTCAAACGCCACCCGATTCCGTCCTGAGCCGGAAGGACAAGCATGGAGCTGATCCAGCCCGAGCCGGCCGAGGCGCTCGCCGCGCTGCTCGGCGTGCCGATGCCCGACGTCGAGGCGGGCCTTC
Source organism: Amycolatopsis sp. NPDC104819 (assembly GCF_055583145.1). NCBI lineage: Bacteria > Bacillati > Actinomycetota > Actinomycetes > Pseudonocardiales > Pseudonocardiaceae > Amycolatopsis > Amycolatopsis sp. NPDC104819. The sequence goes on along the minus strand of NZ_JBVJON010000008.1, from coordinate 3,663 downwards.
CCCTGCTGTGGCACTGGCTGTACCTGCTCGACCGGCCCGCGCAGGCGGACCTGGGCCCGGACGGCCACCCGGTGCGGGGCACCGTCCTGGCCCCGCCGGGACCGGGCCGGCGGCGCATGTGGGCGGGCGGCCGGGTCCGGACGTCCGGGGCGCTGCGGTGCGGCGAGCCCGCCACCCGGCACTCGGAAGTCCTGTCCACGACGGAGAAGCACGGCCGGTCGGGCGCGCTGACCTTTGTTGTGGTCGCCCACCGGATCCGGCAGCGCGGCCAGGTTGTGGTCGACGAGCGGCAGGACGTCGTCTACCGCGATGAGTCGAGTGCCTTGGCCGCCTCCGACGAGGGCCCGGAGGTCCCGCCCGCCGAGGGCGAGTGGGCAATCGACGTGACGCCGACGCTGCTGTTCCGCTTCTCGGCGTTGACGTACAACGCGCACCGCATCCACTACGACCGCGACTACAGCCGCGACGTCGAGGGTTACCCCGGCCTGCTCACCCACGGCCCGCTCCAGGCCCTCGCCATGGCGGAAGCGGCCCGGGCGAGGGGCGCCACCGGCGACCTGGACTTCGAGTACCGGCTCGTGGCGCCGCTGTTCGATCACCAGGGCCTGATCGCCCGCGCCGACGGCGCCACGACGTCGGTCCGCGACCGCCACGGACGGCAGACCGCGACCGGGACGCTGCGGCCCGGTCGAGGGGAGTGAACCTGGGAGTAACTCTCCCTGGTTCGCCCGCGGCGGACCGGCGACGCTGGAGGCATGGACAACGAAGCAACTCCCGTCGTCGGAATGTGGGTGACGGCTGACGGCCACATCCGCCAGGAACTGCTCCCGGACGGCCGCTACGACGAAGCGCGCGGCACCCGGAAGAGCGCCTACACCGGCAGGTACACGGTCACGGGCACCCACCTCGACTACGTGGACGACACCGGCTTCACCGCAACCGGCGACATTCGCGACGGCGTGCTGTACCACGAGCACCTGGTTCTCTACCGCGAAGACGGCTGACGGTTCAGGCGAGCAGACTGACCGGATGGATCTTCACCTCACGGGCAAACGAGCGCTGGTCACCGGCGCGTCGAAAGGCATCGGCGCGGCGATCGCCGAGGCGTTGGCCGCCGAAGGCTGTGCCCTGCAGCTGGCCGCGCGCAACGGCGAGGCGCTGGAAGAACGAGCGGCCGGGGCCGTCGACGTCCTCGTCAACAACGCCGGTGACATTCCCGCCGGCACGCTCGAGGACGTCGGGCCCGAGCGGTGGCGGCACGCGTGGGAACTCAAGGTCTTCGGCTACATCGACCTCGTCCGGCTCGTGTACCCGCGGCTGCGCGAGCGGGGCCGCGGGGTGGTCGTCAACGTCATCGGCACCGGCGGTGAGCAGCCGACCGCCGGCTACATCGCCGGTGGCGCGGGCAACGCGGCGCTGATGGCCTTCACCAAGGCGCTCGGCGGCGAAGGCCCGCGTCACGGCGTACGCGTTCGGCGTTCGCCGCGCTGCCCTCGGGGCGGGCCGCCGAGCCCGGTGAGGTCGCGGACCTGGTCGCGTTCCTCGCGTCCGAGCGGGCCGGCTACATCAGCGGGACGATCGTCACCATCGACGGCGGCCTGACAGCGGCGCGCTAGCGGCGGTCACTGCGGGTTCGTCTGCCAGGCGGTGATCCGGCCGCTGATCGTGATGACCAGCGCGGCGGGGGGGGGGGGGGGGGGGGGGTGGAGGGGGGGGGGGGGGGGGGGGGGGGGGGGGGGGGTGGGGGGGGGGGGGGGGAAGAAGGAAGGAAAAGAGGTGCGTAGGGAGG
>NZ_JBVJON010000008.1:0-1864 GCF_055583145.1 Amycolatopsis sp. NPDC104819 | reverse complement strand
GGCGGCGGGAGAGGGGGGGGCGGGGGGGGGCCGTGGTGTTTTTGTTGGCCGGGGGGGGATCCGGCCGGGGGGGGGGGGGGGGGGGGGGGAACCCCCCCCCCCCCCCCCCCCCGCGAGGGTGTCGAGGTCGCGCGTGATCATCGTGTCGTCGGTGAGGCGGGAGCCGACCGAGGACAGCAGCTGGTTCCCGAGGAAGGCGGCCCACCACCAGGACACCAGCTCGGCGCCCGGCGTCGGGAACAGCCGCCCCGTACCGCGCGGCCGCTGGGGGTTGCCGGCGTTCCAGACGTCCCGGACGACCATCTGCGGGAACCAGAAGCTGACGATCGGCACGATCCAGCCGAGCACTGCCCACATCGGCGAGTGCCGGTGCCGGGCGGGTTCGATCACCTCGGCGTTGGTGCGGGCGAGCCACAGCCACCGCATGAAGACGACCGCGGTGACGACCTGGCACCCGAGGTAGGTCCAGCTCACCGCCAGCCAGACGGACTCGGGGAAGGCGCCCCACTCGCCCGCGACGTCCGCGATGTCGACCGCGGTGGTCACGATGATCAGGATCGCGGCCGCGCTCTGCCAGCCGGCGAGCGGCCGGACCCGCGCCATCGGTCTCTGCGGAACGGGCGCGGTGAAGTGTGGCTGCATGGTTTTCCCCCAGTTTCAGTGCGTGAATCGTGAGAAAATCAACTTCGGTGAAGCGTGTCAAGCGGCCGCGGAACAGCTGTGGTGGAACGTCGTGACCGTGGAGCCGGTCGTCGTCGCGACAACACCGTCGTCGGTGAGCACCGGCCGGCCGGCGCCCTGGTTGGTGACCAGGGTGTCGGTGAGGACCCCGCTTTCCCAGACCCCGAGCGCCTCGCCGCCGCCGGCGGTCAGGTAGGTGCCGGCCGTGCGGGTGCCGGAGTCGACCACCGGCTCGATCGCCCAGACGTCGAACTGGCGGACGAGTGTGCCGGTCAGGTCCCACTCGGCTGTCACGAACTTCTCGTTCTCGTACGTTTCCCCCGCGATGCGGCCGTTCCGGAACGCGCTGACGTAGTCGGTGCCCAGCGCGAGCTTGGTCATCGTCCCGTCCGGGTACCGCACGAAGAAGTCGGTCTGCGAGCTCGACGCGCGGACCAGGATGCGGCCCTGCTCGTCGATCTCGACCGGGCTGACGTACCCGTAGCCGGCGGGATCGGGGTTGAGCGTCAGCACCGTGCCCGGCGCGGCGGCCGGCCAGATCGCCAGGTCGAAGGTGTCCCCGATGCCGAGCGCGGTCCCGACGACGTCGCCGGCGTCGTTGATCGCGAGGGCCCGGGCCGAACGCCGGCCCGGCGGGATCGGAAGAGCCGTGAACCGCCCGTCCCGGTAGACGACCGCGTTGTCCTGGAAGCTGTTGTTGTAGGTCAGCCCGACCGCGGTGCCCGCGGAGTTGATGTCGTGCAGCTCGGTCTGCTTGCCGAACGCCCGGCCGAGGTTCTCGGCGACCCCGTGGTGCCACCGGATCGCGCCGCCGGAGGAACCGCTGCCCGCGATCCAGCCGCCGTTCGCGGCGGCGGCGACGTTTCCCCAGGTCTGCCCGGCGGGCAACGGCAGCGTGGCCGGTGTCCACGTGCAGCCGTCCGCGCCGCGCGCCGCTGCGGTGACCGTCAGCATCGGCACCAAAGCCAGCGTGGCGGTCAGCAACGCCTTGACCCTGCGGTTCATGGTTCCCCCTCGTCCTGCGCGAAGCCGTCCTCGCGGGGGACTCACGCCTGACGAGCCCGATCGGTTGATGCCGATAAGGATCCGCGGCGGGGGGGGGGGGGGGGGGGGGGGGGGGGGGGGGGGGGGGGGGGGGGGGGGGGGGGGGGGGGGGGGGGGGGGGGGGGGGGGGGGGGGGGGG
>NZ_JBVJON010000007.1:245254-640178 GCF_055583145.1 Amycolatopsis sp. NPDC104819 | reverse complement strand
CGCCCGGTCCCATTCCGAACCCGGAAGCTAAGCTTGACAGCGCCGATGGTACTGCAACCGAAGGGTTGTGGGAGAGTAGGACACCGCCGAACTTAACGAACAGGTAGGCCCCGGTTGAGGACCAGTGATGGTTCTCCCGGGGCCTTTCTGTATGCCCAAAACCCGTGTCGTCCCCCCACGTACGCGTGTCGTCCACTCGGGTACGCGGGCCGGCCATCCAGGTACGCGTGTCGTCCGCCCAGGTATGGGAGCCGGCCGTGCAGGTCGGGTGTCGTCCGCTCAGGTACGCGTGTCGGCTTTCTAGGTCCGCGTGTTGACCGTCTGATCACGCGTGTCGACCCTGCAATCACGCGTGTCGACTCCCCAATCACGCGTGTCGGCGCTGCAGTCACGCGAGTTCCGCCTTCAATCACGCGAGTTCCGGCTCCAGTCACGCGAGTTCGGTCCCTGATCACGCAAGTTCCGGCTCGGATCACGCCGGCGCCGATCCGCGGCCCCAGCCTGATGCCCGCCCAATCACGCGTGATGCCCCGCCAGACACACCCGATACCCCTCGGATCACGCGTGAAGCCTCAAACCGACCCCGGCCGAGCCGGCGGCCGCCGGCGCAACGGCGATGACAACACCAACGACGTTGTCGTCTCCCCGTACCGCTGCACCTTCTCGACCAACCCCTCCAGCTCCGCCGTATCCCGGCACAGCACCCGCAGGATCCAGCACTCGTCCCCCGTGACGTGGTCCGCCGCGACGACCTGGGGGAGCGGGAGCACCGCCGTCCTGAACCTCGGGGTGTCCAAGCTCCGCACCCGGGCCCGCACCAGCGCCTCGATCGGCAGGCCCAGCTTCGTCGTGTCGACGCTCGCCGCATAACCGGTGATCACGCCGCGCTCCTCGAGGCGGCGGACGCGCTCCGTCACCGCCGAACCGGACAGCGACACCCGGCGGCCGAGCTCGGTGAAGCTCAGGCGGCCGTCGGCCTGGAGGAGCTCCAGCAGGTGCCAGTCGACGTCGTCGAGAGCGTCCACCGCGGTTCTCCAAGGTGAGCAGGGTCAACACCGGGAAATCCCCGGCCGGGCCGGGCTTCCACCCCGATTCTGCCCTGTGTCCCCGGGCCCGCCGCCAGCAGGATTTACCTCATGACCCGCATCCTCACCGTCCCCGCCCCGATGCCGGACGCCGCCCTGGAGTACTTCGGCGCCGAACTCGCCTTCGAGGTCGATCCCGACGATCTCGTCCGGGACCTCGAAGCCGGTCTCACCGACGGTTACGTCGTAGTCGAGACCCGCGCGCCCGAAGCCTTCCAGCTGGCCCGCATCCCCGGCGCGATCAACCTCCCGTACCGCGACATGACGGCCGAGAGCACTGCTCACCTCGACCGGAACCTCGTCTACGTCTGCTACTGCGAGAGCACCAACTGCAACGCCGCCACCAAGGGCGCGCTCAAACTCGCCGGGCTCGGCTTCCGCGTGAAACGGCTTTCCGGCGGCATCACCGGCTGGGCCGCGGCCGGCTACCCGGTCGAAGGCGAGACCGAAGGCGACACCGAAGGCGAAACAGCAAGCGGACCAGCCGGAATCCGCTGCGCCTGCTGACGCACCTACCCTGGAAGACGTGACACGACTGCTCATCATCCAGCCGGACGCCTCGGACCCGCTCGGCACCCTCGGCGACTGGCTGACCGACGCCGGCGCGGAGCTCGACGTCCGGCTGCTCCCCGACGCCGGCCTGCCCGCGGACCTCGACGGCTACCACGGCGTTGTCTGCCTCGGCGGCGGAATGTCGGCGGAGGACGACACGAAGCACCCGTGGCTCGCCGACGTCCGGCGGCTGCTTTCGAAGGCCGCGGCGAAGCGGCTCCCCACCCTCGGGGTCTGCCTCGGCGCGCAGCTGCTGGCCGTCGCGACCGGCGGCCGCGTCGAGGTGGGCCAGGACGGGCCCGAGGCCGGCCCTCAGCTCGTCTCGAAGAAGGATGCCGCCTGGACCGATCCGCTCTTCGCCGACCTGCCGCTCATGCAGGACGTCCTCCAGTTCCACAAGGACGTGATCACCCGGCTCCCGCCCGGCGCCGAGCTGCTCGCGTCCGCGCCGCGCTACCCGAACCAGGCCTTCCGGATCAGCCGTTGTGTCTACGGTGTCCAGTTCCACATCGAGACGACGCCCGCCGTCGTCGCGAGCTGGGCGGCCGACGAGCCCGAGATGGCGGAATTCGCCCGTCCGGGCTCACTGGAGCACGACGCGCTGGTCGCCGTGCACACCGACATCGAGGAAATCTGGCGTCCGTTCGCGCAGCGGTTCGTCCGGTTGGCCGCCGGTGAGCTCACACCCGCTGCCGACAGTCAACGGACGTTACCGCTGGCTTAACGGCGGATGTCACAAACAGCTACGGGCTCTTAACGACAAGGATCGATCTTCAGGTACCTTGCGGGAGAAGTCCCCCACAAGGGTGTTCGGAGGTCGGGGTGGATCCCTCGTTGCTGGTCGTGCTCGTCGTCGTCACCGCCCTGGTTTTCGACTTCACGAACGGGTTCCACGACACCGCGAACTCGATGGCGACGTCGATCGCCACCGGAGCCCTCAAGCCCCGGGTGGCCGTCGCGATTTCCGCGATCTTGAACCTGATCGGCGCGTTCCTGTCGGTGGAGGTCGCCAAGACGATCTCCAGCGGCCTGGTGGACGACACGAAGATCGGCCCGTCGATCGTCTTCGGCGGGCTGATCGGCGCGATCGTCTGGAACCTCGTGACGTGGTTCGTCGGCCTGCCGTCGAGCTCGTCGCACGCGCTGTTCGGCGGCCTGATCGGCGCCACCTGGGTGTCGGCAGGCGCCGACTCGGTCCACTTCGGAAAGATCGTCGAGAAGGTGCTGGTGCCGGCGGCCGCGTCCCCGGTCATCGCCGGCCTCGTGGCGATGGTCGCGACGTACCTGGTCTACCGCTTCCTCGTCCGCGAACGGCCGGCCACGCGCGGGTTCAAGGCCGGACAGATCGTCTCGGCGTCCCTGGTCTCGCTGGCCCACGGCACGAACGACGCGCAGAAGACGATGGGCGTGATCACACTCACGTTGGTCACCGCCGGTAGTCTTCCGCCGGGCGCCGCCCCGCCCGTCTGGGTGATCATCAGCGCCGCCTGCGCCCTCGCCGCGGGCACCTACCTCGGCGGCTGGCGCATCACGCACACCCTCGGCAAGGGCCTGACCGACATCGAAGGCCCACAGGGCTTCGCCGCCCAGACGAGCTCGGCGCTGGTCATCCTGGTCTCGTCGCGGCTGGGCTTCCCGCTGTCGACGACACACGTCTGCTCCGGTGGGATCGTCGGCTCCGGTGTCGGACGGCGGGAGGCGCCGGTCCGCTGGCGGATGGCGGGCCGGATGGTCGTCGCGTGGCTGTTCACGCTGCCCGCGGCCGCGATCGTCGGCGCCGTCTCCGGCAAGATCGCCTCGCTCGGCACCGCGGGCACCGTTACCGTCGGGGTGGTCGGGATCGGCGTCGGCCTCGGCATCTACCTCCTCTCGCGGCGCCACCCCGTCACCGCGCACAGCTTCCAGGTGCCCGAGCCGACGCCCGCCGACAGCGAACCGGGCCGGCTCGCCGCCTGACCGGAGCCCGCCGGGTTAAGTTGTTCGTGATGGCAGACCGCGCGCGAACGACCGCTTCGGCGGCGAGGTACGGCTTCACCGATTCCCGTGCCGAGGGTCAGCTGCGCGCGGCCGGCTGGTGGGACGACGCGGGCCCGGTCGCCGCCGCCACCGATGTCCTGACGGCGTTGTCCCGCGCCGCCGACCCGGATCTCGCGCTGCGCGGGCTCGACCGGATCCGTGAAGCCGACGACTCGGAATGGACGGCGCTCGAAGCACAACTGCGCGAAAACCGGACCTTCCGCGGGCGCTTCCTCGGCGTGCTGGGGACGTCGAGCGCGCTCGCCGACTTCGTCGCCGCGAACCCCGCGCAGTGGCGGTCGCTCACCGGCGACAAGTGCACCGACGCCGCCTGCTACCGGGAAAACCTGAGCAGCTCGCTCGTGGGGGACGACGGTTCGGTGCTCACCGGGCTCGAAGCCGAGCAGGCGCTCAAGATCGCCTACCGCGGCCAGCTGCTCGGCATCGCCGCCGCGGACCTGGGACACCTCGTCGAGGCCGGCCTGGAGCACCCGCACTACGCCGAGGTCGCGGCGCAGCTGACCGAGCTGGCCGAGGCCGCGCTCGCCGCCGGGCTCGTCGTTGCCGAAGCCGAGGTCGGCGCGTCCGCCGAGGGCACCCTCTCGATCATCGCCATGGGCAAGTGCGGCGGCCGGGAGCTCAACTACGTCAGCGACGTCGACGTCATCTTCGTCGGCGCCGAAGACCTCGGGGTCGCCACGCGGCTCGCGAGCACGATGATGCGGGTGACCGGCAAGGCGTGTTTCGACGTCGATGCGGCGCTGCGCCCGGAGGGCAAGGCCGGCGCGCTGGTCCGCACGCTGGAAAGCCACCAGGGTTACTACCGGAAGTGGGCCAAGACCTGGGAGTTCCAGGCGCTGCTCAAGGCGCGTCCGGTCGCCGGTGACGCCGAGCTCGGCCGGCAGTACGCCGAGATGGTCGCGCCGCTGGTGTGGTCGGCGGCCGACCGGGACAACTTCGTCGACGAGGTGCAGCAGATGCGCCGCCGGGTCGAAGGGCACGTGCCGTCCGAACACGCCGAGCGTGAGCTCAAGCTCGGCCGCGGTGGCCTGCGTGACGTCGAGTTCGCGGTGCAGCTGCTGCAGCTCGTCCACGGCCGGGTCGACGACAAGCTGCGGTCACCGTCCACGATGGACGCGCTTGCGGCGCTCGGCGAGGGAGGTTACGTCGGCCGTCAGGACGCCGCCGAGCTCGGGGCGTCGTACGAGTTCCTGCGGATGATCGAGCACCGGCTGCAGCTGCGCCGGCTGCGCCGCACCCACCTGTTCCCGGCGACGTCGGAGACCGCCGAGCTGCGGATCCTCGCCCGGGCGAGCGGCATCAAGGCGGCCGGCGGCAAGAGCCAGGGTGACGCGCTGCTGGCCGAGTTCCGCAAGCACGCCAAGGGCATCCGGCGGCTGCACGAGAAGATCTTCTACCGGCCGCTGCTGCAGTCCGTCGCGAACGTGCCGACCGAAGCGCTGCGCCTGACGACCAAACAGGCCGCCAGCCGGCTGGCCGCGCTCGGGTACACCGCCCCCGACGGCGCGCTGCAGCACATCAAGGCCCTCACCGCGGGCGTCTCGCGGCGCGCGGCGATCCAGCAGGCGCTGCTGCCGGTGCTGCTCGACCTGCTCGCCGACACCCCCGACCCCGACGGCGGGCTGCTGTCGTACCGGAAGGTGTCCGAGGCGCTCGAAGACACCCCGTGGTACCTGCGGGTGCTGCGCGACGAAGGCACGGTCGTCGAGAACCTGGCGGTGTTGCTCGGGACGTCCCGGCTGGTCCCCGACCTGCTGGTCCGCGCGCCGGAAGTGTTGCAGCTGCTCGGTGATCCGGCCCGGCTGCTGGGCCGCACGCCCGCCGACGTGGCGACGTCGCTGCGGGCCGCCGTCCGGCGTCAGCCCGGGTTGAACGCGGCGGTCACGGCCGCGCGTTCGCTGCGGCGGCACGAGATGCTGCGGGTCGCGTGCGCGGATCTGCTCGGCCTGCTCGACGTCCCCGCGGTGTGCGCGGCGCTGTCGAGTGTGTGGGTGGCCGTGCTCCAGGGCGCGCTGGCCTCAGCCTTCCGCCAGCGGCAGGCGGAGCTGGGCCGCACGCCGGCGCGCATCGCCGTCATCGGGATGGGCCGGCTCGGCGGCGCCGAACTGGGGTACGGCTCGGACGCCGACGTGCTCTTCGTGTGCGAGCCCGCCGAAGGCGTTTCGGACGCCGACGCGGTGAAGTTCGCTTCGTCGGTCGCGGAGACCGTCCGGAAGATGCTGGGCGCGCCGAGCTCGGACCCGGCCCTGGTGGTCGACGCCGACCTGCGGCCGGAGGGCCGGAGCGGGCCGCTCGTGCGGACACTCGAGTCGTACCGCGCGTACTACGCGCGCTGGGGCGAGGTGTGGGAGGCCCAGGCGCTGCTGCGGGCCCGGTTCATCGCGGGCGACGACGAGCTCGGCGAGCGGTTCATCACGATGATCAACCCGGTCCGCTACCCCGAGGGCGGCCTGGAGCCGACCAAGGCCCGGGAGATCCGTCGCATCAAGGCCCGCGTCGAAACCGAGCGGATGCCCCGCGGCGCGGACCCGACCCGCCACACGAAGCTCGGCCGCGGCGGCCTCGCCGACGTCGAGTGGACGGTGCAGCTGCTGCAGCTCCAGCACGCGTGTTCGGTGCCGGGCCTGCGGACGACGTCGACGCTCGACGCGCTGGCGTGCCTGCCGGAAGCGGGCCTGGCCACGGAGTCCGAAGCGGAGTCGCTGCGGGAGGCGTGGCTGCTGGCGACGCGGGTGCGCAACGCGGGGATGCTGGTGCGCGGCAAGGCCGTCGACGAGGTGCCCGGCTCGGGCCGCGACCTGGTCGCGGTGGCCCGGGTGCTCGGCCAGTCGGCGGCGGACGACCCGGGCGAGTTCCTCGACACCTACCGCCGCATCACCAGGCGGGCGCACACGGTGGTGGAGCACCTGTTCTACGAGGCCTGATTACAGTGGGCGGGTGACTGCACGAGAGCCGTTCCGGACCCGGATCAAGGTCCGCCACTACGAGCTGGACACCCTGGGCCACCTCAACCACGCCGTGTACCACTCGTACGGCGAGGTGTCCCGCCTGGAGCTCCTGGAGAAGGCGGGCGCGCTCGAAGGCCTCCCGGGCGTGGCGTCGGTGCTGCTGGAGACGCACGTGGTGTTCCGCCGCGAGCTGCGCGCGGGCGACGAGGTCGACGTGACGTGCGACGTCAAGTTCGGCAGCGGCAAGACGTTCTCGATGGACTCGAACATCTACAAGGCGGACGGCACGCTGGCCGCGGAGATCACCTGCACGCTGGGGTTGATGGACCTTTCGCTCCGGAAGCTGGTGGCAGACCCGAGGGGGGCTTTCGAGGCCGCTGGCGCGGACCTGAAGGTGCTGTCGACTTCGGAGGGCTGAGGACGGTAACACCGGTCATGATCGCCGCGTCTCCGACCGTAAACGGACACGGAGGCGGTCGACATGGCCAAGAAGAATCCCAGCGGCAGGTCGCAGCCCAGTCAGTTGCCTAATAAAGGCATCCAGAAGAGGGGCCGCGGCGACAAGGATCCCGGTTCTCCGCCGGTCAAGGGCGGGCCCACCAAGTAGCCGCCGGTGGTTCCGCAGACGATCGGTGCGGTGGTCGCGTTTCTCGCTCTCGTCGCGCCAGGCGTGGTGTATGAGCTGAACCGCGAGCACAAGCGGTCGCCGATCACCGAGTCGGGCTTTCGTGAGGCGTCGCGCGCTGCGTTGGCCAGCTTCGCGTTCACAGCGGTTTCGTGCCTGGTGATGTGGACCGTGTGGCTCACCTGGCCGTCCGGCGCGGTGGACCTCCGCGGCTGGCTGGCGCAAGGGACGCAGTACCTCCAGGGCAACCTGCTGAGAATCTTCCTCACCACACTGGGCGAGGTGGCGCTGGCGTGCCTGCTGGCGGCCGTGGTCGCCCGGGTCGTGGCGGTGCTGGCGGACGAAGGATCCTCGATCTCGAACGACACCGCCTGGCAGGTGGCGTTGCGCCGGGATCGGCCGGACCGGAAGAGCAAGGTCTGGGTGCACGTCCGGCTGCGGGACGAGACGGAGTTCTACGGCTACCTCGAGTGGTACACGGTCGGCGAGAAACCGGACGACCGGGAGATCCTGCTCGAGGGGACCGCACTGGCGCGAAGTGTGCCGGTGAAGTCCGGAGAGCCGCAGGAAGCCGAGACGATCGGCGAGACGTGGGAGAAGGTCCTGATCGCGGGGTCCCAGATCACGTACCTGCGCGTCTGCTACCAGGACGAGTTCGGCGAGCCGGTCCGGTCGAAACGGCGGCTGGGTGAGAAGACGCCCCCGCCGGCGGCAGTGGAGCAGTGACGAGAAACGCCGGCGGCGAGGGCGTTTCCGCTCCTCACCGCCGGCGTGCCCAAGGGACGCGTCAGCCGATCACACGTCGTAGTACAGGGCGAACTCGTACGGGTGCGGGCGCAGCCGCAGGGGGTCGATCTCGTTCTCGCGCTTGTACGAGATCCACGTGTCGATCACGTCCGGCGTGAACACGCCACCCTCGAGCAGGTAGTCGTGGTCGGCTTCCAGCGTGTCCAGCACCGTGCCCAGGTCGCCCGGGACCAGCTTGACGTTCTTCGCCTCTTCCGGGGGAAGCTCGTACAGGTCCTTGTCGATCGGGTCGGCCGGCTCGATCTTGTTCTTGATGCCGTCGAGGCCGGCCATCATCATCGCCGAGAACGCCAGGTACGGGTTGCCCGAGGAGTCCGGGCAGCGGAACTCGGCGCGCTTGGCCTTCGGGTTGTTGCCCGTGATCGGGATGCGGACGCACGCCGAGCGGTTGCGCTGCGAGTACACCAGCGAAACCGGGGCCTCGAAGCCCGGGACCAGGCGGTGGTAGGAGTTCACCGTCGGGTTCGTGAAGGCCAGCAGGCTCGGGGCGTGCTTGAGCAGGCCGCCGATGTAGTGGCGCGCCGTATCGGACAGGCCCGCGTAGCCGGACTCATCGTGGAACAGCGGCGTGCCGTCCTTCCACAGCGACTGGTGGCAGTGCATGCCCGAGCCGTTGTCGCCCGCGAGCGGCTTCGGCATGAACGTCGCCGTCTTGCCCGCCGCGAACACCGTGTTCTTCACGATGTACTTGAACAGCTGCAGGTCGTCGGCCGCGTGCAGCAGCGTGTTGAACTTGTAGTTGATCTCGGTCTGGCCGGCGGTGCCCACCTCGTGGTGCGCGCGCTCGATCTCGAAACCGGAGCCCGTCAGGTTGCGGACGATCTCGTCGCGCAGGTCGGCGAAGTGGTCGACCGGCGGGACGGGGAAGTAGCCGCCCTTGAACTTCGTCTTGTAACCCTGGTTGCCGCCGACCTCGTCGGCGCCGGTGTTCCACCAGCCCTCGACGGAGTCGATCTCGTGGAACGAGGCGTGCTCGGCGGAGTCGAAGCGGACCGAGTCGAAGATGTAGAACTCGGCTTCGGGGCCGAAGAACACGTTGTCGGCGACGCCGTACTCCGCGATGTACTGCTCGGCCTTGCGCGCGATGTTGCGCGGGTCGCGGCTGTACGCCTCACGGGTGAACGGGTCGTGCACGAAGAAGTTCAGCGAGAGCGTCTTCGCCTTGCGGAACGGGTCGATGCGCGCCGTCTCGGGGTCCGGGAGCAGCAGCATGTCCGATTCGTGGATCGACTGGAAGCCGCGCACCGAGGAGCCGTCGAACGCGAGTCCCTCTTCGTAGGCCTCTTCGGTGAAGGCCTTCGCGGGGACTGTGAAGTGCTGCATGACGCCCGGAAGGTCGCAGAACCTGACGTCGACGACCTCGACGTTTTCGTCGGCGATGAGGCGCTGGATGTCGTCTGGAGTAGTGGGCACCCTCGGTGACTCCTTCTCGTTCGGGCTCGTGCGGCAGTGCTCTCTTCGGCTCACGCTAAAAGCGCGGTGTTGCCCGACCGTCACCCGTATGTTTCGCCGGTGTTAACGGGTGGCCGGATGACCGGTATCCGACCAGGTGGGATGTGGTCCGCGCCACCGGCATACCCTGGACGGGTGGCGAGATGGACCGGCGAATGGCTGCCCGGCACCGGTGACGGTGGCCAGGGTACCGACCAGGAGGCCCCGCGCTGGCCGGGGGAAAGGTTCGGGTTGCCCGAATCGGGTGTCGGCTCGGCGGCGAGCGGGGGCTCGCGGCTGCTCGGGCTGGTCGTCGACCTCGTGGTCGCGGCCCTGGTCACGGCCATTTTCCTGCACCCGAGCCTGCAGGACCCGGTCGCGATGCAGAACTTCAACCTGTGGTCCGGCGGGGTGTGGGCCGTCATCTCCGTCGTGTCCGCCGGCTTCTTCGGCTTCACCCCGGGCATGGGTGCCGTGGGCATCCGCGTCGCCCGGCTCGACGGCGCCGCGCTCGTCGGCCCGCTGCGCGCGCTGGTCCGGGCGGTGCTGACATTCGTCATCATCCCGGCCGCGGTCCGCAACGCCGACGGCCGCAGCTGGCTCGACCGGCTGACCGGCACCGTCGTCGTCCGGCTGCGCTGAGCCCCCGTACGAGAAAGGCCCCGTCCACCCGGACGGGGCCTTTTTTCGTGCGAGCGTCAGCGGCGGCGGATCGTGCGCTGGACGTTGCGCATCTTCGCGCCGGCGGGCATCGGGCCCTTCGGCATCGCCGCGCCGCGGTTGCCGAGCGCGGCCAGCTTCGCCTCGAGCGCGTCGACCTGGGCCGGCTTGAGGTTGCGCGGCAGCTTCATCAGGAAGCCCTGGAGCTTCTTCAGCGGGATCTGGCCCTCTTCGTGGCCGATCGTCACGTCGTAGATCGGGGTGTCGCCGATCAGGCGGGAGACGCGCTTCTTCTCCTGGGCGAGCAGCGTCTTGACGCGGTGCGGCGCGCCTTCGGCGACCAGCACCACGCCCGGGCCGCCGAGCACCCGGTGCACGGCGTCGAGCTGGGTCGTCGCGGCGACGGTCGGGGTCACCTTCCACTTGCCGCGCAGGTTCTCCAGCGCCCACGCCGCGGCGCCGGGCTGGCCGTCGGCCTTCGAGTAGACGGTCTTCTGGACGCGCCGGCCGAAGATGATCATGGCGAGCAGCGCGCCGAGGACGATCCCGAGCGGCAGCAGTGCCCACTGCGCGTCGAAGAAGAACCCGATCCCGAACGCCACACCGGCGACGACGATGACCGAGCCGGCCATCCACGGGATGAGCCAGGGGTCTTCCTTGCGCTGCATCTTGAAGGCTTCGAAGAGCTGGCCACGGCGGGCCTTGCTCGCCGCGCGCTTCTCCTTCTTGGCCTGCTTGGCCGCTTCCTTGTCCTGCTGTCCCGCCATATGACCAGGATACGGCCGCGTGCCCCTGCCCCGATTCCCCGTCCCCCTCTGCGAGGATGCGGGACGTGACTGGCGTACTTTCCCCGAAGAGCCGCACCCGTCTGCTCGATGGTCTCGACCCCGAGCAGCGCGCCGCCGCCAGTGCCCCGCGGGGGCCGGTCTGCGTCCTCGCCGGCGCCGGCACGGGCAAGACCCGCACGATCACCCACCGCATCGCCCACCTCGTCATGTCCGGGCACGTTTCCGCTGGTCAGGTGCTTGCCGTCACGTTCACGACGCGCGCCGCGGGCGAGATGCGGACGCGGCTGCGCGGCCTCGGCGTCGAGGCCGCGCAGGCCCTGACGTTCCACGCCGCGGCCCGCCGTCAGCTGCGGTACTTCTGGCCTCGCGTGGTCGGCGACCGGCCGTGGGACCTGCTGGAGAACAAGCTGCGCTACGTCGGCCAGGCCGCGAACCGGAACAAGCTGGGCACCGAGGTCGAGGTGCTGCGCGACCTGGCGAGCGAGATCGAGTGGGCGAAGGCGTCGCTGATCAGCCCGGACGACTACCCGGCCGTCACCGCACGCGCCCAGCGGGACATCCCGGCGCCGGCCGCGCAGATCGCCGACGTCTACCGCACCTACGAAGAGCTGAAGAACGCCGCGCAGGTGCTCGACTTCGACGACCTCCTCCTGCACACGACGGCGGTGCTCGAGGAACACGGTGTCGTCGCCGAGGAGTTCCGCGACCGCTACCGCTGCTTCGTCGTCGACGAGTACCAGGACGTCACGCCGCTGCAGCAGCGCCTGCTCGGCGCGTGGCTCGGCGGCCGTGACGACCTGACCGTCGTCGGCGACGCGAACCAGACCATCTACTCCTTCGGCGGCGCGTCGCCGCGGCCGCTGCTGGAGTTCACCCGGCGCTACCCGGAGGCCACCGTCGTCCGGCTCGAGCGCGACTACCGGTCGACCCCCGAGGTCGTCTCGCTGGCGAACCGCGTCATCGGCGCCGCGCGGGGCCGGCCGGCGGGCTCACGGCTGAAGCTGATCGGCCAGCGGCCGCCCGGCCCGGAGCCGCGCTTCGCCGAGTTCGACGACGAAGCGGTCGAGGCCGGCGCTGTCGCGCGGCGCGTGCGTGAACTGCTCGACGGTGGGGTCGCGGCGAGCGAGATCGCGGTGCTCTACCGCGTCAACGCCCAGTCCGAGGCCTACGAGTCGGCGCTGGCCGAGGCCGGCATCCCGTACCTGGTCCGCGGCGGCGAGCGGTTCTTCAACCGGACGGAGGTCCGGCAGGCGATGTCCGCGCTGCGGGCCGCGAGCGACGACGTCAGCTCCGACCTGGTCACGACGGTGCGTTCGGTGCTCGCCCGGGTCGGCCTCACCGAGTCGCCGCCCGCCGGCGGCGCGGCCAAGGAGCGGTGGGACGCGCTCCTGGCGATCGTCGAGCTCGCCGAAGAGCTCGCGTCGACGGTCGCGGACGCGGACCTGCCGCGCTTCAACAGCGAGCTGGACCAGCGCGCGTCGGCCCAGCACCCGCCGACCGTCGAGGGCGTGACGCTCGCGTCGCTGCACGCGGCGAAGGGCCTTGAGTGGGACGCGGTGTTCCTCGTCGGCCTGGCCGAGGGGACGATGCCGATCCTGCACGCCGGCGACGACGAAGCGGCGATCGAGGAGGAGCGGCGGCTGTTCTATGTGGGCGTCACCCGGGCCCGGGAGCACCTGTGGCTGTCGTGGGCGCTGGCCCGCACGCCGGGCGCGCGGCGCAACCGCCGTCGCAGCCGGTTCCTCTACGGCTTGGTCCCGGAGGACCATCCGGCCGCCCGGGCGGCGCGGACGCAGAAGCCGTCGGCGCCGGTCAAGACGCGCTGCCGCGTCTGCGGCGGCCCGCTGCTGGAGACCATCGAGGTCAAGCTGGGCCGCTGCGGGCGATGCCCGTCCACAGTGGATGAGGGCCTGCTCGAGCGGCTGAAGACGTGGCGCGGCGACCGGGCGCGGGAGCTGAAGGTGCCGGCGTTCGTCGTGTTCACCGACGCGACGCTGATGGCTATCGCGGAGCAGCGCCCGGTCGACGAAGCGGCGCTGGTGTCGATCTCCGGGATCGGCGCGACCAAGCTCGAGCGGTTCGGCACGGAGATCCTCGGCGTCGTCCGCGCGTCGGCGGAGTCCTGACGCCGGACGATCTTGATGTGGCCTTGACCGCGTCGGGACCATGATCCACGCGGCGAACCCGCTGCTCAGGGGCGATCTTCGTAACTTCGAGGATTTTCCCGTAATTAAGTTGCCCCGGTGTGGTGGGGGGCAATAACCTGCCAGTACCGAGCCGGAACGGCTCGGCTGGGGATCCACGAGATGCGCCGCGCAACGCGGCCACGTGTGCAGAGTACAGACGAGGAGGTGCCGGTGAAATGACCATCTACCTGACGCTCACGAACCCGGGCACCCGTCTGTCCTGCGCCGCGGAAGTTGCGGCTGCTCAGCGCCCGGGCACCGGTGTGTCCGTGAGCGCGCACGGGATCCGTGGCATGCGGCGCGTCGAGCGTCGTGCCACTGGTGCTGTCGTCTTCGGGACCGAGGGTGTTCTCAACGCCGTCCCGCAGGCCGATCTGCCGACCATCAAGCAGTTCCGTGTTCCGTTGTCGATACGGGAGCGAAGTTCCTGACCTAGTCAGGACACGAGGCTCACGAAGGCCGCGGAACCGGTAACCCGGATCCGCGGCCTTCGTGTTTTTGGCTGCACAACCCAAGAGGAACAGCGTTGCCCAGCTCTATCTCCCAACCGAAAACCCGTACGACACAAGGAGGAACCACCATGTCTTCGGCCGTCGCCTACACCTCGGGTGAGGCAATATTCGCCGACCTGCTCGACCCCGTCGCGGTACCGGACGTGGCGCTGCCCTGCCGTTCGGGCGACGCGGACCTCTGGTTCGCGGAGTCCCCGGCCGAGCTCGAGCGCGCCAAGGCGCAGTGCGCCGACTGCCCGGTGCGTGAGGCCTGCCTGGCCGGCGCACTGGCCCGGCGCGAGCCGTGGGGCGTCTGGGGTGGCGAGATCTTCGAGCGCGGTGTGGTCATCGCGCGCAAGCGGCCCCGTGGCCGTCCGCGCAAGAACGCCGCCGTCGAGCCGGCCAAGGCCGCCGGCGATCACCGGAGCGCCGCCGCATGAGCGTCGAACCGGTTACCGCACAGGACTACGAAGCGCGGATGTGCCGTCCGCAACTGCAGTTGACGAAGACCGAGATCGAGGAGATCAGCGAGATGTTGCTTTACGAAGAACTGTCCCGGGCCCGAATACGTGACCTGGAGGAAGGGGTCCGCGCCCAGCGGGCCCGAGGTAGCGCGCGTGCCGAGCGCCGCTGGACGCGAGTAGCCCGATGGGCCACCCGCCGGGCGGCGCGGTACCAGGACCAGAGCTGAGCGCAGGGCCCCTGCCACCCCGTTTCGGGGCGGCGGGGGCCTTTGTGCTTGGCCTGTTGTGTCGCGCCGGCTGGTGTTGAATGGGGTGATGCCCGGACACACCCACGACGACATCGACTGGGCGGACCGCTTGGCCCAGCTCCGCATGGCCGACACTCTCGACGCCGAAGCGCTGACGCCCGTCGCGGCGCGCTTGGCCGCCCGGCTGCCGGAGCGACCGGTGGTGGTCGACGTCGGGTGCGGCGCCGGCGGGATGAGCGTGCTTTTCGCGCGCGAGCTCCCCCGCCGCGGCGGGGGCACGATCGTGCTCGTCGACGCCACGCCTGCCTTGCTCGCCGAAGCGCGGCGGGCGGTTTCCGAGGCCGCCACCGAGACGGTCGACGTCGTGGGTCAGCCCGGCGACCTCGCCGACCCGTCCTTGGGCGGCGCGGTGCCCGCCGCCGACCTGGTGTGGGCGTCAGGCGTCGTCCACCACGTCGGTGATCAGCAGGCCGCGCTGCGCACGTTGGCCGGGTTGCTGCGGCCGGGCGGGGTACTGGCCATCGGTGAAGGTGGGCTCGAGATGCGGTGCCTCCCTTGGGATCTTGGGGTAGGACGACCCGGGCTGGAGCAACGGCTGCTCGCCGCGCGGGGCGAGTGGTTCGCCCGGATGCGGGCCGGCATCCCGGGCAGCGTCGCCATGCCGTACGGCTGGCCGAACGCGCTTCGCACGGCGGGGCTCTCGGAGATCGAGTCGTTCGGCGCGCTCATCGACCACCCGATGCCGGGCTCGGACCTCCTCCGTGAGTACGCGGTGCACCGGGTCGGCTGGCTCGCGGAGTCGGTCGGGGAGTGGCTCGGCGCGTCCGACCGCGAGACCGTCGCGGCGTTGATCGATCCGGACGGCCCGGACTACCTCGGCAAACGCGACGACCTGTACCTGTTCGGCGCCAAGGCGATCCACTGTGGATGGTCACGGTGAGCGCGCCGGAGCCAGTGGTGTGCTCCCGCTGCGGGCGCACCCGGAGTGCTGACGACGACCCTGTTGCGGCGCTCGCCTGGGTGTCGAGCCGCGAGCGGGGTGGGGTGCGGTGGCTGTGCCCGTCCTGCGCGCGGCAGCACGTTCGGGACATCGAGGGCAAGCTGCCGGACGAGTACTGGTGATCAATCGGCGCTCCTGGGGGAGGGGTGGCGGTTGGGGTTGGACCGCAGGTTGACCTGCTGATTTGGTGCGGCCGTGGCTTGCCCGGATTGGTGGGACTCGACTCGGCCGGCTGGCCCGGGATCGGGTGCGGGTTGCCGCTCGGACTGGCGAGCCGGGCCTGGCCGGGCCGGGTCCCGGCGCGACCTGCCTGGCTTGGTTCAGATCAGCCCAGGTCGGCCCGGCTCGGCCTGACCGCCGGCTCGACTGGCCAGGCGCGGCGGATCTGCCGATCGGCCCTGATCCGGTTCCGGCTCAATCTGCCCCGGCCCGGCCCAGCCGTGCCTCGGCTGGCCCGGCCCGGTCTGTTCTGCGCGGCCGGACTCGGCGGGCCGGACCTGGTTCAGTTGGGCGTTCGGGCATAGCCGGAACCAGCCAGACCGGCTCGGCCTGGCCTGACCCTGGCCTGGCCTGAGGGAGTCGCCTCGGTCTGGCCGTCGGTGGTCGGTCATGCGTCTCTGTTCCGGCCTGGTGGGCCCTTGGGGTTGGTAGCTGTCATGCCGCGTCTCCGATTGGGGTCATCGGGACCGCTCGGACCCGGGGGCGGGGTGTGCGGGATGCGTCGCCGAACGCCAGGGCCAGCTCTTGGGCCACTTCGTCGGGGACCTGGCGTAGCTGGCGGACCGTGCAGCGGACCAGGACTATGCCCGTTGCCGCCAGGGCTAGGTGGGTGAAGCCGCCTGGTTGGCTTGGGCCGCAGCGGTACTGCCAGGCCAAGCCCAGCTCGTCCCACCATGCGTCGGCCTCGCCGATTCTGCGGCCTCGGCGGTCGCAGATCGTCACGTCCCAGCTGGGGGGTGGGAGGTGCGCCGTGTCGAGGATTCGGGTGGCCAGGCCGTGGGCCTGGATCGGGCCTTCGTCCAGTTCGCGGAGCACCTTCCGGACCGCCGACGTGCCGCGCTGGGGGCCGGCGTCCAGCTCCGTCAGCAGCTCCTGCCGATCACACAAACCCCAGTAAAGCGGCAGCGTCAGCAGATGGCGGATGCGCGCCGGGTTGGGTTCGGTGCGGGCCAGGTCGAGCGTTGCGCGGGCCGGCGGGGCGAACGGCAGTCCGTCGATCATCGCCGGCGCCGGCATCCGGGCCGTGCGTGCCGCGCGGACGCCCTCGCACGCCGTCACCCGGCAGTAGTCCGGCACCAGCAGCTGGATCTCGTCGGTCGCCGGGCACTTGACGCCGTGGGCCCGCAGCGCGTCGGCGCCGGTGATCACCACCCGGGGCCCGTACCGCACCAGCGCGGCGTGCATCAGCTGCGACCGCGTCGGGGCCGCGTTGCGCAGCAGGACAACACCGGGGTGCAGGCGGCGCCACGGCCCGCCGGGGCCGCAGAGCCGCCGGGTTCTTCGGTCGGACACTCCGGCCCTGCGTAACTGTTCGAGGTTCATCACCTCACAGCTGCCGGGATTACTGAGGGACAGCGGGTCGGTGCACTGAGTAGCAGTCATGCCTCGAGCATGACGGCTCGGCCAACCGGGTGGAACCCCGTTCCCCGCAGCTGTGGACAACTCGCCCGGATCACACCGTTCGCGGGCCGTCCTGTGGACAACTCAGGCCGCGAAACCGGGCTGCCAGCGCTCCACGATGTCGCGGGCCGGGATCTCCGCGTCGAGCTGGCAGAGGATGCCCGTCGACCCCGCCGTCACCCGGTGGATCATCAGGTACTCGGGCGGCAGGTTCAGCGAGCGGCCGACGCGGAAGTCGTTGCCGCGGCTGTCGCCGACGCGCCCCGCCTGCCGCTGCATCCACTTGCGCGTGAAGTGGAACGTCGGCTCGGCCAGCGGCTCGGTGAACGGCGCCAGGTACGCGAGCACCTCGTCCGCGGTCAGGTCGCTGTCCGGCCGGATGAACCGGTTCTCCCGCAGCAGGCGCATCAGGTCGGCGGACTCGCCGTCGAGGGCCAGCCGCGTCATCTCGCCCAGGTGACGGGGGATGCCTTCGGGCAGCCGCGCGACGCCGCCGAAGTCGATGACGCACAGCCTGTCGTCGGCCGTGATCATGAAGTTGCCCGGGTGCGGGTCCGAATGCAGCAGGTGGACGCGCTCGGGGGAGGAGTAGTGGAATTCCGTCAGCAGCCGGCCCGCCAGGTTCCGGGTCTCGCGATCGCCGTCCGCGATCACCTTCGACAACGGGGTGCCGGTCACCCACTCCGTCACGACGACCTTCGGCGCGCTGGCGACCACCCGCGGCACCAGGATGCCGGGATCACCGTCGAACGCCTTCGCGAACGCCCGCTGGTGCTGGGCCTCGGCCTGGTAATCGAGCTCCTCGTTCATCCGCTCGGCGAGCTCCGCCAGCAGCGGTTTGACCTCGGTGCCGGGCACGAACGCCTGGAACAGCCGGCTGAACCGCTGCAGCTGCCGCAGGTCGCTGCGCAGCGCCTCGTCGGCGCCCGGGTACTGCACCTTGACCGCGACCTCGCGGCCGTCGTGCCAGACCGCGCGGTGCACCTGGCCGATGCTCGCGGCCGCCGACGGCTCGTCTTCGAACGAGGTGAACCGGCCGGCCCAGGTGCGGCCCAGCTGCTCGGCGAGCACCCGGTGGGTCTGCCGGGCCGACATCGGCGGCGCGGCGGCCTGCAGCTTCGTCAGCGCCTCCCGGTACGGCTTCGCCATGTCGTCGGGCACCGCCGCCTCGAAGACGCTCAGCGCCTGGCCGAACTTCATCGCCCCGCCCTTGAGCGTGCCGAGCACCTCGAACAGCTGCTCGGCGGCCTTCGCCGAGAGCGTCGCGCTCACCTGCTCCGCGCTCTGGCCCGCTAGCCGCTTGCCCCACCCGCCGACCGCCCGCCCGGCGATCCCGAGCGGGAGACTGGCGAGCTTGGCGGTACGGGCGGCACCCTTGCGCGGCATCGCGGTGTCACGATCGGCTGGGTCGCGGAAGTCGGTCACACCGGCGATTCTGCCTTGCATCGCCGGAGCCGCGCAGCCTGCTCGCGACGTCTTAGTGGCCTACGTCTCCTGGAGTACGGCCCGCGGACCGCACCCGCAGCGCGGATGAGGTGGCCAGCCGCGGTGGCGGATGCGGCCGTCGAAGGCGTCGATTTCGAGGGTGGTGTTCCACGCCGGTGGCGCCGGTTCGGCCGGCGACAGCAGCCGCATGGCCTGGGCCACGGCCAGCGACGCGCAGGCGTGGACGGCGCCGAGGTCGGGCCGCTGGTGCCGCCCGGCGAGCTGGCCGGCGACGCGGGGCCAGCACGGGTCGAGGTCGGTCCGGTGCAGGTCGGCGCAGCGCAGGCACGAGCTGCGGCCCGGCAGCACCAGCGGCCCGACGATGCCCGTGCCGTCGCGGACGCGCGCCATCAGGTGCGGGACGCCGTCCTCCATCAGCTCGGCGACCGTCTCGGGCGCCGGCACGACGGCGTCGGTGAGCAGCGCCAGGTCCGGGTACCGATCGTGCAGCCGGGTGACGCGGACGTCCGGATCGACGCGGCGGAGCAGGTCGCCCAGCGCCTGGCGCCGGGGCCGGCCCAGGTCCGCGTCGGTGAAGCCGGAGCCGAGGTCGTGTTCGGTGACCGTGCCGGACAGCTGCAGCTCGACGTGCCCGATCCCGGCGTTCGCCAGCAGCACGGCGGCCGCGACCGCGATCCGGCCGTCACCGTGCACCGTGACGGCGGCGGCGCGCCGCCGGTCCGACAGCGCTGCGTGGTGATGATGCGCCCGCAGTGACCAGAGACCGGTTTCGCCGCGGAAACCCGGCCCGTCGGGGCGGCCGGCGTCGGTGACCAGGCCGAGCGCGGTCAGCTGCCGCAGGAGTGTCCGGAGCTGCTCGCGGTGTTCGCTCTCCGCGAGCAGGATCCGCTCCACGTGCCTGCTTCCGTCGAGCGTGCGCAGGTGCGCGACGAGGTCGGGTGGGAGGCCTTCGACGATCACGCCGTGGCGCGGGTCGAGCCCGATCTGGATCTCGCGCGAGCCGCGTTCGAGCACGGTGAGGCCCGGGAGCAGGGCGGGGTGGGCCGGCAGGAGCACCGGTGGCATGTCCGCGGTGGAGAGGATCATGTCCGCAGGATGGCACCCGGTGGACGCCGGACGGCCCCGGAAGACGCCGGATCGGTCGAGTTGTCCACAAGTGGAACCGCCTGTGGACAACTCGGGTCCGTGACCTCGACGGACTCGGAGTTGTCGGTGGTTGGCCTTACCGTTGTCGAGTGGTCGAAGCACGGATGCCCTCACTGAGAGGCCGGGGGGACACGAGCCCCCTGTCGGACACACCCGGACACAAGGTCGAAGTGCGGCGCAGCCAGCGCCGGCACCGGACGGTCACCGCGTATTGGAACGACGACACGCTCGTCGTGCTCATCCCCGCGCGGATGACCAGGGCGGAGGAGAAACACTGGGTCGCTGAGATGGAGCGCAAGCTCCAGCGCTCGGAACCACGACGCCCGGCGTCCCCGAAGACGTCGGACGAAGCCCTGCTGGCGCGCTGTGCGCTGCTGTCGGGCAAGTACCTGGGCGGCACCGCGACGCCGGCGAGCGTCCGCTGGGTGCCGCCGATGCGCACGCGGTGGGCGTCCTGCACGCCGGTCGACGCGACCATCCGCGTCAGCGACCGGCTGCGGAAGGTCCCGCCGTGGGTGCTGGACTACGTCCTGGTGCACGAGCTGGCGCACCTGCGCGAGCCCGGCCACGACGCGGCGTTCTGGGCGCTGGTGCGGAAGTACCCGAAGGCGGAACGGGCGATCGGCTACCTGGAGGGCCTGTCGGCCGCTGCCGGGTGGGGGATCTCCGAGGACGACTGATCGGGTTCCGGATGGGGCCGGGGTGATTCGCCGGGTGCGGATCACTCCGGCTGCGTTCGGGGCGGGTTGATGCGCGGGCCGGTGAGGGGTTGCTGGTCGGGCGGTGGATGCCCTGCGTGCTGGTCACGGTCGCTGCGGGTAGGCGGGCGGAGTCCGGTCGGGCTGGTTGGAGAGGTCACCGGTCGGGAGCGGCGGGTGGGCTGGCAGAGCCTGGTCGGGCGGGCTTGTGAGTTCGTCGCTCGGCTGTGGCGGGTGGGCCAGGGGCCGGGTCATGATGATCGGTGAGCTCGCCGGTCGGCTGCGACGGCAACTCGGCAAGGCGAGGTCAGCCCGGCTGAGGACCGTCGGTCGCCGTGGGCTGGACCTCGGCGGCCGCGCAAACAGAACCGGGCGCCTCGCGGATTGCGAGACGCCCGGCTTCGTACCAACTCAACTCTTACTGTCGCCGTCCTCAGGTGTCTCCTCCGAGGACGAAGACTTCTCCCGCTCTTCGCGCTCCGAACGCTCAGTGCGCTCCAGCTCGGCGATCGGGTCCAGACCTTCGAGCGAGTCCGTCTCGCCCACTCGCTGGACGAAGTCGATCGGCTCGTCCAAGTCCTCGGCCGTGGGCATCAGGTCCGGGTGGGACCAGAGGCCGTCGCGCTTCTCGACTCCGTGGCGGTCGCCCAGGAGCTTCCACAGCGATGACGCCGCTCGCATGCGGCGGGGGCGCAGCTCCAGGCCCACCAACGTTGCGAACGTCTGCTCGGCCGGGCCGCCCGTCGCGCGGCGGCGGCGCAGCGTTTCGCGCAGGGCGTCCGCTCCGGGCAGACGGTCGCCGACCGCCTCGGCCACCACCACGTCCACCCACCCCTCGACCAGGGCGAGCAGTGTCTCCAGGCGGTTCAGCGCGCCCTTCTGCTCCTCTGTCGTCTGGGGCTCCAGGAGCCCGGACGACATCGCCTCTTCGATGCTCGCGGGGTTGGCCGGGTCGATGCGGCCGGCCAGGGACTCCAGCGCCGACGTGTCCACCGAGATGCCGTGCGCGAACTCCTCGACCGTTGCCAGCAGGCGCTGCCGCAGCCACGGCACGTGCGTGAAGAGGCGCTGGTGCGCGGCCTCGCGCGCGGCCAGGAAAACCAGGATCTCGCTGCTCGGCAGCTCGAGGCCCTCGGCGAACTTCTCGATGTTCGCCGGCAGCAGCGCCGACGTCCCGGCCGGGGCCAGCGGCAGGCCGATCTCGGACGCCGTCAGCATCTCCGACGCGAGCTGGGCCAGCGCGTTGCCGAGCTGGGAGCCGAAGGCCATCCCGCCCATCTGCCCCATCATCTGGAGCAGCGGGCCGGCCGCCTCCTTGGCCTCCGCCGGCAGCGCCTCCATCCACGCGCCCGAGATCTGCCGGGCGACCGGGTCGCACAGCCGCTGCCAGGTCGGCAGGGTCCTCTCCACCCAGGTGCGCGGCGACCAGGCCACCGCGGACGTCGCGCCGGCCGGGAACTGGGTGGCCGCGTCGAGCCACAGCTCGGCCAGGTGGGCGGCGTCGCGGACGGCGGCGTTCGAGTCGTCACCACCGGAGAAACCGAGGCGGCTCTCGCCGGTGTTGCCGGCGCTGCCCAGGGTCTGGAGGGCGATCTGCTTGGCGAGGTCGTAGTTCACCGGCCCGCTGGAAGTACCGGCCTGGCTGAGCATCTGGCCCAGCTGGCTCAGCATCTGCCCGAGCTGGTTGAAGGCCTCGGCGCCCGACGGCTCCGAGGGGTCGTTCTCACCTCGTTTGTCGGGATCGGAAGGTCCGAAGCCGAACGGGGGTTTGCTCATGTGTCCACCGTACGCGGGTCGGGAAGCCTCCAGCGCGTCATGTGCGTGGCCTTCACCGAGAAGCGAACACGGTCACCGTACGCTGTCGGGCGTGACCAAGTCCTCCGAGCAGACCGCGCCCGCGAAGAGCAGCCCGGAACCCGGCGCCGAGCCCGCCGGGGAGGCCCGGCGGATGACCCGCCGCGGCTGGACGCTCGTGGTCAGCGGCTCGCTGTTCCTGATCTTCGTGGTGCTCGGCTCGGTCGTGCCGGTGCCGTTCGTGGCGATCAGCCCGGGCCCGACCTACGACACGCTGGGTCGCGACGCCGCGGGCAGCCCGGTCATCCAGGTGGCCGGTCACCAGACCTTCCCGACCACCGGCGAGCTGCGGATGACGACCGTCTCCCTGCACGACGGCGTCACGCTCTTCCAGGGCCTCGGCTTCTGGGCCAGCGGCCGCTTCGCGCTCGCGCCGCGCGAGGAGTACTTCAAGCCGGGCGAGACGAACGAGCAGGTCAAGCAGGAGAACATCCAGCAGCTGCAGGACTCGCAGTCCAACGCCCAGGTCGCCGCCCTGCGCAAGCTCGGCTACCCGATCAAGGTGCTGGCGAAGCAGATCGTCTCCGGCAGCCCGGCCGACCACGTGCTCGCCCCCGGCGACAAGCTGATCACGGTGAACGGCAAGAAGATCGTCGAAGCCGCGGACGTCCGCGCCGCGCTGGCCGGCACCCTGCCCGGCCAGACCGTGCAGATCACCTTCCAGTCCGAGGGCCAGCCCGAGCGGACCGTCCCGCTCACGCTCGCCTCGCGGCCGGACCGCAAGGAAGGCTTCATCGGCCTCACCGCGGCCGACCGCGCCGAGGCGCCCTTCACCGTGAACATCTCGCTGCAGGACGTCGGCGGCCCGTCGGCCGGGCTGATGTTCACCCTGGCGATCATCGACCGGCTCAAGGGTGAGGACATCGCGGGCGGCCGTCACATCGCCGGCACCGGCGAGATCAGCGAAACGGGCGAGGTCGGCCCGATCGGCGGGATCTCGTTCAAGGTCGTCGGCGCACGCGAGGCCGGCGCCACCGACTTCCTGGTGCCCGAGCACAACTGCGCCGAGGCCAAGACGACCGCGCCCGACGGGCTGAACCTGATCAAGGTGTCCACACTGGACGACGCGCTCGCCCAGCTGGGCAACCTGAAGGCGGGCCGGCCGACGGCGTCCTGCTAGGGCAGCAGCGTGGCCTTCAACGCCTCGAGCAGGTTCGGGGCCAGGTCGGGGCTTTCCACGAGCTCGTCCACGGTTTCGTCGGTGCCCTCGGCGGTGCCGATCCCGCGCAGCCGCATCACGCAGCCGCCTTCGCCGTCGCGCAGCACCGCGGCCACCAGCCGGGCCTCGGTCCGCCGCGGGTGGTCCGCGGCCGCGCGGCGCAGGCTGTCCGCGTCCGCCTCGGCGACGTCCGGCAGCTCCGACTCCGCGCCCGGCGGGAGCACGATGATCTCCTGGGCCAGCGCGCACCCGATCACCAGATCGGGCCACGCGATCCGGCCCAGCGCCTCGGCGAGGTCGCCTTCGGGCAGCGCTTCCTGCGCCACCGGCGTCAGCGGGTTCGCGCGGTCCAGCTGCCCGGCCAGCTCCGGCTGCTCGTCCAGCAGCGCCGCCGTCGGCACCAGCGCGAACAGCTGCGGGGGCTGGTTCCAGCCGCCCGCGGCCATGAACTCCTCGATTTCGCGGGCGAGAGCGGCCACGCCGGCCTGCTGCGGTTCCATGCGCACATCGTGTCAGGCCGGTCTCCGCGACACCGCCGCGAGTCCGGTTTGGGCGGGTCCCGGGAACTTCACCCGGCATCCGTAGAGTTAGGGAATCAGGGGGCGCACGCGCCCCTGCTCGAGTGTTGAACTAAGACAGGAGCGTGTGCCGTGGCGACTCGGCCCCCGGTGAGCCTGCCGAAGCTGTCCCGGCGGAGCCGGATCCTCCTCATCATCGCCGCGGTGATCGTGCTGGCGCTCCTGCTCGGAGCCCGCTTGCTCGACACGTACGTCGACTGGTTGTGGTTCGGGGAGGTCGGGGCGCGTTCGGTGTTCACCACCCAGGTGGTGACGCGGATCATCCTCTTCTTCGCCGTCGGGTTGCTCGTCGGCGGCGCGCTCGCGGTCAGCCTGATGATCGCCTACCGGACCCGCCCGGTGTTCGTGCCGATCTCCGGCGCCGACGACCCGCTGGCCCGCTACCGGTCCGCGATCGTCGCCCGGATCCGCCTCTTCGGCATCGGCATCCCGGTGCTGACCGGCCTGATCGCCGGGTTGTCCGCGCAGGGTGACTGGCAGGTCGTGCAGCTGTTCCTCAACGGCACCACGTTCGGCCAGACCGATCCCGAGTTCGGCAACGACGTCGGCTTCTACGCCTTCAGCCTGCCGTTCTACAACTGGCTGCTGGGCTGGCTGTTCATCACGGTCGTCATCTCCTTCTTCGGCGCGCTGATCTCGCACTACGTCTTCGGCGGCATCCGGCTGGCCGGCAAGGGCGGTCAGCTCGCCGGCCCGACCCGCGCGCAGCTCGCGATCACCGTCGGCATCTTCGTGCTGCTGAAGGCCGCGGAGTACTTCTTCGACCGGTACAACCTGCTGCTGTCCGACCGGAACATGCCGCTGTTCGTCGGCGCCACCTACACCGACCTGAACGCGGTCCTGCCCGCGAAGCTGATCCTGTTGTGCATCTCGGTGATCTGCGCGATCGCGTTCTTCGCCGGCGCCTTCCTGCGCAACCTGCAGCTGCCGGCGATCGCGCTGGTGCTGCTGATCCTGTCGAGCATCCTGGTCGGCGTCGCGTGGCCGGCCATCCTCGACCAGTTCTCGGTCAAGCCCAACGCGAACGAGAAGGAAGCGACGTCCATCCAGCGCAACATGGACGCCACGCGCAAGGCGTTCGGCCTCACCGACGTCCAGTACCAGCCGTACACCGGCAAGACCGACGCGACGCCGGCCCAGATCAAGGCCGACACCGGGACGATGTCGAACATCCGGCTGCTCGACCCGAACATCCTCTCCGACACCTTCACCCAGCGCGTCGGCCGTGAGAACTTCTACGGCTTCCCGGCCAAGCTGGACATCGACCGCTACACGGTCAACGGCGTGACGCAGGACTACATCGTCGCGGCCAAGGAGATCAAGACCGAGGGCCTCACCGGCAACCAGACCAGCTGGATCAACAAGCACCTCGTCTACACACACGGCAACGGCTTCGTGGCCGCGCCCGCGAACACGATCGACCGCGCGGTCAAGGACGCCAACTCCGACGGCGGCTACCCGATCGCGACGACCAGCGACACGCAGAACCCGACCGGCGCCGGCTCCACCGGCGGCGCCCCCGGCATCGAGGTCAAGCAGCCCCGCATCTACTACGGCGAGCTGTCCGCCGCGGACTCCGACTACGCCATCGTCGGCGGCCAGGGCGCGCCCGGCGAGTACGACACCGCCACCGACCGCTACAACTACAACGGCAGCGGCGGCGTCTCGGTCGACAACTGGTTCAACCGCCTGGCCTTCGCCGCGGAGTACGGCGAACGCAACATCCTGTTCTCCGACGCCATCGGCGACAACTCGAAGATCATGTACAACCGCGACCCGCGCGACCGCGTCAGCAAGATCGCGCCGTGGCTGACCCTCGACGGCGACCCGTACCCCGCGGTCGTCGACGGCAAGATCCAGTGGATCATCGACGGCTACACGACGATCAACAACTTCCCGTACTCGCAGCAGACGCAGCTCAACGCGGCCACGAACGACTCCCTCAACGGTGTCGCCCGGCAGGCCAACAGCTCCATCAACTACATCCGGAACTCGGTCAAGGCCACCGTCGACGCCTTCGACGGCACGGTGAACCTGTACTCGATCGACGACAAGGAACCGGTCCTCAACGCCTGGGAGAAGGTCTTCCCCGGGCTCGTGAAGCCCAGCTCCGAGATCTCCCCGGACCTGCGGGCGCACTTCCGCTACCCCGAGGACCTCTTCAAGATCCAGCGTGAGCTGCTGTCGCGCTACCACGTCAGCAACCCGCAGGAGTTCTACTCCCAGCAGGCGTTCTGGAGCGTCCCGCAGGACCCGACCGCCGAGGGCGGCGCCAACCCGGCCGCCGCCGGCGCCGCCAACCAGCCCGGTTACTACGTCCTCGCGGACACCCCGGGCCAGAGCAAACCGACGTTCCAGCTGACGAGCTCCCTCACCGGTCTCCAGCGCCAGTACCTCGCGTCCTGGATGTCGGTGTCCTCGGACCCGGCCGACTACGGCAAGATCCGCGTCCTCCAGCTACCCAGCGCGGCGACCGGGGCCACCCAGGTCGACGGCCCGGTCCAAGTCCAGAACCGGTTCCAAAGTGATCCACGCGTCGCGCAGGACCGGACGTTGTTCAACAACCCCAACGTCATCCCCATCTACGGCAACCTGATCACGCTGCCGGTCGCCGACGGGTTCCTCTACGTCGAACCCGTCTACATCCGGCAGCGCAACCAGAACAGCTACCCGCAGCTGGCCCGCGTCCTCGTCTCCTACGGACCCAAGGTCGGCTACGGCGCCACCCTCCAGGAAGCCCTCGACCAGGTCTTCGGCGCCGGCACCGGCGAAGCCACGACCACACCGCCCCAAGCCGGGCAGCCGACGACCACACCGCCCACCACCACACCCACGACCACGCCGACCACCACCCCGCCGCCCAACACCGGCGGTGGCAACACGGCGCTCGACAAGGCGGTGACGGACCTCGACGCGGCCCTCGCCAAGCTCAAGGCGGCGCAGCAGTCGGGCAACTTCACCGACCAGGGTGCGGCGCTCACCGCGCTGCAAGCAGCCGTCCAGGAGTACCAGACGGCCAAGTCCCAATCGGCCACGACCAGCAACCCACCCAGCAGCCAGCCGGGAAGGTGACCTCGGCAACGCTCATGGCACCTGCTTTGCACCCCCGCGAAACCAGGGCGTAAGGTAGGTGTCACGACGCGGGGTGGAGCAGCTCGGTAGCTCGCTGGGCTCATAACCCAGAGGTCGCAGGTTCAAATCCTGTCCCCGCTACAGAGGTTGGGAGGGGTGTGCGGACGGAATGCGTCCGCCGCCCCTCCTTCGCATTTGTCCCGGGGGTCGAACCCCCGGACCCCCGCCAGGGGGGCTTCGCCGCCCCTGGACCCCCCGGTGGGTGGTTGCGTCAGGTGGTGAGCCAGCTTTTTGTGGATCCTGTTGTGTTTGCCACGTAGCCGTCTGGGCGGACCAGGACTCTTGTTAAATCGGGCCAGGGGAGGGTTGGTACCTCGGCTACTACTACCTCTGGGTGTGGGGATTGTTCTTGCGTTTTTGTCAGTAGGACGAACTTTCCACTGTGGAACAAGGTGCTTGCGAATCCCTTGCTCAGTTTGAAGTCTGGGAGGCGGGCGCCTGCTGCTGGGTGGTTTTCGCTGCTCTTGTAGTGGATGTTGAGGCCGGAGACCATGCCTGACAGCTTGTGCTGGACCTCGGGGAGCGTTGTCAGGTCTCGGAACAGGGCTCGTAGGGCCAGTTGGTCTGGGGTCAGGGGGATCAGGGCGTTTTGGGCCGCTACGTTCTGGAGTACGTCTGATGCGACTGCGCGGCGCTCCGTTTCGTACGTGTCCAGCAGTTTTGGTGGGGCGTGGCCGTTTAGCTCTGCTGACAGTTTCCAGCCCAGGTTCATTGCGTCCTGGATGCCCAGGTTCAGGCCCTGGCCTCCGGCTGGGAAGTGGGTGTGGGCCGCGTCGCCTGCCAGGAGGACTCGGCCCACTCGGTACTTTGCCGCCAGGCGGCTGTCGTCCGAGAAGCGGGAGATCCAGCGGATCTCCTTGATCTTTGCTTCTGGGCCGAAGCGTTCTGCGATTGCTGCGTGGACTTCTTCTTCGGGGACTGGGGCTCGGAGGTTGGCTGGGCGGTTCAGGCGGTCGCCGTAGCTCAGGCGGTAGAGGTTTGGTTCGGCCAGGGGGATCAGGCCGATGAACTTGCCGGGGCTCAGGGACGTCACGATGTTGCCCATCGAGCGCCACTCCGTCGGCGCGCCTGGTGGTGTTTGGTGGAAGAGGACGTCGGCCGAGACGCCGTGGCCTCGGCCGTCGATTCCTTCGAACGGCAGGTTCAGGGCCTTGCGGACCGTGCTGCGGCCGCCGTCGCAGCCCACCAGATACGCCGCTCGGATCCGGACGTCGCCCGCCGTGACCGTCACCCCGGTGGCGTCCTGCTCGAAGCCGGTCAGTTCGTGGCCGCGCAGCACCTTCACCCCCTGCTCGGCCAGGCGCTCCTCCAGCGCCGCTTCGACCTGCGCCTGCGGGATGCCCACCTGGTACGGGTGCCGCGTGTCCCAGCCGGCGTAGCTCACCGGGATCACCGAGAAGTGTCCGTCCGCGACAGTCGCGAACGAGCGCTCCTCCGCCCGGCCGAGCAGACCGCGCAGATCCAGCATCTCCGCCGTCCGCGGCTGCAGGTTCAACGCCTTGGACAGCCCGGTGCGGCCGGGCAGCCGCTCCAGGACCACGACGTCCACCCCGGCCAGCGCCAGCTCGTTCGCCAGCATCAGCCCGGTCGGCCCCGCCCCCGCGACGACCACTCCGGCGTTCAGGTTGTCCATCCCCAGCTCCTTAACAACGTTAAATTGACCTGTCCCGAGGATGCCCTTAACATCGTTAAACTGTCAAGCGAGCACCACGAGGAGATCCGGGAACATGGCCCTGACCAGGCAGGACATCGCGCGTTCGGGGCTGAAGCTGCTCAACGAGGCCGGCCTCAACGGCCTCACGCTGCGGCTGATCGCCGCCGATCTCGGGGTCAAGGCGCCGGCGCTGTACTGGCACCTGAAGAACAAGCAGGAGCTGCTCGACGAAATGGCGACGCAGATGTACGCCGACTCCTTCGAGGACCGGCGGCCGCCGGATGCACTGGGGGAGTGGGAGGCCGTCGCGTACCGCGCGCGGGCGCTGCGCGCGATGATGCTGGCCTACCGGGACGGCGGGAAGGTCTTCGCCGGGACCTTCCTGGGCGACACAGGCCTGGTCGAGGAGAGCCCGCTGCGGCGGAGCATCGACGCCGGCCTCGACGCGCGCCGGGCGGCCCAGGCCCTGTTCACCGTGTACAGCTACGTCGTCGGCTTCACGATCGAAGAGCAGGCCGTCTACCCGGTGCCCGGGCGGCTGGACGAGCGCTACCGCACGGAGGCGGCCGGTGATCTCCTCGCCGACGTCGGGTCGCGGTTCGAGGACGGCCTGGTGATGGTCCTCAGTGGAGCGCGTCAGTGGCTCGAAGTGGGGTAATGCCTGGTCAGGGCACTATGAGACCCCCGTGTAAACCGCGTTGCCACCCCATGTAATCTATTCGAGTACCACAACGGCGCGGGGTGGAGCAGCTCGGTAGCTCGCTGGGCTCATAACCCAGAGGTCGCAGGTTCAAATCCTGTCCCCGCTACCACGAAGAGGCACGTTCTCGGAAATCCGGGAACGTGCCTCTTTTGTCATGTTCGCACGAGTTTTGCTGCCGACTTTCCCGCGAAACTGTCGAATGACCGCAGATTCCACGATGTGGACCCCGGGCCGGTGCGGTTGCGGTGCGTGTCCGGAGTCGGCCAAGCCGGGGAGGGCCGCCCGGCGAACTCACCTGCCTGGTGGTTGCCGGAGCCGTTCGCATGCGGCTGGTCGGACCAATGCGTGGCCCCGGTGGTTGCACAGCGTGTCCGCGGTCCACTGTGGACCTGCTCGCATTGGGCCGAACGAGGGGATCTCACTAGCCACAATGGACAGATCCGCTGACCACTGTGGACACAGCGGCCGATAAGTGGGAATCTAGGGGACGTGTCCGAATTGAATGCAACAGCCGCCGCCCTGCTCGGTCTGCTCCACGACGGTCCCGCCACCGGCGGGCAGCTCGTCGCGGGGGCCGGTGAGCGGTTCGGTGCCTTCTTCAGCGTCACCCGCAGCCAGGTGTACCGGGAGCTCCCGGCGCTGTCCAAGGAAGGCCTCGTCCGGCTCGGCAAGCAGGGCCCGCGCTCCAGCCAGCAGTACCTGATCACCGCGGCCGGGAAGAAGGCCTTCAAGGCCTGGCTGACCTCCGAGGCCGGCCCCGACCACCTCCGCAGCCCGCTCATCCTGCGGCTCGTGCACGCGGGGTCGCTGACTGCGAAGCAGCGTCAGACGCTGCTCGAGTCGGCGCGGACGAGCTACAGCCAGCAGCTCGACGACGCGAAGACGGCCACCAAGGCCGCCGACGGGCCGTACGAGAAGGCTGTCGCCGAGTTCGCCCAGGCGCAGGCGAAGGCCGCGCTGAAGCTGCTCGACGCCATCCCCGCGGCCTGAGGTTCGCACTCCCACGACCGGTCCTCGCAACCGGTCGTGGGTTTTGCCGTAACCTTGACAAACGTGAGTGATGAGTTCGACGCGGCACTG
Organism: Amycolatopsis sp. NPDC104819; assembly: GCF_055583145.1. Classification (NCBI taxonomy): domain Bacteria; kingdom Bacillati; phylum Actinomycetota; class Actinomycetes; order Pseudonocardiales; family Pseudonocardiaceae; genus Amycolatopsis; species Amycolatopsis sp. NPDC104819. The sequence goes on along the minus strand of NZ_JBVJON010000007.1, from coordinate 609,786 downwards.
AAGGACCTGACCGGCAAGCTGACGCAGATCGAGTCGGTGATGGACCTGGATGCGCTGCGTGCCCAGGTGGCCGACTTGGAGCAGCAGGCTTCGAGCCCGACCCTGTGGGACGACCCGGAGGCGGCCCAGAAGGTCACCAGCCAGCTGTCCCACCGGCAGGGCGAGCTGCGGCGGGTCAGCGACCTGCGCCAGCGGCTCGACGACCTCGGCGTGCTGTACGAACTCGCCGAGGCCGAGGGTGACGCCGGCAGCATGGGCGAGGCCGAGACCGAGCTCGCCGACCTCGGCAAGGCCGTCGACGGCCTCGAGGTCCGCACCCTGCTCTCCGGGGAGTACGACGACCGCAACGCCGTCGTCACGATCCGTTCCGAGGCCGGCGGTGTCGACGCGGCCGACTTCGCCGAGATGCTCCTGCGCATGTACCTGCGCTGGGCCGAGCGCCACGGCTACCCGACCGACGTCTACGACATCTCCTACGCCGAAGAGGCGGGCATCAAGTCGGCGACGTTCAAGGTCACCGCCCCCTACGTCTACGGCACCCTCTCGGTCGAACAGGGCACCCACCGGCTCGTCCGGATCTCGCCGTTCGACAACCAGAGCCGCCGCCAGACGTCGTTCGCGCACGTCGAGGTGCTGCCGGAGGTCGAAGAGGTCGACCACGTCGACATCGCGGAGAAGGACATCCGCGTCGACGTCTACCGCTCGTCCGGCCCGGGTGGACAGAGCGTCAACACGACCGACTCCGCGGTGCGCATCACGCACCTGCCGACCGGCATCGTCGTCTCCTGCCAGAACGAGAAGTCGCAGCTGCAGAACAAGGCCGCCGCGCTGAAGGTCCTCCAGGCCCGGCTGATGCTGCGCAAGAAGGAAGAGGAGCGCGCCGAGATGGACGCGCTCAAGGACGGCGGCTCCAGCTGGGGCAACCAGATGCGCTCCTACGTCCTGCACCCGTACCAGATGGTCAAGGACCTCCGGACCGACTTCGAGGTCGGCAACCCGTCGGCGGTGCTCGACGGCGAGATCGACGGTTTCCTCGACGCCGGCATCCGCTGGCGGAAGCAGTCGGCGGCCGTTTAACGGCGCGAGGGGTGTTCGCGCGACCGCTCACCGTGCGCAAACGCCCCTTGCTCCACCCGGGTGGCCCGGGCAACCGGGGCTTCACGAGACCGGTGGGTAGTATGCCGAATCGTGATCCGGCTCGAAGAGGTTTCCAAGGTCTACAAGACCTCGACGCGGCCCGCGCTCGAGCGGGTGTCCGTCGACATCGAAAAGGGTGAGTTCGTCTTCCTCATCGGTCCCTCGGGATCGGGGAAGTCGACCTTCCTCCGGCTGCTGCTGCGCGAAGAGACGCCGAGCAAGGGCCGCGTGATGGTGTCCAACTTCGACGTCGCCAAGCTGGCCCGCCGCCGGGTCCCCCGCCTGCGGCAGACCATCGGCTGCGTCTTCCAGGACTTCCGCCTGCTGGCCAACAAGACCGTCGCCGAGAACGTGGCGTTCGCCCTCGAGGTCATCGGCAAGCCCGGCCCGACCATCAAGAAGGTCGTGCCCGAGGTGCTGGAGCTCGTCGGCCTCGACGGCAAGGCCGACCGGCTCCCCAACGAGCTCTCCGGTGGTGAGCAGCAGCGCGTCGCGATCGCGCGCGCGTTCGTGAACCGGCCGCTGGTGCTGCTCGCCGATGAGCCGACCGGGAACCTGGACCCCGACACCAGCCAGGACATCATGTTGCTGCTGGAGCGGATCAACCGCACCGGCACCACCGTCCTGATGGCGACCCACGACCACGGCATCGTGGACTCCATGCGGCGCCGCGTGGTCGAGCTGCAGCTCGGCCGGGTGATCCGCGACGACGCCCGCGGCGTCTACGGCATCGGTCGCTGACCGCCCACCTCCGCCCAGCCCCCGACCCCAAGGACCAGTCCCCGACATGCGCGCCAGTTTCGTCTTCAGCGAGGTCATCACCGGCCTGCGCCGCAACATCACGATGACCATCGCGATGATGCTGACCACGGCCGTGTCGCTCGCCATGCTCGGCGGCGGCCTCCTGGCCGTGCGAACGATCGACAAGATGAAGTCCAACTTCCTCGCCGACGTCGAGGTTTCGGTCTACCTCACCGACGACATCAGCTCGACGGACAAGAACTGCACCCAGGCGCTCTGCCAGTCGCTGCGCTCGGACCTGCAGGGCAACGACGGTGTCGAGTCCGTCGTGTTCGAGAACCGCGACCAGGCTTTCGAGCGCTTCAAGAAGATCTTCGAAAGCCAGCCCGAACTGGTCCAGCTGACCGGACCGGAGTCGCTGCCCGCGTCACTGCACGTGAAGCTGAAGGACCCGGACCGCAGCGAGTCGATCGTGCAGGAGTACTCGACCAAGCCGGGTGTGCGGAAGGTCGACGACCAGAAGAAGTTCCTCGACCGCGTCTTCAACGCCTTCAACGGTGTCCGCAACATGGCGTTCGGCGCCGCGCTCATCATGGCCATCGCGGCGCTGCTGCTGATCGCCAACACGATCCAGGTGTCGGCGTTCACGCGGCGCACCGAGGTCGGCATCATGCGGCTCGTCGGCGCGACGCGGTGGTACACGCAGCTGCCGTTCCTCCTGGAGGCGGTGGTCGCCGGCGTGGTCGGCGCGGTCCTCGGGATCATCATGCTGGTGCTGACCAAGGCGAGCTTCCTCGACTCGGTGTTCACCGGTGACGTCTTCCCGAAGATCACCATGCTGGAGCTGCTGTTCCCGGTCGCGCCGATCCTGCTGGGCGTCTCCGTGGTGATCTCCGCCATCACCGGTTACGTCACGCTGCGGCTGTACGTCCGGCACTAGGTTTAACCAGCTGCTCGTCGCTTCGAGAATCACGTAGAGTGGTCGTATGCCCAAGGAACGTGGCCAGAAGGTGATCGTGTCGAACCGCAAGGCGCGGCACGATTACTCCATTCTCGACACCTACGAGTGCGGTCTCGTGCTCGTCGGCACCGAGGTGAAGAGCCTGCGCGAGGGCAAGGCGTCCCTGGCGGACGCGTTCGCGACCGTCGACGACGGCGAAGTGTGGCTGCGCAACGTGCACATCCCGGAGTACACGCAGGGCACGTGGACCAACCACATGCCGCGGCGCACCCGGAAGCTGCTGCTGCACCGGCGCGAGATCGAGAAGCTCATCGGCAAGACCAAGGAGAGCGGGCTCTCCCTGGTGCCGCTGTCGATGTACTTCAAGGACGGCAAGGTCAAGGTCGAGATCGCGCTGGCGCAGGGCAAGAAGGCCTACGACAAGCGGCAGACGCTCGCCAAGCGCGACGCGGAGCGGGACATCAGGAAGGCCATGGGCCGCGCGCTGAAGGGCCGGTTCACGGAGTGACGGCGGGCCCGGCTTCCGACGCCGACGTCGCGCGCTGGACGGCGTCGCTGGGCCTGCCGGGCCTGGTCGACCTGCACGTCCATTTCCTGCCGAAGCCGGTGATGGACAAGGTCTGGGCGTACTTCGACCAGGCCTCGACGCACTACGGCACCGACTGGCCGGTGCACTACCGGACGTCCGAAGAGGAGCGTCTGGCGACCCTGCGCTCGCTCGGGGTGACGCGGTTCGCGCCGCTGGTCTACCCGCACAAGCCGGGGATGGCCGAGTGGCTGACGGACTGGGCGCTGGAGTTCGCCGCGCGGGTCCCGGACGCGGTGCCGACCGGCACGTTCTACCCGGAGGAAGGCGCCGGGTCCGCTGTGGACGGTGCGCTGCGGGCCGGCGCCCGGGTGTTCAAGGCGCACGTGCAGGTGGGCGCGTACGACCCGCGTGACGAGCTGCTGAAACCGGTGTGGGGCGCGCTGGCCGACGCGGGCGTGCCCGTCGTCGTCCACTGTGGACACGGTCCGTTGCGGGGCGACTTCACCGGGTTGGCGGTCTTCGAAGAGGTCCTCGCGCGGTACCCGGACCTGACGGCGGTGCTCGCGCACGCGGCGATGCCGGAGTTCGGCGCCGCTTTCGAGCTGCTCGAGAAGTACCCGCGGGTGCACCTGGACACCACGATGGTCGGGGTGCCGTTCGCGCTGAAGATGTCGCCGCTGCCACCGGACTGGACGGCGCGGCTGGCCGCGTACGCCGACCGCGTGGTGCTCGGCACGGACTTCCCGAACATCCCGTACTCCTACGCCACGCAGCTGCAGGCGATCGCCGGCTGGGCCGCCGACGATCGCCTGGGGGAGCCGTTCCTGCGGGCCGTCCTGCACGACACCCCGCTGCGCCTCGTGAGTGGTAATTAGGGTTCTAACCCGAATTACCACTCACGACCGGCTCAGCGCTTGACGGCGGCGCGCTCGCTCACCACGACCGCGCGGCCGAGCAGGTCGGTCACCGGGATCTGCTTGCCGGCCAGGAGGAACCACAGCAGCTGCGCGGCGATCGCGCTGGCGACCTGCAACGGCTGGGGCGGGACGCCCAGGCCGCGCAGGAAGTCCGGCATGACCAGCCAGACCGCCATCAGCGGCAGCACCGGGACCATCAGCCGCCGGATGCGCGCGGCGAGCCACTTCCGGGGCGAGCCGGCGCGGCTCAGCGAAATCAGGTTGGCGGCGCCGCCGGCGAAGAAGACCAAGGGCATCACTTGGCTCAGCCAGGTGACGACCCACCACCCCGGCGTCGCGAGGGCGTTCCCGGTGGCGAGGTGGCCGTCGGAGTAGGACAGCACCGGCATGACCCAGTGCTGGGCGATGACGGCGAGGATGGCCCCCGCCCGAACGACGTCGAGGAAGCGGTCCCGGCTCGTTTGCATGCCGTTGAGCTTGGTCGCTTCGACCTGGGGAAACAGCGGTGCTGACCGGCGTCTTCGAGGTCCTGTCAGCCCCCGGTGGACCCGGGGGTTCTCCCTACCGCCGGTTGTCCGGCTCGGGTTCGTGCCGGCTCGCGGCGACGCGGTACTCCCAGCCGTGCTCGGTGAGGCCGAGCTCGTACCGCGTCTCGATCTTCGGGCCGGTGTGCAGGTGGATGTGCTTGATGACGGTGCCGGGCACCGGCTCGGCGTCCCCGAGCTCCTGGACCCGGCCGTCGAGCGGGCCGCCGAAGAAGCGGACGCAGCGGATCTCGTCGGACATCTGCGCGCTCCTCTCGACGTCAGGTCCGCCCATGGTAGGTGAGCGGTGCGAGGGGTGCCGCCCGCGGAACGGGTGACCCTACGTCCACCCTACGGGACTTTTGGTCACCGTATGTGCGCTCAGCGGCCGAGATAGGTGAGGACCGCACGAACGCGACGGTGCTCCTCCGCGCTCGCCTCCAGGCCGAGCTTCGAGAAGATGTTGCCGATGTGCTTCTCCACCGCGCCGTGCGAAACCACGAGGGAGTTCGCGATCGCCGTGTTGGACAGGCCCTGGGCCATCAGGCCGAGGACCTCCGATTCGCGGGCGGTCAGCGCGTCGAGGGGGTTGCGGCGGCCGCGGGCCATCAGCTGGGCGATGACGTCCGGGTCGATCGCCGTGCCGCCGGCCGCCACGCGGCGGATCGCGTCGAGGAAGTCCGCGACGTCCGCCACGCGCTCCTTCAGCAGGTAGCCGACTCCGCCGGCGCCGCCCGACAGCAGCTCCACCGCGTACGACTCCTCGACGTACTGGGAGAGCACCAGCACCGGGAGCCCCGGGATCTCCTTGCGGGCCGCCAGTGCGGCGCGCAGACCCTCGTCGGTGAACGTCGGGGGCATTCGGACGTCCACGATCGCCAGGTCAGGGCGATGTTCCTTGACCGCGCCGAGCAGGTCGTCCCCGTTGTCGACGGCCGCGGCCGTCTCGATGCCCTCGTCGGCGAGCAGGCGCGTGACCCCCGCCCGCAGCAGGACGGCGTCTTCGGCGATGACTACCCGCATCCGGCCCCCAAGCTCGTGGATGAACGGGAGCCAGCTTATTCACCATTGGCAGGGCAGGTCAGCCCGGATCACGGTCGGCCCGCCGACGGGGCTGACCACGGTGATCACACCGTCGATCGTCGCGGCGCGGTCGGCCAGGCCGGCCAGCCCGCCGCCGGGCCGCACCTCGGCGCCGCCGTGGCCGTTGTCGGTGATCTCGACGACGACGTGGTCGTCGGTCCGCCACACCTTCACCGCCGCTTCGGACGCTCCGGAGTGCTTCGCGATGTTCGTCAGGGTCTCGCCGACGATGAAGTACGCCGTCGTCTCCACCGCGGCCGGCGGGCGCGGGTCCACGGTCACCGTCACGTCCACCGGGATCGGCGACTTCGCCGCCTGCGCCGACAGCGCCGCGTCGAGCCCGCGGTCGCCGAGGACCGCCGGGTAGATGCCGCGCGCCAGGTCGCGCAGCTCCGACACCGCGAGCTTCGCGTCCGCGTGCGCCTCGTCGATCAGGTCGCGCACACCCTGCGGGTCGTGGTCGAACTTCGACTTCGCGCGGCCCAGGCTCATCGCGACCGCGACCAGCCGCTGCTGCGCGCCGTCGTGCAGGTCACGCTCGATGCGGCGGCGTTCGGCCTCCGCCGCGTCGACGCCGCGCGCCCGTGACGCCTGCAGCCGTTCGGCCTTCTGCTCCAGCCGCTTCGTGCGGTTCGGGCCCAGCAGCGCGACACCCATCTCGCCGTGCAGCCAGCCCAGCCACGGCGTCACCCAGATCGCCATCGGCAGCAGCACGATCGACGCCAGCGCGATCCCGAGCTCCACGCAGGCCAGCGGGAACGCCGCCATCAGGTACGCGAGGTCACGCCACGTCGTCGGGTCGCTCAGCCGCGTCATCCACCGGCGGACCAGCGGCATCCCCTCGACCGCGCGCCGCTCCACCGGCGGCAGCGGCACCTGCAGCATCGACCCCAGCCAGCCCCGCTCGCGGTCCCCCGACCAGCGGACGAAGCTCGTCGTCGCGAGCAGGATCGGGAACCCGACCCACACCACGACCGTGCCCACCCCGACCGCGATCCCCGTCACGATCAGCACGAACTGCAGGATCCGGAAGACGAAGCTCACGATCATGTAGACGATCGTGCGGGCCGGGTTCGGCCGCGGGTGCTCCACCGGTTGCGCCTCGGTCATCCCGCCACCAGGTTCTTCTCTTCCGCTTCTTCCCACCAGCGCTCCATCCGACGGCGCTGCGCCACGGTCGGCCCCAGCAGCGCGTTCGCCAGCCGGGCGTGCAACCCCGCCAGCGCCTTCGTCAGCGCCACGGACAACGCGATGAACAGCACCCCCAGCGCTGCCCACGGTAGCGCTTCCACCGTCGAATCCACGCTCAGCCACCGCAGGTCGTACGACGGGAAGTAGTACGCGCCGTCCGGCAGCCACCGGAAGTAGATCGGCAGCCCCGCCAGCGCCAGGCTCGTCGACCAGAACGCCGTGACCAGCACGAACTCGACGATCCCCAGCGGGAACAGGACGAAGAAGTAGGCCAGGTCCCGCCACGTCGACAGGTCCTTCAGCCGCCCCTTCCACCGCAGCTTCTGCCCCCGCGCCGGCAAGGGCAGGTACGGCAGGTCGATGTACCGGTCCAGCAGCGCGTAGACCCGCGCCCGCTCCAGCCGGGCGGCCCCCCGCACCGCCAGCACGAGCAGCGCGAGCAGGCCCACACCCACCCACACCACCGCGGTCCCCAGCCCGGCCGCCGTCAACGACGTCAGCAACGCGAACGCCGCCACCCCCAGCGGCAGGTTCATCAGCAGGAACACCACCGAACCGCCGAACGGCGGATCCCGCCTCTCGTCACCCATGACCAGGCTCCCTTCATCCCACGATGGCTCCCAGCCTCGCGGTTCGAGGGCCCGCCCGACATGGTGCGCGCGGGCATCCTCCCGGTAGGGCTAGCCCTACCCGCGGGAAGCAAAGCAGTGGCGGCACGCGTTATGATGGACAGGTTGTGTTCCCACCAAGGGGGTGAACGGTTTCGACTTTGGACGTTGATTCAGGAGAAGCGTGCCGGTGCAGGCGAGAGACCACCGTTAAGCGTCATCGCAACCAAATAAGCGCCGACTCCAGTCAGCGCGAGTACGCCCTCGCCGCCTGAGCGAGTGCGTCTCTGTCGGCCCGGGTTCGCCTCCGGCCCGGGTACCGGCATCAGCTAGGAGGCTCAGCGGCAGTCCCGGCCACGGGGAACTGTCGTGAAGCAAACAGTGGCTGGGCTCGTCACCTCGGCTTGTTCGCGTGACCGAGGGGGCCAAGCAGAGACGTAGCGGACTGCGCACGGAGAAGTCCTGTTGATACGCCAGAGGACCCGGGTTCAATTCCCGGCACCTCCACTTCGGGAAGGCCCACGCCCCTTCGGGGCTGGGCCTTTCCTTCGTTCTCGGGTGCTTTTTTGGGGGTCGGACCCCCAAGCCCCCGCCAAGGGGCTCCGCCCCCTGGACCCCTCGGGGCTTCGCCCCGGACCCTCTTTTGGGGCTCCGCCCCTTGCCCCCGGGGCCGTGCGAGTGAGGGGGGACCTTCCGGGGTGGTATGCCGGTTACCGCTTGAAGGGGGCCGTCCGTCGACTGTGTGGTGGGGGCCACTTGTGGGTGAAGATTGTGTGAGTGTCATGCTGGGGACCCGACCATGGCTCCGCACCCGCTGGGGCCGGAAGTAGGTGGCCAGATGACCTGGGCCCGGCAAAATGGCAGCTCTACCGCCAATGACGAAGACAGCCGTATGGGTGTCATACGCGCTGAGGAGGCGGAACGGCTCGCCGAGCAGAATGACCGGGCGCTGATCACCGTGGCCGGCCACTCCTCGGATTCGAGGGAGTGCGCTGAGTTGCTGGCGATGCTCGGACTTGATGTCGGGCGGCGGCAGCGGACCTCGGCCTGATTTTTTGCGGTCAGACGTCCGGGGCCTGGACCACTCTGTTTCGGCCGGCTGACTTCGCTTCGTAGAGCGCGGTGTCTGCCGCGTCCAGGAGGCGTTGCAGGCTTGGGGCGGTTCGTGGGTAGGTGGCGACGCCTATCGAGACCGACAGGCCCGTGATCGAGGACTGTCCCAGTGGGACGGTCAGGGTGCTGATCGCTGCACGGATTCGCTCGGCGATCGAGCTCACGCCCGGGTTGTCGATCGCCGGGAGCAGGACCACGAATTCTTCGCCGCCGAAGCGTCCGACGGCGTCTTCGCGGCTGCGGACCGCCGAGGTGATCGTGCGGGCTACCGCCCGCAACACCGCGTCGCCCGCCAGGTGGCCGTGGGTGTCGTTCACCCTCTTGAAGTGATCCAGGTCCAGCATCAGCAGGCCGAACGTGCTGTTGTGGCGTTTCGCGTCGCGCAGGGTTCGTTCGGCCAGCCGGCGCCAGCCGCCCGCGTTGTGGAGACCCGTCTTGTCGTCGCGGTGCGCGGCGGTCTCCCACTGCTTCACCAGCACCGTCCGGTGGAGGAGCAGCACCTGGGGCAGCGCCAGGACCACCAGGCCCGGCAACGTCGCCACCGCGAGCGCGGTCAGGGCGCCCAGGCACAGCGTGGCCATCTCCAGTCCGTTGTCCGACCACGTGCCGAACAACGCCACCGGTGTCCGGCCCGGCTCGCGGCGGGCGGGGAGCACCAGCAGCGCGTTGACCACGAAGAACGTCGCCAGGGACGCCGCCACCGCGAACGTTCCGGGCCAGCCGCGGGTCACCGCCGCGCGGATGTCCGCGGTGCCGGTCAGGTAGAGGACCTCCTGGGCGGCGTGGCACGAGAGCAGGATGATCGCCGCGTTGCTGATCGTGCGCCACACCGGCAGCAGCCGGTACCAGCTGCGCAGCGCCAGGTGCAGGTACAGCCCGGCGGCCAGGGCCGCGAGCAGCACCGGCGGGAGCAGCAGCACCCCGGCGAACGTCCACACCGACGTCATGTTGATGTGCGGCGCCTTCGACAGCCGGCGCTGGTTCCGCTCGACCCGGCGTCCGATCTCGGCCTGGACCATCCCGAGGACCAGCAGCGTCCCGAGCGCGGCCAGCGTCCGCCGGTCGACCGGCACCGGGGACGGCCGCAGCGTCAGCACCACCGCCGCGGCCTCGCTCACCAGGCAGTAGCCGGCCACGCGGGCGCCCTGCTCCCACAGTGCCCAGCGCCGGAGCGTGCTCGTGGTGTCCATCGCCCCTGGAAACGGTAGATACCGTGCGGAGCGGAATCGAGGCGTCCGGCGCCAGTTGGGCCGTTCGCCGCAGCACGTCAGCCCGGGTGGCCGCCGATTCTCGTCGTCAGGTCGGCGGCTGTCGCCGACACTTCCGCCGCCAGGTCCGGCCAGGTTTCTTCGCAGGGTTCCGTGGTGCAGTGGTGGCGCAGCGTCACACTGATGGCCGCCATCGGGCGAGCGCCGTGGTCGAAGACCGCGCACGCCACCGAGGCGAACCCCTCGGTCACGTGGCCGTCTTCCACCGACCACCCCAGGTTCCGCTCGGCCGTCAGGGTGCGGCGCAGCTCGGCCAGCGTCCGGGGGCCGCGGTCGGTGCGGAGGACGAAGGCCGACGCCGAAGGGAACAGGGCCCGGACGTGCGGGGCGGGCAGATGGCGCAGGATGGCCCGGCCGGACGCCGTGAGCTGGCCGGGCAGGCGGACGCCCACCTCGGTGACCAGCGTTTCCGGACGGACCGGGCGTTCCTTGATCAGGTACAGCGACTCGTTGCCGTGCAGGACACCCAGGTGTGCCGTGTGGCCGGCGCGGTCGACCAGCTTGCGCAGCAGCGGGCCCGCCAGGCGTTCGAGCGGGTCGTGGCGCAGGTAGGCCGAGCCCAGCTCGAAGGCCGCGATGCCCAGGCCGTAACGGCGTTCCGCGGGCAGGTGGACAACAAAACCGGCCGCCTCCAGCTCGCTGAGCAGGTGGTACGTCGTCGAGCGGGGGAGACCCGCCTCGCGCGCGATCGCCGCCGCCGTGACCGGGCCGGGGCGCGTCGCCAGCAGGCGGAGCACCGCCAGGCCGCGGCGCAGCGCCGGCACCTCACTGCTGTCGCCCATCACCCGAGCCTAACGTCTGGGATCCCAGACACAACCACCCGTTGAGGCATCCCACCAGCGGGAAGGACGTAGTCCAATGACCCCATGCCGGAAAAAGTGCTCCTGGGTTCGGAACCCCTGACCGCCGCCCAGGTGGTCGACGTCGTCCGGGGCCACGCGCCCGTCGGGCTCGGTGACGCGGCCGAGAAGAACCTCGCCGCGACCCGCCAGCACATCGAAAACCTCGCCCACGCCGTCACGCCCACCTATGGCGTCTCGACCGGCTTCGGCGCGCTGGCCACCCGACACATCCCCGTCGAGAGCCGGACCGCGCTGCAGCGCAGCCTGATCCGCTCGCACGCCGCCGGGGCCGGGCCCGCCGTCGAGACCGAGGTGGTCCGCGGGCTCATGCTGCTGCGGCTGCGGACCCTCGCCAGTGGGTACACCGGCGTCCGGCCGGGCACCGCGCAAACGCTTGCGGCCCTGCTCAACGCCGGTATCACCCCGATCGTCCACGAGTACGGCTCGCTCGGCTGCTCCGGTGACCTCGCCCCGCTCGCCGCCGTCGCGCTCGCGCTGATGGGCGAAGGCGAAGTCGTCCACAACGGCGTGACCAAGCCCGCGGGTGACGCGCTGAAGGAAGCCGGCATCGAGCCGGTCGTCCTCGCCGAGAAGGAGGGCCTCGCCCTCACCAACGGCACCGACGGCATGCTCGGCATGCTCCTGCTCGCCGCCGCCGACCTGCACCGGCTCTTCGACGTCGCCGACCTCACCGCCGCGATGAGCGTCGAAGCCCTGCTCGGCACCGACCGCGCGTTCGCCGCCGACCTGCAGGCGCTGCGCCCGCACCCCGGCCAGGCGACGTCGGCCGCGCGGATGTGGGCGGCGCTGCAGGGGTCGAAGATCGTCGAGAGCCACCGCGGCCCGGACTGCAACCGCGTCCAGGACGCCTACTCGCTGCGCTGCGCCCCGCAGGTCCACGGCGCCGCGCGGGACAGCCTCGCGCACGCCGAGCTCGTCGGCGAGCGCGAGCTGATGTCCGCTGTGGACAATCCCGTGGTCCTGGCCGACGGCCGCGTCGAGTCCAACGGCAACTTCCACGGCGCGCCCGTCGCGTATGTGCTGGACTTCCTGGCCATCCCGGTCGCCGACGTCGCCAGCATCGCCGAGCGCCGCACCGACCGGATGCTCGACAAGGCGCGTTCGCACGGCCTGCCGCCGTTCCTCGCGCACGACCCCGGTGTCGACTCCGGCCACATGATCGCGCAGTACACGCAGGCCGCGATCGTCAGCGAGCTCAAGCGGCTCGCCGTGCCCGCGTCGGTCGACTCCATCCCGAGCAGTGCGATGCAGGAGGACCACGTCTCCATGGGCTGGTCGGCCGCGCGCAAGCTGCGCAAGGCCGTCGACGGCCTGACGACGGTCCTCGCCATCGAGCTGCTCACGGCGGCCCGCGCGCTCGACTTCCGCGCGCCGCTCGAGCCGTCTCCGGTCACCGGACGCGTCCGGGACCTGCTCCGCACCCAGGTCGCGGGCCCCGGCCCCGACCGGCACCTGGCGCCCGAGATCGCGGCCGCCGAAGAACTCGTCCGCTCCGGCGCCGTCCTCGACGCCGCCCGTCTGGAGGTCTGATGAACCACGAGTCCCGCGTAGTCCGTGCCGCCCGCGGCACCCAGCTCACCGCCAAGTCGTGGCAGACCGAAGCCGCGCTGCGGATGTTCCACAACAACCTCGACCCCGAGGTCGCCGAGCGCCCCGAGGACCTGGTCGTCTACGGCGGCACCGGCAAGGCCGCCCGCAACTGGCCCAGCTTCGACGCGATCACGCGCGAGCTGACCGCGCTGGAGGTCGACGAGACGCTGCTCGTCCAGTCCGGCAAGCCGGTCGGTGTGTTCCGCACGCACGAGTGGGCGCCGCGGGTGCTCATCGCGAACTCGAACCTGGTCGGCGACTGGGCGACCTGGCCCGAGTTCCGCCGCCTCGAGCAGCAGGGCCTCACGATGTACGGCCAGATGACGGCCGGCTCGTGGATCTACATCGGCACCCAGGGCATTCTCCAGGGCACCTATGAGACGTTCGCCGCCGTCGCAAAGAAGAAGTTCGGCGGCACCTTGCGCGGCACGCTCACCGTCACCGCCGGCCTCGGCGGCATGGGCGGCGCGCAGCCCCTCGCGGTGACCATGAACGACGGGGTCGCGCTGGTCGTCGAGTGTGACCCGCAGCGAGCGCACCGCCGGGTCGAGCACCGCTACCTCGACGAGGTCGCCGACAACCTCGACGACGCGATCGCCCGGGTCACCAAGGCGAAGCAGGAGAAGCGTCCGCTGTCCGTCGGCGTCGTCGGCAACGCGGCCGAGGTGCTGCCCGAGCTGCTGCGCCGCGGGGTCGAGGTCGACATCGTCACCGACCAGACGTCCGCGCACGACCCGCTTTCCTACCTGCCCAAGGGGGTCGACGTCGGCGACTGGCACGACTACGCGGCCAAGAAGCCCGACGAGTTCACCGACCGCTCGCGCGAGTCGATGGCCGACCACGTCGAGGCGATGCTCGGCTTCCTCGACAAGGGCGCCGAGGTCTTCGACTACGGCAACTCCCTGCGCGGCGAGGCGAAGCTCGGCGGCTGCGAGCGCGCGTTCGACTTCCCGGGATTCGTGCCCGCCTACATCCGCCCGTTGTTCTGCGAGGGCAACGGCCCGTTCCGCTGGGCCGCGCTCTCCGGTGACCCGGAGGACATCGCGGCGACCGACCGCGCGATGCTGGAACTGTTCCCGGAGAACGAATCCCTCGCCCGTTGGATCAAGCTGGCCGGCGAACGAGTTGCCTTCCAAGGACTTCCGGCCCGCATCTGCTGGCTGGGTTACGGCGAGCGGCACCTGGCCGGTCTGCGGTTCAACGAGATGGTCGCCAGCGGCGAGCTCAAGGCGCCGGTCGTCATCGGCCGGGACCACCTCGACTCCGGCAGCGTCGCCTCGCCGTACCGCGAGACCGAGGGCATGGCCGACGGCTCCGACGCGATCGCCGACTGGCCGCTGCTCAACGCGCTGGTCAACACCTCCTCGGGCGCCAGCTGGGTGTCGATCCACCACGGCGGCGGGGTCGGCATGGGCCGCTCGATCCACGCCGGCCAGGTCAGCGTCGCCGACGGGACGCCGCTGGCCGCGCAGAAGCTCGAGCGGGTGCTCACGAACGACCCGGGCATGGGTGTCATCCGGCACGTCGACGCCGGGTACGACCGCGCGGCCGAGGTCGCCGACGAACGCGGTGTGCGTATCCCGATGCGGGACGACGCGTGACGGCCTCCGGGCTGCTGGGAGAGATCGACGACGTCGGGCGCGACCCGAAGCGCGGTGGGTACTCCCGCCACGCCTTCGACGCACCCGAGCACGACCTGCGCGAGTGGTTCGTCGACCGCGCGCTCGGCCTCGGGCTGGACGTCGAGACCGACCGCAACGGCAACATCTGGGCCTGGTGGGGGCCGCCGGGCCGCAACGCCGTGGTCACCGGCAGCCACCTCGACTCGGTGCCCGGCGGCGGCGCGTTCGACGGCCCGCTCGGCGTCGTCAGCGCGCTGGCCGCTGTGGAAGCCTTGCAGGGAAAAGGCTTCCGGCCGCGCCGGCCGCTCGCCGTGGTGGTCTTCGCCGAAGAGGAGGGTGGCCGCTTCGGCGTCCCGTGCCTCGGCTCGCGGCTGCTCACCGGGACGATCGACCCCGACAAGGCACGCGGCCTGCGGGACGCCGACGGCGTGACGTTCGCCGAAGCGGCGAAGAAGGCCGGGATTGACCCGGCGCGGATCGGGCCGGACACCGAGCGGCTCGACCGGATCGGGCAGTTCCTCGAACTGCACGTCGAGCAGGGACGCGGGCTGATCGACCTCGGCGCGCCCGTGGCCGTCGGCAGCACCGTGATCGCCCACGGCCGGTGGCGGTTCTCCTTCTCCGGTCAGGGAAACCACGCCGGGGCGACGCTCCTGGCCGACCGCGTGGACCCGATGCTGCCCGCCGCGGCGACGGTCACCGCCGTCCGCCGGCTGGCCGCGAAGGTGCCGGACGCGCGGGCGACCGTCGGCCGCCTGGTCCCGACACCCGGCGGCACGAACGTCATCGCGTCCACAGTGGACCTGTGGCTCGACGCGCGGGTGCCCGGTGAAGGCACCCCGGCGCTGGTCGCGGAGATCAGCCGGGCCGCGTCGGACGCGGCGCGGGAGGAGGGCTGCCGAGTCGAGGTGACCCGGGAGTCGTACTCCGGTGACGTCGTGTTCGACGACTCCCTCCGCGACGCCCTCGGCGGCTGGCTCGGCGGGGTGCCGGAGCTGCCGACGGGAGCCGGGCACGACGCGGCGATCCTCGCCGGGTTCGTCCCGGCGGGCATGCTCTACGTGCGCAACCCGACCGGCATCAGCCACTCGCCGGAGGAGTTCGCCGAGGCGGCGGATGTCGAGGCAGGGGCGTTGGCGCTGGCGACGGCGCTGGAGGAGCTGGCGCGATGACCTACTGGTGCGAACAGGCCTGGCTGCCCGGCGGAATCGCTTCCGGGGTGCGGATCGAGGTGTCGGGACAGGAGATCACGGCGGTGACGCCGGACTCGCCGCGCACCGGTACTGTCCTGAACGGACTGACCCTGTCCGGGTTCGCGAACGGCCATTCGCACGCGTTCCACCGGGCGCTGCGCGGCCGGACGCACCACGAGCGCGGCACGTTCTGGACGTGGCGCGAGCGGATGTACTCGCTCGCGTCGCGCCTTGATCCGGACAGCTACTACCGGCTGGCGCGCGGCGTCTACGCCGAGATGGTCCTGGGCGGCTACACGAGCGTCGGGGAGTTCCACTACCTGCACCATGCGCCCGGTGGGAAGCCGTACGCCGACCCGAACGCGATGGGGGAGGCGCTGCGGCAGGCCGCGGCGGACGCCGGGATCCGGCTCACCCTGCTCGACACGTGTTACCTCGCGGGCGGCATCGGGGTGGAGCCCGACGAGGTCCAGCGGCGGTTCTCCGACGGTTCGGCGGAAAACTGGGCCGCCCGGGTCGCGGCGCTGAAGGAAGACGACCTGTTCCGGGCCGGCGCGGCGATCCACTCGGTCCGGGCCGTTCCGGCGGACCAACTGTCGCTTGTGGACAGTGTGCGCGTTGTGCACATCCACCTTTCCGAGCAGCGGGCCGAGAACGAGCAGTGCGCGGCCGCCTACGGCCGTACGCCGACCGAGCTGCTTCACGATCGCGGCGTGCTGACCGACCGGCTGGTCGCCGTGCACGCCACGCACCTGACGCCGTCGGACATCACTCACCTGGGCGGGGCCCGGGCGCGCGCGTGCTTCTGCCCGACCACCGAACGCGACCTCGGTGACGGCATCGGCCCGGCCCGCGCCCTGCTCGACGCCGGCGTGCGGCTCGGGGTCGGCAGCGACAGCAACGCCGTTGTCGACGCCTTCGAAGAGACCCGCGCGCTGGAGCTGGACGACCGCCTGGCCAGCGAGGAACGCGGCCGGTTCAGCGCGGAGGAGCTGCTCGAGGCCGGGACGGATCACACGGCCGTCGGCTGGGCCGGGGTGGGGCGGCTCGAGGCGGGCGCGGGCGCGGACCTCGTCACGGTGTCGCTGGGTTCGGTCCGCACCGCGGGGATCGAGCCGTCCGGGATCGTGTACGCCGCGTCCGGGGCCGACGTCCGGCACGTCGTCGTCGCGGGCCGCGAGGTCGTGCGAGACGGCGAACACCAGCTGATCGAACGACCGGAAACCGTGCTGGCTAAGGAGATCGAGGCACTGTGGCAGTCCTGATCACGGGAATCGGCGAGCTGACGACCAACGACCCGGAGCTGGGCCGGCTGACCGACGCGGCCCTGGTGCTCGACGGCACCCGGGTCGCCTGGGTGGGGCCGACGGCGAGCGCGCCGGACGCCGACGAGCACATCGACGTCGAAGGCCGTGCGGTGCTGCCCGGCTGGGTCGACAGCCACACCCACCTCGTCTTCGCCGGCGACCGCACCGCCGAGTTCGAAGCCCGGATGGCCGGAAAGCCTTACGCCGCAGGCGGAATCGCGACGACAGTCGGCGCGACGCGCGAGGCGTCCGACGAGCAGCTGGCGGCCAACCTCCGGCGCCACGTCGACGAAGCGGCCCGGCAGGGGACCACCTGCCTGGAGACGAAGACGGGCTACGGGCTCACCGTCGCGGACGAGGCCCGGAGCGCCCGGATCGCGGGCGAGGTGGCGGACGAGGTCACGTTCCTCGGTGCGCATCTGGTCCCGCCGGGCGCCGATGCCGAGTCCTATGTGGACCTCGTCTGCGGCGAGATGCTCGACGCCGTCGCGGAAAGCGTGCGCTGGGCGGACGTGTTCTGCGAGACCGGCGCGTTCGACGCGGCCCAGTCGGCGCGGGTGCTCAAGGCCGCGGCGGAGCGCGGGCTCGGCCTGCGGGTGCACGGCAACCAGCTCGGCGAAGGCCCTGGTGTCCGGCTCGCGGTGGAGCTGGGCGCGGCGAGCGTCGACCACTGCACGTACCTTTCGGACGCCGACGTCGAGGCCCTGGCCGGGTCGGACACCGTGGCGACGCTGCTGCCCGCGTGCGACCTGTCGACCCGCCAGTCCCTGGCCCCGGCGCGGCGGCTGCTCGACGCGGGCGCGACGGTCGCGCTGGCCAGCAACGCCAACCCGGGCAGCTCGTACACGACGTCGATGGCCTTCTGCGTCACGACCGCGGTGCTCCAGATGCGGATGACGGTCGAGGAGGCCGTGTGGGCGGCGACGGCGGGCGGCGCGAAGGCGTTGCGCCGCAACGACGTCGGCGTGCTGCGGCCGGGCGCGCGGGCGGACGTCCACGTGCTCGACGCGCCTTCGGTGACGCACCTGGCGTACCGCCCCGGCGTGCCGCTCACCAGAATGGTGTGGCGCGCGGGAGATCTCGTGCGCTAATGGCGAAGGCGAGGACGCGCGAAGACACAGTCCGGTATGGGTTGGTCCGGGCGTAGCCAGGGTCACGGCCTGCGCCGGGCCGGAATTTCGTGCCAGGTCTACGAACGCGACGACTCGCCGGAGACCCGGAAGCAGGGCTACCGGCTGCACATCGGCGAAGTCGGCGACACGGCACTGCACGACGTGCTGGGCCCGGAGCTGCACGCGCTCTTCCGCGCCACCGCGGGCCGGGCCCGGCCGCACACGAACATCTACGACGACCGGCTGCGGCTGGTCAGGCAGCTGGTGGACGACGGCGTCCACCTGAACGTCAACCGCTTCACCCTGCGGCAGATCCTGCTGCACGGCCAGGAAGTCTCCTACGGCAAGCGATTCACGCGCTACGAAACCGACGAAGACGGCGTGACAGCGCATTTCGCCGACGGGACTTCCGCCCGGGGCAGCCTGCCGGTGGGCGCGGACGGCGTCAACTCCCCGGTGCGGCGGCAGTACCTGCCGCACGCCGAGGTCGTCGACGCCGGGCTGGTGCACCTCTACGGCCGGATCCCGCTCACCGCCGGGACCCGCGCGTTGTTCGAGCCCGAGATGTTCGCGGTGTTCTCGATGATGGTCGGGCCGGACCGGACGATGGCCGGGTTCGCGCCGGTCGACTACCCGGAGCCGTACATGACCTGCTCGGTCGGGGCCCGCTGGGAAACCGTCGGTCACGACGAAGCCGGGCTCGCGGAGCTGACCCCCGGTGACCTGCAGAAGGTCGCGCTGCGGCTGGTCGACGGCTGGCACCCGCTCGCGCGGGCGATGGTCGGGCACTGGGACGTCCCGTCGACGTTCCCGCAGCCGATCCGCACGAGCGTGCCGATCGGGCCGTGGGAGCCGTCGCGGGTGACGCTGGTCGGCGACGCGATCCACGCGATGAGCCCGGCCGCGGGCGCGGGCGCCAACACCGCGTTGCGCGATGGTGCGGTGCTGGCGTCCGCGCCGGCCGGGACCTCGCTGCTCGACGCCGTGGCGGGCTACGAATCCGCGATGCGGGACTACGGGTTCGCCGCGGTGCGGGAGTCCGCCGAGAACGGGCGCCGCTACCTCGGGCAGAACCCGCTCACAACGGGAGCGTGAACGGCGTGCACTTCGGCGAGTAGCCCGGGTCGAGCGCGTGCAGGATCAGACCGGTGACGTTCGGGTCGATCGCCTGGCTGAGGTGGCCGGACGCGTCCGCGGCGCAGAAGTCCTGCAGGACGATGTCCGTCGCGCCCGGTTCGTTCAGGATGCCGCTGGTGTAGGGCGTGACGACCTCGTCGTATTTGCTCACGATGCTCGTGTATGTCGGCCCGGGCACGTGCACCCCGCCGCGGGCGAGGTCGTTCAGGAACGCCGAGGGCGCCAGGTATTCGCTGCACGCGCCGCACGCCGTGTTCAGGACCCACTGGAGGCCCGGGACCGTCGTCAGCAGGGCCTTGGCCAGCGCGTCGAGGCCCTGCAGCGTGGTGCCGCGGTAGTTCGCGCCGAAACCGACGAAGTGCGCGACCTTGGCCGCGCCGCCGCCGTACTTGAGGTAGTACGCGGGCATCGTGCTGCCTTCGGAGTGCCCGACGATGTCGACCTTCGCCGCGCCGGTGGTGGTGCGGACGCGGTCGACGAACCGGCCCAGCTGCGCGGCGCTGTCCCGCATGGACGCGAGCCCGCCGACGGTGGGGCCGAGGATGCCGGTGCCGTAGGTCAGCGAGAAGACGCAGTACCCCTGCGCGGCGATCTTCGGTGCGTGGAAGAACCAGTTGACCGTGTCGTTCGCGCCGAGGCCGTGCACCAGCACGACGGGCTCCGGATGCTGGGTCGTGGGCCGGCACGACCAGTTGTTCCAGCCGCTGCTCGGCGCCGCTTCGGCGACTGCCGGCGCGACCGCGCCGAAGGTGAGCGCCGCGGCGAGCACGGCCAGGGTTCGCTTGACACCGCCGTTGGTGACCCGCATTCCGTAACCTCCAGTTACCCGTCAGTACGTGACGCAGCTCATGATCGGTCACAGAGTGCGGGAAGCGACCTGGGACAACACTCAGAGATGGTGGTGATTCTTTGTGTCGGGTCACAATCAGGCCGTCCGGCCGCACGACCGATCATGGACTTGACTGTTCCGACGGCGTGACAGGGAGAAGACATGCGACGGCTGTGGCTCGTGGCGCTCATGATGGCCGCTCTGGTGGTTCCGCAAGCCGCGCAGGCGGCGCCGGTGACCTGGGACCAGCCGGGTCCGTTCGCCGTCGTCAGCGAAGCCCTCGACGCCACCCACACCGTCTTCCGCCCGGCCGACCTCGGCGGCGGGCGGCACCCGGTGATCGTCTGGGGCAACGGCACCGGCGCGGTCCCCGCCGTCTACGCGGGACTGCTGCGCCACCTCGCGTCCTACGGCTTCGTCGTGGCGGCTGCCGACACGGTGAACTCCGGAACCGGCCGGGAAATGCTCGACGGCGCCCGCACGCTCGTCGCGGAGAACGCCCGGCCCGGCAGCCGGTACTTCGGCCGGATCGACACCGCGCACATCGGCGCGACCGGGCACTCCCAGGGCGGCGGCGGGGCCATCGCCGCGGGCGCCGACCCGCTTGTCACCACCACCGTCCCGATCGAGCCCGGACCGCTCGGGTCGGTGCCCGCCCTGCACGGACCGGTGTTCTTCCTCGGTGGCCAGCTCGACGTCGTCGTGCTGCCGGGGTTGCTGGTGATTCCGCGCTACTACGCGGCTTCGCACGTCCCCGCGATCTACGGCGAGCTCGCCGGTGCCACCCACTTCACCCCGGCCGGCGACGGCGGCGGCTTCCGTGGCGCGATCACCGCGTGGTTCCGGTACTGGCTGGCGGGTGACCAGCAAGCGCGTGGGGTTGTCTTCGGGGCGGGTTGCACGCTCTGCGCCGATCCGGCGTGGTCGAAGGTGCTACGCAACGCCCACGCGCTCGACGTCTGACGCCTTGCGGGCGCCGACGGCGAGCCCGGTCAGTGCGACCAGGCCGCAGAGCCACGCGAACCAGTCGCCGAAGCGGGTGTACGGCGTGTGGCCCGGTCCGAGCGGGACGTCGGCGACGACCACCGAGAACGGCCGGTCGCCGGTGTGGGTGTCGGCGAGGACGTGGCCCTGGGCGTCGGCCAGCATCGGCGTGCCGCGGGCCGCGCTCCACGCGACCGAGAAACCGTTCTCGACCCCGCGGATCAGCGCCGTGCGGCTGTGGGCCCAGCCGTCGGTGTCCTCGTCGGACGCCGGGATGAGCACCAGGCCGGTGCCGGCGTCGCCGTAGTCGCCGCTGGGGTCGGCGAAGTTGACGTCCATGCACACCATCAGCCCGATCCCGGCGAGGTGCGCGGTTTCGGTGCCGGACACGATGTTCTTGGAGTCCCCGTTGTGCCACTTGTGGTATTCGACGGGCGCGCCGGTCGGCGGGACGGCGAGGGCGGCGTTGAACCGGCCCTGGGGCGTGGTGTCGTAGACGCCGGTGACGACGTCGAGGTTCTTCGCGCGGGCCACCTCGGCGAAGGCTGCGACCAGGCCCGGCCGGCTCGCCGTGTCGACGGCGAAGGCGGCTTCGGGCAGCACGACGGCCTGGACGCCGTCCGGCAGCAGGCGGATCTGGTCCACATAGGACTGGACGAGCGCCCGGCCTTCGGCGGTTGTGACGTCGACCGCCCAGTGACTCTGCCCCGGCGCTACGAGCGCGACCCGGGTGGTCTTGCCCGTGAGCGGCGGCGTGGTCCAGACCGCGAGGGCGGCCAGCCCGGCGGCGACGAAGACCAGGCCGGCGAGCCGGGTGAGGCCGCCCACCCGCGGGGCCAGCGCGGCGGCGACCGCGGCCGGGACGAACAGGACGAGGAACTCGACGCCCCAGCCGCCGGTGACCGCCGCGATCCGCAGCACGGACGGCCGGTCGGCCTGGGTGGTCATCAGGGTGTCCATCAGCCCGGTCGGGTTGAGCAGCGAGACGACGTAGAGCGCGGCCGTCCACAACGCGGGCGCGGCGAGCGCCGCGAGAAAACCGTGGCCCCGCCGGACGAGCAGCCGGAACAGCCCGACCGCCAGCGCGAACAGCAGCGCGCTGCCGCCGAGGATCGCGACCGCGGCCGGGCGCGGGATCGACAGCGAGTGCCAGAAGTAGCTCCAGTCCCGGGAGCCGCCCGCGAGGTGGGCGACGAACGCGCAGGCCATCGCGGCCGCGCCGGGCACGCGGGGTGCGAGCAGGAGGACCGGCAGTGGCGCCAGCCACGCCAGTTCGGGTACGGGATCCATCCCGGCTCCGAAGAAGAACAACACCGCCGACGCCGCCGTCGCGACCACCGCCCAGACCGGCTTGCCCATCGCGGCCCCCTCTCGTCCGGGTCCGACGGTCGCAGCCCGCGGGCGCCGGAACACTGGGACGAACCCCCGTTTCCGAGGTCGGGCTGGCCCTACCCTGTCCGGAATGTCGGGCTTGTCAGGGAAGCGCTTCCCGGTTCATTGAGAGTTCAGTCAGCCGTCACACGCTCGGGATCGGGCCGCGGGCACCCCGGAAGTAGCGTCATGACCGACTTCGGGACGGGAGACCTGGATGGACTTCTCGCTGATCGTGCTGGTGGTGATCGTGGCCGCCCTGGCCTTCGACTTCACCAACGGTTTCCACGACACAGCCAACGCGATGGCCACCTCGATCGCCACGGGCGCGCTCAAGCCGAGAATCGCGGTCGCGGTCTCCGCGGTCCTGAACCTCGTCGGCGCGTTCCTTTCGATCGAGGTGGCGAAGACGATCTCCGGCGGGATCGTGGACGACACGAAGGTGACGCCGGTGATCATCTTCGCCGGGCTGGTCGGGGCCATCGTCTGGAACCTGGTGACCTGGCTGATCGGGCTGCCGTCGAGCTCGTCGCACGCCCTCTTCGGCGGGCTGATCGGCGCCACCTGGATCGCCTCGGGCTCCGACGCCGTCCACTTCGGGAAGGTCGTCGAGAAGGTCCTCATCCCGGCGCTCGCCTCGCCGATCGTCGCGGGCATCGTCGCGACGCTGGGCACTTTCCTCGTCTACCGGATCACCGCCCGGGCCAAGGAAGGCACCGTCGGCCGCACCTTCAAGGCCGGCCAGATCGCCTCGGCGTCGCTGGTCTCGCTCGCGCACGGCACGAACGACGCGCAGAAGACCATGGGTGTCATCACGCTGACGCTGATCGCGTCCGGCTCGCTCCCGGCCGGCTCGGGCCCGCCGATCTGGGTGATCCTGACCGCCGGCGCCGCGATCGCGCTCGGCACCTACCTCGGCGGCTGGCGGATCATCCAGACGATGGGCAAGAAGCTCACGGAAATCCAGACGCCGCAGGGCTTCGCGGCCGAGACCAGTGCCGCGGCGGTCATCCTGACCTCGGCCCACCTCGGCTTCGCGCTGTCCACCACGCACGTCTGCTCGGGCGGCATCATCGGGTCGGGCCTCGGCCGGCGGCTCGCCGAGGTCCGCTGGGGCGTCGCGGGCAAGATGGTCGTGGCCTGGGCGCTGACGCTGCCGGCCGCCGCGATCGTCGGCGCGGTCGCCGCCGAGGTCTCGACGCTCGGCAGCTGGGGCACCGTCGGAATCGGCATCGCCGGCGTGGTCATCGCGGTGGGCATCTACCTCGCGTCGCGGCGGAACCCGATCAACGCCAACTCCATCACCGAGCCCGAGCCCGGCGTGCAGGCGCCGGCCACCGCCTGAGGAGCGTCGTGAACATCGATTGGGGTTCCCTCGGTCTCGTCTTCGTGGTCGCGCTCGTCGCGGTCGTGGTGCTGACGAGCCTCTTCTCCTTCGGCGTGGTGGGCCTGTCCCAGCGCGAGTCGGCCCGCGAGGCGGGCGGCTCCGGCACCGGCCCGCTGGTCGGGTCGGTCATCTGCTTCGTCGTCTGCCTGGCGATCGTCGCCTACGGGATCTACTTGATCGTCGCCTGAGCGCGTGCGCGCAGTCCTTCCGGGAGCCCGCCGAGCAACGGCTTGACCGTCGCCCGGCGGGCTTCGTTCAGGTGGCCCAGCAGGTCCAGGGCGGGGACCCAGAGGTCCTCGTCGGCGCCGGCCGCGGTGATCAGCCGGCCGAGTCGGTGGGCCGGCAGCAGGCCGACGACGTGGTCGATGCGGCTCTTGTCGTCGAGCACGAACGCGATCCGCAGCAGGCCGGGGTCGTCGATCTCCTCAAGCGCGCGGCGCACGGTCGGGTCCGGCAGGTGCCCGACGAACCGGCCGAGGGTGATCCAGTCCGCCTTGCCCGCCAGCTCGTTCGCCACCGCGAGCACGGTGTCCAGCGGGATGCGCGAGATGATCGCGCTCGCCCGCCGCGGGTCGAGGTCCGCCGCGACCTCCGCCAGGAATCGGGGGCTCAGGCGCTTCGCGACGTCGACCCCGCGGGCGACGTCGACCACCCCGGCGATCCGGGCGCACAGCAGCGGGCCGAACACCTTCTCGGCGATCTTGGCGAGCACCCCGCCGGGCAGCAGCCGCGCCGCGAGCGCCATCCGCTGCAGCACGGCGATGTTCGCGTCGAACAGCGTGTCGGTGACCTGGTCGCGGAACGCCCGCAGGTCGACGGCGTCGACCCGGGCGAGGTACTCGAGCCGCTCCGGCTCGACGCCCAGGACGCGGGCCAGCTTGAGGATCTCGGCTTCGGCCTCGTAGTCGGTCACAGGCCGACCGCCTTCCGGACCGCGCCGCGCAGCAGCGCGGGGACGTACCGGAGGCCTTCCTCGCCCGCCTCGGCGAGCGCTTTCGCCTGCCGCCTGCGCGCGTCACGCAGGGCGTCGGCGAGGTCCTGCCGCTCGTGCTCTTCGAGGGCCTCGATGCCTTCGGGGAGGGGACCGCCCAACTGCTCGGCGAGTGTGCGCTCGGCCATGGTGGATCATGATGCATCATGCGGGGCATGAGCATCGAGACGTCCACGGTCCGTGTCGGCGACCTCTCCGCGTACCTGGCCCGCCCGGACGGCGGGTCGTCGGCCGGAATGCTGCTCCTGCCGATGATCACCGGCATCGGCGCGCAGGTCCGGGCCTGGGCCGGCGAGCTGGCGGAGCGCGGGATCACGACGTTGACCTGGGACGTCTTCCACGGCGCGAGCACCGACAACACCTCCCGTGAGGACCTGGGCGCCAAGCTCGGCGAGCTGCGCGACGAGGCCGCCCTGGCCGAGCAGACGGTGCTGCTCGACCACCTCCTCGGCGACCTCGGCTGCACGTCGGCCGGGGTCATGGGCTGGTGCCTCGGCGGCCGGTTCGCGCTCCTGCTCGGGGCGCGTGACCAGCGGCTTTCCGGGGTGGTGGCGTACCACCCGACGGTCCGCGACCCGGCGCCGCCGAACCACGACCTGGACGCGGTCGCTTTGTCGACAGAGATCACCGCGCCGGTGCTCGTCGCCTACCCGGAGGCCGACTCGGTCGTTTCGCACGAGACGTTCGCCCGGCTGCAGACGGCATTGCAGTCCCGGCCGGGCGGCGCGACGTTCACCCAGCACTTCCCGGGCGCCGAGCACGGCTTCAGCGACTCCTCCCGGCACGGGACGGCCGTCAACGCCGACGCCTTCGCGCTGTCCTGGCCGCAGACCCTGGTGTTCCTCGACACGCTCAAGGGTTGACTTTCGGCAGTGGTCCGCGCCGGTCACGGGTTGTAGCTTCGGTGCGGTGCGAGAGGTGACGAAGCGCAGGTGGCGCGTGGTGCTGGACGTGCTCCTCGGCGCGTTCCTCGCCTTCATCGTCGCCACCGACACCGTGGGCACGCAGTCCTGGTGGGAGCTGGCCGGCGGGCTCGCCGTGGTCGCCGGGTCGGTCGCGACCGCGCGGCGATACCCGGCCGTCTCGCTCGGGATCGCGCTGGCCGGGGCGCTCGCCGTGCCGTTCCCGTACCGCGACCGCGTGCCCGTGTGGGTGGTGTTCGTGCTGGTCGCGATGAGCTACCTCGCCGCGTTGCGGATGGACCGGGCGCGGCCCGGCCTGCTGATCGGCGCGGCGGTCGTGGTGGCCGGGCTGCCGCTGGCGCTGGTCGCCGGCCCGGACGGGGTCGGCGACTGGGCCACGATGGTCGCGATGCTGGTGTTCGCCGGGCTGTCGCCGTGGCTGCTCGGCCGGTACGTCCGGCTGCGCGGCGAGCTGGCCCGCACCGGCTGGCGCCGGGCCGAGGAGATGGAGAGCCGGCAACGGCTGGTCGCCGACCAGGCGCGGCTGCGCGAGCGCGCGCGGATCGCCAGCGACATGCACGACTCGCTCGGCCACGAGCTGAGCCTGATCGCCGTCCGCGCCGCGGCGCTCGAGGTCGCGGGCGGGCTCGACGACGTCCAGCGTGACGCCGCGACGCAGCTGCGGACCAGTGCCGCCGCCGCGACCGAGCGGCTGCGCGAGATCATCGGCGTGCTGCGCGAGGACGCCGCGCCCACCGAACCCGTGCAGGGTGACCTCGGCGAGCTCATCTCGCGCGCCCGGGCGTCCGGCCTGCTCATCGAGGCAGGAGTGGACATCGGCGCGGCCCCGCCGATGGTCGCCCTCGCGGCTTACCGCGTGGTGCAGGAGGGCCTGACCAACGTCGCGAAGCACGCGCCCGGCGCGGCCGTGACCGTGCGCGTGACCAGCACCGGCGCGCGGACCGACGTCAGCGTGGTCAACGAGCCGCCGCCCGCCGGGCCGCTGCCGGGCGCCGCCTCCGGGCACCGCGGGCTGATCGGCCTGCGGGAACGTGTCCGGCTGGTCGGCGGGACGCTGCAGGCCGGGCCGCGTGAAGGCGGGTTCGCCGTCACCGCGGCCCTGCCGCACGACGCCGCGCCGGTCGAGGAGAGCGCGGAGCTGCGGGAGGCCGCCGACGACGCCGTCGGGCAGTCGACGTCGGCCCGCGCGCTGGAGCTGGCCCGGCGGGACGTGCGGCGGAGCCTGATCCTCGCGGTCGCCGTGCCGCTGGCGCTGTTCGGGCTGGTCCTCGCGATCGGCGGGATCGTGTTCCTCTACCAGTGGAACTCTTCGGAGTTACCCGGTCCGGCCTACGACGCGATGCGGCTCGGGCAGGCGCGCGCCGACCTGGTGCCGCGGCTGCCGGAGAACCAGCGCCTCGCCCGGCCGACGCGCGGCGAGCCGGCGCTGCCGGCGGTGGCCGGGGTCGTGTGTGAGTACTACGGCGCCGGACGCACCTGGCTCAACGACGACTACGCCGCGTACCGGCTGTGTTTCGCCGACGGGAAGCTCGTGTCCAAGGACTGGTTCGCCGAGGGGGCAAAGTGATCAGGGTCGTGCTGGCCGACGACGAGGCGATGATGCGCGCGGGGGTGGCGGCGATCCTCGGCGCGGACACCGGGATCGAGGTGGTCGCCGAAGCCGCCGACGGCCGGGAGGCGGTCGAGAAGGTGCTCGGCACGCAGCCGGACGTCGTGCTGCTCGACATCCGGATGCC
The DNA here is from genome assembly GCF_055583145.1 of Amycolatopsis sp. NPDC104819. Classification (NCBI taxonomy): domain Bacteria; kingdom Bacillati; phylum Actinomycetota; class Actinomycetes; order Pseudonocardiales; family Pseudonocardiaceae; genus Amycolatopsis; species Amycolatopsis sp. NPDC104819. The sequence goes on along the minus strand of NZ_JBVJON010000007.1, from coordinate 582,669 downwards.
CGGGCTGGACGGCCTGGGCGCGGCGGCCGAGATCCGGCGGCTGCTGCCCGCGGTCGGCGTCATCATGCTGACGACGTTCGGCGAGGACGAGTACATCGAGCGGGCGCTCGGCCTCGGCGCGGGCGGGTTCCTGCTCAAGTCGGGGGACCCGCGGGAGCTGCTGGCCGGCGTCCACGCCGTCGCCGACGGGGCTGCGTTCCTCTCGCCGAAGGTGGCTCAGCGGGTGATCGCGCGGCTGTCCGGCGGACAGCTTTCGCGCGCCGCCGCGGCGCGCGAGCGGATCGCCGTGCTGACCCCGCGCGAGCGGGAAGTGCTGACGCTGCTGGGGTCCGGACTGTCCAATGCGGACATCGCGGCGAAGATGTTCGTCGTCGAGGGCACGGTGAAGGCGCACGTGAGCACGATCCTGACCCGGCTCGGGGTGAAGAACCGGGTGCAGGCGGCGATCACGGCGTACGAGGCGGGGCTGGTCGGGGGAGACGCGGAGGCCGCCAGCCGCTGATCGAGGCGCCGGAGCGGGCCACCAGCTTCGACGGGACGAGCCGCGCCAGCGTGGTGCGCAGGGCGATCGCGACGGGGTTGGTCAGCTGCGGCCCCACCTTGCCCGCGCGGACGGACGCCTGTGCGACGTGCTGGCTGCGCGGCCGCCGCTCGGCGTCGTAGCGCCGCAGGGCGGCCTCGGCGGAGTCCACTGTGGACACGGCGTGCGCGAGCACTATGGCGTCTTCGAGGGCCTGGCAGCCGCCCTGGCCGAGGAACGGCGGCATGGCGTGCGCGGCGTCGCCGAGCAGGGCGACCGGGCCCCGGACGTACGTCTTCAGCGGCGTGCCGAGGTGGTAGAGGTCGTGGTAGAGCAGGGCTTCCGGCGGCGTGGTGTCGATCAGCTCGGGGATCGGGTCGTGCCAGTCGCCGAAGTGCTCCTTCAGGTACGCCTTGAGATCGGCTGGGCGCGCGTCCGGCTCGGTGACGTAGGAGACCCACCAGTAGACGTCGTCGCCGGTCAGCGGGAGCACACCGATCTCGGTGCCGCGGTCGAAGCTGGTGCTCAGCCCGGGTTTCCGCGCCGGCCGCGCGATGCCGCGGAACGCCGTGCTGCCGCAGTGGACCGGCTCCGGGTGGTCCGGGAAGAGTGCGTGGCGGACCGGGCTGCGGATGCCGTCGGCGGCCACGACCAGGTCGGCCCGCAGCTCTCCGCCGGTGAAGCGGACCAGGCCGTCCTCGGTCACCTCGGTGACTTCGGCGCCGGTGCGGAGGCGGTCGGCGGGCAGCGCGTCGCGGAGCCCGGCGATGAGGTCGGCCCGGTGGATCCCGGTCAGCGGCCGTCCGTGGTAGCGCTCGAACGCGGCGGCGTCCCAGCGCGCGAGCCAGCGGCCCCGGCGGTCGCGGAGCCCGGCCTGCGTCTGGACGGCGAGGCGGTCACCGAGGTCGACGCCGAGCTCGTCCAGGCAGCGCAGGGCGTTCGGCCAGAGGGAGATCCCGGCGCCGACGTCGCCGAACTCCGGCGCCTGCTCGAGCACGGTGACCGCCCAGCCGGCCCGGTGCAGCCCGATCGCCGCGCCCAGCCCGCCGATGCCCCCGCCGACCACAACCGCGTGCATGACCCCTCCTCTACATCTGTAGAGCACTCTACACCTGTAGAGTGGTCGGGTGGAACGGGTGGACGTGATCGGCGACGCGGCGATCGAGGTGATCGCGGCGGCGGGCATGCGCGGGCTGACGCACCGGGCGGTCGACCGTGCGGCCGGGCTCCCGGTCGGCTCGACGTCGTACTACGCCCGCACGCGGGCGGCGCTGCTGGAGCTGACGATCACCCGGATCATCAAGCTGGACCGCGTCGAGGCCGCCCCGCCGCCGGGCGGGCTGGCCGAGTACATCGCGCAGTACGCGTTCGAAGCGATCACTTCGGGGCGGACGCGGATGCTGGCGCGGTACGAGTTCGCCCTGGAGGCGACCCGGCGCCCGGAGCTGCGGGCGGCGTACGACGAAGGCGGGTTGCTGCTGCGCCGCCGCGCCGCGGAGGTGCTGGCGCAGTACGGCTCGACGCAGCCGGAGCGCCACGCGACGCTCGTCATCGACTGGATGGACGGGACCATCTTCAGCGCGCTCGCCGGGGCGGGCACCGCGCCGACGCGGGAGGCGCTGGTCGAGAGCGCCCGGGAGATCCTCGCCGGCATCGGGGTCTGACGGCTACCAGGGCACCACCTCGCCATGGCGGTCCAGGAACCGCAGGCCCGGCGTGCCGGCCTGTGCCTCGAGGACGTCGACGACGGCCGGGATGCTCTCCTCGGGCGCCAGGGGCGCGTCGGGGCCGCCGAGTGCGGTCCGGTTGTGGCCGGGGTCGACGAGCAGCTGGGTCCGGCCGTCACCGGCCTGGCGGGTGGCGTAGCTGCGCATCAGCTGGTTCAGCGCGGCCTTGCTGGCCTTGTAGAGGTCGTAGCCCGGCTCGGTGTTCCGCGTCAGGCTGCCCTGCTCCGACGACATGACCGCGACGGTCCCGCCGGGGACGACGAGGTCGTGCAGCGCCTCGACGACCCGCATCGGGCTGAGCGCGTTGGTGACCATCACCTCGGTGAAGACGTCCGTGGCCACCTCGCCGATCGGCTCGTTCCCGCGGTTGACCGCCGCGTTGACGAACAGCAGGTCGAGGCGGGTGCCGGCCAGGCGTTCGCGCAGCGCGGCAATCTCTTCGCGGCTGGTCATCTCCAGCGGTTCGACCCGCTGTCCCTCCGGGACGCTTTCCGGCGGCTTGCCGTCGCGTGTCGTGACGACGACCTGCCAGCCGCGGCGGCCGAGCTCGGTGGTGAGGGCGAGACCCAGCCCCCGGGACGCTCCGACGACCAGAGCTTGCATTGGTGCTCCTCGGTTTGCCTAGACGAGACGTTGCGTCTAGACAGTAGCACGGCTCGGCGGCCTGATCACGGCCTCGGCGGCGGGTAGGGTGCCCGGCATGGCCGCCGCGAACTCCCAGCCCGCCCGCGCGCGCTCGGGGAACCGGCGCGACGAGGCCGCGCGGCTGGCCGTCCTGCACGCCGCGGACGACCTGCTCGTCGAGCACGGCTTCGGCGGGCTGACTGTCGAAGCGATCGCGCGCCGGGCCGGGGTCGCGAAGCAGACGATCTACCGCTGGTGGCCGTCGAAGGTCGAGATCCTGCTCGACACGCTCATCGAGGACAGCGAGAAGCGCCTCCCCGTGCCGGTGGAAAACCCCACGGCGGACGGCATCCGCGCCTACCTGCGCGGGTTCGCGCGGTTCCTCACCCGCGACCCGGCCGGCAAGGTCCTGCTCACGCTGATCGGCCAGGCGCAGCACGATCCCGGCACCGCCGAAAGCTTCCGCACGCGCTACCTCGGCCCGCGCCGCGAGCGGGAACGGGCAATGCTCACGCGCGCGACCGAAGCCGGCGAGATCTCACCCCAGCTCGGCCCGGACGCGACCCTCGACGCCCTCCTCGGCCCGATCGTCTACGGCGCCCTGACCGGGGCGAGCGTCCCCAAGGGACTGGTCGACACGCTGGTCGAAGACCTGCTCAGGCCGGCCTGAGCAGGTCTCCGAAGTCAGGCGTCCCGGCGGCGCAACACCGCGGTGCCCGCGAGCAGCGCGGCCGCCGCCCAGGCCGCGCAGATCAGCAGCCCGGCCCACGGCGCGTACGGCGCCGCCGCCATCGTGATCGGGTTCGGCTGCCCGGCCTCGACCATCGCGTTCACCCCGGCGATCCCCGGGAAGTACGGCACGAGGTCCGGCAGCCCCAGCGACGCCACGATCAGCGGCAGCGGCACCAGCAGCACGATCACCGTCACCAGCGTCCCGGCCGCGCTGCGCAGCGCCCACGCGACACCGGTGCACAGCAGCCCCAGCAGCGCGAAGTACCCGCCCATGCCGGTCGCCGTCGTGAAGCCGCCCGCGAAGCTCGTCGGCAGGCCGTGGCCGTCCTTGACCGCGCTCGCCAATGCCATGCCCGCGCAGGAAAGCACCACGCCGTAAGCGAAGAGCACCGGCACCAGGACCGCCGCCTTCGCGAGCACGACCCGCTCGCGGACCGGCGTCCACAGCAGGCTCGAGCGGATGCCGCCGCTCGCGTACTCGCTCGTCACGAACAACGCCGCCAGCGCGATGACTGCGAACTGTGCCAGGTAGAAGCCGCCGCCGAGGGCGATCGTGTTCGCCGCCTGCGGGTCGTCGTCGAAGCGCTGGGCGATCCCGGACAGCGTGCTGTACCCCAGCAGCAAGGCCGCCCCGCCTGCCAGGCACCACCAGGTCGCCCGGACCGACCAGAACTTCGTCCACTCCGCGGCGGCCGCGCCGGACAGCCCGCCGCCGCGCGCTTCCGTCGTCGTCATGCCGACACCCCGTATTCCACCGAAGAAGCGGTCAGTTCCAGGTAGGCCTGCTCGAGAGACGCCGTCCGCTCGGCGAGGCCGTGCACACGCACGCCCAGCTCGTGCGCGAGGTCGCCGACGCGGGTGACGTCGAGGCCGTCCACGAGCAGTTCGCCCAGCTCGCCGGACTGCGTCAGGCCGCCTTCGGCGCGCAGCCGCGCGTCGAGCTTCGCGCGTTCACCCTCGACCGGGACGCGCACCGAGACCGTCGTCCGCGAGTTGCCGGCGATGAACTCCGCGACCGGCGCGTCGGCCAGGAGCTTGCCCTTGCCGATCACCACGAGGTGGTCGGCGGTCAGCTGCATCTCGCTCATCAGGTGGCTGGAGACGAACACCGTGCGCCCCTCGGCGGCGAGCGACCGCATCAGCTGCCGCACCCAGCGGACGCCGTCCGGGTCGAGGCCGTTGACCGGCTCGTCGAACATCAGGACGCCGGGGTCGCCGAGCAGCGCGCCCGCGATGCCGAGGCGCTGTCCCATGCCGAGCGAGAACTGCCCGGCGCGCTTGCCCGCGACGTCCGAAAGCCCGACGGTCGCCAGGACTTCTTCGACGCGGCTCGTCGGGATCCCGTTGCTCTGCGCCATGGCCTTCAGGTGCTTCCCGGCGCTGCGGCCGGGGTGCAGCGCCTTGGCGTCGAGCAGCGCGCCGACCTCGCGCAGCGGGTGCCGCAGCTCGGCGTACCGCTTGCCCCCGACGAGCACCTCGCCCGCCTGCGGGTGGTCGAGCCCGACGGTCATCCGCATGGTGGTCGACTTCCCGGCGCCGTTGGGCCCGAGGAACCCGGTCACCTGGCCCGGCGCGACGTCGCAGGTCAGCGTGTCGACGACGGTCTTTTCGCCGTACCGCTTGGTCAATCCCCTGAGTGTGATCATGCGTCGGAGTCTGCGGTTTCCGGCCCTCCCGGGGCATCGGCCGACGGTCGCGGGCCGCCCCCGACTTTCGTCAGGCCCGGCGGCGGGTGTGCCGCGTCGGCGCGGCGGTGGCCGGGTCCTCCGGCCACGGGTGCTTCGGGTACCGGCCGCGCAGGTCGGCGCGCACGGCCGGGTAACCGCTGGTCCAGAACGACTTCAGGTCGGCGGTGATCGCGGCCGGGCGGCCGGCGGGGGAGAGCAGGTGCAGGACCACGGGGACGCCGGCGAGGGTGGGCGTCTCGGTCCAGCCGAAGGTCTCCTGCAGCTTGACGGCGAGCACGGGCTGGTCGGCGCGGTAGTCGACGCGGATGTGCGAGCCGGACGGGACTTCGAGGCGGTCCGGGGCCAGGTCGTCCAGCTTGGCCGCTTCCGGCCAGGGGAGGAGCGCCTTCAGGGCCTGGCCGGCGTTGATCGTCGCGAGGTCGGCCTTGCGGCGGGCGTTCGAGAGGTCCAGCCACCGGTCCACATCGGACAGCAGCGCGGTGTCGTCGACCGCGGGCCACGGCTCGCCGACGACGCGGTGGAGGAAGGCCATCCGCTCGCGCAGGTGGGTCGCGTCCTGCGTCCACTTCAGGAGGCCGAGGCCGTTCTCGCGGAGGCCGGTCACGAGGGCGTCGTGGACGTCGGCGTTCTGCAACGGCTTCGACGACAGCGTGATCGCGCCGAGCTTGCGCACCCGCCGGGCGACGACGTCTCCGTCCCAGGCGACCTCGTCCACTTCGGACACTTCGCCGACGCGGGTGGCGAGCCGCTCGTCGGCGGCCGCGGCCAGCCGGATCGTGCCGTGGACGCGGCCGGGGTCGCGGGTCGCTTCGGCGACGGCGAGCCATTCGGCGTCGAGTCCGCTGCCCGGCGGGAGCTCGGCCGCGGTGCCGCCGGCCATGAGGTAGACGGGTGCGCCGCCGGACCGTCGCCGGGCCAGCCGCTCGGGGTGCGCGAGCGCGACGACCAGCGCGGGATCCGGCTTTCCGCTCCCGGTCACGAGCTTCGCAAGCCGTTGTGCGTCACGCTTCCAGCGGCGCGCGGGTTCGTCGGTCGCGGACCGCAGCCGCCGCAGTTCGGCCTCGACGTCGGTCAGCGTGGCGCCCGCGTCGAGCAGCGCCACCACCTCCGCCGCGTTCCGCGCGCCCACCGCTTCCGCGCCGTCCAGCAGCGCCCGGGCCAGCCGGGGGTGCAGTCCCAGCTCCGCCATCCGCCGCCCGCGAGCCGTCACCGTTCCGTCGGACGCCGTCGCGCCCAGCGCCCGCAGCAACGCGCGTCCCGCCGCCAGCGCGCCCTCGCCCGGCGGGTCCCACCAGGCCAGGCCACTCCCGTCGGGGGTCGACCAGCACGCGAGCTCCAGCGCCAGCCGCGCCAGCTCGGCCGTCCGGATCTCCGGCTCGGGGTACGCCGGGAGCAGCGCCTGCTCGTGCTCCGCCCAGCAGCGGTACGCCCGGCCCGGCGCCTCGCGGCCCGCGCGCCCGGAGCGTTGCACGGCCACCGCCGACGACACCCGGACCGTCGCCAGCCCGGGCAGCCCGCGCCGGTGGTCGACGCGCGGCACGCGGGCCAGGCCCGAGTCCACCACCGCACGCACCCCCGGGACCGTCAGGCTCGACTCCGCCACCGCCGTCGCCAGCACGACCCGCCGCCGGGCGCGGGGCCGCAGGGCGTCGTCCTGGTGGGCCGCCGAAAGCCGCCCGTGCAGCGGGAGGACGTCCACATCGGACAGCGACAGCATTCCCGAAGTCCGCGCGATCTCCCCGGCGCCGGGCAGGAACGCCAGCACGTCACCTTCCCCTTCGGACAGTGCCGTCCGCACCGCACGGGCCACCGAAGCCTCGACGCGTTCGCCCCGCGCGGGCGGCAGGTACGTCATGGAGACCGGGAAGGTTCGCGCTGTCGCCGTCACCACCGGGGCGTCACCCAGGAGCGTGGCCAGCCGCCCGGCCGCGACCGTCGCCGACGTCGCCAGCAGCCGCAGGTCGTCGCGCAGCCCGGCGCGGACGTCCAGGAGCAGCGCCAGCAGCAGGTCCGCGTCCAGGTGCCGCTCGTGGCACTCGTCCAGCAGCACCGTCGACACGCCCGGCAGCTCCGGGTCGCCCTGCACCCGTCGCACCAGCAGCCCGGACGTCACGACCTCGATCCGCGTGCGCGCCGACACCTTCCGGTCGCCGCGCACCGCGTAGCCCACCGTCTCGCCGACGGGCTCACCGAGCAGGCCCGCCATCCGCGCCGCCGCGGCCCGCGCCGCCAATCGCCGGGGCTCGGCGACCACGACCCGGCCCTCGGCGCCCGAGGCGAGCGCGAGCGGCACTAGCGTCGTCTTCCCCGTCCCGGGCGGCGCGACGAGCACCGCGGTGCCGTGGGCGTCCAGCGCCGCGAGGACGTCCGGCAGCACGGCACGGACGGGCAGGTCGGGCAGCTTCACTTCTCGGTGACCTCGGGGGGAGCGGGCAGCTGGTAACCGGACGGCCCGATGTTCTCGTTGAGCGAGCGCAGCCACTCGCCGGAGGAGATCATCTTCCGGATCGCGTCGTCGACCGCGCCCACCCCCTGCGTGTCGCCCCTGCGCAGGCCGACGCCGTAGCTCTCCTTCGAGAACGGCTTCCCGACCACCTTCAGCAGCTCCGGGTCGCGCGCGACGTACCCGGCGAGGATCACCCCGTCGGTCGTCACGGCGTCGATCTGCCCGGCGAGCAGCGCGGTGACGCAGTCCGGGTAGCGCGGGTACTCGACCAGCTGCACGGCCTGGGCGAACTTGTCCTTGACCTGCTGCGCCGGCGTCGAGCCGGTGACCGAGCACAGCCGCCGCGCGTTGAGCGCCTCCGGCCCGGTGATGTCCGGGGACGTGCGCCGCACCAGCAGGTCCTGGCCGGTCGTGAAGTACGGCCCGGCGAACGCCACGACCTGCTTGCGCTTGTCCGTGATCGAGTAGGTCGCGACGACCAGGTCGACCGCGCCCGACGTGAGGTCCGTCTCGCGCGTCGCCGACGTCGTCTCGCGCCACGTGATGTCCTTCGCCGCGACACCCAGTTCCGAGGCGACGAAGGTCGCCACATCGACGTCGAACCCGACGAACCGCCCGTCGACCGTGCGCTCGGAAAGCCCCGGCGCGTCGAACCGGATGCCGATGGTCAGGTGATCCGTGGCACTGGCCCTGGTGACCAGCGAGTCGCTCGGCGAGACCTGGGCCGGACCGCACGCCGCCGCCGTGACCAGCAGCAACGCCGAGCAGAGGAGCATGCGCAGCCGCATCGCGCCCCTCCCTTCGCCGTCGCCGTGCCCTCACGTGGTTCTCAGGTCCTCCCGTTAGCCTAAGTGCGTGGTGCGACCGTCCCAACCCGTGCTGGACGCCGTCGGCACGCTCGCCCGGCTCGGGCTGGCAGCCGTCTGGCTCGTTTCCGGCGCGCTGAAACTGGCGGATCCGGGTCAGACGTTGATCGCCGTGAAGGCGTACGACGTGCTGCCGGACGCACTCGCCAACGTGGTGGCCATCGCGCTGCCGCTCGTCGAGCTCGTGCTCGGGCTGTTCCTGCTCGCCGGCCTGGCGACCCGCTGGGTCGCCGGCGCCGCGCTGGTGCTGCTCGTGGTGCTCATCGCCGGGATCGCCCAGTCGTGGGCGCGCGGGCTGAGCATCGACTGCGGGTGCTTCGGCGGCGGTGGCCAGGTGGCGGCGGGGCAGACCGAGTACCCGCAGGAGATCCTCCGCGACTCCGGCTTCGCGCTGCTGGCCGGGTGGCTGCTGGCGCGGCCGCGCACCTGGCTGTCGCTCGACGGCTGGCTCGCGCGAGGTCGCGGGAACTCCACCGAGCCCGGGAACGACTACTCGGGTATCGCGGAAGGGAACTGATACACAGTGGGTGGAGCTGAGCGGACCGCTCGGAAGCGTCGGCAGGCCGCGCAGGCGGGCGGAGCGAAGGCGGTGGCCCAGGCCAGGGGCAGCGCCGGCGACAAGCGGAAGTGGATCATCGGGATCTCCGCCGTGGTCGTCGTGGCAGCGCTCGTGATCGGCGGCGTGATCTGGACGATCTCGGACCGGAACAAGACCGAGGGCCAGGTCATCAACCCCGGCGAGACCACGAGCTCGCTGGCCGGGGACGTCACGCAGAAGCGCGACGGCGTCGTCGTCACCGTCGGCAAGGCGGGCGCGAAGGCCTCGATCGACGTCTACGCCGACTTCCTCTGCCCGATCTGCGGCCAGTTCGAGAAGACCTACAAGACCCAGATCGAGCAGGCCGTCAACGACGGCAAGCTGCAGGTGCGCTACCACATGGTGCCGCTGCTCAACGACCGCTCGAACCCGGCGGGCTACTCGCTCGACTCGGCGAACGCGGCGCTCGCCGCGGCCGACGCCGGCAAGTTCCTCCAGTTCCATGACGCGCTGTTCGCGAACCAGCCCGAGGAGGGCAAGCGCGGCTACGACAAGGCGCAGCTGGTCAAGCTCGGCCAGGACGTCGGCATCACCGACCCGAAGTTCGCCCAAACCGTCAACGCGGGCACCTACGACCAGCAGATCAACGATGCCTTCCAGCAGATCGGGAACGACCCGAAGCTGGCGCAGGACTTCGGCAACGGACAGAGCGGGTTCGGCACGCCGACGGTCACCTCGAACGGCTCGATCGTGTCGTGGCAGGACCCCGGCTGGCTCCAGAAGGTCACCGGCTGAGTCCGGGCAATTCGCCCACCCGGGCACGGACCGTGGTCTAGGCTGAATCCCGGACCAGGGGAACCGGGGGTGGCGAGCGCACGTCGCACCCTCGGTGACAGGGAGGGCCAGTGGACGGTTCGCATCAGGGGTTTCACGTCGACGACGGCGCGTACTCGCGGTACGCGCGTGAGGTCGACCCGCTCGGTGAAGACGTCAAGGGCGCGGCCGACAAGCACGTCGGCCCGCACGTGACGCTCGGCGGCCACGGCTTCTCGGAGATGGGCGGCGAGTCCGGTTTCTCCGGCGCCTACAGCGGCCGGATGCGCGGGCTGCAGGAGAAGATGCACCGCGTCGGCGGCGGCTGGCGGCAGGTCGGCGAAGCCGCCCGGCAGACCGACCGCAACTACTCGGCCGTCGAAGCCGAGCACGGTGACGTCGTCCGGCGGCTCGGCGGGGACCTCGGGGATCTCGCGTGACCGAGCACGCCGACCAGCTCGTCCGGCACGGCCTGGACGTGCCGAACCAGTTCGCGCAGAAGCTGCGCCACGACCCGGCCGCGATCGGCGGCGCGCGGGACGCGCACGTCGCGCTGCAGACGTCGGTGGGCAAGACCCGCGACGTCGCCTCGGACCAGCGCGTCAACCTCGCTTCGGCGACTTCGGGCTCGACGACCGACCGCGCGACCGCGACGTCGAAGAGCCTGGAGCAGGAGGTCCAGGACCTGCTCGACGAGAGCGCCGAGATCGAGAAGGCGGTCGCCGAGGCCGCCGAGACGCTGAACCTGGGCGAGATCAAGAACGACCAGGTCCGCGACCAGATCATCAAGGAGATCTCGGCGTCGATGAAGGCGCTGGCGGCGGTGAAGTCGATCCAGCCGCCGGAGAGCCGCGCGGCCGCGTCGCGCGACATCCTGATGAAGCTGCAGACCAAGATCAGCCAGCTCACCGGCCAGGCCGCGACCTTCAGTGAGCAGACGATCAACCAGCTCACCGACATCGGCACCCGGCTGGGCGGCGGCGAGCAGACGACGTCCTCGAGCAGCGCGGCGCCGACGAAGGTGGCGTCCTCCTTCAACTCCGATAGCGGCTACTCCGGCGGTGGGGACTCCGGCGGCGGCGGTGGTGGGGGAGGCGGCGGTGGCGGGGGCGGTGGCTCCGTCTCGAAGCCGCGGCTGCCAATCGCGATCCCGCCGCAGCCCGGCACCGGCGTAGGCATCAACCTGCCCGGCGGCAAGCAGGTCATGGCGCCGAACGAGACCGCGGCCAAGGCCGTGCGCGCGGCGCTTTCGCAGCTCGGCGTGCCGTACGTGTGGGGTGGCACCGCGCGCGGCCAGGGCCTCGACTGCAGCGGGCTGACCATGACGTCGTACCAGGACGCCGGCCTGCAGCTGCCGCGCACGGCGAAGCAGCAGACCGTGGGCGCCGAGGTGCCGTCGATCGACCAGCTGCTGCCCGGCGACCTCGTGGTGTGGTCCGGCCACGTGGCGATGGTGATCGGCGACGGCCAGATGGTCGAAGCCGGCGACCCGGTGCAGATCAGCAAAATCCGCACCACGAACGCGGGACAGCAGTTCATCGGCTTCTACCGGCCGACGGGGTAGCTTCACATCGTGGCTGAATTCGACGTGGATCTGGCGGTCGCCCGGGCCGCCGAGCAGGCGGAACGGGCCGGTTCGGATGCCGAGGCGCGCTTCGCTCGTTCGGGCCCGGTGGTGGGCAAGGCGTCGACGGACGCCATCGAGGTCCAGGTGGCGCCGGGCGGGCTGCTGACCGGGCTGACGATCCACCGGTCCGCGCTGCGGAACACCTCGGCGGTGCTCGCCGACCAGATCTTCGAGCTGGCCCAGCGTGCCACGCGCCGCGCGGGCGACAAGATGTACCACGCGCTGGCCCCGGTCGTGGACGCGTCGCAGCTGGAAGTCCTGGGCTACGAGCCGATCCCGGACGACGACCCGGACGCCGACACCTACTCGTACGGAAGGTGACCGCGGTGATCACGACCCGCCAGCTGATCGCCGAAGCCCGCGCCCGCGAAGAGGCGATGTCCCGAGTGGAGGAGCTGCTCGCCTCGGCCTCGGGCACGGCCCACGACCTCGACGGCCAGGTCGAGGTGACGGTCGACGCCCGCGGCAAGCTCCTGCGGCTGTGGCTGGCACCGTCGGCGGTGAACCTCGGCGAGCAGCTCGGCCCCCTGGTGGTAGAGATCGCCCAGGCGGCCATGCGCGAGGCGACCCAGGACGGGTACAACAAGGTCGCCCTGCTGCTGGGCGAGGACATGACGTTCATGATCGAGCAGATGACGGGCATGCCGGCGCCGGCCCGGGCGGAGGACGACGACCCGGGGATGACGGTCGAGGAGTTCCAGCGGCAGCGGGAAGAACGGCTGGGTGCTGCTGGGGAAGCGCCGGCGCCGGCTGCCTCGAGTGTTGAAGATGAAGACGCGTATTGGGATTCCTTCGACCCGGCGTCGTTGCGCTCGGACCGCTGACCTGCGTGCTACTGTGGCGTCGCCCGAAAAGGGCGGCGGTCTGCGTGAAGGACCGTGACGGCATTGGCGGAAGCGGCTCCGGCGCCACACCGCAGACAAGGCCGAGGGTGTAGTGCGCCCGCTTCACGTGATCTGAGCTTTGTCCATGACTGCCGTGACCAATTGCGGGCCGGAACGCAAGAATGGATCACGTGTGCCTCATTCTCCTCGCCGTTCGCTTCGCGAGACCCGCCGGGCCTACACGGGTGAAGACAAGACAGCTGCCGGAGCCGGAGTCGCTCGTGGCGATCTCGGCGTGACCGACTGTTCTCCTCGACAACGGCGGTTTCGTGCGATGCTGGCCGTGCATCTCTTCAACGAGAACAACGGCAGCAGCCCGTTCTCGGAAGCTGATTTGCACAGTGCTCGTGCCTTCCTTTCGTACACAATGACTGTTTCGCCGAGGTATGACGAGCTCGTTTGCATCGTCGCTCACGCACTTGAAAATGCTCTCGGTCGGTTGCTCTCCAGCTCTCCCAATCCCAGCCACTTCATACCGGGATTGCGGGTGTCGGCAAGCGCGGACTACCAGGTCTACCACCTTGTGGACCTTGTCACGGGTGGACGGCTGACTCTTGCCAGGCAGTCGGCGTACCCATCCATTGCGGCCGTCCAGGCTGGCAAGTCAGGTCGGCATTCATCCTGGATTCGCCGATTTCCCGCTGCCGACATTGCGATCTCTTCCGCCGAACGCGCCGCGCGAGCTCGAATTCCGCCGATGACGGTGGAGATCGAGTCTCTTCTCAGTGCGCTCGTCGGCTGCCTGGACGTTCGCGACCCGGCAGGCAGCTGGGCGCTCGGCCTTTGGTGGACGGATCCCTTGAGGCGGCCGTATCCGATCGACCACGGCGGCCGGATATCGCTCTGGGGCTCAGGCGGGCAATGGGAGTTGTGCTGGGCTGAGCACCCCTATCCGGACGACATCGTCGGCTGTTTGACCGATCCGAACATCGGTGTCCGCGGTGCGTCCGCCACCAGGCTCTCCGACTATGACCATGAAATCCGCCTCGGATCTTCTGTGTTGAGCCTGCGCTACGGGGTTTCTCGCGATGTCCGTGGTTGAAGTAGCCCTGCTGGTCATCGGCCTCCCCGTCGCCGCCTACCTCGGAATGGCGGTGTCGGTCGCGCTGTTTCACCCGCACGAGCGCCGTCGAGCAGATGCACTCGCTGTTCTCCGGTGCTTGATCTCCCTTCTGCGCAGGCCAAAGGCTCCGAAGTAGTCAGGCGCTCAGCTGGGCGGTGGAGTTCGCCCCGTCCAGCGACTCCCGGATGATGTCCGCGTGCCCGGCGTGCTGCGCCGTCTCGTGGATCAGGTGGAGCACTATCCTCCTGGCCGACCAGAACTGGGGCTCCGGCGGGGACCACGGCGTCATCGGCAGCTGCACCGAAACGTCCAGCGAAGGCAGCGACCGCACGTACTCGTCCGTCGAAGCGGCCGCGGCCGAGTACTCCGAAAGCCAGTACGGCAGCGTCTCGCTCATCGAGTACTGCGCCGTGTCCAGCATGCCGTCCGGAAGGGAACCGTCGGCGGACTTCAGGACCTGTAGCCACATGCGCTCGCCCGTGGCCAGGTGGCGGATCAAGCCACCCAGCGTCAGCTCGCTGACCGTCGTCCGGCGGGACGCGTCGGCGTCCGAAATGTCCCGGGCCGGGATCAGCAGGCGCTTCCGGACCTCGGTCAGCATGTCCAGCAGGTCTTCGTGTTCGCGGGTCATGGGGCGACCGTAGAGCCGAATTAGGTCAGCTACTGACCGCAGCCGCCAATCCCGCTGAGCGGAAACCGAGTTCGGTCAGAGGTCTGGACCAACGCCGAAAGCCTGTGTCTTAATTCAAGGCGTGAATTTCGGTCTCTCGACGAGGAGGACCCGGATGGGTCTCGGACGCAGACTGGGTATCGGCGCACTGGCACTGGGGTTGCTGGTGGCGTCGGAGACCCCCGCCCTCGCCGGGAACGGCCCGGCGTACAAGGATTCCTGGCGTCCGGTGAAGGTCCGGGTCGCCGACCTGATGTCCCGGATGAGCCTCGACGACAAGCTCGGCCAGATGATGCAGGCCGAACGCCTCGGGGTCACGAGCCCCCAGGACGTCACCACCGGACGGCTCGGTTCGCTACTCTCCGGCGGCAGCTCGCAGCCGACGCCGAACACGCCCGTCACCTGGGCCGACATGTACGACGGCTTCCAGAAGGCCGCGCTCGCCACCCCGCTCGGCATCCCGCTCATCTACGGGGTCGACGCCGTCCACGGCCACAACGGCCTCTACGGCGCCACTGTCTTCCCGCACAACATCGGCCTCGGCGCGACGCGGGATCCGAACCTCGTGCAACGCATCGGCCGCGCCACCGCGGAAGAGGTCTCCGGCACCGGCATCGACTGGGACTTCGCGCCCTGCCTGTGCGTCGCCCGCAACGACCGCTGGGGCCGCACCTACGAGTCCTTCGGCGAGGTTCCGCAGCTGGCCACCGAGATGACGTCGATCATCACCGGCCTGCAGGGCCGGAGTCTCGACCAGCCCGGCTCGGTCCTGGCCACCGCCAAGCACTACGTCGGCGACGGCGGCACCACCGGCGGGGTCAACGAGGGCAACACCGAGATCAGTGAGAAGGAGCTGCGCCAGATCCACCTGCCGCCGTTCAAAGCCGCCGTCCAGCGCGGGGTCGGCTCGGTGATGATCTCCTACAGCAGCTGGAACAGCGTCAAGATGCACGCCGGCTCGTACCTGATCAACGACGTCCTCAAGAAAGAACTCGGCTTCAAGGGCATCGTCGTCTCGGACTACAACGGCGTCGACAAGATCGACGGCAAGACCGGCTTCACCCCGGAAGAGGTCGAGGCCTCCATCAACGCCGGCATCGACATGGTGATGGTGCCCTTCGAGTGGCAGAAGTTCATCAACACGCTGCGCACGCTGGTGCAAGAAGGCCGTGTGCCGATGTCGCGGATCGACGACGCCAACAAGCGCATCCTCACGAAGAAGTTCGAGCTCGGCCTCTTCGAGCACCCGCTCACCGACCGGCGGTTCCTCATCACCATCGGCAGCAAGCAGCACCGCGACCTGGCACGCCAGGCCGTCCGCGAATCCCAGGTGCTGCTGAAGAACGAGCACAACGTTCTGCCGCTTTCCCAGCGGGACAAGATCTTCGTGGCCGGCAAGAGCGCGGACGACATCGGCAACCAGTCCGGCGGCTGGACCGTCGGCTGGCAGGGCACCAGCGGCCCGGTCATCCCGGGGACCACGATCCTGCAGGGCATCAAGAGCAGCTCGTCGAAGGTGACCTACGCCAAGGACGGCGAAGGGATCGACAAGAGCTACGACGTCGCCGTCGCGGTCGTGGGGGAGACGCCGTACGCCGAAGGCAAGGGTGACCGTCCACAAGGGATGGGTCTCGACGCGACCGACCTCGCGACGCTGCAGAAGCTGAAGGACTCCGGGGTGCCGACGGTCGTCGTCCTGGTGTCCGGGCGGCCGCTCGACATCTCGGCGCAGCTGCCGGACTGGGCCGGGCTGGTCGAGTCGTGGCTGCCGGGCAGTGAAGGCCAGGGTGTCGCCGACGTCCTCTTCGGCGCCTACAACCCGTCCGGCAAGCTGCCGGTGACCTGGATGCGCAGCGCCGACCAGCAGCCGATCAACGTCGGCGACGGCAAGCCCGCGCTGTTCCCCTTCGGCTACGGCCTGCACTACTCGCGCCACTGGTGACCCTTTCCCCGCCCCCACCGGAAGGAACACGCATGCCGTCCAGAACCCGCCGCCCGTTGGTCCGGATATTGGCCTTCTTCGCCGCGCTGCTGGGGCTCAGCCTCGGCAGCCCGGCGGCCCCGGTCGCGCAGGCCGCGACGCCGTTCAAGGTCCTCGCCTTCTACAGCGGCACCTACGACGCCGCGCACATCAGCTTCGAGAAGGAGGCCAATGTCTGGTTCCCGCAGCAGGCGGCGGCCAACGGCTTCACCTACACCGCGACGAACAACTGGAACCAGCTCACCAGCATCACCCCGAGCCAGTACCAGGTCGTCATGTTCCTCGACGACCAGCCGCAGTCGCAGGCGCAGTTCCAGGGCTTCCAGCGGTACATGCAGGCCGGCGGCGCGTTCTACGGCTTCCACGTCACGGCCTACAACGACAGCTCGACGCCGTCGTACGCGAACTGGTTCCACAACGACTTCCTCGGCACCGGGCGCTTCACGTCCAACACGTGGGGCCCGACGCCGGAGACACTGAAGATCGAGAACCGCACGCACCCGTCGACGGTGAACCTGCCGGCGACCATCAAGTCCTCGACGTCCGAGTGGTACGCCTGGCAGAACGACCTTCGCCAGAACAGCAACATCACCATCCTGGCGGCGATGGACCAGTCCACCTTCCCGATCGGCACCGACCCGAACCAGACCTGGTACAGCGGGTACTACCCGATCTCGTGGACCAACAAGAACTACAAGATGATCTACTCGAACTTCGGCCACAACGCGATGAACTACGACACGAACACCGCGCTGTCCTCGACGTTCGAGAGCGCCGACCAGAACCGGTTCCTGCTCGACGGCCTCAAGTGGCTGGGTGGCGGCGGCACGACCACCCCGCCGCCGGACGGCACGATCGACCCGAGCGCCTGGTACGCCGTCACGAACAAGGCGTCCGGCAAGTGCGTCGACGCGAAGGCCGCGGCCAGCGCCAACGGCACCGTGATCCAGCAGTACACCTGCAACGGCACCACGGCGCAGCAGTACCAGTTCGCCCCGACCAGCGGCGGGTACGACCGGATCAACAACCGGACCAACCCCGCCCAGGTCATCGATGTCGCGAATGTGGCAACGACCGACAACGCCGGCCTGCAGCTGTGGGCCTACAGTGGCGGGAACAACCAGCAGTGGCAGCCGGTGTCGGAAGGCAGTGGCTACTACCACTTCGCCGTCCGCCACACCGGCAAGTGCCTGACCGTGCCGGGATCGTCCACTGCGGACAGTGTCCAGCTGGTCCAGTCGACCTGCAACGGCAGCGCCGCTCAGTCGTTCAAGGTCGGCTAGCGCGCCGTCGTCCTGATCCGCACGACCAGGACGGCGAGCGTCAGGAGCAGCAGGGCGAACAGGGCGCCCGCGGAACGTGTGTTTTCGCGGGCGCCCCACGCCGTTCCGGCCGGCAGCACGACCAGCGACGTCGCCAGGTACGCCAGGTGCGTTCCGGGTTCCGCCGGGTGGTCGCCGACCGCGCTCGCGATCGCCTGCGCCAGCAGCGCGAGTTCGATCAGGACGGCGAGCGGGCGCCAGTTCGGCCAGCGGTAACGCCCGGCCGCCGTCACGACCAAGGCGGTGAGGCCGGACAGCAGGCAGACGACCGTCGTCGCGAAGGCCAGGGGCTCGATCACGCCCGGCGCGCTTTGCGGCGGCGGCGTTTGGTGCCCATGCGGAAGAGCCACGTCGAGATGCCGGTGAGCATCAGCGCCAGCGGCGCCAGGCCGAGGACGACCCAGACGAGCCGCCACCAGCCGTCGACCAGCCAGCCGAAGTGCGCGGCCTCGAAGACCTTGCTGTAGAAGCGGTTCGCCGCCGGCTCGGCTTTGGCGTCCACAGAGGACACGTGGGCGGCGTCGTGGCTGTCGACGTACACCGTGCGGTCGCCGCCGAAGAACGCGCGGGCGCCGTAGGGCTGGTAGCCGTCGTCCGCGATCGACACCGAGTAGTAGTCCGTGCCTTCGGCCGGCGGGACGAGGTAGCGGATCGTGCCGGGAGACGCCGCCAGCGCGGCCGACGACGCCTGGTCGATGCCGATCACGGGGGTGCCGGGCGCGGCCGGGTTCGCCGTGAAGCTGTACTTCGCCTCGTCCGGCGCCGAGCCGCCGGTGATCGCGAGCCACGCGTTCTCCACCGGGGGCAGGTAGAACGCGGCGCCGGTGACACCCCACATCAGCACGAACGGGACCGACACGAGCCCGATCACGTTGTGCAGGTCGTAGTCGCGGGCGAAGCGGCCCTTGCCGAGCCGGACGCGGAAGCCGTGCGAGAACTTCTTGAAGCCCGGCCACCAGACGACGATCCCGGTGATCGCCAGCAGGATCATCAGCAGCCCGAGCACAACGAGGACGAGCTCACCCCAGTTCGTCTCCGGGATCGGTGTCGGCGCGGCCAGCCACGAGACGTATCCCGGGTCGTCCTGGCAGGTGAACGCGCAGTCGTGGAGGTTGGTCAGCCAGCCCATGACACCGTCGGTGAGCTTCTGCGGCCCGGTGATCCGCCCGCTGCCGGGGTCGACCGCATACGCCTCGGTGTAGTTCGTGTCGCCGACCGCGATGATCCCGCCGTCGTTGCTGACCCAGGCCGCGGAGAACTCCGGATGGGCCTGCTTGACGAGGTCCCGCGCCTGCTGCAGGCCGATCGGGTGGGCGCTCTCGGTGTGGGCGTAGAAGTCCGCGTGCGTCGCGCGGAAGTACTCGGCGCGGTACAGCAGGATCACGCCGGCCGTGGTCTCGAGGACGAGCAGCAGCCCGAGCACGAGCGACGTCCACCGGTGCGTGACGACCAGCGCGCGGCGCACGGGCTTGCGCCGGTACCAGCGCCGGGCGGCGCGTTTTGGTGGAACAGCCCTGGTCAGGGTGGGTGCCTCTGCGGTCATGACGTCCCCCAGCTTCGTGAAGATCGAAGTGAGGTTAGCCTTGCTTAACCTTGGTTGTCTTCCGTCCTTCGGAGGATGTGCGGCGAGTCACCGCGGCGCTAACATGAAGTTCCTTCATGAATGGGGGAGCGATGCGGCGCACTTCAGTCCTCGTGGTCCTGACGGTGCTCGCGGGTCTCCTCGCGGGGACGTCGCCGGCGGTGGCCGTCACCCAGCCGTTCTTCTGGGGTGTCGCGACGTCGGGTTACCAGGCCGAGGGCTCGGCGCCCGACAGCAACTGGCGCCGCTACGAGCAGGCGAAGACGTCGTCGATCAAGGAGCCCTACCGCGAGTCCGTCGACTTCCGGCACAACTACGTCGCCGACATCGACCGCGCGAAGCAGCTCGGGGTGAACGTCTTCCGCTTCAGCGTCGAGTGGGCTCGCATCGAGCCGCGTCCGGGCCAGGTGGACCAGGCCGAGCTGGCGTACTACGACGACGTCGTCCGGCACGTCGTCGACGCCGGCATGCGGCCGATGATCACCCTCGACCACTGGGTCTACCCGGGCTGGGTCGCCGACCAGGGCGGCTGGGACAGCGACCGCACGGTTGACGCGTGGCTGGCCAACGCCCGCCGTGTCGTCGAACGCTATCGCGGTCTGGGCGTGCTGTGGATCACGATCAACGAGCCGACCGTCTACCTGCAGAACGAGACGGCCAACGGCGGGCTCGCCGGATGGAAGCTGCCGTGGGCGCAGGCTCGGCTGGTGCGCGTCCACCGTGCCGCGTACGACCTCATTCACCAGCTGGATCCGGGCGCGCTCGTCTCCAGCAACACCGCGTACGTCCCGGCGGTGCAGGGTGTGCTCGACGCGTCGTTCCTCGACCAGGTGCGTGACAAGCTCGACTTCGCCGGGCTGGACTACTACTACGGCGCGAGCCTCGACAACCTCAGCGCGATCCATGCGGCAAGCGGCGAGTTCTGGAAGGTGACACCGCAGCCGGACGGGATCTACTACGCGCTGCGGTACTACGCGCGGAAGTTCCCGGGATTGCCGCTCTACGTCGTCGAAAACGGCATGCCGACGGACAACGGCAACGCGCGTCCGGACGGCTACACGCGCTCGGACCACCTGCGTGACCACATCTACTGGGTGCAGCGCGCGAAGGCCGACGGCATGAACGTGATCGGCTACAACTACTGGAGCCTCACGGACAACTACGAGTGGGGCAGCTACCAGCCGCGGTTCGGACTGTACACAGTGGACGCTCGCTCGGACGCCACGCTGACCCGGCGGCCGACTGACGCCGTCGCGGCGTACCGGCAGCTGATCGCGGGTCACGGCGTCCCGGGCGGGTACACGCCGGTGCGGCCGCCGGGCTTCTGCTCGGTCGTCGACGGCCTCGGCAGCTGCCTCGACCCGGCTCGCTACCCGGGTCCGCTGGCTCCGCTGGGCTGAATTTTGTGCCACCGACCTGCGGGTCCGTGGTTCGGTCTTGATAAATACATGCCGGTCTGTATGTTTGTTGCATGACGAACAGGGTGTACGTCGTCGGCGTCGGGATGACGAAGTTCGAGAAGCCCGGGCGGCGCGAGAACTGGGACTACCCCCAGATGGCGCGCGAGTCCGGGACCAAGGCGCTCGAGGACGCCGGGCTGGGGTACGACGCCGTCCAGCAGGCGTACGTCGGGTACGTCTACGGCGAGTCGACGTCCGGGCAGCGTGCCGTCTACGAGCTGGGGATGACCGGGATCCCGGTCGTGAACGTCAACAACAACTGCTCCACCGGCTCGACCGCGCTGTACCTGGCCGCGGAGGCGATCCGCGGCGGGCGCGCGGACTGCGTGCTGGCGCTGGGCTTCGAGAAGATGAAGCCGGGCTCGCTCGGCTCGACGTTCGACGACCGTGAGCAGCCCATGGGCAACCACATGCAGGCGCTCGCCGAGATCTCGGAAGTCCTGTTCCCGCCCGCGCCGTGGATGTTCGGCGCCGCCGGCCGCGAGCACATGAAGCAGTACGGCACGACCGCCGAGCACTTCGCGAAGATCGGCGAGAAGAACCACCGGCACTCGGTGAACAACCCGTACGCGCAGTTCCAGGACGTCTACTCGCTCGACGACATCCTGGCGTCGCGGATGGTCTACGACCCGCTGACCAAGCTGCAGTGCTCACCGACGTCCGACGGCTCCGGCGCGGCCATTCTGGCCAGTGAGTCCTTTGTGGACGTCAATGGCCTGGCCGGGCGGGCCGTCGAGATCGTCGGGCAGGCGATGACCACGGACTTCCGCAGCACCTTCGACGGCAGCGCGAAGAACATCGTCGGGTACGACATGACGCGTCAAGCGGCCACGCAGGTCTACGAGCAGGCCGGGTTGGGGCCCACGGACTTCCAGGTCGTCGAGCTGCACGACTGCTTCTCCGCCAACGAGCTCCTGACGTACGAGGCGCTCGGGCTCTGTCGCGAAGGCGAAGGCGGGTCGCTCGTCGACGCCGGGGACACGACCTACGGCGGCCGGTGGGTCGTGAACCCGTCCGGTGGGCTCATTTCGAAGGGCCACCCGCTCGGCGCGACCGGGCTCGCCCAGTGCGCCGAACTGACCTGGCAGCTACGCGGGGACGCGGACGCGCGGCAGGTTTCGGGAGTTCAAGCCGCGTTGCAGCACAACATCGGACTCGGTGGCGCCGCCGTCGTCACCGCCTACCAGCGAGCTTAGGAGAGAACGTGGGTCAGATCAGCGCGTCCGTCGAGCTGCCCGCCGCGCCGGACAAGGTGTGGGCGGAGTTTTCCAACCCCAACAACTTCGAGAAGTGGCTGACCATCCACACCAAGTGGAAGGGTGACGTCCCGGCGGAGTTCTCGCAGGGTTCGCAGGTGTCCGAGGTTGTCACGATGCTCGGGATGGCGAACACGATCACGTGGACCGTCGACACCTATGACGCGCCTTCGCAGCTGGTCATTTCGGGCACCGGGATGGCCGGAGTGAAGATCAGCTTCTCGCTGTCGGTGGCGGCGGCCGGCGCGGGCTCGACGGCTTCGATCGACGCCGAGTTCACCGGCCAGATGATCGTCGGAGCGCTCGGGAAGGCCGTCGAGAAGGACGGCAAGAAGAACCTCGACGAGTCCCTCGAGAAGTTCAAGGCACTGGTCGCATGAAGTTCGACCCCGCCGGCCTGGACAAGTGGACGTCGCCGGTCTCGTTCGACGTCACCCGCGCAGCGTTGGCCGAGTACGCGGCGGCGACCAACGACCCGATCCCGGCGCACCGCGCGGGGGACGTCGCGAGCCCGGTGTTCGCGATCGTGCCGGTGTTCCAGTCGCTGCTCGAACCGGCGCTGGAAGTCGTGCCGACGTCGTTGTTCGGGCGGGTGCTGCACGGCGAGCAGGACTTCCGGTTCCACCGCCCGATCCGGCCCGGGGATTCGCTGGTGTCGCGGGCGAAGATGACGGGCTTCGAGGGGCTGCCGAAGGGCACGCGAGCGACGGTCTACCTGGAATGCCGTACTGCTTCGGGCGAGCTGGTCAACGAGCAGTACGTGACGTTCTTCGTGCGCGGCTTCGACACCGGCTCGAAGGAGGGTTCGCTGGGGCCTTCGCACCGGTTCGACGAGGCTTTGCGGTCGTCGGCGCCGGTGGCGAAGGTCAGCCAGCACGTCGACGACGACCAGACGTTCCGCTACGGCCCGGCCGCCGGCGACCCGATGCCGATCCACCTCGACGACGAGGTCGCACGCGCCGCGGGACTGCCGGGGATCATCGCGCACGGGCTGTGCACGATGGCGTTCACGTCGTGGGCGGTGCTGACGGAGGTCGACGCGTCGTCGGTCGAGCGCCTGCGGCGGCTGGCCGTGCGGTTCGCGTCGCCGGTGCTGCCGGGTCAGGACCTCTCGACGTCGATCTGGTCCGCCGGCGAGGGGCGCTACGCCTTCGAAACCAGGGTAGGAGACACACTCGTGATCAAAGACGGACTTGCGGAGCTGTGATGGGTGCACTCGACGGGCGCGTCGCGCTGATCACCGGCGCGGGCCGGGGGATCGGCCGCGAGCACGCGCTGCTGTTCGCGCGGGAGGGCGCTTCGGTGGTCGTCAACGACATCGAGCCGGACCCCGCGGTGGTCTCGGAAATCCGCTCGTCCGGCGGTTCGGCGGTGGCGAACACGTCGGACGTGGCGTCGTGGGCGGGCGCGGCGGAGCTGGTCGACCAGGCGGTGTCCGAGTTCGGCCGGCTGGACGTGGTGGTGAACAACGCGGGCATCCTGCGGGACGGTTTTGTCGCGGGCCTCACCGAACAGCAGTGGGACGAGGTGATCGCGGTCCACCTCAAGGGCCACGCGGCGGTCCTGCACCACGCGGCGGCGTACTGGAAGTCGCTTTCGAAGGCGGGTACCCCGGTCGCGGCCTCGGTGATCAACACGGCATCGGCATCGGGGACGACGGTGCCGAACCCGGGCCAGCTCAACTACGGCGCGGCCAAGGCGGGCATCGCGGCGATGACCCTGGTGGCGGCGGCCGAGCTGGAGCGCTACGGGGTGCGGGTCAACGCGATCGCCCCGATCGCCCGGACCCGGCTGACGTTGGCGACTCCTGGGATGGGAGCGATCTTCGCTTTGCCCGTGGAGGAAGGCGAGTTCGACGCGTTCTCCCCGGCGAACATCTCGCCGTTGGTGGCTTACCTGGCTTCTTCGAAGTGTTCCCTGACGGGCAAAGTGTTCGCGGTCCAGGGCGGAGCGATCTCGGAGCTCGGCGGCTGGCACGACGTGAAGGTGATCGAGACCGAGGGTCCGTGGGAGATCAACGACATCGCGGCGAGGCTGCCGTGATCGAGTGGTCCGAGACGGTGTCCTGAACTTTGCATTCTTCCGGATATCGGTGAGCCGGCCGATGTGGAGGTCGGATCACCGGACCACCGCGTGTTGCCTGGCGGTTAACACGCATAGTGGATGAGCTAGCCTGTCATCTATCGGCAGCGTCAGAGCCGATAGATGGGTGGCCGGGGCCCGACGTGTCGGAACCCCGGCCCGGTTTCACTTGACCAGGTGGTGCCATACCTCCTTTGCGAGGTCGTACACCGGTCGGGCAAGTGCGGCGAGGATGGGTAGCCAGTGGGCGGATGCGACCCGCTTCCACTGGCCCGCGCCGCGGCGAACCACCGCGGCGCGGACCCCATGTCTTGTCCTGCCGGCTGCGTCTGTGCAAAACGACTCCTGAGGCGCATCCGGGAAGCGGCTGCCTCCCTTCAGAGGTCTACCGAATCTTAGCGACAGATTCCTCAACCAGGGAGCGGGTGACGATTCGGCTGGTTTGCGTCGACCGGGCCATGGTATCGGTTCTGAAGTGCCATTTTGGAAGGTTGGAATTCAACTTTCGAATTTCCTGCCGAAGACGAGCTCGATGTGTTGCGACGGTATCGGGACGACGGCGCGTACGACAAAGGCCGTCATCAGAGCGCTCAGTCCCTGATGACGGCCTTCGGCGGTTGATCCGTCAGTCTCGCTCGATGAGGTGGCCCACCACGTCCGGACCCGGGTGGGCGTGACCCGACCCATCTCGGCGGACGTCGATCTCCGGGAGCTCCACCGGATCGCCGTTGCGCGCCGCACCTGCCGGGCGCGGGCCGATCCATGCCACCCGCAGCGCCGTCTCGCCCTTCAAGAACCGCTGCGCACGGACACCGCCCGTGGCCCGGCCCTTCGCCGGGTACTCGCTGAACGGCGTCACCTTCACACTCGCGCCCGTTGACGTGATCACCAACGGCTCGCCGTGCTCGTCGTCGTCCGTGCGGATTGCGCCGAAGAAGACCGCCGAACCCGCTCCTACGTTGATGCCTGCCATGCCGCCGCCCTTCAGGCCCTGGGGGCGGACCAGGGATGCCGCGTACTTCAGCAGCGACGCTTCCGACGTCACGAACGCCAGCGTTTCCGAGCCGTCGCGAAGCCACGTGGCACCGACGACCTCGTCGCCGTCCTTCAACGAGATCACTTCGAACTCGTCCGAGCGGACCGGCCACTCGGGCGAGCACACCTTGACCACGCCGGCGCGGGTTCCCAGGGCCAGGCCCGGGGAGCCCGCCGCCTGGTCGCCCAGGGGCGCGATGCCGATGACCGTCTCGCCCTTCTCCAACGGCACCAGCTCGCGAGCTGCCATGCCGCCGCGCAGCGAGACCGTGCCTGCCTGCTCTGGGAGGACCGGCAACGGCAGGACGTCCGTCTTGAACGCTCGCCCTCGGCTCGTCACCAGCAGGATCTGGCCGCGCGCCGTCGTGTGGACCACCGCCGCCACCGCGTCGTGCTTTACGCGGCCGTTGCGCCTGCGCGTCTCCGTCGACTCCTCGGACTCCGCCGCCGTGCGTGCGACCAGGCCGGTCGCCGACAGGATCACCTGGCACGGGTCGTCGGTGACCTCCAGCGGTCCGGACGGCTTCGACGCGGCCAGGACCTCCTTCAGGTCGCCGTCGATCAGGGCCGTGCGGCGCTCGGTCGGGAAGTCCTTAGCGATCTTCGCCAGCTCCGACGAGACCAGCTTCTTCAGCACCGACTCGTCGTCGAGGATCTTCGACAGCTCCGCGATCTCCTCGCGCAGCCGGTCCTGCTCCGACTCCAGCTCCAGGCGGTCGTACTTGGTCAGCCGGCGCAGCGGCGTGTCCAGGATGTACGTCGCCTGGATCTCCGACAGCTTGAAGCGCGTCATCAAGCCGTCCTTCGCGGCCTGCGCGTTTTCGCTTTCGCGGATGAGCTTGATGACCTTGTCGATGTTCAGCAGCGCGACCAGCAGGCCGTCGACGAGGTGCAGCCGCTCTTCACGCTTGCGGCGCCGGTACTTCGTGCGCCGCGTGACGACCTCGTAGCGGTGCCGGAGGAAGACCTCCAGCAGCTCCTTGAGACCCAGCGTCTGCGGCTGGCCGTCGACGAGCACCAGGTTGTTGATGCCGAACGACTGCTCCAACGGCGTCAGCCGGTACAGGTCCGCGAGCAGGGCCTGCGGGTTGACGCCGACCTTGCACTCGATGACCAGCCGCGTGCCGTTTTCGCGGTCGGTGAGGTCCTTGACGTCGGCGATGCCGGTGAGCCGCTTGGACTTGTTGACCTCGTCGGTGATCTTCTCGATCACCTTCTCCGGGCCGACGCCGTAGGGCAGCTCGGTGACGGTGATCGCCTGCCGCCCGCGGCTGCCTTCGAGGGGCCCGGTCTCGCAGTTCGCGCGCATCCGGACCACGCCGCGGCCGGTTTCGTACGCGCGGCGGACCTCGTCGAGGCCCAGCAGGCTGCCGCCGGTCGGCAGGTCGGGGCCGGGGACGAACTCCATCAGCTTGTCGAGCGTCGCCGACGGGTGCGTGATCAGCCACCGCGCCGCCGCGACGACCTCGCCGAGGTTGTGCGGGATCATGTTGGTCGCCATCCCGACCGCGATCCCGGACGTGCCGTTGACCAGCAGGTTCGGGAAGGCCGCGGGCAGGACCGAGGGCTCTTCGAGGGAACCGTCGTAGTTCGGCCGGAAGTCGACAGTGTCTTCGCCGAGCTCGCCGACCAGCTGCATCGCCTCGGGGGACATGCGGGCTTCGGTGTAACGCGAAGCAGCCGGTCCATCGTCTGGGCTACCAAAATTGCCATGCCCGTCGATCAGCGGGACGTTCAGCGAGAAGTCCTGCGCCAGCCGGACCATCGCGTCGTAGATCGCGACGTCGCCGTGTGGATGGTACTTGCCCATTACATCCCCGACCACGCGCGACGACTTCACGTACGCGTGCGTCGGGCGGTAGCCGTTCTCGTTCATCGAGTAGAGGATCCGGCGGTGCACCGGCTTCAACCCGTCCCGCGCGTCCGGCAGGGCGCGCGAGTGGATGACCGAGTACGCGTACTCCAGGTAGCTGTCTTCGATCTCGGTCTTCAGCGAGTTGTCGAAGACGTTCGCACCGGCGGAGTCGAACGCGCTGGGATCGACCTTGGTGGTGGTGCCCTTGCGGCGTGCCACGGCAGAACTCCTTGGTAGCTACGAAAACTTAAGCGTCGATGGCGTCGCGGTCGATGCGGTCCGAAGAGGCGACCAGCCAGTTCCGCCGGGGCTCGACCTTCTCGCCCATCAGCAGCTCCAGCGCGCCCTCGGCGGCTTCCGCGTCGTCCATGGTGATCCGGCGGACCGAGCGGCTGGCCGGGTTCATCGTGGTGTCCCACAGCTCGTCGGCGTCCATCTCGCCGAGACCCTTGAACCGCGGCACCGGTGTGACGATGCTCTTGCCCGCCCGCTCCAGCTCCGCGTACTTGGTTTCCATCTCCTGCTGCGTGTACGTGAAGTGCGTTTCCGGGTTGCGGCCCTTGGTGACGAGCTTGTGCAGCGGCGGCATCGCCGCGTACAGCCGACCGTCCTCGATCACCGGACGCATGTACTTCGCGAACAGCGTGATCAGCAGCGTGCGGATGTGCGAGCCGTCGACGTCCGCGTCCGCCATCAGGATGACGCGGCCGTAGCGCATGGTCGTCAGGTCGAACGTGCGCCCGGTGCCCGCGCCCAGGACCTGCACGATCGACGCGATCTCGGCGTTCTTCAGCGTGTCGCCCAGCGACGCCTTCTGGACGTTCAGGATCTTGCCTCGCAGCGGCAGCAGCGCCTGGTACTCGGACACGCGCGCCATCCGCGCCGACCCCAGCGCGCTGTCACCCTCGACCAGGAACAGCTCGCTGCGGGAGACGCCGGTGGTGCGGCAGTCGACCAGCTTCGGCGGCATCGCCGCGCCCTCGAGCGCGGTCTTGCGCCTCGCCGCGTCCTTCTGCTGCTTCTGGGTGAGCCGGACGCGCGAGGCGTCGACGACCTTCTGCAGCACGACCTTGGCCTCGGACTTCGTCTTGCGGTCCTCGGTCCAGGCCTTCACGTGCTTGTCGACGATGCCCTGGATGACCCGGGTGATGCCGGCGGTGGACAGCTCGTCCTTCGTCTGGGACGTGAACTGCGGCTCCGGCAGCCGGACGTGCACCACGGCCGTCATGCCCTCGAGGACGTCCTCGATCGTCGGCATGTCCTCCTTGGGCTTGAGCAGCCCGCGGGTCTTGGAGATCGCGTCCTGCAACGCCTTCGCCATCGCGCGGTCGAAGCCGCGGCGGTGCGTGCCGCCGTGGACGTTGCGGATCGTGTTGGTGAAGCACTCGACCGTGCGCTCGTAGCCGGTGCCCCAGCGCAGCGCCACCTCGATCTCGGCGTGACGCTCCACATTGGACTGCATGACGCCGGCCGCGTCCGCCGCGTTCTCCTTGTACGTGCCTTCGCCGGTGATCAGCAGCGTGCCGCAGACCGGCTTTTCGCCCGACGGCGTCAGGAAGTCGACCATGTCGACCAGGCCGTGCGGGAAGTGGAAGGTCTCTTCGTTGATCGTGTCTTCGATGGCCGTGCGCAGCACGTACGTGACACCCGGGACGAGGAACGCCGTGTTGCGCAGCTTCGCCCGCACGCCCTCGACGTCGAGCGCCGCGCCGGACTCGAAGTAGCGCGAGTCGTACCAGTAGCGGATCGACGTGCCGCTGCGCTCGCCGCGTTTCATCTTGCCGACGAGGTTCAGCCCGGAGTGGCGGGTGAACTTCGCCTTCGGGCCCGGTGCGTCGAAGTTGCCGGGGATGCCGTGCTTGAACGACATCTGGTGGACTTTGCCTTCTTGCTTCACCGTGACGTCGAAGCGGTGCGACAGCGCGTTGACCGCCGAAGCGCCGACGCCGTGCAGGCCGCCGGAGGTCTTGTAGCCGGAGCCGCCGAACTTGCCGCCGGCGTGCAGCCGGGTCAGCACCAGCTCGACGCCGGACAAACCGGACTTCGCGTGGGTGCCGGTCGGGATGCCGCGGCCGTCGTCGTCGACCTGGACGCTGCCGTCGGCGTGCAGGGTGACGACGATCTTCGTGGCGTGACCGGCGACACCCTCGTCGGTCGAGTTGTCGACCACCTCGGAGAAGAGGTGGTTGATGCCCCGGCTGTCGGTGGAGCCGATGTACATCCCGGGGCGTTTGCGGACGGCTTCGAGACCCTCGAGGTGGGTGAGGTCGTCGGCCCCGTACAAGGTCTCGGCAGTCACAGGGTCGTTCTCCCGGATCGTGGCTCGCGGAAAGGTGTGGTGAGGTGCGGACTCGGCCTGCACCGCAGGAGCAGGATATCCGCCCACCCCGACAACTTCCGCGCGTCCGTCCCCCGGTGTGGCGTGGAGCGCTCCCTAGCGGGGGTCGAAACCGAGGTCGGGCCACAGGCCCAGCAGTGCTTCGATCTTCCGCGGGACCTGGAAGCTGTTCCGGAAGTTCGGCTTCTCCCCGATCGTGGCGAGGCCCTTGCGGAGCTCGCCGAACGCCGGCTTCGCGGCCGTCTCCCGGGTCAGGAGGTAGCAGTACGTGCGACGCGGGTAGGCGAACTCGTCGACGTACGCCTGCAGCACGAGACCCGGCGGCTCGGTCCGCGACCCGACCAGGGCGCGGCCCTGTTTCTGGCTGTACACACGGATCACGTGCACGCCCGGGCGGAGCGTGCGCGGCGGGTCCTGGCCCTGGCCGTCGTCGGCCCAGAACAGCTCGACCCGGAACGGTGACTCGCCGTTCTCGCCCGGGTGGGTGTATTCGCGGGTCAGCTCTTCGAGCCGGTACTCGGCCTCGGCCGACGGCTCGCCGCCCTCGACGAGGCTGACGAGGTACAGCTCGGCCGGGCGCGGCCAGTTCGGGCGAGGGACGTCGGTGGCTTCGGCCGTTTCGGTTTCGGCCGGTGCCGCAACCGGTTCCGCGGCGGCGGGCGCCGGGACTTCCTCGGCCGGGCCGGGCGTGTCGGCGGCCGCGGCCGGCGCGGAGACGGGCGTCTCGGGTTCGGGTGCCGGCGCAGGCTCGGGGCGGACCGGCGACGCGGCCGGGGGAGCGGGCCGGACCGGCGACGGCGCGGGGGTGGCCGGGCGGACCGGGGACGGCGGCGGGGCGGGCGCGGCCGCGGGCCGGACCGGGGGCGCCGGGCGGCTCGTGACGACCGGCCGCGCGGGCGGGGCGGACCGGGTGGCCGCCGGGCGCGGCGCGGTGACCGGCTTGCCGGCGCCGTACTGCTCCAGGAGCGGCTCCAGGTCACCCGCGGTCAGCGCGGGCCCGGCGAGGTCGCACCATTCGAGCCAGGCTTCCTGGGCTTCTTCGACCGTGTGCTTCTCGTGCGAGACGGTGACCGCCTCGAACAGCTGACGCGGGCCCGCCGCGGTGACGTCGGCCGAGCCGACCACGACGAACGCCGGGTCGTCCTCGGCGATCACCAGCTTCGCGTTCAGCCCGCGCAGCGAGTGCACGAGCACGCCCGCCTTCACCCAGTGCAACAAGGCGTGCGGGCTCGTCGCGCCGGACAGCACCGTGTCCAGGCTCGCGTCCGTGATCACCGTGTCGCCGGGCTGCAACGGCAACAGCGCGGCCGCGCCGGGACCGACGTGACCGAAGGCGGCCACCAGGTTCCGGCGAGGCGCGAGCAGTGGGGTGATCGAGCCCCAGATGTCGCGGCCCGTGAGAAGTCGTACCGAACGTTCTGCCAGACCCAGCCGACCGAGCTCCGCGTCCATGCCCCTGACCTTACTGGGTACCCCCTGCGGCATTGACGGCCGGAATATCTCTTGCTTGGAAGTAGTTGAACGCGCATGTAAGATGGCGGTGCGAAGGGAGCAGGTCATGCAGTTCGGAATCTTCACGGTGGGCGACGTCACGACCGATCCCACGAACGGCACCACGCCGACGGAACACGAGCGGATCAAGGCGATGGTCCGCATCGCGCTCAAGGCCGAAGAGGTCGGTCTCGACGTCTTCGCGACCGGTGAGCACCACAACCCGCCGTTCGTGCCGTCGTCCCCGACGACGATGCTCGGCCACATCGCCGCGCGGACGTCCAAGCTCATCCTCTCGACGTCGACGACGCTGATCACCACGAACGACCCGGTGAAGATCGCCGAGGACTTCGCGATGCTGCAGCACCTCGCCGACGGCCGCGTCGACCTGATGATGGGCCGCGGCAACACCGGCCCGGTCTACCCGTGGTTCGGCGAGGACATCCGCCAGGGCATCCCGCTGGCCATCGAGAAGTACGCGCTGCTGCGCCGGCTCTGGCGTGAAGACGTCGTCGACTGGCAGGGCAAGTTCCGCACGCCGCTGCAGGGCTTCACGTCCACGCCGCGCCCGCTCGACGACGTCCCGCCGTTCGTCTGGCACGGCTCGATCCGCAGCCCGGAGATCGCCGAGCAGGCCGCGTTCTACGGTGACGGCTTCTTCGCCAACCACATCTTCTGGCCGAAGGAGCACTTCCAGCAGCTGATCGCCTTCTACCGCGAGCGCTTCGAGCACTACGGGCACGGCCAGGCCGACCAGGCCATCGTCGGCCTCGGCGGCCAGGCCTTCATCCGGCCTAAGTCGCAGGACGCGTGGAACGAATTCCGGCCGTACTTCGACAACGCGCCGGTGTACGGGCACGGCCCGACGCTGGAGGAGTTCACCGACCAGACGCCGCTGACCGTCGGCAGCCCGCAGGAGGTCATCGACAAGACGCTGACCTTCCGCGAGCACTTCGGCGACTACCAGCGCCAGCTGTTCCTGATGGACCACGCCGGCCTGCCGCTGAAGACCGTGCTGGAGCAGCTCGACCTGCTCGGCGAAGAGGTCGTCCCGGTGCTGCGCAAGGAGCTCGACGCGCTACGCCCGGCGCACGTGCCGGACGCGCCGACCCACGAGTCGCTCAAGGCGGCTTCGGAGAAGGTGCCGGCATGAAGCTCGCAGTGGTGACGGCCGGGTTGTCCGTGCCGTCCTCGACCCGGCTGCTGGCCGACCGGCTGGCCGCGGCGACCGTCGCCGCGGCCGGGTCGCCGGTCTCCGTCGACGTCGTGGAGCTGCGGGACATCGCGCTCGACGTCACGAAGAACCTGCTGACCGGCTTTCCCAGCCCGGAGCTGCGGGCCGCCATCGAGACGGTGACCGGCGCGGACGCGCTGATCGTCGTGACGCCGGTGTTCACCGCCGGGTACAGCGGCCTGTTCAAGTCGTTCTTCGACGTGCTCGACGCGGACTCGCTGGCCGGCAAGCCGGTGCTGCTCGGCGCGACCGGCGGCACCGAACGCCACTCGCTGGTGCTCGACTACCAGCTGCGGCCGCTGTTCGGATACCTGAAGGCGGACCCGGTCGCGACGGGTGTGTACGCGGCTTCGTCGGACTGGGGCAGCGGAGAAGGCGCGTTGCAGCGGCGGATCGAGAAGGCCGGCGCCGAGCTGGCTTCGCTCGCCGCCGGACGGCAGGCCCCGCCCGCCGAGCCGGACTTCGTGCCCTTCGACCGGCTCCTGGCGGAAGTGTCCACTCAGGACCGGTAGCGCACCCGGTAGCTCAGGTGCGTGACGCCGTCACCGGCGACGACCTCGACCCGCTCCAGCTCGGCGCGGCCGGGGTCGACGTCTTCGAAGTAGCGGACGCCCTCACGCAGGAACACGGGCACGAGATCGATCTTCAGCTCGTCGAGCAGGCCGAGCTCGAGGCACTGCCGGGCGATCGACGGGCCGGAGACGCCGACGTTGCCGTCCCCGGCCGCCTTCGCCTGTTCGATCGCGCTGCGGACGTCCGAGACGAACGTGAAGGGCGCCAGGTTCGCCTCCGGCCAGCCGGGCGGTGGGCGATGGGTGACGACGAACGCCCGGCCGCCGCCGGGCGGGTTGCCGCCCCAGCCGTGGGTGTAGTCGAAGACGGTTCGGCCGCAGACGAACGCGCTGTGCGCGGCTTGGTCCAGGTGCCGCTTCAGGTAGCCCGCGCTGGCGGGGGCGACGTGGAAGGTGATCGGGTAGCCGACCATCGGCACCTCGACGTCGCCGCCTTCGTACCAGTCGAACAGCGGCCCGACGCTGTTGTCGGGTCGCGCGACGAACCCGTCCAGGGACATGCAGAAACTGGCGACGACCGTCATGCCAGCACCGCGTCGAGGCGCTCGTAGGACTCCGTGATGCCCTTGCTCATGCCGCTTTCGACGGCCGCGTCGCGGGCTTCGACGGACGGGAAGACCGAGCGGCCCTCGATCCGCGTGCGGCCACCGAGGTCGACCAGGGTCATCGACTCGAGCGTGACCTCGCCGGGCGCGCCGTCGAACTCGAAGGTCTGGATGATCCGGTCCGCGCTCACCGTGTGGAAGACGCCGCGGAAGCGGTACTCGCCGCGGTCGTCGCGGTGGACGTAGTGGTAGCCGCCGCCCGAGCGGGCGTCGAACTCCAGGATCTCCATCTCCATGCCGTGCGGGCCCAGCCAGCGGACGACCAGCTCCGGGTCGGTGTGGGCGCGGAACACGGCGGCCGGTGACGCGGCGAACTCGCGCGTGACCTCGATGAACGGGGTGCCGGGGCGGGCGGTGATCGTGGTGCTCATTCGGTTTCCTCCAGGGCTTCCAGGACGGCGTCGAGCTGCCGGTAGCTGCGTTCGGTGGCCAGCCGGTAGGTGTCGATCCAGCCGGTGAGGGCTTCCAGCGCGGCCGGCACGAGGTGGCACGGCCGGCGCTGGCCGTCGCGGCTGCGCGTGATCAGCCCGGCCTGCTCCAGGACCTGGATGTGCCGGGAGATCGCCTGCTTGGTGATGGCGAAGGGCTCGGCCAGCTCGTTGACCGTCGCTTCCCCGCGGGACAGCCGCGCGACGATCGCCCGGCGGACCGGGTCGCCGAGCGCGGTGAACGCCCGGTCCAGCGCCGCCTCGTCAACCGTCATCTTTATCAACCAATCTCTTTATCAACTGATGTGTTGACTATGGCAGAGTGGCCCGACGGCGTCAACAACCTGCCGAAAGTAGGGGGTGCCCGACGTCGTCCGGCAGCGGTGGGCGACCCCCGGAGATCCTTACTTTTACCCGCATGACCAGGCTCTTCCTCGTGCTCGCGGCCCTGCTGCTGGGCACCGCGACGCCCGCCGCCGCCGCGGCCCCGGCACCCGACGTCGACGGATACGTCCGCGCCTACCTCGACCACACCGGCTTGCCCGGCGCCGCGGTCGCGATCACCCACGGCGCCGACGTCGTCCGCGTCGCGGGATACGGCGCGGTCAGCGCGTCGACACCGCTGCCGATCGCGTCGCTGAGCAAGTCCATGACGGCGTTCGCGGTGCTCCAGCTCGTCGAGGCCGGTCGTGTCGGGCTGGACGAGCCCGTCACGCGTTACCTGCCGGAGTTCCGGCTCGCCGATCCGCGCGCCGCCCGGATCACCGTCCGGATGCTCCTCGACCAGACGTCCGGGATGGCCGACTCGGCGTTCCCCGACCTGAAACTCGCCCAGCCGCACACCCTCGCGGAAGCGGTCGAGCGCCTGCGTGACGCGCCGCTGGCGAGCGAGCCCGGCGCCGAATTCCACTACCACAACCCGAACTACGAGGTCGCCGCCCGGATCGTCGAGGTCGTCGCCGGGCAGCCGTTCGCCGGCTACCTGAGGACCCGGCTGTTCGCGCCGCTCGGGATGACGTCGAGCACCACCGTGGACACCCCGCCGGCCGGGACCACCGGGTACGTCCGGGCGTTCGGGTTCGAGGTCCCGGTGTCCGAACCGGACTGGTTCACCGGCGGCAGCCACGGCGTCCTGAGCACCGCCGGCGACCTGGCCCGGTGGCTGCTCGCGCAGCGTGACGGCGGCGGTGTGCTGTCCCCGGCGTCGGTCCGGGCGGCGCACACCGCGGCGCCCGGGCGCGACTACGCGCTGGGCTGGAGCATCCGCGACGGCCGCGCGTCGCACACGGGCGAGTGGTTCAGCCACACCGCCGCGCAGATCCTGCTCCCGGACGGGTACGGCATCGCGGTGACGACGACCATGGGGATGGCGCTCGACAACGAGGCCGAGGTGCTGGCCCTGGGCCTCGCCGACCTGGTCGAGGGCGGTGCGCCGGAGCCCGCGCTGCCCGCCGGGGTGATCGCGGACCGGGTACTGGCCGCGCTCGCGCTGCTCGCGGTGGGACTCGCCGTTCTCGGCGTCCGGCGGGCCGGCCGCAAGCCCCGCTGGTGGCGGGTCGTGCCGCCGGTGCTGCCGCTCGTCCCGCTCGTGTTCCTGCCGCAGCTGCTCGGGGTGGTGTTCGCCGGCCGGCGGGGTACCTACAGCCAGGTGCTCTACGTCTGGCCGGGGCTCGTGGCCGCGCTCGGCGTGGTCGCGCTGGCGGGCCTGACCGTCGCGGCGGCGCGGGTCCGGGTGCTCGCGAGTGGCACGCGGCGCCGCAACCAGGAAGAATCGGGCGAAACGAGGGGAGACGCCCAGTGGGCATCGGCAAACAGGCGAAGCGGATCCTGATCATCGTGGCGGGCGCGATTCTGCTGCTGGTCGGGGTGGCGCTGCTCGTGCTGCCCGGCCCCGGGCTGCTGCTAGTGCTCGCCGGGCTGCTGCTGCTCGCGTCGGAGTTCCCGGCGCTCGAGAAGTACGTCGACCCGGTGCGCGACCGGGCGATGAAGGCGGCCGAGGACAGCGTCTCGTCCCCGCTGCGGATCGCGGGCTCGGTGCTGGCCGGGCTGGCGCTGCTGGCCGCGGGGATCGTCTGGGGCACGGTGAAGTCCCTGCCGTTCGCGGGCTGGAGCACCGGGTCGAGCCTGATCCTGTCGTCGGTGATCCTCTTCGCGCTGCTGATCTGGAGCTATCGCCGGGTCAAGTCGCGCCGGGCGGAGCCCGCCGCTCCCCAGACCTGACCGGTAATCTCGGCGCCATGAGCGCCGGATTCCAGCGCGCCCGCCGTCCCGAGCAGGTCGAGGCGCGGCGCACCGCGATCCTCGCCGCCGCGCGGGAGCTGCTCGCGGAGCGGCCGGTCGCCGAGATCAGCCTGCGTGAGCTGGCGTGCCACGTCGGGCTCGCGAAGTCCAACGTGCTCCGCTACTTCGACAGCCGCGAGGCGGTCTTCCTCGAGGTCCTCGACGGCGAGTGGACGGACTGGCTCGACCACCTCGACGGCGCTTTCGGCGAGCCGGTGGACCACGAGCGGGTCGCGGCCACCATCGCCGGGACACTCGCCGGGCGAAGGCTGCTGTGCGAACTGGTCAGCTCGATGGCCCCGGTGCTGGAGCGCAACATCTCGCTGGAGTTCGCCCGCGACTTCAAGCGCCGTGCGGCGGCGAACACCGGTCGGCTCGCCACGCTGGTCCGCAAGCAGATGCCGGAGCTGTCGGACGACGCCGCCGCGCACTTCGCGCTCGCGGTCGTGGTGCTGGTGTCCGGGGCCTGGCCGCTGGCCAACCCCACGGACGTGGTGGCGGCGGCCGCCGCCGAGCTGGGCGGCGTGCCGTCGTTCGCGGACGGGCTGGCCGAAGGCCTCACGAACCTGCTGGCCGGGCTCGTCGCGCGGCGGCGGTGACGATGTCGGTGTTCTCGAGAACGCTCTTCTCGTACCCGTTCTCGGCGACCTCCAGCATCGCCAGGCCGATCTCCTGGTTGGTCGTGACGAAGCCGGGGAACAGCCGCCGCAGCACCGGGTACAGCGGCATCGCGACGCGGTAGAGCGTGCGGTACAGCGTGGTCTTCGACGTGATCCCGTGCATCGGCTGGATGTAGCCGGGCCGGAAGGAGAACGTCTTGAGCGGCAGCTTCGCCAGCGCGTTCTCCGTGGCGCCCTTGACCCGCGCCCAGCGGACGCGGCCTCGTTCGCTGCTGTCGGTGCCCTGGCCCGAGACGTACCCGAACGTGGTGCCCGCCGGCAGCTTCCCGGCCACCGAAAGGGTGAGCTGGTAGGTGACCCGCTCGTACTCCTCCGGTTTCATGCCCACCGAAGACACCCCGAGGCAGAAGAAGCAGACGTCGTACCCGGTGATCGGCTCGAGCGCGAAGAGGTCCTTCTCGACGACCTCGGTGAGCTTCGGGTCGGTGACCCCGAGCGGCGTCCGGCCGACCGCGAGCACCGCTTCGACCCGCTGGTCGAGCAGGCATTCCCGGAGCACGCCTTGCCCGACCATGCCGGTCGCGCCGAACAGGATCACCCGCACGAGCCCACCTCAGTCCGCGGTCACCGGCAGCAGTCCCCGCTCGCCGAAGACCTTCTTGGCCGTGAAGGTCGCGTTCAGCGCCTTCGGGAATCCACAGTAGACGGCCGAGTGCAGGAGCGCTTCGACGATCTCCGCCGGGGTGAGCCCGACGTTGAGCGACGCGTTGACGTGCACCTCCAGCTGCGGCTCGCACCCGCCGAGCGCGGTGAGCATGCCGAGGGTGACCAGCTGCCGGTCGCGGGGCGCCAGCCCGGGCCGGGCGTAGATCTCGCCGAAGCCCCACGAGACGACGGCCTCGGCCAGCGCGGGGGAGACGTCGGCGAGGTTGTCGAGCACACGCTGCCCGCTGTCGCCGTCGATTTCGGTCAGGGTCTTGAGGCCGAGTTCGAAGCGCTCGTCGGTCATTTCGGGTTCCTTTCCCCAGTTCGTCGTGGCCGGAACCGACGCTAGGGGCTGGAGTGCGCTCCAGGACAACCGTGACGGCCACCACGTCCGGTGGCCGTCACGGCGCCCGGTGTCAGATCGCCAGCGAGGTTCCCCGGGCCGACGAGCCGGTGTTCACGTAGACGGAGAAGCTGGTTCCGGTCTCCTCCGTGCGGGTGCCCGCCGTGTTCGTGCTCCAGAACCGCAGCTGCACGGACGACCCGTTCGGCTGGTCGGCCGGCACGTCGAAGCCGATCGTCGCCGTGCCGTCGGGGCCGGGCGCCACCGTCGTCTCCGGGCCGGAGCCGAGCGCGTACCCGTAGGAGGCGAGGTTCGCCTGCACCGGCGTCAGGGTGCACTGGATGTGCTGCCCGGGTGACACGGACCAGCCGGGGACGTCACACGAGAACCGCGGCGCCGAGTAGTTGACGTAGAACGTGTAGCCACCCTGCTCGGACACCGAGCCGTCGGCGAACTTGGTGGTCACCCGAACGCCGTTGATGTAGGGGACCGTCGGCGCGAAGACGACGCTCGCGGTGCCGTCCGGCCCCGCGGCCACCGTCCCGGAGGGACCGTTGTCGAAGGCGTAGGTGTAGCTGACCGCGCCCGGCACGGGCGAGGAGAACACGAACGTGCCCGGGCTGCCGACCGCGCCGGTCATGTCGCCGCCCTCCGGGTACTCCGCGCTCGTCACCTTCGGCTTGTTCGAAGCGACCGAAACGCTCACGCCACCCCAGCCGGAGTTCTGGCCCGAAGCGGTGGTGGTGTAGCCGTAGAGCGAGCCCGAGAACGACGTCGTCGGCGTGATCGTGACGGTCGCGGTGCCGTCCGCGTCGAGCGGCACGGTGACCCATTCGCCGTCGTTCCAGTGGTAGGTGAACGACACGGACCCGGGCAGCACGGCGTGGGCCCGGAACTGCGCGGGCAGACCCTGGATCGGGTTAGCGGTCAGCGACTCGACCTCCGGCTCGCCCGGCTCGACCAAGACCGCTTCGGTGCTCTCCGACGTCAGGTAGCCGTCGGCGAGCTTGGCCTGCACGGACAACTGGACGTAGGTGAGCTGCGGATCGGTCGGGGTGACCTGCACGGTCGCCGTCCCGTCGGCGCCGGCGGCCACGGTGTCCTCCGGCTGGTCACCCAGGTGGTACACGTACGCCGTGACCGGGGTGCTGCCGACGGGCGTGAAGGTGCACGTCCGCGTCACACCGACGTAGTCGTCGAACGGCGCGCAGGTGACCCCGGGCTGGTTGGAAGCCACCCAGAACCGGTAGCCGGCCGAAGGCGACTGGTTGCCCGCCGCGTCGACGGACACCGCGCCGATGCTCACCGGCCCGCTGCTGCGGGGTGCGTACCGGACGGTCGCCTTGCCGCCCTTGCGGTCGGCGGCGACGTACCCGCCGTCCCACTGGAAGCCGACGACGTCCTTGTCCCCCTTGGCGTCGAACACGAACGTGCCCGGCACGCCGGTGCCGCCGGTGCCCGGGTACTCGTAGACGTAGTCGGGCGAGGTGATCACCGGGGCCGCCGCGGGCGGGGTGAAGTCCGTGGTGAACTTGCAGGTCCCGCTCCACGGTCCCCAGACACCCTGGTAGTCCTTGCCCCGCGCCTGCCAGACGTAGGTGACGCCTTCGGTGAGGAACGAGTCCGCGTCGGTCCAGATCTCGCCGTTGAAGCCGGCGCCCATGTTGCCGATCGTCTTGCGCTGGTCCGGCGCGTCGGCGGGCCAGAACGCGAACTCCCCGTTGATGATCGAGTCGTCCCCGTCGGGCACGGTGGCGCTCAGGTGCGGGCGCGAGACGACGAGCGGTTTCGCCGTGCACGCCTGGTAGTTGACGGTCAGCCCGGACGGCTTGCCCGGCACCTTGTCGAAGGTGAGCCCGAGCACCGCCTTCGGGTCGTACTCCCGGCCGAGCGCCAGGTCGTTCTGCTGGTTGTCAGGCAGCCGCACGACGAACGTCGCCGTGGTGCGGCCGGCGTCGAGCGCGGCCTGGATCGCCGCGGTGACCGTCCACGTCACCTTCGGCGACGGGCACGAGGAGTCGATGTACGGGCCGGTGGCCTTGACGAGCTCCGCCGGCTGGCTGTTCCAGGTCGGCTTCTTCGCCGGGTCGGTCAGCCAGACCTCGGTCGACCGCGGGTGGGAGCAGTCGGTGACCGCGGTTTCGCCGATGCTCACGTACGCGCGCTCGAGCGGGTTGCCCTTCAACGCGGAGATGTCGAAGGTGAAGTAGGACTTGGACACGTGGTTCGTGCCGCCGGCGTAGACGTGCGCGCCGACCGGCGCGTTCCCGCGCGGGTTGACGAAACTCGCCTTCGGCGTCGCCGAATCGACGTAGGCCCACGACGAGGCCGCGGTCTCGGTGACCGTCTGCGCCGAGGCCGGGCTCGCGGTGAGCACCGCGGCGCCGGCCGCGACCAGCGTCGTGACGAGTGTGAGGACGCCCGCTCTGGCGGGCCGGAACGATCTTCGAGAGCCCAAAAGGCTCACCCCCTGTGCGTGTGCACCCGGTGGCCGCGGACTACGGCCATACCGCTATCGCACACGCACAGGGGGTGTTACCGGTTGCCTTTACTTCCCGCTGGAGTACAACGCGCTCACGTCCGCGTCGGACAACGTCCGGTCGTAGACGTGGACCTGGTCGACCGCGCCGTTGAGGTAGTCGACCGGGCCGCCGCCGTACTTGCCGCGCCCGATCACCGTGTGGCCGGTGGACGGGTCACCGAGGCAGACGCTCTTCGTCGCGGCCAATTGGCCGTCCACGTACAGCTTGAGCGTGCCCGCGGCCGCGTCGCGGACGCCGACGACGTGGTACCAGCGGTTCGCTTCCGGAGCCGTGGGCGCCAGCGCCCGCGTGCCCACGAAGCTCATCGCGAGCCGGTGGTCCGCGCCCGAGTACTGGAGGAAGAAGGCGCTGGTGCTGTCGCCGTCCTGGCTGACGATCGTCTGGAAGCCGTCACCGACGGCGGTGAACTTGACCCAGGCCGCCGCGCTGTAGCTGCCTTCGGTGTTCACCAGGGTCGCGTTCGTGTCGGCGAACTGGCCGGAACCGTTGACGGCCAAGGCCGAACCGCTCTTGCCCTCGGTCCAGGACGCGCCGCCGACGAGCGTCGCGTCGTGGTCGCCGACGGAGTCCGCGGCCGTCGTGCCGGTGTTCTCGTCGAACCCGTACGCCGCGATGCCGTCGATGCCCGGGGTGCCCGCGGGCACCGAAGGCCCGGCCACCGGCTTGCCCGTGGCGCCCTTGATGACCGCCTCGTTGGCCGCGCGGACCGCCGCGAAGTCCATCTTCTTCACCTGCCGGTCGTAGGTGAAGAAGCCGTTGACCTCCTTCTCGACGTCGGTGGTCTGCGTGTAGACGCCGGCCGAGACACCACACCGCTGGGCGACCAGCAGCAGGCGCTGCTGGAGCTCGCCGTAGCGCCGGGTCAGCGTCGCGCTGTCGGGCTCCATCTCGTAGGCGAAGCTGCCCGCCGGGTCGAACTCGTGCCCGGCGACCTTCAGGCCGAGGCCGCCGTACTCGCCGTCGACGGCCGCGCGGGTTCCGGTCTGCACCGGCGTTCCCGGCCCGGTGTAGGTGTGGTCGTCGTAGATGTCACCTTTGCCGCTGTCCGGTTCGGACCGGCAGCAGTTGACGCCGGACTCGGCGTTGACCAGCCGGGAGGGATCCCATGACTTGACCTCGTCGGCGATCCGGCCGACCTCGTAGTCACCCCAGCCCTCGTTGAACGGCACCCACGTGACGATCGACGGGAAGCTGCGGTGCTGGTCGATCATCCGGTGCATCTCGGACTCGTAGTTGACGCGCGACGCGGGCGTCGGCTCGACGTCGTCCTTCATCGCCGGCATGTCCTGCCAGACCATCAGGCCCAGCTTGTCGGCGTAGTAGTACCAGCGGTCCGGCTCGACCTTGATGTGCTTGCGCACCATGTTGAAGCCGAGCGCCTTCTCCTGCTGCAGGTCGAACTTCAGCGCCGCGTCGGTCGGCGCGGTGTAGATGCCGTCCGGCCAGAAACCCTGGTCGAGCGGGCCGACCTGCATGACGAACTTGCCGTTGAGCAGCATCCGCTGCTTGCCGTCGGCGGTCTTGCCGACGCTGATCGACCGGAGGCCGAAGTAGGAGCCGACTTCGTCTCCTCCTGCCAGGCGCACGCGCAGGTCGTAGAGGAACGGGTCGTCCGGCGACCACAGGTGCGGCCGGTCCACCTTGAGCTTCAACGGCTTGTTCGCGTCACCGGACACCCGCCCGACCGGGCGGCCGTGGTCGTAGGCGATCGCTTCGACGCGCTGCTTGACCGGCCCGCCGACCACGGCGTTCACCGTGACCGAGCCGCTCGCGACGTCCGGTGTCACGTCGAGGCGGTCGATGTGCGCGGACGCCACCGGCTCCATCCAGACGGTTTGCCAGATGCCGGACGACGGGGTGTAGAAGATGCCGTCGCCGGGCTGGCGCTGCTTGCCGATCGGCTGCCCGCCCTGGTCGTTCGGGTCCGCGACGCCGACGACGATCTCCTGCGTCTTCTTGGTGGTCAGCGCGTCGGTGACGTCGACCGACCACGCGTCGTACCCGCCGGTGTGGCGGCCGACGGTCTTGCCGTTGACGATGACCGTCGCGTCGTAGTCGACGGCCTGGAAGTGCAGCTGCAGCCGCTGTCCCTTGCCGATCTGCCAGTTCTTCGGCACCTCGAACGTGCGGCGGTACCACATGTTCGTCTCGTGGCGCATGATCCCGGACAGCGCGGACTCCACCGGGTACGGCACGAGGATGCGCTCTCCCAGCGACTTGCCGACCGGAGCCGCTTCGCCGGGTTTGGCCGAGGCGAACTCCCAGACACCGTTGAGGTTCTGCCACTTGTCGCGGGTCAGCTGTGGTCTCGGGTAGTCGGGGAGGGCGTTGGTGGGGGAGACCTCGCCGGTCCACGGTGTGCTCAGCGGTGGGGTGAGCCGCTGCCACTGCGGTGGCGAAGCGGCCTGGGCTGTCGGGACCGTGAGTCCCGTGAGGGCCAATGCCAGGACGGCGGCCCAGCGGGCAGGGCGGAACATCGTTGAACCTCCTGGTAGGGGACAGGGGTCAGCGGGTTCGGGAGCGCGCCAAGAGGCGCTGGATCACCACGACGACGAGCAGGAAGGCCCCGCTCACCACCGTCTGGTAGTTGGAGTCGAGGGTGCCGATCTGGTTGATGACGTTCTGGATGAGCGTGCGCAGCAGCACGCCGACGAGCGTGCCGATGATCGTGCCGGCGCCGCCGGTGAGCAGCGTGCCGCCGATGACGACGACCGAGATCGCGTCCAGCTCGGTGCCGACGCCGATCACGGTGACGCCGGACTGCAGGTACGCGGCGGTGAGGATGCCGGCGAACCCGGCGAGCGCGCCGCTGAGCGTGTAGAGGCTGATCTTGGTGCGGGCCACCGGAAGGCCCATCAGCATCGCGGAGTTCTCGGCGCCGCCGATGGCGAACACGGACTGGCCGAACCGGGTGCGGCGCAGGAGAAGGCCGCCGAGGGCGAACAGGATCAGGGTGATGTAGACCGGGACGCCGATGCCGAAGATCGTGCCCTGGCCCAGCCAGAGGAACGCCGAGCCGGGCTCGACCTTGTACGTCGTCGAGCCTTCGGACGTCAAGGCCAGCAACAGTCCCCGGGCGAACAGCAGCGTCGCCAGCGTGACGATGAACGGCGCCATCCCGGTGCGGGCGATGAGCAGGCCGTTGACCAGTCCGATCGCCGAGCACACCGCCAGCGGCAGCAGGATCGCCACGACGAAGCCGTACTGCGCGCCGTACGCGGCGAGGACGCCGCCGAGCGCGTAGTTCGAGCCGACCGAGAGGTC
The DNA here is from genome assembly GCF_055583145.1 of Amycolatopsis sp. NPDC104819. Classification (NCBI taxonomy): domain Bacteria; kingdom Bacillati; phylum Actinomycetota; class Actinomycetes; order Pseudonocardiales; family Pseudonocardiaceae; genus Amycolatopsis; species Amycolatopsis sp. NPDC104819. The sequence continues at coordinate 539,475 of NZ_JBVJON010000007.1, read as the reverse complement.
GATGCCGCCGGAGATGATCACGAACGTCATGCCGAGGGCGATCACCGCGAGGAACGAGCCCTGCAGCACGAGGTTGCGGAGGTTGTCCGGGGAACCGAAGTGCGGGAAGGCGAACCACGAAGCGAAGATGCCGAGCACGAGGACGACGGCCGCGCCTTGGCGCTGCAGAACCCCGGCGAAGGCCGCGTTGCGGGCCTGGGTCTGGGTCGCGGTCATTTGCTGCTCCGCTCGCGTGCGACGTAGACCGCGACGACGATGATGGCCGCCTGGACCATCTGCGCGGTGGAGTCCGGCAGGTTGTGCTTGATCAGGGTGGCCTGGACGAGCTGCATGAGCAGCGCGCCGAACACGGTGCCGAGCACGCGGACCCGGCCGCCGGTCAGCGGGGTGCCGCCGACGACCACCGCGGTGATCGCGGACAGCTCCATGAGCAGGCCGACGTCGCTCGGGTCGCTGGCGGCCAGCCGCGACGTCGCCAGCACGCCGGCCACCGCGGCCAGTGCCCCGGAGATGACGTAGACGCTGATGAGCACCCGCTTCACCGGCAGGCCGGCCAGGCTGCTGGCGGCGCGGTTGCCGCCGACCGCGACCAGGTGCCGGCCGAACGTCGTGCGCTGCACGACCAGCCCGGCCAGCACCGCGAGCACGCCCGCGACGATGACCATGATCGGGACGCCGAGGAAGTCGCCGGTGCCGAGTTCCAGGAAGTCCTGGTTGTGCAGCTGGACGAGCTGGCCGTGGGCGATCACGAGCGCGAGCCCGCGCCCGCCCACCAGCAACGCCAGCGTCGCGATGATCGGCTGGATCCCCAGGTAGGCCACCAGATAGCCGCTGAAGAGGCCGGACACGATGCCCGCGATCACGGCGACGATGACGGCCATCATCGGCCCGGCCCCGAGGTAGAGCGGGATGAGCGCGGCGGCGATCGACATCACCGAGCCGACCGACAGGTCGATGCCCTCGGTGCCGATCACCAGCGCCATGCCGAGCGCGACGATGCAGACCGGCGCCGCCTGCACCAGCTGCGTGCGGAAGTTGGCCGCGGACAGGAAGTTCTCGGTGAACAGGACGTTGAACAGCAGCAGCACGACGACGGCCAGGTAGACGCCGTAGTTCTGCAGCCACGCGGTGACTTTCGCGCGGTCGGGGGTTCGGGTCAGGGTGGCGCTAGACATCGTTGTCACCCTCAGCTGCGATAGCGGTCAGGACGTTCTCCTCGGTGATGCCCTCGCCGGTCAGCTCCCCGACGACCGAGCCGTCACGCAGCACGACCACGCGGTCGGAGCCGTCGATCAGCTCCTCCAGCTCGGACGAGATGAGCAGCACGCCGAGGCCTTCCTGCGCGAGCTCGTCGATCAGCGCCTGCACTTCGGCCTTGGCGCCGACGTCGATGCCGCGCGTGGGTTCGTCGAGCAGCAGGATCTTCGGGCCGGTGGCGAGCCAGCGGGCGAGCAGCACCTTCTGCTGGTTGCCGCCGGACAGCTCGGACACCTTCTGCTCCGGGCTCGACGCCTTGATCCGCAGGCGGTCCATGAAGATCTTGACCACCTTGTCCTGCTTGGCCTTGCTGACCAGGCCGAACGGCGAGAGCGTCGGCAGCGCGGCGAGCACGATGTTCTCGCGGACCGACAGGTTCGGGATGATCCCGTCGGTCTTGCGGTCCTCGGCGAGCAGCGCGATCCCGGCTCGCATGGCGGCCTTGATCTTGCCCTTGCGCAACGGTTTCCCGGCCAGCAGCACGCTTCCGCCGTCCAGCGGGAAGGCGCCGACGATGGCCCGCGCCGTTTCGCTGCGGCCGGAGCCGAGCAGCCCGGCGAGGCCGACGACCTCGCCGGGCCGGATGCTCACCGAGACGTCGTGCAGCCGCCGCATGCCGCTCAGGTTTTCGGCTTTGAGCAGTGGCTCGCGTTCGACGTCGTGTTCCTCGCCGAACGCCGTGACGCCCTCTTCGCGGATCTGCTTGATCTCCCGGCCGAGCATCTTGGACACCAGCTCGATGCGCGGCAGGTCCTTCAACGGTCCACTGTGGACGACCCGGCCGTCGCGCAGCACGGTGACGCTCTGGCAGACCCGGTACAGCTCGTCCATCCGGTGGCTGACGTAGATGATCGCGATGCCCTCGCCGTGCAGGCGGTTCAGCACCTCGAACAGCGTCTCGACCTCACGCGGCTCGAGCGACGACGTCGGTTCGTCCATGATGACGACCTTGGCGTCGGTCGAGACCGCGCGGGCGAGCGCGACCATCTGCTGCGCGCCGACCGCCAACGTGTGCAGCGGGCGCTTGACGTCGTCGTGGATGCCGTAGCCCTTGAGCAGCTCGCGGGCGTCGGCGTACATCTTCGACCAGTCGACCAGCCCCGCCCTGGTCCGCGGCTCGCGGCCGAGGAAGACGTTGCCGGCGATGCTCATCAGCGGGACGAGGTTGACCTCCTGGTAGATCGTGGAGATCCCGGCCCGCTGCGCGTCGATCGGCTGCTTGAACGTGACGGGCGCGCCGAGGTGGCGCACCTCGCCCTCGTCCGGCTGGTAGACGCCGGTGAGCACCTTGATCAGCGTGGACTTCCCGGCGCCGTTCTCGCCGACCAGCGCGTGGACCTCGCCGGGCCGCAGCGCGAAGCTGACGTCGTCGAGCGCGAGGGTGCCGGGGAACCGCTTGGTCACCCCGGCCACCTCGAGCACCGGTGCGGTCGTCATGGCGACGTCCTCTTCGGTGGCTGCCGTCATCAGTACGCGTTCCCGACCTTCTGCGCGGCGTTGGTCTCGTCGTACTGGTCGTCGGTGATCACGATGCTGGCGGGGATGGCCTCGCCGCTCTCGAACTTCTGCAGCGTCTGGAAGGCCAGCGGGCCGAAGCGCGGGTTGGACTCGATCACGGCGTTGTAGCTGCCGTCGGCGATGAGCTGCACGGCGTTGCGGGTGCCGTCGACCGAGACGATCTTGACGTCCTTGCCCGGCGCCTTGCCCGCGGTCTTGAGCGCGTTGACCGCGCCGACGCCCATTTCGTCGTTTTCGGCGTAGACGGCGGTGATGTCCGGGTGGCTCTGGATGAGCTGCTCCATCACGGACTGGCCCTTGGAGCGGTCGAACTCGCCGGTCTGCTCGACGACCACGGACAGGCCGGGCGTCTTCGCGAGCTCGTCCTTGAAGCCCTGGGTGCGGTCGGTGGTCACGTTGTTGCCCGAGGAGCCGAGCAGGATGGCGACCTTGCCGTTGCCGCCCGTCGCCTTCGCCATGGCCTGCGCGGCGCGCTTCCCCTGCTCGACGAAGTTCGAACCGATGAAGGTCAGGTAGTCGGTGCAGGCCTGCGACGTCACCTTGCGGTCGATGGTGACGACCGGGACCTTCTTGGCCTTCGCCGCGTCGAGCGCGGGCTGGAGGCCGTCGGAGTTCAGCGGCGCGACGACGAGCAGCTGCGCGCCCCGGTCGAGCATCGACTTGATGTCGCTGATCTGCTTGTTCAGGTCGCTCTGGGCGTTGGTGACGAGCAGCTTGTCACTCGCGATGCCGAGCTTGGCGGCTTCGTCGCGAATGGACTGCGTCTCGGCGATCCGGAAGGGGTTGGCTTCCTTTTCGGACTGGGAGAAACCGACCACCGCGGTTTTCAGGTCGACCTTGGCGTAACCGGTCTTGTCGAGCGTGCAGCCGTCGGCGCTGGGGGCGGCGGACTGCGCGGACGCGGCCGGCCCGCTCCCGTTCGAGGGGGCGGCGGGCGTCTCCTCACGGGAGGTGCAGGAGGTGAGGGTGAGCGCGGCGGCGGCCGCGGTGACCAGGACCAGGCGGGGACGGGTGGACAGCGGCACGGTGACTCCTCGGGCAGCGACGGTGGGGCCCGCTCACCGGGGTGATCGGAGTCACCGCGGGAGCCTTGAGGTACTTTTTACATCGTTGGAACAACGTTGTAAACCGGCAAAATGTCGCTATGCTTCGTGCTCACCACCGGAGAAGGAGCCGCCCGTGACCGTGACGCTCAAAGACGTCGCCACGCTCGCCGGAGTGTCGGTGAAGACGGTGTCGAACGTGGTCAACGGCTATGCCTTCGTGAAGCCGGAAAACCGGCGGCGCGTCGAGGAAGCCCTGGCGGCGACCGGGTACCGGCCCAACGTCGGCGCGCGCAACCTGCGCCGCGGCCGCACGGGGTTCCTGGCGCTGATGGTGCCGGAGCTGTCGATCCCGTACTTCGGCGAGCTGGCGGGGCTGGTCATCACGGCGGCGCAGCAGCGCGGCTGGAGCGTCCTGATCGAACAGACGCAGGGAACGCGCCAGCGCGAGCGGGCGACGCTGTCGTCACTCGGCCCGCACCTGGTCGACGGGGCGCTGGTGCACCCGGAAGCCCTGGAGGCGGCGGACTTCCCGTCCCCGGGCGAGATCCCGCTGGTGATGCTGGGCGAGCACGCGGTCGACGTCCCGATCGACCACGTGGCGATCGACAACGTCCTGGCGGCGCACACGGCGGTGTCCCATCTGACGTCGCTGGGCCGCCGCCGGATAGCGGCGATCGGCCGCAACCCGGCCCGCGGGACGTCTTCCCAGCGTCTGGCGGGGTACCGGTCGGCGTTGTCCGAGGCGGGACTGTCCTATTCGGACGAGCTGGTGGCGCCGGCGGAGAAGTGGCACCGCTCGGTGGGAGCGGCGGCGATGCGTTCGCTGCTGGCGCTTCCTTCGCCGCCGGACGCGGTGTTCTGCTTCAACGACCTCCTGGCGATCGGCGCGCTGCGGGCGGTGGCGGAGCTGGGCCTGCGGGTCCCGGAGGACGTGGCGATCGTGGGCTTCGACAACAACGAAGAGAGCGCGTTCTCCCTCCCGGCGTTGACCACGATCGCCCCGGACAAAACGGCATTGGCCGAGGCGGCGATCGACCTGGTCCACCGGCGGATCACGGGGGACAAGACCCTGCCGGCGCAGGACATCCAGACTCCGTTCGCGCTGGAGATCCGGGAGAGCACCAAGGGCCGCTGAGCGTCAGCAGGGCGCGACGGCCCCGGTCGTCCCGACCGCGCACCAGCCGGGGTGGGTCGCGAGCCAGGCGTCGCGCTCCCGGTCGACGTCCTTCTGAGACAGCCCGCGGGCCGCGTTCAGGCAGCCGCCGGTCTGGCAGTCCTCGGCCTTGGGCCGGGTCGTCTTGGGCGCGGCCTTCGTCTGCGTGACCACGCTGGTCACTGTTGTGGGCACGGTTTCGGTCGTGGTGGCCGTGACGGTCACCGGCTCGGCCGTGACGGTGACCGTCACGGGCTGAGGAGCCCGCGCGGCGGGCGCGGCAGTGCAGCCACCGGCCAGCACAACGGCGGCCAGCACCCCGGCAGCGGTGACGAAGTGACGCATGGTCGGAACTTTCGGACGCGGCGGACGATCCACCCAGCATCCGCCCCGGCAGTCGAGGTCACCAGGGCCGTTGGACCCAGACGAACCAGCGAACTCACGCACCCAGCAGGACGACTCGCGTACCTGCGCGGACGACTCGCGTACCCGGATGGACGACACCCGTACCTGGATGGACGACTCGATCTGGCTGTGGTCGTCCGCCGTGTCGTCCGGGCAGGTACGCGTGTCGTCCAGTGGGGTACGCGTGTCGTCTGGCTGGGTACGGGTCAGCGGGAGGGCCAGTGCCAGGAGGGGCGGTCCAGGCGTCCCTGGCCGACCAGCTTTGTCTCCCCGGCCTCCTTCTCCAGCTCCAACTCCCCGACCTCGGCGACTTCAGCGAGAGCCCGCGTAAGCAGCGAAGCGTGGGAAACCACCACCACCTGGGTCTCCTTCGCCGCGGTAGCGATCAAAACCGCCAACGCCGGCAGCAGATCCGGGTGCAGCGACGTCTCCGGCTCGTTCAACACCAGGAGCTCCGGCGGCCGCGGAGTCAGCAAAGCCGCCACCCACAGCAGAAACCGCAACGTCCCATCCGACAGCTCCGCAGCGGAAAGCGGACGCAGCAACCCGTGCTGATGAAAACGCAGCGACAACAGACCGTCCGAAGAAACGACCTCCACTCGCGACCCCGGGAAAGCCGCGTCCACCAGCGAAGCCAGATCCGAAGCGCGGCCGATCTCCATAATCGTCTGCAACGCCGCCGCCAGGTCGGCGCCATCCTGGGACAGGACGACCGTGCGGGTTCCCACCACCGACCGGCGGGCCGGGGCCAGCGCATCCGTGCGGAAGTGGTCGTAGAAACGCCACGACCGGATCCGCTCGCGCAGCACCAGCAGCTCCGGGCACGCCCGCGGGTCCGAAAACTCGCTCAGCATGCTGTCCGTCAGCCGGATCGGGAACGTCTCGGCGCCCCAGCCGCCCGAGGCGACGCGCGTGCGGACCGAAGGGCCCGCCCGGTCCGCCAGCAGCGAAGCCGGCCGGAGGACCGGGCCCGACCACACCGCCTCGCGCTTGAACTCCGGGTCGAGGTTGAACATCGTCTCGCCCGGCACCGGGAGCCCCAGGTCGAGGGCGTAGCCGAACTCGTCACCCGCGAAGCCGAGCCGGAGCCCGACCGCCTTCGTGCGCACCGTGCCCTGGACCCGCGCGCCCGGGCGGGCGCCGTTCTCCGGGCCCGCCCACAGCGTTGACGGCAGGCCGCCTTCGCGCGCCAGGGCCGCCACCGCGCCGTTGCGGGACGCGTCCGCCAGCAGCCGCAGCGCCCGGTACAGGCTCGACTTGCCGCTGCCGTTCGGCCCGGTGACGACGGTCAGCGCGGACAGCGGCAGCACCAGGTCGCGCAGTGAGCGGTAGTTCCCGACGGCCAGCGTGGTCAGCATGCCCCGAACCTAGACAGTCCCGGATTCGTCCGATCTCTGTCCGCCCCGGCCGTTGACATCGGGCGATCCCGCCAGCCAGAATCTCCAGTCGTCGATCCTATAGGATCCACGGTTTCCGCGATGGACGCCATGGACCTCGGATGTCTGACGGAGTTCCCACCGACCTCGAAGGAGTGGTCATGGCAGCACGCGGCAGATGGGCCCCGGGGGTCCTCGCCGGCCTGATGGTGGTCGGAGGCCTGCTCACGGCCCCCGCGGCCGAAGCCCAGCCGGAGGCCCCGAAACCAGTGGCCCAGAAACCGGTCGCCCAAACGCCCTACCTGGGCTGGAGCAGCTGGAGCCTCGAGTCGACGAACTACCCCGGTGTCAACCCGACCGGCCCGGCCAGCTGGCTCACCGAAAAGCACGTGCTCCAGCAGGCCGACGTCCTCGCCGCGAAGTTCAAGCAGCACGGCTACACCTACGTCAACATCGACGCGGGCTGGTCGAACGGCTACGACCAGAACGCCCGCCCGGTCGTCAACCCCACGACCTTCCCGGACGGCATGAAGTACGTCGCCGACTACGTCCACAAGAAGGGCCTGAAGCTCGGCTCCTACCTGGCCGTGGGCCTCGACCTCAACGCCTACAACGGCGGCAACTCGCCGATCGCGGGCACCACGAACTGCCACACGCGCGACCTCGTCTACCCCGACCTGCGCAAGACCAACGGCTGGGACTCCGCCTACAAGATCGACTTCACGAACCCGTGCGCCCAGTCCTACGTGGACTCGGTGGCGCAGCTGCTGGCCGGCTGGGGTGTCGACTTCCTCAAGCTCGACGGCGTCGGCCCCGGCTCCTTCAAGGGCGGCGAGAACTACACCAACACCACCGACGTCGAGGCCTGGCACAAGGCCATCGCCAAGACCGGCCGCCCGATGGAGTTCGTCGTCTCCTGGGCGCTCAGCCACCGCCAGGCCGACGTCTGGAAGGCGAACACCAACGGCTGGCGCGTCGACACCGACGTCGAGTGTTACTGCGACACGCTCGTCACCTGGAACAACTCGGTCAAGCAGCGCTGGAACGACGTCGTGCAGTGGATCCCCGACGCCGGTCCCGGCCACTGGAACAACCTCGACTCCCTCGACGTCGGCAGCGGCAAGATGGACGGCATCACCCAGGCCGAGCGCCAGAGCTACATGACGCTCTGGGCGATCGAGGCCGCGCCGCTCTACATCGGTGACGACCTCACGCAGCTCGACGACTACGGCGTCAAGCTCCTCACCAACGACGAGGTCATCGCGGTCAACCAGGCCGGGATCCCGGCCAAGCCGGTGAGCCAGACGACCGACCAGCAGGTCTGGTACAACCGCAACGCCGACGGCAGCTACACGGTCGCGCTGTTCAACCTCGCCGCGACGCCCGCCCGCGTCACCGCGGACCTCGCGCAGCTCGGCATCACCGGCCCGGTCGAGGTCCGGGACCTCTGGGCGCACAAGGAGGCCGGCACCACCTCGGCCGACCTGCCGGTGCACGGCTCCCGCCTGTTCAAGGTCACCCCGCGCGACCGCAACGCCCTCGCGGCCCCGGCGGTCGTGCACGGCACCGCGGCGACCGGCACCAGCGTTTCGCTCGCCTGGGACGCCTCGAAGGGCGCGCAGAGCTACGACGTCTTCGCCGGCAACAAGAAGGTCGCCACGACCACCGGCACCACCGCCACGGTCACCGGCCTCAAGCCGTCGACGAACAACGAGTTCACGGTCGTCGCGAACCAGCGTTACGGCCGGCCGTCCGCACCCAGCAAGAAGATCAGCGTGACGACCACCGCGGCCGACGGCCCGAAGGCGTACGAAGCGGAGAACGGCACCCCGCAGGGCGGCGCCACGGTCTACGACTGCGCCTGCAGCAATGGCAAGAAGGTCGGTTACCTCGGCGGCAGCGGGTACGTCGTGCTGCCGACGGTCACCGTCCAGAAGGCGGGCACCTACCTGCTGCAGATGTCCTATGTGGACGGCGACTCCAGTCGCACCGGCATCGTCACGGTCAACGGGACGTCGTTCCCGCTGCCGGTCGCCGGGAGCAACGACAACGACTGGAACACCCCGCAGGCGACCACCGTCCCGGTGTACCTGCAGGCCGGGGCCAACACGGTCCAGATCGGCAACCAGGCCGGCTACGTCTACGACGTCGACAAGATCACCGTCTGAGAAGGAGGCTGCCGTGGTGGTGACCACGCAACGACCGACCCTGCGGGCCGCCACCACGGCGCCGCCGCCGAAGAACCGCCGCTCCGCCGCCCACCGGAACGACGCGCCCATCGCGTGGCTGCTCATCGCGCCCGCGCTCGCCGGGTTCGCGGTGTTCTTCGCCTACCCGACCCTGCGCGGGCTCTACCTCAGCTTCACCGAGTTCCACGTCCTCACCGCGCCGCGCTGGATCGGCCTGGGCAACTTCCAGGAGCTCGTCGGCGACGCCGAGTTCTGGCACTCGCTGCTCGTCACGATCTACTTCGTCGTGCTCTCGGTGACCCTGGGCGTGCTGGTCTCCCTGGTGACGGCGGTGATCCTGCACCGGCTCGCGGTGTCGGCCACCGTCCGCGGGCTGATGATCCTGCCGTTCCTCATCTCCGGCGTGGTCACCGCGCTGGTCTGGTCGTGGATGCTCGACCCGCAGCTCGGCATCGTCAACGTCCTGATCACGAAGCTCGGCGGCGACCCGGTGCTGTTCTTCGGCTCGCAGGGCTGGGCGGTGCCGACGCTGGCCGGGCTCAACGTCTGGAAGTCCATGGGCTACAACGCGGTGCTGATCTTCGCCGGGCTGCAGACCATTCCGTCCACTGTGTACGAAGCGGGCCGGATCGACGGCGCGAGCGAGCTGCAGATGTTCCGCCGGCTCACCGTGCCGCTGCTGCGGCCGATCCTGGTGATGGTCGTGGTGCTGACCGTGATCAGCTCGTTCCAGATCTTCGACATCGTGCAGGTGACCACCAAGGGCGGGCCGGCGAACGCGTCGAAGGTGCTGCAGATGTACATCTACGACAAGGCGTTCGGCCAGTTCGACTTCGGGTACGCCGCCACCATGTCGCTGGCGTTGTTCGTGCTGCTCGCGGCCGTCACCTTCGCCCAGCTCCGGATGGCTCGCGCCGGCGAGTCCGACACCAACTAGGAGGGATCGTGCGCACGCGTTTCTCCCCGGGCCGGGTCCTCGCCTGGGCGTACCTGGTGCTCGTCCTGGTCGTCACGATCTTCCCGTTCTACTGGATCGTGCGGACCGCGCTGTCGAACAACTACGCGATGGCCACCGACCCGTCTTCGCTGGTGCCGGTGGACCTCACGATCGGCGCGTTCAAACGCGCGCTCGGCCTGGCGACCCCGGCGGAAGCCGCGGCGCAAGGCGGCTCGGGCGCGTCGCTCGACCTGCTGCTGGCCCTGCGGAACTCGGTGGTCTACGCGGCGCTGCTGACCGTCTGCACGGTGTTCTTCTCCGCGCTGGCCGCGTTCGCCTTCGCGCGGCTGCGGTGGGCGGGCCGCAACGCCGTGTTCGCGGTGCTGCTGACCGCGCTGATGGTGCCGCAGGTGCTGACCCTGCTGCCGAACTTCGTGCTGGTCAAGGACCTCGGGCTGCTCAACAGCTTCGGCGGGATGATCCTGCCGACGGCGTTCTTCTCCGCGTTCAACATCTTCTTCCTGCGCCAGTTCATGCTCGGGCTGAGCACCGAGATCGAGGAGGCCGCGATCATCGACGGCGCGGGCCCGCTGCGCGTTTGCTTCCGGATCGTGCTCCCGATGAGCGCCGCGCCGATCGCGACGCTCGCGCTGCTGACGTTCATCAACACCTGGAACGACTACCTCTGGCCGCTGCTGGTCACCAACGACGCCACCGTCCGCCCGCTGACCCTGGCGCTCGCGGTGTTCAAGCAGTCCTCGCCGCAGGCGGCGCTGGACTGGTCCGGCCTGATGGCCGCCACGCTCGTCTCGGCGCTCCCGATGTTGCTGCTCTTCGTGGTGTTCGGCCGCCGGCTCGTCAACTCCATCGGCTTCACGGGACTCAAGTGATGGACGACCTCCTGCTCTCCTGGCCGGCCCCGGCCGCGGAATGGACCGAAGCGATGCCGGTCGGCAACGGCCGGCTCGGCGCGATGGTCTTCGGCGGCGCCGGGCGCACGCGGATCCAGGTCAACGACGCCACCGTCTGGTCCGGCACCCCGCTGGGGCCGGCGTCCGCCTTGAAGGACATCGACGCCGGTCCCGAGCGGCTCGCGGAAGTACGCGAAGCCGTGTCGGCAAAGGACTACCGGCGGGCCGAAGAACTCCTGATGGCCTTCGAAGGGCCGTACAGCCAGGAGTTCCTGCCCTATGTGGACCTCTGGCTGACGCTCCCGGAAGGGACGTCACACGGCCGGACGCTCAATCTCGACAACGGCGTCACCACCGAGCGGCTCACCATCGACGGCCACGACGTCGAGCGCACGACCTGGGTGAGCCGTCCCGCGCAGGTCCTGTGTGTCGCGCTGTCCGGCCCGGTCGAGGTCGACGTCGACCTGTCGACACCGTTGCGCGAGGTGTCGCGTGACGGCCTCGACCTCGGCATCGAGATCCCCGTCGACGGCGCACCCCGGCACGAACCGCAGGTCGAAGAGCCACTGCGGTACGGGACGGTCGAGGGGTACGACCCGTTCGCCGCGGTTTCGGTCCGGGTCGCGCGGACGGAAACCGGCGTCCTGATCGTCCTGGCCAGCTCCACCAGCGCGTACGACGCCTGGATCGGCGACCGCCAGCACACCCGCGACGAGCACCGGCGCCGCGCGGCCGTGCTCGCCGAGCAGGCCCTCAAAACCGGAGCCGCGGAGCTGCGACGGGCGCATGAGGCCGACCTGCGGCCGCTGCTCGGCGCGTCGTCGCTCAGGATCGGGGAGCGCCGCGGTGGCACCCACGACGTCGCCGAACTGCTGTCCGGAAAGGACGATCAGCTCACGGCGACCGTGCTCTTCCAGTACGGCCGGTACCTCCTGGCGAGCGCGTCCCGGCCGGGCGCGCCGCCCGCGAACCTGCAGGGCATCTGGAACGACGACCTCCGCCCGGCCTGGTCGTCGAACTACACGGTCAACATCAACACCCAGATGAACTACTGGGCCGCCGAGACGACCGGGCTCGGCGAATGCCACCTCCCGCTGTTCGACCTGCTCGGGAAGCTCGCGGTCACCGGCGCCGACGTCGCGCGGGAGCTGTACGGCGCCCGCGGCTGGGTCACCCACCACAACACCGACCCGTGGGGCTGGGCCCTGCCGGCCGGGATGGGGCACGGCAACCCGTCGTGGGCGATCTGGGCGATGGGCGGCGCGTGGCTGGTCCAGCACGCCTGGGACCACTACGACTTCACGCGCGACCATGCCTTCCTCGAGCGGACGGCGTGGCCGCTGCTGCGCGGCTGCGCCGAGTTCTGCCTGGACTGGCTGGTCGACGGCCCGGACGGCTTCCTGGAGACGTGCCCGTCGACGTCCCCGGAGAACCTCTTCCTCTCCGAGGCCGGGACGAAGGAGTCGCTGACCTCGTCGGTGACGATGGACGTCGTCCTGATCCGCGCCGTGTTCGAGCGCAGCCTGGCCGCGGCCGAGGCGCTGGGCGCGCACGACCCGCTGTGCGCCCGGATCACCACCGCGCTGCCGCGGCTGCGCCCGCTGCCGGTGCTGCCGGACGGCCGGCTGGGGGAGTGGGCGAGCGACCTCCCCGAGGAGGACCCGGCCCACCGGCACATGTCACACCTGATCGCGCTGTACCCGCTGGGCCGGATCGACGCCGTCGAGGCGCCCGGGCTCGCGGAGGCGGCCCGCCGGGTCCTCGAGCGGCGCGGACCGGGCGCGATGGGCTGGTCTTGGGCGTGGAAGATCGCGCTGCGCGCCCGGCTCGGCGACGGCGAGACGGCGCGGAAGCTGCTGAACGAGGCGGCCCAGCCGTTCACCGGCGACCGCCACCGCGACGCGCCGGTCGACGGCTCCGAGTGGGGCGGGCTGCTGCCCAACCTCTTCAGCACCCACCCGCCGTTCCAGATCGACGGCAACTACGGCTTCCCGGCCGGTCTCGCGGAACTGGTGCTGCAGAGCCGGAACGGCGTGCTTTCCCTGCTCCCCGCCCTGCCGGCGGACTGGCCGTCCGGGGAAGCGCGGGGGCTGCGCGGCCGCGGCGGGCTCGCGGTCGACGTCGAATGGCGTGACGGCCAGCTGCGCTACGCGGTCGTCCGGCGGCTGTCCGGGGACCCGGCCGCGCCGGTGCGCGTGCGTTACCGCGGCCGGGAGACCGAACTGCGGCTGCGGTCCGGCGAATCGACCGTCCTGAAAGGACTTTGATGCTCACCGACCTCGGTCTCGACGCGCTGTGGGAGTACCGCAGCGACTACGTCTCACCACCGGACTTCGACGAGTTCTGGACGTCTACTTTGGACTCCGCGCGAGCGTTCGACCTGGCTTTGGACTTGCGGCCGGTCGAGACGCCGCTGCGGACGCTCGACGTTTTCGACGTGACCTTCGCCGGTTTCGGCGGCCACCCGATCCGGGCGTGGCTGCGGCTGCCCCGGGGGGTCGAGGCGCCGTTGCCGGCGATCGTCCAGTTCCACGGGTACGGCGGCAGCCGGGGCAGCGCGCTGCAGGAGCTGACCTGGGCGTCCGCCGGGTACGCGCACCTGCAGGTCGACGTGCGCGGCCAGGGCGGGGTCACCGCCGATCCGGTCGGCAGCGGACCGGCGTACCCGGGCCACCTGACCCGCGGCATCGAGAGCCGCGAGACCTACGTCTACCGGCGGATCTTCACCGACGCGGCCCGTGCGGTGGATGCCGTGCGCGCGCTTCCGGCTGTCGACCCGGCGCGGGTGGCGGTGCTCGGCAACAGCCAGGGCGGCGGCATCGCGCTCGCCACGGCCGGGCTCGTCCCGGACGTGGCGGCCCTGCACGCGCAAGCGCCGTTCCTCTGCGACTTCCGGCGAGCGAGCCTCGTCGGCGGTGAACGGCCCTACGTCGAACTCTCCCGGTACCTGGCCGACCACCGTGACGCCGTCTCGCGGGTGTTCGACGTGCTGTCCTATTTCGACGGTGTCGGGTTCGCCTCGCGCGCGACGGCCCCGGCCTGGTTCAGCACCGGGCTGATGGACGGCATCGTGCCGCCGTCCACCGTGTTCGGCGCCTACCACGTCTACAAGGGACAGAAACAGCTCGCCGTCTGGGCGTACAACGGCCACGAAGCCGGTGGCCCCGACGACGTTCAGGCGGTACTCGAAGGATTCCGGTCCATCCTGCGTCCACAATGGAGTTGACATGAAGTTTCGCGTAGTGGCGGCCGCCGGCCTGGCGGCGACGCTGGGAGCGCTGGTGGCCGCCTGTGGTGGCGGCTCGGCGAGCGGCAGTGGGAACACCGTCACCTGGTGGACCTGGGACGACAAGCAGGCGGCGGCGTACCAGAGCTGCGCGTCGGCGTTCGAGAAGGCCAACCCGGGCACCACGGTGAAGATCACGCAGTACAATGTGGACGATTACTTCACCAAGCTGACCGCCGGGTTCGTCGGCGGCACCGCGCCGGACGCGTTCCAGAACAGCGTCCAGTACTTCCAGGCCTATGCGTCCCAGCACCAGCTGCTGCCGCTGGACGACCTGATCGCGCGGGACAAGTTCGACCTGAAGAAGTTCTCCGTCGGCGTCGACGCGTGGAAGTTCACCGACGGCAAGCAGTACGCGCTGCCGCTGGACTGGTCGGCGACCGGGCTCTACTACAGCGTCGACGCGATCACGAAGGCCGGGTACACACCCGCGGACCTCGCGAAGCTGACGTGGAACCCCGACGACGGCGGGACGTTCGAGAAGGTCGCGGCGCACCTGAGCGTCGACAAGAACGGCGTGCGCGGCGACCAGCCCGGGTTCGACAAGGACCACGTCGCGACCTACGGCACCGGGCAGCTCGCGTCACGGGACTTCATCGGCGAGTCGACGTGGAGCTCGTTCGCGATGACGACCGGCTGGCGCCTGGCGGACAAGCAGTCCTGGCCGACGAAGTTCAGCTACGACGACCCGGTGTTCGCGAAGACGATGCGCTGGGTGCGGTCGCTGGCCGACCGCGGGTTCGCGCCGAAGATCGGCACGTTCACCACCGGCGGCCAGGCCACGATCAGCGACGTCGACCTGATCGGCTCGGGCAAGGTCGCGATGGAGACGGCCGGCTCGTGGTCGGCCAGCACGTTCGCGAAGCTGCCCGGGGTGAAGGTCGGGATCGCGCCGACGGTGCTCGGGCCGACGGGGAAGCGGGCGCTGCTGTCCAACTCGAACGGCAACAACGTCTGGGCGGGCACGAAGAACCCCGACCTGACGTGGAAGTGGGTGTCGTACATGGGTTCGCCGGAGTGCCAGTCGGCGGCCGGCGCGAGCGGCACGTTCTTCCCGTCGATCCCGGCGTCGATGGACGCGGCGGCGTCGGCGATGAAAGGCCAAGGCGTCGACCTGTCGGTGTTCACCACGATGCTGAAGGACGGCTCGCTCGTCCCGGCGGTGGTCTACGGCAACGGCGCGGCGCTGCAGGACGCGGAGCGGCCGCTGTTCGAGGCGTACTTCGCCCACCAGCGCGACGACGACGTGTTCGCGGAGATGGCGTCGAAGAGCCGCGACGTGCTGGGCAAGCAGTAGCCTGTAGTCACAACACGTGAGGGGAGTCATGGTGGAGGGTCGGCGCCTCGAAGCCCTGCCGAACCGGCAGGTGCTGGCCGACGGCGTCTACGAGCAGATCCGGGCGCTGATCATGAACGACGGCATCGAGCCCGGCGCGCGGGTCAACATCGACGAGATCGCGCGCGAGCTCGGCGTCTCGGGCACCCCGGTGCGCGAAGCACTGGCGCGGCTGGAGTCCGAGGAGCTGGTCAGCAGGCTCCCGTTGCGCGGCTACCGCGTGACGGAACTGCTGAACCGCAAGGAAGTCGACGACATGTACGCGCTGCGGCTGCTGCTGGAGCCCCCGTCGGCGGCCCTGGCGGCGGCGGCGATGTCGGACGCGCACGTGGCGGCGTTGGAAGCGGAGCTGGCGACGTGCCCGACGGCGCCGATCGAGGACGCGTACAGCGACTACAAGGCGTTGACGGCGCACGACGCCCGGCTGCACGAGCTGATCCTGCGCATGGCGGGCAACGTGGCGGTGGAGCAGGCGTTCGCGCGCACCCACTGCCACCTGCACTTCTTCCGGTTGAACTACAACCAGCCGTTCGGGGAGCAGACGATCTCGGAGCACCGCGTGATCGTGGACGCCCTGGTGGCAGGCAACGCGGCCGCGGCCGGCAAGGCGATGACGGACCACCTGGAAGTGGCCCGCGACCGCCTCCTGTCCCGCCTCTGACCCCCGCCCCACGTGATCCAAGGGTCAACACGCGTGACTGAAGGGTCGACACGGCGGCGGAGTCGTGTCGACCCCTCAATCACGCGAGTTGACTGCTCAATCACGCGTGTCGACCCTTCCCGCACGTGCGAAGGCCGCACCGGGAACTCCCGGTGCGGCCTCCCCCGACGACGTCAGACGAACGTCACTTGACCGGCATGGTCACTTCGTAAACGCGGGTCGGCGCCTTGCGCGCGCCGGCGAAGCCGTTGGCCCACAGGGATTCCACCTGCGCGGACTCCTCCGCGTTCGGGTTCGCGTTGGTGCACGACGGGCCGGGGCCACCGCCGGACATCAGCTCGGAGCAGGGGCCTTCGTAGTGGTCCGGCAGACCCAGCGCGTGGCCGGTCTCGTGGGCCGTGATGCGGGTCTGGTTGTACTGCTCCGCCTGGGTGTAGTCGATGAAGATCGTGCCGCTGCCGTGGCCGTCGGTCTGGGCGTACGAGCCGCGCGGGTCGTTGCCCTCCGTGTAGTGCAGCGACGCGCCCGAGGAGCTTTCCTCGAGCTTGACGTTCGACACCGCCGCGTTCCAGTTCGCCGCGCCGGCGTTGATCACGTCGCGGAAGGTGGGGGCGTCCGAGGTGTCGTAGTAGACGACCGTGGCCGCTTCCGGAGCCGCGAAAGCCGGGCCGGCGGTGAGCGGGGTGGCGATCATCGCCAGCGCGACGGCGGCGCCGGGCAGCAGGTACTTCCTGGACATCGGGACGACTCCTTGCCGTGGGGAATTTGCCGGGTTTGCGCGCGCTGGGTGTCGAACTTACGGAACGTCCAAGCGTTTGTGACCCGACTTTCGTACTGCGCTGCGAACGGTGATTTACCAACCATTTCGTCCGGTTGACATGCGCAGCCACGCATACAAGGATGCGCCGCCCGGCTCAGGCGACCGGGTCCGCCAGGGGGATCTCCCCTTCCGACAGCCACGAGCCGCGCCACGCCAGGTCGTCCCTGACCAGCGGTTTTCCGCAGGCGTCACACGTCTCGCCCGGCCGGGTGAGCTGGCCGCACGCGGTGTGGGCGAGCTTCATCGGGCCGGACGACGTCGCCGAGTCGGTGTGCGCGTTGCCCCACGTGCCGAGCGCGTGGATGACCGGCAGGGTGTCCGAACCGGCCTGCGTCAGCCGGTACTCGTGCCGGGTCCGGCCGCCGTCGCGGTAGGGGAGCTTCGTCAGCAGCCCGCGTTCGACGAGCTTCGCCAGCCGGGTCGTGAGCACGTTGTCGGCGATGCCGAGCTCGGTGCGGAAGTCCTCGAACCGGGTGGTGCCGGCGGTCGCGTTGCGCAGGATCAGCAGCGTCCACGGCTCGGCCAGGACGTCGGCGGCGCGGGCGATCGGGCAGGAGGCGTCCTCCCAGGTGATGCGACGGCTCATGACTGTGATCCCTTCGAGCTGACTTGCTCCGAGCAAGTCTACGCCGTACAGTCGGCCGCAGCTAGCTTGCAACGAGCAAGCCAGGTGTGAGAGGAGCTCGTCATGGAGATCACGGGTGCGGTGGCGCTGGTCACCGGAGCCAACCGGGGGCTCGGCCGGCAGTTCGCCGCCGCTCTCCTGGAGCGCGGCGCGGCCAAGGTCTATGCCGCGGCGCGCAACCCCGAGTCGGTCGACCTGCCGGGAGTGGTGCCGCTGAAGCTGGACGTCACCGATCCGGCGTCGATCCGGGAAGCCGCCGCGCAGGCGGGCGACGTCACGCTGCTGGTGAACAACGCCGGGTCGTCCACCGGGGCGTCGCTGCTCGGCGGGTCCATCGAGGACATCAAGCTCGAGATGGACACGCACTACTTCGGCACCCTCGCGGTGACCCGCGAGTTCGCGCCGATCCTGGAGCGCAACGGCGGGGGCGCGGTGCTCAACGTCCTTTCGGTGCTTTCCTGGTTCACCGCGCCGCAGGTGGCCGCGTATTCGGCGGCGAAGTCGGCGGCCTGGTCGCTGACCAACGCGCTGCGCCTCGAGCTGGCGCCGCAGAAGACCCAGGTGACCGCGCTGCACGTCGGGTACATGGACACCGACATGGCCAAGCACGTCGACGAGCCGAAGACCGACCCGGCGGTGGTGGCCGGGCTCGCGCTCGACGGCGTCGAGCAGGGCCGGTTCGAGGTGCTCGCCGACGACGTCAGCCGAAACGTGCGGGCCGGACTGTCCGGAGAGGTCGCCGGGCTGTACCCAGTGTTGCTTTCTTGAGTGTTTTTGCGCCTTTCCCACCCCGGAACACCGGGGTGGGCGCCGCGGGCGTATGAATGGGCGGGTGGCGGAGAAACTCGAAGCCGGAATCGGCCGCAGGAGGAACCGCTGGGGTGAAGGCGAGCGGCTGCGCGGGGAAATCCTGGCGGCCGCCGCTCGTCTCCTCGCCGAGCTCGGCGGCGAGGACGGGCTGACGATCCGCGGGGTGGCGCGCGCGGTCGGCATCGCCCCGGCCAGCATCTACCAGCATTTCTCCGATCGTGCGGAATTGGTGCGCGGACTGCTCGACCACGAATACGCCCGGTTGCGGGAATCGATGCGCGCGGCCGAGGAGACGCTCGGCGAAACCGACGTCGTCGGACGCGTCCGGGCGCAGATTCACGCCTACTGCGCGTTCGCCATGGAGAATCCGGGGCATTACCGCCTGATGCTCGCGAACGGCGCCACCCGGCCCGCGCCCGGGGCCCGTGCGGAAGGCCCGCTGCTCGACGTGATCGACTCGCTGACCGCGGGTTTCGAACGCTGCGTCGAGGCGGGTCACCCGCTGCGCGTGACGCCGGGCCGGGCGGCCGCGATGGTCTTCGTCGGGGCGCACGGGCGGGTCGCGCTGTTCCACAGCGTGCTCAACCGGACCGGCGCCGAGCTGGTCGAGCCGTTTGTCGACGAGCTCGTGACGTTGGTCTTCGCCTGATCGGACCTGTGGCGGGATCGCCGGAAGATGCTTAGCATAGCTATGTAAATTTCCGGCGACTTCGGGAGGTACCCGGTGGACGGCGTTCCCGCGTTTCCGATGACCCGGCGGTGTCCGTTCGACCCGCCGGCCGAGCTGGGCGAGCTGCCGCCGGTGTCGCGCGTGCGGCTGTGGAACGGCAGCACACCGTGGCTGGTCCGGCGCTACGACGACGTGCGCGCGCTGCTGCGCGACTCACGGATCAGCGCCGACTCGGACCGGCCCGGGTATCCGCACCAGAGTGCCGCTTCGGCCGCGCGGCGCAAGCGCGCCAAGTCGTTCATCACCATGGACGGCGCCGAGCACGCGGCCCAGCGCCGCCTGCTCACCGGTGACTTCCTCGTGAAGAAGATGGAAGCGCTGCGCCCGGCGATCCAGCGCATCGTCGACGACCTCGTCGACGGGCTGCTGGCCGGCCCGAAGCCGGTCGACCTCGTGACGGCGTTCGCGTTGCCGGTGCCGTCGCTGGTGATCTGCGAGCTGCTCGGGGTGCCCTACGACGACCGCGTGTTCTTCCAGGACATCACCAAGGTGATGGTGTCGCGGACGGCCACGCCCGAGGAGGCGGTCAAGGCCACCGACGACCTGCTCGGGTACCTCTCCGGCCTGGTCGAGCGGAAGGCGGCGGCGCCGGGTGACGACGTCCTGAGCAAGCTGGCGACGGCGCAGTACGCGACCGGGAAGATGACCGCCGAGGACGTCGCCTCGATGGGGCAGCTGCTCCTGGTGGCCGGCCACGAGACGACGGCAAACATGATCGCCCTCGGCACCGTGGCCCTGCTGGAGCACCCGGACCAGCTCGCGCTCGTGCGGGACGGCGACGCCGACCAGCTGCGCCGTGCGGTCGAGGAGTTGTTGCGGTACTTGAACATCACGCACACCGGACGCCGTCGTGTCGCGGTCGAGGACATCGAGATCGGCGGCGAGGTCATCCGCGCGGGCGAGGGTGTCATCGCGGCCGGCGACGTCGCGAACCGCGACGAGTCGGCGTTCGCCGACCCGGACCGCCTCGACGTGACGCGCGAGGCCCGCCACCACGTCGCGTTCGGCTACGGCGTGCACCAGTGCCTCGGCCAGACGCTGGCCCGGGTGGAGCTGCAGGTGGTGTACGGCACGCTTTACCGCCGCATCCCCGGCTTGCGGCTCGCCGTGCCGCTGGAGGAGCTGGCCTTCAAGGACGACATGCTCGTCTACGGCGTGCACTGCCTGCCGGTGACCTGGTGACGGCTCACAGCTGACGGTGCACCGGTCGAGGTCCTCGCTCAACCTCGTGGTGACGAACTGCTTCCGGCCGGCGTCCGCATCCTGCCGGGGTGAACAGCCCTCGGCCGTAACCCTCCAGCAGCGGGGCGTCCAGGGTGCGGAACAACGTCAGGGACACGAACTCCGCCACCGGGTCGCCCCAGAACGCGCGCTCGGCGTCGATGATGCCGGACACGCCCGTGCCGTCGACGAGGATGTTGCCGTCCCACAGGTCGAAGTGCACCAGCACCGGGGTGGTCACCGGCGCCAGGAGCGGCTCGTGCCGGCGGACCAGGTGCGCGATCTCCGCCGCCGGGCGCGGGAGGTCGACGCCGTACCGCGCGGCGTCCGCCAGCACCGCGTCGACCATCCCGGTGAACGCCGCCGGCCACGTCGGCCGCAGCTCGTCCTGCGGGTAGCCGAACCCGTCGCCGGTGACGCCGTGCAGCCCGGCCACGATCCCGCCGAGCTGACGGCGCATCCGCGCGTGGTCGGCGACTTCCGTGCCGTGCCAGGGTCTTCCCGGCAGCTCGGTCATCAGCAGGAACCCCGGCCCGGCCCCGACCACCGACGGCAGCGGCCCCGGGACCCGGCGGTAGTACTCCGCCTCCGTCGCCAGCAGGTCGTGTTCGTACGCCAGCCCGGGCGACGACGGCGCGATCTTGAGCACCAGCCGCCGGCCGTCCGCCAGTGCCAAGCGGACGGCCGTGTTGTAGGTGCCGCCGCCGATCCGCTCGGCGGACACCACCGAGGCCGGGTCGACGCCCGATGCCGCCAGTTCCTCGTGCACCGGCCGAGTCTGGCACGCGCTCAGCGTTTGCCGGTCGAGCCCGCCCAGATCCCGTCGCCCGTGTAGGCCGCCGAGTAGCCGAGCAACGCCGCCAGGCCTTCCGACAGCCCGCCGCACGACGCGACGCCGTTGGTGTTCGTCGCCGCCGAACACAGGGTGCGGCCGCCGGCCGTGAACGTCAGCGTGCGGCCGGGCACCGGACGGCCGTACCGCGTGTCCGTCAGGGTCGCGCTCACCGCCGGGGAGCCCAGGCGGGCCGGCGCCACCACGACCGACGTCGGGTCCGGGGTCGTCGAGAACACCGACGCCGATGCGCGGAGCCCCGTGGTCCCGATCGTCGCCGGGGCGAACAAGTACTGCGCCGCCGAGTCGGGGCCGGCCGGCGCCGGGCAGCCGGCTCCGGTCGTCGCGACGTCGATCGTCGGATCCGTCCGGTAGCGCCCCGGCGCCGCGCCGACCGCGCGCGGCCAGCAGACGAACTGGATCGACTGGGGCGGGGTCGGCGGCGGGGTGATCCGGGCCGGGCCGGTGCCGGTCAGGCCGTAGGACAGGCTCGGTCCGGCGGTGTTGTCGGCCAGCGCCACGCTGTCCACACCGGACACCGTCAGCTCGCGCGTTTCCGAAGCGGTGAACGGGTTGTACGCGTGGGTCTGCAGCACCGGGCCGTCGTCGGCGCCCGCCGCGGTGTCCCACAGGTACTGGACCTGGAAGGTGTCCGCGGTCTCGCCGGTGACCGTGGTGGTCACCTCGACGCTCGAGTCGGCGACGGTGCTCCCGTGCACCACGACGTCCTGGTCGACCTGGAAGGACTTGCCGTCACCGGGGTCGTCCTCGGTGTAGTGCGACCAGTGGGTGCGAATCCCGGTCGTGCCGAGCGGCGTCTGCGTCAGGTACAGCACGCCGTCGAGCGCGACCTCGGTCGCGGTGGTCAGGTACTGGCCCTGCACGTAGTCGACCCCGGAGGTCAGGTCGCGCACGGTCATGAACGACGTGCCGGGCACACCGCCGCCGAACAGCACGTCCCGGCCCGCGCCCGCCGGGTGGTCCGGCCCGGTCTGCACGGTGAGCGAGCCGACGCCCAGGCCTTGCGCCTGCTGGACGGAGACGCGGAAGACGCCGTTGCCGAAGGTGGCGGCCGCGGCCGCCGCGCGGAAGCCCGGCTTGCCCGGCGGGGGCGCCGCGGCCGCCGGGAGCGCGCCGGCCAGCAGCAGGGCCGACGCGGCGCCGGCCGCCCACAGCAGTCTGGTGCGGTTCATCAGATCCTCCACAATGGACGGTTCAGAAGGTGAGGGCGTCGGCGTAGACGAGCCGCGCGCCGCCCTGGTTCGGCAGCTCGGACTCGGTCAGCACCAGGCGGAACGGGCGGCTGCCGCGCGCCGCGGGCAAGGTCACCGTGCCGGTCCAGCCGGTGTTCGTGGCCGTCAGGACGACCGCGGAGCCGCTGTCCTGCCAGGCGACGTTCCCGCTCAGCGCCGGGTCGGCCACCTGCAGCCGCGCGCTCAGCCCGGCCGCGGACCCCGTCACCGGCGCGTACGTCGGGCCGGTGACGGTCAGCCGCACCGACGTCGGCGAGGTGAACACCGCCGTCGCGATCCGGTCGGGGGACAGCTGCGCGAACTGGGCCTGCACCGCCGCGGACAGCTCGACGTCGGGCACCGACACCGGCTGGTAGCGGGCCAGCGCCAGCCGCACGAACGGCGTGTACGGCGAAGGCTGCGGAGCCGCGAAAGTGATGTCGCAGAACCAAAGCTTGCGCTCGGCGTCGTAAACGACGTCGTGCGGCGCGACGGCGACCGTCGAGGTGGCGCCCTCGACCAGTTTCAGGTCCGCCCGCGGGTGCACCGCCAGCGGGAAGTCCCCGCTCTGCGGCGGCCGGTGTAGCTGCGCATCACCGGGCGCTCGTCCTCCGGGATCGCGAGGAACGCCTGGTACCAGCGCATGACGTCGTTGTCGGCGGCGGACGGCAGCCGCACCGGGCGGCCCGGCGGCGGGACCAGGAGCTTGAGCTGCTGGTCCGGCCACGACTCCCACTCCTCGGCACCGGAGAAGGTGATCCGCACGGTCCGCGGGGTCGGCCGCCGCACCGCCACCACTTCGAGCAGGCCGGTCGGGTTCACGGCTTCCCCAGGTATTCACGCAGGTGGCGGGCGGTGAGCGTGGACGCGTTCTCGACGAGCGCGGCCGGTGTCCCTTCGAACACCACGCGGCCGCCGTCGTGGCCGGCGCCGGGGCCGAGGTCGATCAGCCAGTCGGCGTGGGCCATCACGGCCTGGTGGTGCTCGATGACGATCACCGTGTTGCCCGCGTCGACGATCCGGTCGAGCAGCGCCAGCAGCTGGTCGACGTCGGCGAGGTGCAGCCCGGTCGTCGGCTCGTCGAGGATGTAGGTCGAGCCCTTCTCGGCCATCCGGATCGCCAGCTTGAGCCGCTGCCGCTCACCGCCCGACAGCGTGGTCAGTGGCTGCCCGAGCGTCAGGTAGCCGAGGCCGACGTCACCGAGCCGGTCGAGCACCGTGCGCGCCGAGCCCGACGGGAAGAACTCGCGCGCCTCGGCCACGGACATCGCCAGCACCTCGCTGATGTTCTTGCCCCGCAACTGGAACAGCAGCACCTTGGGCGTGAACCGCTTGCCCTCGCACTCTTCGCAGACCGACGCGACCCCGGCCATCATCGCCAGGTCGGTGTAGATCACGCCGAGGCCCTTGCAGTGCGGGCAGGCACCCTCGGAGTTGGCGCTGAACAGGCTCGCCTTGACGCCGTTGGCCTTGGCGAACGCCGTCCGGATCGGGTCGAGCAGGCCGGTGTAGGTCGCCGGGTTGGACCGCCGGGAGCCGCGGATCGCCGACTGGTCGACCACGACGACGTCGTCCCGGCCCGCCAGCGAGCCGTGGATCAGCGACGACTTCCCGGAACCCGCCACGCCGGTGACCACGGTCAGCAGGCCGAGCGGGACGTCCACGCTGACGTCACGCAGGTTGTGCAGCTTCGCGCCGGTGATCTTCACCTGTCCGGTGGGCGTGCGTACTCGGGAGCGCAGCGTGACGCGGTGGTCGAAGTGGCGGCCGGTGAGCGTGCCGGACGCGCGCAGGCCGTCGACGCTCCCGGTGTAGCAGAGCCGCCCGCCGTCGGTGCCCGCGCCGGGGCCGAGGTCGACGACGTGGTCGGCGATCCGGATGGTCTCCGGCTTGTGCTCGACGACCAGGATCGTGTTCCCCTTGTCCCGCAGGCAAAGGAGCAGGTTGTTCATCCGCTCGATGTCGTGCGGGTGCAGCCCGACGGTCGGCTCGTCGAAGACGTACGTGACGTCGGTGAGGCTGGATCCCAGGTGCCGCACCATCTTCACGCGCTGCGCCTCGCCGCCCGAGAGCGTCGCGGACTCGCGGTCGAGGGAGAGGTAGCCGAGGCCGATCTCGACCAGCGAGTCGAGCGTGTCACGCAGGTTGCCCAGCAGCGGCCGGATCGACGGCGCGTCGAGGCTCCGGACGAACTCGGCCAGGTCGCTGATCTGCAGGGCGGCGCAGTCGGCGATGTTCTTGCCGTCGATCTTGGCCGACAGCGCGGCCCGGTTCAGCCGGGCGCCGCCGCACTCGTCACACGTCTTGAAGGTCGCGGCCTTCTCGATGAACGCGCGCAGCCGCGGCTGCAGCGACTCGGTGTCCTTCTGCAGGTAGAGCCGCCGGACCTTCACCGCGAGGCCCTCGTAGGTGATGTTCGTCTTGCCGACCTTCACCTTGCACGGGCCCTTGTGCAGCAGGTCGTCCAGCTGCTGCGGCGTGAAGTCGCGGATCGGGGTGTCCGGGTCGAAGAAGCCGCACGAGAGGTAGGTCTGCACGTACCAGTTGTCCGGGGTGAAGCCGGGGACCTGGATCGCGCCGTCGTGCAGCGAGCGGTCGAAGTCGAGCAGGGCGTGGACGTCGAGGTCCGACACCCGGCCAAGGCCCTCGCACGCCGGGCACATGCCCTCGGGCAGGTTGAAGCTGAACGCGCCGGACGTGCCGACGTGCGGTTCGCCGAGCCGCGAGAAGGCGATCCGCAGCATCGCGTAGGCGTCGGTCGCGGTGCCGACCGTGGAGCGCGAGTTGGCGCCCATCCGTTCCTGGTCGACGACGATGGCCGCGCTGAGGTTCTCCAGCAGGTCGACGTCCGGCCGCGACAGGCTGGGCATGAACGACTGGAGGAACGCGCTGTAGGTCTCGTTGATCAGCCGCTGGGACTCGGCCGCGATGGTGCCGAAGACCAGGGACGACTTGCCGGAGCCGGACACGCCCGTGAACACCGTGAGCCGGCGTTTCGGGATGTCCAGGTCGACGCCGGTCAGGTTGTTCTCCCGGGCCCCCCGGACCTCGATCACGTCGTGGGTGTCGGCGGCCCGCCTGGGTGAGGTCATGCTGTCCTTCTTGATACTTTAGGCTGTAAAGTGATTCTCGATCGTACAATACTTTAGGGTGTAAGGAGTCGGCAAGGTGGTCGTCTTCGCGGGTCAGGGCGACGCCCGCCGGTCCATGGAGCTGCTGTGGGGGCCGCGCGTGGTCGCGCCGCGCACCGGCCCGGGGCCTAAACCGGGCCTGTCCGTCGAGGCGATCGTCGCGGCCGCGATCGACATCGCCGACGCCGAGGGCATGCCGGCGCTGTCGATGCGCACGGTCGGCGAGCGGCTCGGCCGCACGGCGATGGCGCTCTACACGTACGTGCCGGGCAAGACCGAGCTGGTCGACCTCATGTACGACCGGACGCTGGGGGAGCTGCCGACGTCGTACCCGGTGACCTCGGGGTGGCGCGTCGCCGCGCTGGCGCTGGCGGACGAGCTGTGGGACCTGCACCTGCGCCACCCCTGGCTGCTGCAGGTCTCCCCGGCGCGCCCGGTGCTCGGGCCGGGGGAGTTCCACGTGCAGGAGACACTGCTGTCGGTCCTCGCCGCGACCGGGCTGCCCCTGTCCCGCGTCCGCTGGGTGGTGTCGGCGCTGTTCAACGTCGTCCGCGGCTCGGTCCAGACCGCGGCGGAGTCCCGGCAGGCCGCGCGGGAGACCGGACAGTCCGAAGAGGACTGGTGGTCCGCGCGCTCGGCGCTGCTCGGCGAGCTCGTCCCGGACCTGACGGCCCGCTTCCCGACGGTGGCGCGGATGAGCGCGCCGGTCGAGGCTTCGGACGAGCCCTACCTGGAGCGGGAGGCCCGGCTGTCGTTCGAAGCGGGCCTGGAGCTGCTGCTGGACGGCGTCGAGACGGCGATCGTCAAGGCTTCCGGGCCTCGATGAGGAACCGCGCCGTGTGCGCGACGAACGGGCCGTCGCGCTCGATCTTCTCGTGCAGCTCCCGCAGCTTGTCGAGATACTGCGCCACGGTGAACCCCGGCACCATCCAGATCACCTTGCGCAGGAAGTAGACCACCGCGCCGATGTCGGAGAACTCGGTGCGCAGCGACTCCGACCGCAGGTCGGCCACCTCGAGGCCGGCTTCTTCGGCGTTCTTCACCGCGTCGTCGGGATGACGGCCGTTGCGGACCTCCGGCGGCTGCGGGCCGAGGAAGAACTCGACCAGCTCGAACACGCTCGCCGGGCCGACCTGCTGGGAGAAGTAGCTTCCGCCGGACCGCAGGACCCGCGCTATCCCGGTCCAGTCCGTGGTGACGGGGTGGCGGCTGGACACCAGGTCGAAAACGTTGTCGCCGAAGGGAATGCCGTCGGTGGCCACGACGACGACTCCGCGCGGCCGCAGCCGGGCCGACGCCTTGGCGACGTTCGGCGGCCACGACTCCGTGGCCGCCATCAGCGGCGGCAGGGACGGGCAGCCGTCGAGCACCTCGCCGCCGCCGGTCTCCAGGTCGAGCGCCGCGTGGACCCGCCCGAGGCGTTCACCGAGCAGGCGCTGGTAACCCCAGGAAGGCCGGGCTTCGGTCGCGCGGCCGTCGAGCCAGGAGAAGTCCCAGCCGTCGACGGACACCGCGTCGGCCTCGGCCACCAGCTCGTCGAACTTCGACTTCCGCCGGGGTGGCGGTGGCACCGGCTTGGCCAGGGTGACGGCGTCGAACGCCACCACCACCGGGCCACGCCGGGTCTCCACCGTGCACGTCGTTTCGTCGCGGGCCACCAGGTCGCCGAGCGCGTCGGTGAACCCGCCCTCGATCCGGTGGCGCACCACGACCCGCGTGCCGAGCGGCAGCTCTCGCAGCAGTTTCACAGCCGCTCGCTCAGCTCCGCGTCGGACGGCTCGACCAGGAAGCTGCCGTCCTCCCAGACGATCGTCGGGATCTTGCGCGCGCCGTCCTGCAGCTCCCGCACCCGGCGCTCGGCGGCCGCGTCCGCCTCGACGTCCACATAGGAGTATTCGACGCCTTCGCGGTCGAGCAGCGCGCGGCTGCGCTTCACGTCCGGGCACCAGCTCGCGCCGTAGACCGTCAGCTTCACGAAACGACCTCCGAGATCGGGGTTTCCACGGGGGTGGGCTCGGGCTGGCCCAGGTAGGTCAGCCAGCCGCGGAACACACGATGCAGCGCCTCCGCGCCGACGACGTCACCGGGCAGGGCGAGCCCGCGCGGGTGCACGACAAAACCGTGCTGCTGCGGGCCGCCGAGACCGCCGTGCGAGCCGACGTGCGTCTCGAACGGCGACGCCTGGTCCGAGTCCGGGTCGTACCGGCTGTTGATCATGACGTCCGCGCAGTGCGGGTAGGTGTCGACCCGCCGGACGAGGTCCGCGGCGTGCGGGCCGTACGGCGGCAGCGGGTCTTCGCCGATGACCACGCCGGTCGCGAGCCGGTGCAGCCCGTCGCGGCCCAGCACCACCGGTCCGAACTCGCGGCTGCGCACCAGCAGGAACCCGACACCGGGGTGGTCCACCAGCGACGGCAGCAGGTCGGGGTGCTCCCGCTCGATCGTCTCGAGCTCGACGCGGCCCTCGTGCTCGGTGAACGAGATCATCGCGGTGTGGCCGGACACGACCACCACCACACCCGGCGCCACCCGGGTGACCGCGCCCGGCGAGCCGGACGTCGTGCGCGGCCGGTCTTCGGCGCACTCCGCGTCCTCCACCCGGGCCCGCAGCCGGCGCGCGATCAGGCCGCCGCCCTTGGTCGCCTCCGCCAGCGCGGCGTTGATCTGCCAGCTCTCGGCCTGCCGCCGCTTCCCGGCGGACGGCGACGGCTCGCCGCCGCACAGCCGTCCGACGTACGCCTCGATCGTCTCGCCGAACCGCTCCGAAAACGCCTGCCCCTGTGTCTGGCCGTGGTCCGACAGCGCCACGACGTGGTAGCGGCGCGGCGCGAGCCGGCTCGCCCGGTGCAGCCGCGCGATCTGCTGGTCGATCGAGCGCAGCACGGCGAGCGTGTCGAAGCGTTCGATGCCGGAGTGGTGCGCGACCTCGTCGTAGCCGAGGAAGTCCGCGTACACGACCGGCCGCCCGGCCAGCATGTCGCCGAGGATCGCCGACACGACGACGTCCCGCGCGATCACCGTGGTGCCCGGCCGGGCCAGCGGGTACAAGCCGCCGCGCGGGATCCGCGGCACAACACCGGCCCGGCGCTGGCGGACCGACGCGCTGATTTCGCGGAAGACGTCGGCGAGCGCGACGATGAACGTCCGCAGCGCGTTGATCGGGTTCGCGAAGTAGGCGTAGTAGCCCGCGCCGAGCCGGTCGCGCTGACGGTGGCGCAGGCCTTTCGGCACGAGGACCGGGATCGAGCTCATGGTGAGGCTGACGTGGTCGGCGTCGCCGGAGAAGAGGTTGCCGCGGCTCGCGCCGTCCCCGGAGAGCAGGCCGCGGCCGTCGGAGTGCCGCCGTTCGATCTCGGCCGCGTCGGCCGGGTGGGCGCACGCCATCACGTGGTCGCGGTCCTTTTCGTACCAGCGGAAGCCGAGGATGTCGTGGTTGGAGCCGTGCAGGATGCCGCAGACGCTCGCGCCGGTCTGGGAGCTCCAGTCGGTGTGCCAGCGCGAGAGCGTGTGGCTGTCTTCGGCGAGCCAGGCGGCGAAGGTCGGCATGTCGCCGTCGCGGATCGCGCGGCGGACGGTGTCGTACCCGAGGCCGTCGATCTGCAGGAACAGCACCCCGGGCGGCTGGTCGGCCTCACCGGGCGCGGCGGCGTGCCGGCGGCGCCTTCGGTTCGCGCGGCGGAAGAAGATCTCGTCCTCGTCGATCGCGAGCAGGCTGGAGATCAGCGCGCCGACCCCGGCCATCGCCACGGTGACGATCACCGCGGTCCGGATGTCCGCGATCTCGACCCCCGGCACGGTCCGGAACACCGCGAGCGTCCCGGCGCCCAGCAGCAGGAACCCGAAGAGGCCGAAGGTGAAGAACGCCAGCGGGTAGGCGATCCGCATGACCAGCGGCCAGACGACCCCGGCGAGCAGGCCGAGCAGCAGCGCGCAGACGGTCGGCTGCCACCAGTGGGTCATCCGGAAGCCGGAGAGCAGCACGTCGAGCAGGCGCAGCGCGCCGGTCACGGCGGCCCACACCAGCAGGACGCGGGCGACGACCCGGCCGCCCCGCAGCAGCCGGCCCTTCGGGGCGGACGCCGTCACACTCGCTCTCCCGTCTTCTCCTTGGCCTTGCGCCGCCACCGCGCGATCAGGTTCAGCAGGACGGTGACGAGCAGGACCAGGACCGTCGCCAGCACCG
This sequence comes from Amycolatopsis sp. NPDC104819, assembly GCF_055583145.1. Taxonomy (NCBI): domain Bacteria; kingdom Bacillati; phylum Actinomycetota; class Actinomycetes; order Pseudonocardiales; family Pseudonocardiaceae; genus Amycolatopsis; species Amycolatopsis sp. NPDC104819. Next base: position 509,816 of record NZ_JBVJON010000007.1, on the reverse strand, counting down.
TCGCGATGACCGGTGAGTCGAAGATGCCCCCGCTGACGATGCCGAGCAAGGAGTAGGCGACCGCCCAGAGCACACACGCGATGAGCGAGGTGGGCAGCAGGCGTCGCCACGGGTAGCTCAGGGCGGCGGCGGCGAGCAGCACCGGGATCCGGCCGGCCGGGACGAGCCGGCCGACCACGACGATCTGCCAGCCGCGCCGGGTGAACTGGTCGCGGGCCTTCTCGAGCCGTTCGGCGGGCTGGCGCCGGCTGATCCAGCGGAAGGCGGCTTCGCTGCCCAGGCGCGGGATCCCGAACGTCACGACGTCGCCGACGTACGCGCCGAGCGTGGCGAGGACGATCACCAGCGGCAGGGACAGGTGGTCGGTGGTGGTGGCGACGGCGGCCGCGGCGCCGACGACCGCGCCGGTGGGCACGATCGGGATGATCGAGCCGAGCAGCACCCCGCCGAACAGGGCCGGATACCCGATGGCGGCCGGGTCGGTCCAGTTCACGGGCGGTCCGTGGGAGCGGGGAGGACGACGTCGGCGCCGGGTTCGGTGAACAGCACTTCGGTGGCTCCTCCGGCGGCTTGCACTTCGGCGGCGAACACGCGTGGCGGGTCGGCGAGTAGCCGCCGCATCTTGGCGGTCCGCCGCAACCCGGGCACGGCGAGCGTGCCCCAGTGCACGGGAACGGCGGCCCGGGCCTGGAGCACGGCGGCGGCCCGAGCGGCCCGGGCGGGGTTCAGGTGCCCGGGCCCCAGGTTCGGCCCCCAGCCCCAGACGGGCAATAGCGCGACGTCGACCGGGCCGAGCTCGGCCATCCCGTCGAAGAGGTCGGTGTCGCCGGCGTTGTAGATCTTGGTGCTCCCGGTCTGGATCAGGTGCCCGATGGCGGGACTCTGCGGACCGTGGGTGAGCCGCGGCCCCCACCGGTGCCCGGAGTGGACGGCCTCGGTGGCGGTGACCTCAAGCGCGCCTTCGCTGAGGGTTTCCCCGGGCGCGATCTCCTCGACGTTGCCGAAGCCCTTTTTGGCGAGCCAGCCCCCGGCCCCGCGCGGGACGACGATCCGGGTGTCCGTGCCCAGCAGCCGCAGCGACGGCAGATGCAGGTGGTCACCGTGCAGGTGGGAGAGCAGGACGAGGTCAACCCCGGCATAGCTCTCCGCCGCCGGGACGGGAACAACCCGGCTCAGCCCGCCGACGCGCGCGGTGAGCACGGGATCGGTCAGCACAACCCGGCCACTGAGCTCGAGCCGGACGGTCGAATGGCCGAGGAAACGCAGGTTGAAGCCGCTCACGCTGTCGAGTATCGCCTCCTACCCGCCCCCATGCCCGGCGGAGTGGCACGAGCAACGCTGCCCAGTGACCCGCGGCCGCGTGATCAGAGAGCCGACTCGCGTGATTAGGAAGCCGACACGCGTGATTGGGAGGTCGACACGGCTCTGGGGTTGCTCCCTGGGGCCGGACACCTTGATTCCAGACAGTGGTCTGGAGGGAGGATGTCCTGGTGTCTCGCAGGTCGAAATATCCGGAGCAGTTCCGTCGTGACGCGGTCGAGCTGGTCAACTCGAGTGACCGTCCACTACGGCAGATCGCCCGCGAACTCGGGGTCAACCACGAGACCCTGCGCTCGTGGGTGAACACCGCCACTCAGGCCGCCGACGCCGGGCCGGTGGCAGATCCAGCGGTGACCGATGAGGTGACGCGGCTACGGAAGCAGGTCGCTGAGCTGCAGAAAGAGAAGGAGATCCTGCGCAAAGCAGCCGCCTATTTTGCGCGCGAGATGGATCGATGACCTACCGCTACCGATTCATCTCCGAACACCGCACCACCTACAGCGTCCAGCGGCTATGCCGAGTCCTCGGGCTGCGCCGGCAAGGCTTCCACGAATGGGCCGCCTCCGAAGCCACCCGGACCGCACGAGCGGAGGCCGAGGCCGAGCTGGCCAGGGTGATAGCCGGGATCCACGCCGAGCATCGTGGCGCCTACGGAGTCCCGCGGATCACCGCGGAGCTGCACCGCCGCGGCCACGCGGTGAACCACAAGCGGGTCGAGCGGCTGATGCGCGAGCACGGCCTGGCCGGGATCACCCGCCGCAAACGCCGGACGTTGACCCGGCCTGCGGCCGGCCCGACCGCGCCGGTGGGTGATCTGATCCGCCGTGACTTCACCGCCACCGCCCCGGGCCTGCGCATGGTCGGGGATATCACCTGCCTGCCCACCTTCGACGGCTGGCTCTACCTGGCCACCGTCATCGACCTGCACACCCGGGAGGTCGTCGGGCATGCGATGGCCGACCATATGCGCACCAGCCTGGTCTGTGACGCGATCGACGTCGCCGCCGCCCGCGGTCTCATCGAGCCGGATGCGGTGTTTCACTCCGACCGCGGTGTTCAGTACACCTCGGGCCAGTTCCGGACCGCGCTCGCCGAGCACAAGATCCGCCCGTCGGTGGGGCGGGTCGGGTCCTGCTATGACAACGCCGTGGCTGAAGCGTTTTTCGCGACGTTGAAGACCGAGATCGGCACCACCATCTGGCAGACCCGGGCCCAGGCCCGCCAGGACGTGTTCGGCTATCTGCGCTACTACAACCACCACCGGCTGCACTCCACCGTCGGCCAGAACACCCCGGCCGACACCCGCATCAACTACGCTCAAGTCTCTGCTGCCTAACAACCCCGTGTCCGCCTCACCGGGGCAACTCCACTCCGCTGCCTGCCGCAAGCCGTGTTGACCCTCCAATCACGCGAGTCGCCCCCTCAAACACGCGTGTTGACCCTTCGGTCACACAGACGCCGCCGGGAGCAGGGACGAGATCCGCAGTGAGGACGTCCCGATCCCCGTCGGCCCGCCGAACCCGGCCCCGCCGACCGGGTGGTACCTCAGCTCCGTCTCCGTGTAGCGGCCCACGTTCTCGTGCCAGTACAGAATCCCCGACATCCAGCTGCGGAACTCCTCGACGTACGCCAGCAGCGTCTCCTGCACCTCCGGCGCCACGTCGTAGTCGCGGAAGAGCGCCGGCAGCTCGATCGACGCCGCGTGGCGGAACTCCGCCAGGCGGGCCGACATCAGGTCCGTCACCACTTCGAACGCGCGCTCCTCCGAACAGTCCAGGAAGTTCCGGACCACCAGGACGCCGTTGTTGAGCTCGCCCTCGAACTGGATCTCCTTCTGGTACGAGAACACGTCGTTGAGCAGGCACGCGTAGTCCGTCGCCGAGTGCTCGATCGCCTGGACCGGCCGCGTCCGGTACAGCTCGGGCGGGACCGTGCGGCCGTGGGACAGCCGGGACAGGCTCATCGTGAGGTCCGAGCCGAACGTCCGGCGCCGCATCTCGACGTAGTCGATCGGGTCGGCGATCCGGTTCTCCGCCTGGTTCTTCAGCTCCCACAGCCAGCTCGACGTCATCGTGTCGACCGACCGCCGCAGCGCCGACCGGGCCGCCGGATCCAGCTCCGCCGTCGTCCGCGCCCAGATGTCGGCCAGCCCGGCTTCCAGCTGGGTCGACGGCGTGGCCGTGCCCGCCATGATCCCCGACAGCCGCAGGTTGCACGCCTTCGCCGCCGCCAGGTCGCGGGTCGCGCCGAACATCAGCGGGTAGTAGTCGTCGGCGTAGGTGCCCCAGGTCAGCCAGTCGCTGGTGACGTCGAGCTCGTCGGCCGTCGCGTCCGGGTGGATGCCGGCCGCGCACAGCGGCAGGTCCGCCGCGCGCAGCTTCCGCTCGTCCCACACGACTCCGTCGAGCAGCCCGGTCCGCCGCGCCCAGTCGACGTTGCGGACCCGGCACGCGTCCAGGTGCGGGTTCAGCCGCAGCGGGAACGGCGCCTTTAGCGTCGGCCGCGGCGGCGAAACCACCCGGAACGGCGTGTGCCCGTACGCGCGCAGCCGTTGCGGCGCGGTGGCGAGCACCGAGGTGAAGATGCGCGCCGCGGACGTCCCGATGCCGGACGCGCCACCCGGCTCCGGGCCGCCGCGGCCGGCCAGTGCCCCCTCGTTCATGTAGCGGCTCGAGCGCAGGTGCCACTCGTGCCCGCCGGACTGCCAGTCCTGCAGGCCCTTGACGTAGGCGAACGTCGCCGCGCGCGCCGCCAGGTTGACGCCGTGCTCGTCGAACAGCCCCGGCACCTCGGTGAGCGCGGTGTGCTCGAACTGGTGCAGCCGCGAGGTGATCAGGCTGTTGACGGCGTCCGCCGCTTCCTGCGTGGCCAGCCCGAGGAACTTCTCGAACACGAGCACGCCGTTGGACAGCTCGCCCTCGTCCTGCACCTCACGTTGGTAGGAGAACAGGTCGTTGCGCAGGTGGACGCTGTCGGCGAAACAGTCGCGCAGGACCTCCATCGGCCTCGACGCGGCGATCTCGTCCGGCACCTCGGCGTGCACCGAGTGCTCGACCAGGTTCGCCGACCACGGCGCGCCGCCGACCTTCCGCCGCATCTCGACGTACTCGATCGGGTTGGCCAGCCGGCCTTCGTTGATGTTGGCGAGCTCCCACAGCGATTCTTCGAGCAGCGCCTTCGTGCTCTCGACGAACCGCCGCCGCCAGCCGTCGGTGCGGTGCGGGATCGTGCGGTTCCACAGGTCGGTCAGGCCGCGCTCGACCGGATTCTCCGGTGCCGCGGTGATCTCGCCTTCGGCGGGCATGAACAGGTCGATCCGGTCGAGGTACGTGCGCGCGCTCTCGATGTCGCCGGTGCGCTTGTACAGCTCGAGGAAGTGGTCGTCGAAGTAGAAGACCCAGACGTACCAGTCGGTGATCAGGTCGAGCTCGTCGGCGCCGGCGTCCGGGTGCGTGTAGGCGCAGAGCAGCGCGTAGTCGTGGGAGTCGAGGTCGTGCTCGGTCCAGATCACCTTGCCGTGCTGCGGGACGTCGATCATGTCGAACTCGCGCGCCCACGCCTTGCTGTGCGCGCGGGCGCCTTCGAGATGCGGGTTCAGCCGGGCGGGGTACGGCATGTAGAACTCGGGGAGGACGAACGGCTGCTGAGGCACCCCGTGAGGCAACCAAACCGCGCTGGTGTCCGCCAAGAGGAACAACGGCGATGCACACGAACGGGCCGACGGCGTCCCCCGGCCGGCCCAGCGGGGTGCACGGGCCGGTCAGCACCCGGCCGTCCGCCGTCGCACGATGGGGGACGACCCCGACCGAGGAGAACCCGATGACCGACCGGACCCGAGTGGCCGACAACCCCGACGAGAGCCGCTACGACCTCTGGGTGGGCGAGAAGCTGGCGGGCTCCGCCTACTACGACCTCCGTGGGGATCTCACGGTGTTCACCCACACGGAGATCGACGACGCGTTCGGCGGGCAGGGGCTCGGCAAGGTCCTGGCCGCCGCCGCGCTGGACGACGTCGTCGCGCGGGGCCGGACGATCGTGCCGGTCTGCCCCTTCATCGCCGGATATCTGAAGAAGAACCCGGGCTACGAGGACCACGTTCGCTGGCCGAAGGGGTGAGTGTTACGCCGAAGGGTGCAGCGTCACGAGGCCGTTCGGGTCTGACTTGAGAGGTATGTCCGGATCTGCTGGTTATTAACCAACCTTAGTCGGTGGTGCGTTGGTTGCCCGGCAACGAAAGTGACCGGCGCAGGCTTCGAACCGGCAAACTGGAGGAAGTTGATGACTCCCCGGAAGACCGCCCTCAAGACCTTCGCCGTCTTGTCGGCCGCCGCCCTCACGAGCGGCGTGTGCGCTTCGGCCGCCACTGCGTCCCCACTGGCCTTCTCCGAAATGCAGGCCAACGCCGTCAGCAACGCCACGCAGGTGGCGAGCACCCTCGGCGCCACCTCCGGTGGCATCTACCTGGAGAACGGCAAGGCCGTCGTCACCGTGACCGACGACGCGTCCGCGCAGAAGGTGCAGGCCGCCGGCCTGACCGCGAAGAAGGTCAAGCACACCTTCGCCGCGCTCACCGGCGTCAAGAACCAGCTGGACGCGGTCAAGAACGTCCCGCAGACCGCGTGGGGCATCGACACCAAGACCAACCAGGTCGTGGTGAAGGTCTACGACGCGGCCAGCAAGGAGACCGCCGACAAGGTGAACGCGGCCGCCGCGAAGTACGGCGACAGCGTCCGCGTCGAGCACCGCACCGGCAAACTGGAACTGCACATCGCCGACGGCGACGCGATCCAGAACGACCAGGGCCGCTGCTCGCTCGGCTTCAACGTGACGCGCGGCGGCGAGCCGTTCCTGCTCACCGCGGGCCACTGCACCAACCTCGGCGGCACCTGGGCCGGCGGCGACGTCTCCGGCGCGCAGGTCGTCGAGAGCGACTGCCCCGATGCCGACTCCGGCCTGCTGACCCGCCCGAACGGCTCCGGCCCCGGCGAGATCAACACCGGCCAGGCGATCACCAGCGCCGCGGAGCCGACTGTCGGCGAGCAGATGCAGAAGCAGGGCTCGACCACCGGTGGCGGCAGCGGCGAGATCACCTCGGTCGACGAGTCGGTCAACTTCGACGTCGGCGTCCTGAACCACGAGTTCGGCACCACCGCGCACACCGACCACGGTGACTCGGGCGGCCCGGCTTACGACGGTTCGAAGGGCCTCGGCACGCTGTCCGGCGGCGACACCGTGACCAGCTACTTCTACCCGCTCACCCTCGAGCTGCAGGCCTACGGCCTCGAGCTCGCCTGATAAAAGCCCGCAGGGCCCCTTCACACGCGTCGAGGGCGCGTGAAGGGGCCCTGCTTCCATTTCAGAGCCGCTTCGCGCGGTAGACGGCGTCGGTGTGGTGACCCTCTCCGCGCGTCTCGCACGTCTCGACGAGCCACTCCCAGGCGTCGCCGAGGTAGCTCGTGATCTCCTCCGGCTCGAAGAACAGCTCGATCGGCGGCGTCTGGCCGTCGAACTCGCGCATGGCCTTCGGCGAGTGCCCGACGACCAGCAGCGAACCGCCCGGCCGGATCGCCGCCGCGGCCGCGGTGAAGACGTCGCGGCGCAGGTCCGGCGGCAGGTGCATGTACTGCGCGGAGATCAGGTCGTACTGCTCCTCCGGCCGCCACTCCAGGATGTTCTTGTGGAGCCAGCGGACGGTCACGCCGGCTTCTTTCGCAGCCTCTTCGGCGCGGGCGAGCGCGATGGTCGAGATGTCGGCGCCGTCGACCGTCCAGCCGTGCTTCGCAAGCCAGATCGCGTCGCCGCCTTCGCCGCTGCCCAGGTCGAGGGCGTGCCCGGGGGTCAGTCCCTCGACCTCGGCGCGCAGGTTCGCGTTGACGTTCCCGCTCCAGATCCGGTGCTCGTCGCGCTGGTACATCGCTTCCCAGAAGTCCTGCTTGAGCATGTCTTCGACGATCATGGGGCCCTCGTGCGGCATGGTTCCTCCTCGGTGACGTCCCCAGCATGCGGAGAACGTCACCGAGGAGGCAAATCGTGTTGCCGATCCGGCAACTCAGGCCGTGCCGTACACCTGCATCTCGTACAGCGAGTAGCCGTACGACGTCCCGCGCGTGACGCCGTTCATCCGCACGTAGCGGCCGGTGCCGGCCAGGCCGGTGAGGTCGTCGGTGGCGCCGTTGCCCGTCGTGGTGGTGTAGATCGTCGTCCAGTTCGTGCTGTCGGCCGACGTCTGGATGGTGTAACCCTTGCCGTAAGCGGCTTCCCAGGACAGCTTGACGTGCGAAACCGTCTTCGTGGCGCCGAGGTCGACGCGCAGCCACTCGCTCGCGGAACCTTCCTTCGAAGCCCAGCGGGTGCTCGTCAGGTTGCCGTCGAAGGCCGCGCTCGCCGGGTAGGACGACGACTCGGTCGACGACGCCGTCGCCGTTTTGCCCTGGGAGAGCAGGGTTTCCTGGCCGCCGCCCCCGCCGGTGACCGTGACGCCGAGCGAAGCGGTCTTCGTCCCGCCGGTGACGGTGATCGTCGCCGATCCCGGGCTCGCGGTCGCGGCGGCGGCGACCGTGACGGTCGAGGTGCCACCGGCCGGCACCGACGTCGGCGAGAAGGACACGGTGACACCCGCGGGCGCGCCGCTCGCGGACAGCTGGACGGCGTCCGTGCTGGTGACGGTGGCCGTCGCCGACGCACCCGGCGCGACCGAAACCGCCGACGGCGTCACGCTGAAGCTGCTCGGGGCGCCGGCCGCGGTGAACGTCCAGCGCGCCTGGGTTCCGGAGCAGCTGCCCGCGGTGAGCGTCGTGCCCGAGGCGCGGAAGCACTTCTTGCTCGTCTGGATGTCCGAAATGGTGCCGTCGGGGTTGATCGACCACTGCTGGGCGGGCCCGCCGGTGCAGGTCTGCAGCACGATCGAGCTGCCGGAGATGCCCGCGCACTTGTCGTTGATCACCAGGAACGCGCCGTGGAAGGTGAACCGCTGGGCGTCGCTTTCGGCGCACGCGGCCACTTTCAGCGTCGTCCCGCTGCTCGGGGCTTCGAGACAGGTGCCGGTGGAGTTGTTCTTGTATTGGCCGACGGTCGTGTTCGGCTGCGCGCCACCCCAGCATTCACCGGTGCTGGTGTTGAAGATCGGCGTCGCGTCGTAGGGCTCGCTCGACGGCGGGTCGACGACCACCGGCTCCATGACCGGCGTGTTGTCCGCGTTGTAGTGCGTGAGCGCGTCTTCGCAGTCGATCGCGTCGAAGGCGCTGCCGCCCTTGCCGCCGAGCCAGAGGTCGATGTGGCGCAGGCCGGGGCCGCCGTTCGGGCCCTGGCTGTTCCAGTCGTCGGAACACTCGTCGCAGCCGTCCTCCATGATGAAGTACTTCTTCACCCGCGGCACCCAGACCTTGGTGCCCGGCTTGAGCTCGTCACTGCTGGTGGCGAAGGTGATCGGGTCGGCGTAGCTGCCCTTGCCGCCCGCGGTGTCGTGGATCTGCGGGTAGGCGATGTCGCCGCCGGGCGGGGTGTTGTCCCACCAGCCGTAGAAGGTGAGGAAGGTCGGCTGCGTGGTGGCCGCGCTCGCCGGGCCGGCGCCGAAGAGCGCCGAGGTCAGAGCGAGGAACAGGGTCACGACGAGCACGAGCGCGCGCCGGGTCATGCTGCCTCCGGGAGGGGGTGGGGCGGACGGTGGACGCGGCGTGCGTCCAGGTTCGCCGCGCGGGGGCCCGCCGTCAAGACTTGTTCGTAAAGTTTCCTAACTAACCCGGCTGGTGTTCCGGTCGCCGGGAAACCCGTGCGGGGGAGCGCTTTCCTCGGTGAAGATGGCGTCATGAGCGAACAGCGGGAAATCGTGGTCACCGGGGGCGGCACCGGCATCGGGCTGGCGATCGCCGCCCGGTTCGCGGCGGCGGGCGAGCGGGTGACCGTCACCGGGCGGCGCAAGGACGTGCTCGAAGCCGCGGCGGAGAAGATCGGCGCGCGGGCGGTGGCCTTCGACGCGAGCGACCCGGCGGCGGTGCGGGGGGCGCTGGCGGAGCTGCCCGCGCGGGTGGACGTGCTGGTCAACAACGCCGGCGGCAACACCGACCGGGTCCGGGAGGCCCCGGCGCCGGGCGACCTCGCCGGGCTGGCGGACGCGTGGCGCGCGAACTTCGAAGCCAACGTCGTCTCCGCCGTTCTCGTGACTACTGCCCTGAAGCCGCGCTTCGCGGACAACGTGCGGGTTGTGACTCTCGGTTCCATCGCGGCGAAGCAGGGCTCAGGCTCCTACGGCGCGGCGAAAGCGGCGATCGAGGCGTGGAACACCGACCTCGCGCGGCAGCTCGGCCCGGCCGGGGGCAGCGCCAACGTCGTGGCGCCCGGCGTCACCCTCGACACGGAGTTCTTCCACGGCACGGTCACCCAGGAGTGGGTCGACGCGCGGGTCGCCGTCGCGTTCGACCAGCGCGCCGGGCAACCGGAAGAAGTCGCGGAAACCGTGCAGTTCCTGGCATCGCCGGGAGCCGGGCACATCACCGGTCAGGTCGTGCACGTGAACGGCGGAGCGTACGGCGCCCGCTAGGCCATCCGGGTCGGAAGTGGGTCGAACGTCCCACGACGGCCCCGGTTCTCTCCATGGTGGAAGTGTCCAGACCACCGGCAGAGAGGTGTGATCCGCCGTGACGGCGACATCCGAAACCCCGGCCCTCCCGACGACGCGACCGGCCGGATGCCCGTTCGACCCGCCCGAGAACTACGCCGCGCTGCGGGAAGCCGCGCCGACGTCGCAGGTGCGCTGCCCGGCCGGCATGGACGCCTGGCTGGTGACGCGCTACAGCGACGTCCGCGCGGTGCTCGCCGACCGCACGATGAGCTCGCGCGGCGCGTCTTCGGTGCACGTGAACCCGAACGCCGACCTCGACGAGGAGGTCAGCCCGGGCTCGATCATCCAGCTCGACGGCAAGGAGCACTCGCGCATCCGCAAGATGGTGATCGCGGAGTTCACCGTGCGGCGCGTCGAGGCGATGCGCGAGTACGTCCAGGAGCTGGTGGAGAGCCACCTGGACACGATGCTCGCCCGGCCCGGCGAAGCCGATCTCGTGCGGGACTTCGCGTTGCCGATCCCGTCGCTGGTGATCTGCGAGCTGCTCGGCGTCCCGTACGCGGACCGCTCGCGGTTCCAGCGGCAGAGCGGGTTCCTCGTCAGCACCGACGCCACGCCCGAGGAGGGGAAACAGGCCTACGACGAGCTTTCCGGGTTCCTGGCGGAGCTGTTCACCGAGAAGCAGCGGAACCCGCAGGACGACCTGTTCAGCCGGCTGATCTCACGCGGTGAGGCGTCCGGCGACCCGCTCACGATGGAGGAGCTGGTGGTGCTCGGCCTCAGCCTCCTGGTGGCCGGCCACGAGACGACGGCCAACATGATCGCGTTGAGCACGTTGGTTCTGCTGGAACACCCGTCGCAGCGCGACGTCGTGCTGGCGGCGCCGGAGCGGGCGGTCGAGGAGCTGCTGCGGTACCTGTCGGTGGTCCAGTTCGGCGTGCTGCGCTACGCGACTTCCGACGTCCAGGTGGGTTCGCGGTCGGTCAAGGCGGGGGAGTGGCTGGTCGCGGCGCTCAACTCGGCGAACCGGGACGAGGAGCTGTTCCCGGGAGCGGACAAGCTCGACTTCCACCGCGAATCGCCGCGCACGCACGTGGCGTTCGGCTTCGGCGCGCACCAGTGCATCGGCCAGCAGCTGGCGCGCGTCGAGCTGCAGGAGGCGTTGACGCGGCTGTTCCGCCGGGTGCCGGACCTGCGGCTGGCGGTGCCGCGGGAGTCGTTGGCGTACAAGCACAACACGCTGGTCTACGGGGTGCGAGAGCTGCCGGTAGCCTGGGGTTCGTGACAGCGCGAGAGCTCTGGGCGGCGGTGGAGCCGCTGCACGCGGCGGTCTACTTCGCACCCGAAACGGCGGCAGCGGCGAAGGAAGCGGGCCTGCGCGGGTACTGGATGGGGTACTTCGCGGGCCGCCTGGCCCCGCTGGGCCCGATCGGTCCGGCGCTGGCGACGTCAGTGCTGTTCGGCTTCGCCCCGGCGATGGTGGCCCGCGCCCTGCCGGACGCATGGTCGTTCGCCGCGCCGGAGCAGGTTCTCCGGTCCCGGCTCGACGCGGTGGAAGCCGCGCTGAGCCGGGCCGTGGGACCGGACCACGAGGAGCTGGCCGGCCTGCTCGAGCGAGCGGTTTCGGCGTGCCGCTTCGACGGCCGCCCGCTGGCGGCAGCGTGGGCGTCGGTCCCGAAGCCGTCAAGCGCCCTGGGCCGCATCTGGCTGGCGGCAACGATCCTGCGCGAGCATCGAGGCGACGGCCACGTTCTGTCGGCGGTCCACGCGGGCCTGACGGGCCTGGAGACAACGCTCACCCACATCGGCGACGGAGTGATCACCCGGGCGGACGTCCAGCCGCACCGAGGGTGGTCGGATCTCGCGTGGGACGCGGCGATCGCGGGATTGCGCGGCCGCGGGCTTTTGGACGCCGAGGGACTTCTGACGCCTTTGGGCGCGGCGTTGCGCCGCCGCGTCGAGGAGGACACGGACCGCTTGGCGGCGGCGCCGGTCGAGGAGCTGGGCGAGGATTTGGCGCGGACGCTGGAGCTGGCGGTCCCGCTGAGCCGGACGGTGATCGACTCGGGCTTGGTCCCGGTGCCGAACCCGATGGGCGTTCCGCGCCCGTGACGTCACCCGGGCCGGCGGGCAGCCCCAGCCCGCCGGCCCGGGTCCCCGGGCTCCCCCGAGGTCACTCGTCCCCGCCGCGGCGGCGCAGCAGGTCGTACTGGCAGCTCAGCTCGTGCGCCTGGTCCTCGTACTCGCGTCTCGCCGCGAGGAAGGGCCGCACGCAGTCGCTGTAGTGGCGCAGGTCGTCCTGCTCGAGCGAGCCGTCGCGGAACGCCGTCCAGAACACCAGCGTCGCCGAAACGACCATGACCAGCGCGACCAGCACCGCCATCAGCACGGCCAGGTCGTTCATCCCCGACAGCACACCCTCGGTGTAGACGCGCACGAACATCACCACGCCCATCAGCCCGACCAGCAGCCCGACCGTGACCAGGCTCAGCTTCGAGCCGACCGACAGCTTCGGCCAGTCCAGCTGCCGCTTGGCGTTCTTGTGCTGGCGCTGGTTGTGGCCGAGGTGGTGCAACGCCGTCGCCGCGCCGCCGGTCGCCAGCACCGAGATGACGATGCTGATCGCCAGCGGCAGCCCGAGCGGGTCGCTCCAGTCGACGTTGAACACCGAACTGGCCAGCCACAGCATGATCGGCAGGTCGACGACGGTCACCGTGAGCAGCGTCAGCACCCGGGTCACCCGACCGACGCGCCGGTGGCGCAGGCTCCCGCGCATCTGCTCGAGCCCGATGAGCCGGTCGATCAGGTCGGCGCGGGCCTGCGCCTCGCCGACGGTCAGGTTCTGGCCGTGCGGGCCGACGACGTGGCCGTCCATCGCGCGGGCGGCGCGGTAGGTCAGCTCCTGGATCCGGGCCTGCAGCAGGTCGCCCGCCGGGGTCTCCGCGCGGCGCCGCGGCTGCGGCAGGGGGAGGTTTCGGGTTTCGTCGATGCTGGTCATGACTGCCTCCTGGTCTGGCTACGAGCTCGGGCCGGGGCCCTGGTACGTGATCTCCACCCGCCTCATCCGGGCCGCCGCCGCTTCGTCGAACCGCCCGCCGGTCATCGCGGTGACCCCGGGCTGCGTCCCGGTGCCGGTGGCGTCGACCCGCTGGGTCACCCCGGCCCCGGTGAGCGCGCCGGCGACGGCACGCGCTCGCTGTTCCGCCAGTTCCCGCCGCCCCGCGTCGGTCGACCCCGGTGGATCGGCCGCGAAGCCGCGGACGGTGACCGGCGCGTTGCCGCGACCGGCCGTGATGCTGCCCGCGAGCGACCGGAGGAGGTCGCGGGCCGATTCGGACAGCACCGCGGAGTCCCCGGCGAAGCCGAGCGCGGCGTCCGAAACCGTGGTGGTGACCTCGCCCCGCGGGCCGGTCACCGACGTCACCCCGGGCACCGGCACGACCGGCGTCGCCACGGTGGCCCGCGACGGCTCGGCCGGGACCCGGCTCTGGTCGACGTCGCACGACGCGGCCCCGGCCGCCCGGCAGATCGCCTGCCAGTACGCGGCCAGCCGGTCGCGAGCCGGCGCAGGCAGCGGCGGCTGCACGCCGGCCACCGAACCGAGCCCGGCGAAGAGCACCCGCCAGCCGGTCAGCCGCGGCACCTGCCCGGCGGCGGCCAGCTGCGCGGCGACGGCGGCGGGGTCGGCCGTCCAGCCGACCTGACGCAGGTCGAACGCGCCCCCGGTGCTGAGCCCGCTGCTGTCGACCACGAGCGTCCCGGCGGGCAGCCCGCGGACGGCGTCGGTGACGCCGGCGAGCAGGTCGAGCCCGCTCTTGCCGGCGGCGGTGGCGCCGATGGCGTCGACGGCACCGGCGACGTTCCGCTCGATCAGCGACGGCCGGGAGAGCCCGTGTTCCAGCGAGCCGTCGGCCCGCCGCGGCGTGAGCACGACCGACCGCCGGTCCCCGCCGTCCGCGGCCGACACCAGCACGACGCTGCTCTTGCCCGAGCCCTGCTGGGAGACGTTCCCGCTGTTCGCGGCGTCGCGGAGCACGGTGAGGACGGCATCGGTGACGGCCGGCCGAGGCTCGTTCGCCGTCCCGCTGACAACCACGACGACCCGGTCGCCCCCGCTGGGGGTCACGGCCCGCGCCGGCAGCGCGCACCCGCTGACGACGGCACTGAAAACGATCATCCCGGCAAATGACACCCGAGTGGCACGCTTGGTGGACGCTGTCGCGTTCCGCAGGTCCAGACGGGTCTTACCGGACCGGGCTCTCCGTGCCGGCTGGGTGTTCTGAGGCTGCATGACGACCTCCCGAGGGTCCATGAGCGCCTTCAGCGTGGCATTTGCCTAGTAACGATGTCAATTGACAATGCGATGACATCGAGGAGGATTTCGCTGGTCGGGGTCGCGATGCCATCCTTCATCCGACACGCGGTCGCCGAACGCAGCTGTCAAACGGGCTGAATGGAGTAACTTCCGAGCGTGCTGCCGTGCAAGTGCCGCCCGGAGAAGGGCAAGTGACAGGGAAGGGTAGGCTGGGACGATGGCGAGGTACGACGCCAACGTCGAGGGCGTCCGGAGCGTCTTCCTCAAGCTGAGGACGCGCAGCGGGCTCACTGTCGATCGCCTCGACGCCACCGAGGTCGACGTCCGGCTGCTCGCCGAGCTGCCCGTCGTCCGCCGGCACGTCCGGGAGACGGGGGTGCCCGAGGGCGAGGCGATCGTCCGCGTGGTGACCACCGCCGTCGCCGCGCTCGACCCCACCGACCTGCTGATCGCGGACGCCGCACTGGCGCTCGGTGTCCTCCGCGCGCGCGTGGGCTCGCACGCCGCGCTCGGGCAGCTGTACGCGGACGACCTGGGGGAACGTCGCCGTGCGCTGGCCGAAGGATGGGTCGCGTTGCACCACCTTCTCGGCGTCACGAGCGACTACCCGGCTCCGACGGTCCGCAGCCTGCGCGGCTCGATCGAGAACCGGACGCTGGGCGTGCTGGCCGACCGCTGCGTCCACGACGTCGAGCCGGTCGAAGAGCCGGCCGGGGAGACGGTGGGCACCGTCGTGGTCGTGGGCGGCGCGATGACCGACCACGTGGTCGTGTCCGACGAATGGCCCGATATCGGCGAGGCCGTCCAGGCCCGGTCGTTCGACGTGCACCCCGGCGGCAAGGGGCTCAACCTGGCCGTCGCGGGGCGGCGCCTCGGGCTCGAAGCCCTGCTGGTGGCCGCGATCGGCGGCGACTCCCAGGCGCGGGACCTGGTGGACTACATGCGCCATGAGGGCCTGTCCACCCAGCTGCTCAGGGAGACCTCCGGCGCCGCCAACCCGCGGGCGCTGGTGCTGGTCGGCCAGACCGGGCAGACCCGGTACCTCGGCTGGATGAACGGTCTCGAAGTCTCTCTGTCCAGAGAGGACCTTCGCGCCCCGCGCGTGCGGGAGGCGATGGCCTCGGCGGACGCGGTGCTGATCACGCTCGAGCCGCCGATGGAGACGGTCAAGTGGGCGCTGGCGGTCGCGGCCAGGCAGCCGAAGAAGCCTTTGGTGCTGCTGCAGGCTTCGCCGTCCCGCGAGGCGCCTCAGCAGCTCTACCGGCTCCTGCGCGGCGTCGACTACCTGGTCGGACGCGAGGGTGAGCTCCGCAAGCTGCTGTCCGAACCGGACACTCCGCGGACGGTCGACGACCTGGCGAGGCAGCTGCTCGCACTCGGGGTGGGCGCGGTCTGTGTCGTCGAGAGTTTCGGTTGTAAGATCCGCTCGAGCGTGATCTCCCAAGACATCGAGGGCCCGCCGGTCCCGCTCGACGATGCACCGGGCGTCCGGGAAGCCTTCTCCGCGGCGCTGATCCAAAAACTCATTCAAGAGGGTACCGGCCGGAGTCGTGAGGAAGCCCTGCACTGGGCGATCGCGGCGATGGCGACGAACCCGACGCTCGACGAGGTCACCGACTCGATGCCGGGGCTCGACGAGGTCGAGCGCACCCTCGAGACCGACCAGAGTCTGGAGATCCCGTGACCGGATCAGTGGTTCACGAACTGGAGGCGAGCGGCCGGGCGTTCCGTGCGATCGTCCTGCAGGACGGGACCGAGCGGATGAACCCACCGAGCGCGGCGGTGTACGGCGAGCCCACCGACGGCTGCTTCGTCAGGATCCACTCCCGCTGTCTGTACGGCGAGGTGTTCGAGTCCACGAACTGCGACTGCCGGTGGCAGCTGAGGCAGTCCCTACGCATCATCCGCCGGCGCGGCGGGGTGCTGGTGTACCTGGACCAGGAGGGCCGCGGCGCGGGTCTGCTGGCGAAGGCGGAGGGCTACCGGCTGTCGCAGGAAAGGGACCTGGACACGTTCGCGAGCTACTCGGCCTTGGGGTACAAGGCGGACAGCCGGTCCTATGCGGACGCCGCCGCCCTGCTCAAGCAGCTCGGCCTTTCCGCCGTCCAGCTGCTGACGAACAACCCCACCAAGATCTCCGCGCTCGAGGTGGCAGGAATCCGGGCCGAGATGCGCCAGCTGGTCCAGCGGGAGCCGAGCACCGAGACGCTGAAGTACCTGACCGCCAAGGAGTCTTACGGTCACGCGATCCTGTCGGGAGAGCGTCCGGCCTGATCCCAGTCGATCCGGCCGGGTCCCGTTCGACGCACGGGTGAAGGAACCCGGACATCGGAGGGACGCATGACGCTGCTCGACGGCAAGAACGCGATCATCTACGGCGGCGCGGGCCGGATCGGCACGGCCGTGGCCACGGCATTCGCCGAGGAAGGCGCCACGGTCTTCCTCGCCGGCCGCACGCGCACCCGGCTGGAGGAAGTCGCCTCGCGCATCCGCGCGGCGGGCGGCTCGGCCGAGACGGCGGAGGTCGACGCCCTCGACGAGCAGGCCGTCGACGCCCACGCGGACGCCGTCGCCGCCCAAGGAGGCGTCGACATCTCGTTCAATCTCATCACCCACGGCGACGTCCAGGGCATACCGCTGGTCGACATGGCGCTCGCGGACTACGAACGCCCGGTGCTGACGGCCGTCCGCACCCAGTTCCTGACCGCCCGTGCGGCGGCCCGGCACATGATGCAGAGGCGTTCCGGGGTGATCCTCCTGTTCGGCGGAGACGCCGAGCCCATGCGCGAGTTCGCCGTCGGTGGTTTGCAGGTGGCGTTCCACGCGCTCGAAGCGATGCGCCGCCAGATCGCCGCCGAGCTGGGCCCGCGGGGGATTCGTGCGGTGACGCTCCGGACAGGCGGCATCCCGGAGACGCTCTCGCGCGACTTTTCGGGCCGCGAGGCGATCGAGCAGAACATCACGGGCAAGACGATGCTCGGCCGAGCGGCCACCCTGGCCGACGTCGGCGCGGTGGCGGCGTTCGTCGCCTCGGACCGCGCCCGCACGATGACCGCGTCCACTGTCAATGTCAGCTGCGGGGCCCTGGTCGACTAGCTTCCCGAGCCGGTCGGCAAACCGTGCGTCGCCGGTTCGCCGACCGGCTCGGGCTTGTTGCCTGCTTCCGACGCCGGGCTTCGAGTGCGTCGCCGGTTTCGGGCTTTCGGCCGCTTCCGGCGCCAGGCCTCGGGTGCGTCTCCGGTGCCGGTCTCGGCCACCTCGTCGGTGCCGGACGTTCGCCACCGGCAGCGGCCGCCTTGTGCTTTGCCGTCGGGGTTCGGTGACCAGTTCGGCGCCGCTCGTCACTGCTCCGCGATCAGCCTCCTGACTGCGTCCACCACCAGCGCCCGCCGCTGGTCGCGGGGGATCGCCGTGCGGACGCCGAGCTCCGAATTGGTTGTTGTCCACGCCGTCGAGACCGACTGGATCAGCACCAGCA
Source organism: Amycolatopsis sp. NPDC104819 (assembly GCF_055583145.1). NCBI lineage: Bacteria > Bacillati > Actinomycetota > Actinomycetes > Pseudonocardiales > Pseudonocardiaceae > Amycolatopsis > Amycolatopsis sp. NPDC104819. Next base: position 492,146 of record NZ_JBVJON010000007.1, on the reverse strand, counting down.
GCTCCATGGGTGTGTAGTGCTTGGTCAGCCTCCCGTCGTCCTGTGCTCGTTTCAGGTCGTCCAGCCGGATCTCGTTGGCCAGCACGATTTCCGTGACCCACTTGCCTTCGGGCCGCTCCAGCCGGTGCCACACCGCCAGCCGTAGCGCGTCCGGGCGCTCTTCGTACCGGTCGAAGAGCTTGCCGGCGTACTCCGGCAGGTTGCCGGCGTCGAGCGGGACGTCGATGACGAACCGCGCGACCGACTCGCCGAACACCGCGTCGAACAGCTTGTCCTTGCTGCCGAAGTAGGTGTAGATCATCGCCTTGTTGCACTCCGCGGCGGCCGCGATCCGGTCTACGCGGGCGCCCGCGATGCCCCGTTCCGCGAACTCCTCGGTGGCGGCGGCCAGCAATCGCCTCTTGGTCTCGGCCGCGTCTCTCATGTCACCACCGTACCAACTGACTGGTTAGTTGACAAACGTGGCCGCCCAGTGTTTCCTGGAGATAACCAACCGGTTGGTTGTGACCGGCCGGAGAGTGAGGAGAGGGACATCATGAGCAGGACGTGGCTGATCACCGGCAGCTCTCGCGGGTTCGGGCGCGAGCTGGCCAGGGTCGCGCTGGAGACCGGTGACCGAGTGGTCGCGACCGCGCGCCGCCCGGAGCAGCTGAAGGATCTCGTGGCCGAGCACGGGGAGGCGGTCCGCGCGTTCGCGCTGGACGTCACGGACCCCGCGGCCGCGCGCGAGGCGGTCGCGTTCGCGGTGCGAGAGTTCGGCGGGCTCGACGTCGTGGTCAACAACGCCGGGTACGCGAACAGCGCGCCGATCGAAGACATGGCGGAAGACGACTTCCGGGCGCAGGTCGAGGCGAACTTCTTCGGCGTTGTCAACGTCACCCGGGCGGCCCTGCCGGTGTTCCGCGAGCAGGGCTCGGGGCACTTCCTGCAGTTCTCGTCGGTCGGCGGCCGGGTCGGCGGCTCACCGGGGCTGGGTGCCTACCAGGCCGCCAAGTTCGCCGTGGAGGGGTTCTCCGAGGTGCTCAACGCGGAGGTGAAACCGTTCGGCGTCAAGGTCACGCTCGTCGAGCCGGGAGCGTTCCGCACGGACTGGCAGGGCGCCTCGATGGAACGCGCGACGGTCCGCCCGGAGTACGACGCATCGGTGGGGGAGATGCACCGCCTACGCGACGCGAGCGACGGCAAACAGGCCGGCGACCCGGCCAAGGCGGCCCACATCCTCACCGACCTGGTCCGCCTCGACAAACCGCCGCTCCGGCTGCTGCTCGGCGCGGACGCGGTCGAAGCCGTGCAACGGTCGGAACGCGCTCGCGGCGCCGAGGTGGCCGAATGGGCGGAGGTGAGCCGCTCGGCGGTGTTCACGACGGAGTGAGCTGCGCTCGCGGTTTGCCGAAGGAGTCGTGCGGGGCGGCCTGGGCGCAGCGAACTGTCCTCGCGCTGTCGTTGAAGGAGCTGCGTTGGCGGCTTCGGCGTAGCGAACGGGGCCGGGTCAAGAGCGCTCTGCGGAGGACCCCCGCTGCTCGACCACCAATCGCTGGTGTCGGGCCGCGCGGACCCGGTCGCCGCAGGTTGTCGAGCACCAGCGGCGGCGGGCGTGCTCGCGGAAGAAGAACCGCACGCAGCCGTGGGCTTCACACGGGCGCGCGAGCCGGCCGAGGTCGCCGCTGACCACGTTGATCGCGTCGCGGGCGAGGGCGGCTAGGGCCTCGTTGGCGCTGCCGGGGTGGGCGCTGTGCCACTCGAGGCTGGGACTGGCCGGCCACGCGAGCTGGGGTGCGGCCCGGTCGGCGCGGGCTGCCGCATTCACCGTCTCAAGGGCACCGGCGTCCGGTGAGCGGTCCTCGGCCAAGGCCGCCAGCAGTTCGCGGACCGCGGCGCGGAGACCGGTCAAGCGGCTCAGGTCGTCGGCGCCGACGGTCGCTGCCGGGAGTTCGTGCCGGCGCAACCACGTGGTGGCCTCGCGGGGCTCGGCGAGGTCGTCGACCTCCTCGCCGGCGTTGAGTCGCCGGGTGTTGACCAGCGCCAGGGCCGGCGAGCGCTCCTCGCCGGGTGCTGCAGTGACCACGTTCGCCTCCCGAGTCCAGTGTCCAGTTTCCCCGACCCGTTGACAGCCTACCTCGTCTCATGGATAAATAAAAAAGTATCCATGAGACGTGAGGAGAGACCGATGGTCACCGTGCATCACCGCTACGCCACCGTCGCCGGGCACCGGCTGTTCTACCGGGAGGCCGGGCCCGCCGGCGCACCCACGATCGTGCTGCTCCACGGCTTCCCGACCAGCTCGCACATGTACCGGCACCTGATCCCGGCGCTGGCCGACCGCTACCACGTCGTCGCGCCCGACTACCTGGGCTCGGGCGCGTCCGACGCGCCGTCGGTCGACGAGTTCACCTACACCTTCGACGCGCTCGCCGAGCTCACGACGGCCCTGCTCGACCAGCTCGGCCTCGCCCGCTTCGCGCTCTACATCCAGGACTTCGGCTCCCCGGTCGGCCTGCGCGTCGCGGCCTGGAACCCGGACCGGATCACCGCGATCGTCACGCAGAACGGCAACGCCTACGTCGAGGGCCTGGGCGCCGGGCTCCCGCAGCGGCTCGCGGCCGGCACGCTCACCGAGGAGGACCTGCGCGCCATGGTCACCCTCGAGGCGACGAAGGCGCAGTACCTGGACGGATCGCCCGACCCGGAGCTGGTCAGCCCGGACGTCTGGATCCACGACCAGGCCCTGCTCGACCGGCCTGGTGGCGCCGAGATCCAGATGGCGCTGCTCGCCGACTACCACCACAACATCGGCCTCTACCCGAAGTTCCACGAGTACTTCCGGGCCAGCCAGGTCCCGCTGCTGGCGGTCTGGGGCGGCAACGACGAGATCTTCATCGCCGACGGCGCCCGCGCGTACGCCCGTGATCTGCCCGACGCCGAGATCCACCTGCTCGACGCGGGGCACTTCGCACTGGAGACACACCTGGACACCATCGCCGGGTACATCCGGGGCTTCCTGGGGCGGGTGGTGCCGAACTGAAATCCGTTCTCCCTCAACGGTTTCACGGCCCTACCCGATGAGCGGGACGCCGGTCCGGCGCCGGTTGACCGGCCGGACGTTCCGCTCGTAGGGTTCTGACGAGATCGCCCTGCCCAGGTCGGTCCCGGTCCCGGAGAACCCCGCCGTCGTCGTCAGGCATCCGCCTCTGCCTGCGCCGACGGGTCGTTCGCCGACGGGCCCGGGCGCGCGAGCAGCAGACCGGGGCCGTGGCGGCACGACTGTGTTCCGCGGAGGCCTCGCAGTGGTCGATCCTCCGCGCCGGCTGTGTGGAGGACGGGATGACCGGACGGATTCGGGTGGGGACGATCGTGGCCGCGGTGGCCGCGCTCGTCGCCGGGACGATCAGCGTGGCGGGGCCGGCGCAAGCCGCCGATCCCTTGCTGTCGCAGGGAAAGCCGGTGACGGCGTCGTCGGCGGGTGGGTGCTGTCCGGCGCCGGACGCCGTCGACGGCGACTCGGCGACCCGCTGGGCCAGCGCGGCCGGTGTGGATCCGCAGTGGATCTACGTCGACCTCGGCGTGACCGCGCACGTCAACCGGGTCCGGCTGCAGTGGGACGCCTCTTGCGCTACCGCCTACGAAATCGACACGTCCGCCGACCACGTCACGTGGACACGGATCTACGCGACCACCACCGGAAAGGGGGGAGTGGAGGACCTGACCTCGCTCGACGGCACCGGCCGCTACGTGCGGGTGTACGGCACAAAACGCTGCCGCACCGACGCGTCGAAGGGCTACTCGCTGCAGGAGTTCGGCGTTTACGGTTCGACCGGCGACGTCGTGCCGCCGTCACCGCCCGGCACGCCGACGCTCGTCGGGGTCACGCCCACCAGCGCGACCATCGCGTGGACCGCGGCGACCGACAACGACGGTGTCGCGGGTTACGACGTCTATCGGGACGGGCAGCTCTGCGCCAGCACCACCGGCGCGCTCACCGCGTCCTGCGGCAACCTCAGCCCGAACGGCAACTACGGCTTCTACGTCAACGCGCGCGACGCGGCCGGGAACGTGTCGCAAGCCAGTGGCACGCTCGCCGTGAAGACGCCACCGTCGGATGACCACACACCGCCGTCCGTGCCGGGGAACGTGCACACGACCGCGGTCAACAGCACGTCGATCGGGCTCGGGTGGACCGCTTCGACCGACGAAGTCGGGGTCACCGGCTACCGGATCTTCAACGTCGTCGGTGGCACCGCCACTCAGATCGGCACCTCCGACACGGCGAGCACCACGCTCGGCGGGCTGACCCCGAACACCGCCTACCACCTGCAGGTGCGGGCCTTCGACGGGAACGGCAACCTGAGCGAGCCCAGCACGCCGATCTTGGACGTCACCACCACCCCCGGGTCGACCTGTTCGCCGTCGCAGGGTGTGTGCGGCGCGGCGCAGGTCGGGACCGACGACGACGTCGTGTGGGGCCTGGTCACCCTGCCGGACGGCACGATCCTCTACAACCAGCGTGACGCGCACTCGATCGTCCACCTGAACCCGAAGACCGGCGCGAAGAAGACGATCGGGACCGTGCCGAACGTCCAGAGCACCGACGGCGAAGGCGGCCTGACCGGCCTGGAGATCAACCCGGCGTCGTTCGCCTCCGACCACTGGCTCTACATCATGCACACCTCGCCGAACGACAACCGGATCGTCCGGATCAAGTACGACCCCGCCGCCGATTCGCTGTCCACGAGCACCGAGCAGATCCTCGTGACGGGGATCGCGCGCAACAAGTTCCACAACGGCGGGCGGCTGCGCTTCAGCCCGGACGGCCGGTACCTGTTCGCCGGCACAGGTGACGCGCAGAACGGCGACAACGCGTCGAACACCAGCAGCCTCAACGGAAAGGTGCTGCGGATCAACCCGGACGGCACGATCCCGGCGGACAACCCGTTCCACAACGCGGTGTGGAGCTACGGGCACCGCGACGTGCAGGGGCTGGCGTTCGACTCGCAGGGCCGGTTGTGGGAGCAGGAGTTCGGCAACAGCGTCATGGACGAGACGAACCTGATCACGAAGGGCGGCAACTACGGCTGGCCGTCGTGCGAAGGGACTTCGGGGTCATGCGGCACCGCCGGGTTCATCGCGCCGAAGAAGACGTACCCGGTGGCGCAGGGTTCGTGCAGCGGCATCACGATCATCCGCGACGCGCTGTACGTCGCCTGCCAACGCGGCACGCGGCTCTACCGCGCGGTGATCAGCGGCAGCTCGCTGACGAACTTCCAGACGTTCTTCAACGGAACGTACGGCAGGCTCCGCACGGTGGAGCCGGCCCCGGACGGCCAGATGTGGCTGGCGACCAGTGTGGACGGTGACAAGGACAGCACCCCGCACAACAGCCACAACAAGATCCTGCGGGTGTCAGTGGGGTAAGCCCCACCGAGGAGCCGGCCGGCCATGCGTCCCGGCCGGCTCCGGCACCACCGTTTTGTCGTACCCTTAAGCTAGGCTGTACATCGGGGGCACACATTCAGGTCCCCGAGGTACTTCCCTTGAGTGCCAACGATTTCTCAGCCACCCAGCAGCCGCGACAGCGCATCCCGTGCTTTCGCGTCCTTCGACGCCAGCGTCGTCAGCTCCTGGGCCAGCGCCTCGAGCCAGTCGTCGATCGCGGCTTCCTTGCGGCTGATCACCACGCCCCGCACGACCTGGCGGATCTCCGCGTCGACCCCGCCGTGCTTGCCCGCGCTCAGCACCAGCACCCGGTCCGGCGTGGTGACCTGCACCGAAACCGCCTGCCCGGCGCGGCCCGCGACGCGGTCGGCGAACGTGCGGCGACGGGACACCTCGACCATCCCCGGCGGGAGCGCGTCGCCCAATGTCTCGGACAGGACGCGGTGGTACGACTCGACGTCCGCGCGGTCCGAACGCAGCGCCGCCATCAGCAGGTGGAACTCCAGCTCGGCGCCCATCAGTCGGTGAGGGGCAGGACGAGCTGCGGTTTGGCGATGTGGTGGTCGGCGCGCAACGGCTTCACCGCGGTGCCGATCGCGAAGAACTCCGTCGTGTGACCGCCCCACCGGTGGGGCAGGGACAGCAGCTGCACCCCGACGATGCCCTCCGCCTCGAGCTGCTCGGCCTCGGTCTGCATGCGCGACATCGCCAGCTCGCGCGCGTCGTACAACGCCTCGGTGTACTGCGGGATCTCGACGTTCTGGCCGATGTTCCCCATCATCTGCCGGAACCGCTGGTGCGCGATGTGATAGACGCACGTCCCCATCACCATGCCGAGCGGCGCGTAGCCCGCCTGCACCAGCGTCCAGAAGTCCTGGCCGGACAGGTCGGAGGTGAACGGCTTCCCCGTGTTGTTGCGCCATTCGCCCGGTTCGTCGGCCTTGACCGCCGTGCCGACCGCGATGAACTCGGCCAGGTCGCTGCCGAACTCCTTGAACTCGATCTCGAGCCGGACCGCGACGATGCCGTCCGCGCCGAGGACGTCCGCCTCCGCCTCCATGCGCGACATCGCGAGCTCGCGGGCGTGGTACATGGCCTGGGAAAGCCGGTCGAGCTCCTGGTTCTTGCTCCACCGTCCCATCTGGAACCCGACGTGGTAGATGCTCGAGCCGAGCACGAGCCCCAGCGGCCGGAACCCGGCTTCGCGCACGAGGAGGAACTCGTTGACGCTCAGGTCCGAGGTGAACAGGCTGGTCTTCTGACCAGGTCGCATCTCGGCGAGCCGGCGCATCGCATCCTCGGGGATGTGCTGCGCGGCGGGATCCGCGGTGGTCACGAAGCCTCCTCAGGAACGGTTCAACGGCAGGATCTTGAGCGCGGCGGTCGGCGCGGCGGCGCCGGTGTGGAACTGGGCGATCGCGGTGCCGGTCACGGTCGCGACGCCGGCGACAGCGACCTGCTGGACCGGCCAGGACTGCAGAGTCATGGCGGAGACGATGCCGCCGTCGGCGCCGCAGTCGCGGATCGCGCGGCCGAACTCGGCACGCGCTTCGGTGACGACCTTCGTGGGCGCGTCGACCTCGATGTTCCCGGCCCACGCGACGGTCTGGTTCGGCATGTTGTAGTCGAACGCCGCGCGGCCGGCGACCCCGATCGCGACGCTCACCGGGACCCAGCCCGCCTGCATCAGCTTGCCGACGTCCTGGCCCGCCAGACCGGTGGTGAACACCCGCCGCGGCCGTTGTTTCGTTTCGGCGCGGACGGCGGTGCCGAGGGCGACGAACTCCTGCATGACGTCGTCGAGCGAGGTGATGGTGAACCCGATCCCGAGCACACCGTCGGCGCCGAGCGCGGCTGCTTCCTGGACGAGCCGGTCGAGCGCGGTCTTGTAGCCCTGGCGCAGCATGCCCGAGAGCAGCTTGACCTGGTCGGCGGCCCAGGCGCCGGGCCCGGCCCAGCCGATCTGCTGCACAACACAGCCCATGACCTCGCCGACGGCGGTGAAGCCGGCAACCTCGGCCCCGACGGCGCCGGGCACGGTGAGCAGCGAGGTCTTCAGCCCGGAGGAGGCAAAGCGTTCGACCCGCGCCCGCGCCACGGGCGGCAGGACACGACCGTCCCAGTCGGGCACTTCGGACCTCCTTCGCCGGGCTCACCTCCCATCGTGGCACGGATCCGCGCGGGGAAGAGGTGGGTGAGGGGTGATCGACGGGGTATGTCCGGAAGGTCCCCTCGGTGAGGAGTGTCGGCCGACCGGCTCGCCCGCTGGCCAGCAGCGGCGAACTTTCGGCGGCCGCGCGGCCAGGCGGCCGCCGAGCCGCGCAAGGGCAGCAGGCACCGGGTGGTTGGGCCGCGAGCCGCCACACCGACAGGCGATCGCGTAGTCGGCAGCGCCCCTCGTCAACGCCCTCCGCCCGGCAGTCCGCCATCCACCGCCACCACCGCACTAACCCCCGCCCGACCATCGCCGCACCGGGCGATCGCCGTGCCGAACACTCCCGCCACTGCCGCCGCTCCCGTCCGGCCCAGAGCCCACGCTCGCAACGTTGTCGACGACACCAACCCGCCATCCGCGCCGGACACCCGAACCGCCGCCGCGAACTCCTCGCGGGCCGCCGCCCTCACCCTCGTCACCAGCTCCGTCGGGGCCGCCGCCTCCCGACCCGGGCGGTCCGTCATCGCGATGTCGTACACCTCGCCGCCGTGGATACCTATCGCCAACCTCACCGGGACCCAACCCGACAGCAGGAGCTTCGCCACCTCCGGACCCGACAACCCCGTCGTGAACGGCTCTTCCGGACGCAGGCCACGGCTCGCGCGGACTGCCGTGCCGAGGGCGACGAACTCCTGGATCGTCCGGCGCGGGTGGGTTGCCGTGCAGCTGATCGCCAGGACGCCGTCCGCGCCGAGAGATCTGGCCTCCGTACGAAGGCGGTCCAGCGCCGTCGCGTAGCCGGTGCGCATGCTTGACGTCAGGTCCTCCGAGCGGGTCACGACGCAGCCCATCACCTCGCCGATCGGCCGGAGCCCGACCGCTTCCGCGCCCACCGCGCCGGGGACCGTCAGTAGGGAGGTCCGGAGGCCGGATGCCGTGTAGCGGTGGGCGCGCATCAGTGCCAGTTGTCCTCGCCGAAGCCCAGCGTCACCGGGCCTCGGCGGGTGATCGCCGCGATGGTCTCCGCTGGGAGGACGTCGTCGAGGAAGTCGTAGTCCGGACGGCGGTTGCGTGCGTGCCACTCCGCTATCTCGTGCCAGCCGGGCGCGGCCAGCGCGCCGCCGAAGTGCTGGACCGACAGGCTGGCCGTGAGGCACGCGAACCGCAGGCGCTCGGCCAGGGGCCAGCCCGTCAGGGTGGCCGCGACGAACCCCGCGCCGAAGACGTCGCCCGCGCCCGTCGCGTCGAGGACCTCCACCGGCAGGGCCGGGACGGCCGCCGTCTCGCCGGTGATGCCGTCCACCGCCAGGACTCCGTCGCCGCCGCGGGTGATCACCGCGATCGGGACCAGCTCAGCCAGGGCCGACAACGCCGCTTCGGGCGTGCCGGTGCGGGTGTAGCGCATCGCCTCGACGTCGTTCGGCAGGAACGCGTGGCAGCACGCCAGCTGCTCCAGCAACGCCGGCGACCAGGCCTCCGACGGGTCCCAGCCGACGTCGGCGAACACCAGGCTGCCGTTCTGGTGCGCCGCGTGGACCCACTCGGCGGTGTCGAGCCCGATGTGCGCGACCGTCGCCCGGCTCGTCGGCGGGGACCCGGCCAGCTCCGCGACGGGCACGGGCGGCGGGTGGCCGTGGGTGACCATCGCGCGGTCGCCGGCGTAGGCGAGCGACACCGTCACGGGGGAGTGCCACTCCGGGAACTGCCGTGACCGCGAAAGATCGATGCGCTCCTGCCGGGCCAGCACGTCCCAGCAATAACGCCCGTAGACGTCGGTGCCGAACGCGGCCGCCAGTGACGTCCGGAGGCCGAGCCGGCTCAGCGCCACCGCGAAGTTCGCGATGCCGCCCGGCCCCGAGCCCATGCCGCCCGTCCACACCTCCGTGCCCGGCGCCGGCGGTTGTTCGAGCCCGGTGAACACCAGGTCGAAGAACAGCAGACCGGACAGGAAGACGTCGATCTCGGGTGCGGGCTCAGCGGTCACGGGCGCCTCCACGAATCGCGCATGGGTGCGCACGAGCGTGCTTCAGATGCGCAAAATGCGCAAGACCCGCTCAAAGTCGCCCGTGAGGTGAGCGAGTTTGACTGCTATGGTCGCCGGATGCTGCCCCAGCGTCGCCACGAGCTGATCCTGCGGGCCCTCCGCGCGGACGGGCCGGTGCCCGTCGGCGCGCTCGCGGAGCGGCTCGGGGTCAGCCCGGCCACCGTGCGGCGCGACCTGGTGCAGCTCGACCGCGAAGGCCGCCTGACCCGCGTCTACGGCGGGGCGATGGCGGCGGCCGAGGACGACGAGCCGTTCGCCCGCGTGGCCGCCGAGCGCGCCGAGGAGAAGGACGCCGTCGCCCGGCGCGCGGCGAGCCTGGTCGGGGACGGCGAGACCGTGCTCCTCGACATCGGCACGACCGCGCACCGGCTGGCGCGGCACCTGCGCGACCGCGCGCTCACCGTGATCACCAGCAGCCTCGCCGTCTACGAGGAGCTGAAGGACGCCGACGACGTCCAGCTGGTCCTGCTCGGCGGTGTTGTGCGGCGCAGCTATCACTCGATGGTGGGATTCCTGACCGAGGACGCGCTGCGCCAGGTGCACGCCGACACGGTTTTCCTTGGCGCGAGCGGTGTCCGCAACGACGGACAGGTGATGGACTCGACGGTGGTCGAGGTGCCGGTGAAACGGGCGATGGTCGCCGCCGCCGACCGGGTCGTGCTGCTCGCCGACGCGGGCAAGTTCCCCGGCACCGGCCTGGCCAAGGTCTGCGGGCCGGACGCGCTCGACGTGGTCGTCACCAGCGCCGGAGCCGACGGGCCGACGTGCGCGGCGCTGGGCGAGGCCGGCGTCGAGGTGCTGCGGTGAGGCTCACGATCCTCGGTGGCGGCGGGTTCCGCGTGCCGTTGGTGCACGGCGCGCTGCTGGCCGGCGGTGACGTCACCGAGCTGGTCCTGCACGACGTCGACGCCGGACGGCTCGCCGCCATCGAGCGGGTGCTCGCCGAGCAGGCGGCCGGAGCGGCGGACGCGCCGCGCGTGCGCACGACCACCGACCTCGCCGAAGCACTGTCCGATGTGGACTTCGTGTTCTCGGCCGTCCGGGTCGGCGGGCTGCACGGCCGGCGACTCGACGAGCGGATCGCGCACGCGGAAGGCGTGCTGGGCCAGGAAACCGTCGGCGCGGGCGGCATCGCCTACGGGCTGCGGACGGTCCCGGTCGCGCTCGCCCTCGCGCGGACGATCCGGGAGCTCGCGCCCCGCGCGTGGGTCATCAACTTCACCAACCCCGCCGGGATGGTCACCGAGGCGATGGCCGCGGAGCTCGGCGGCCGCGTGATCGGCATCTGCGACTCGCCGGTCGGGCTGTGCCGCCGGGTCGCCCGCGCCCTCGGGATCGACCCGGCGACCGCGGAGTTCGACTACGCGGGCCTCAACCACCTGGGCTGGCTGCGCGCGGTCCGGGTCGCCGGGGAGGACTTCCTGCCCCGGCTGCTCGCCGACACGGTCGCGTGCGAGTCGTTCGAGGAGGGCAAGCTCTTCGGCGCGGACTGGCTGCGTGTGCTCGGCGCCTTCCCGAACGAATACCTGCACTATTACTACTTCGCCCGCGAAGGCGGCGCGGAGTCGCGCGGCGCCCAGTTGCTGGAGCAGCAACGCGGGTTCTACGCCGAACCTTCGTTGACGTCGTGGGAGCGCACGCGCCTGGAGCGCGAAGCGACGTACATGGCCGAGACGCGCGAAGGTGAGCGAGACGACCTCGAAGGCGGCGGCTACGAAAAGGTCGCGCTGGCGCTGATGCGCGCCCTCGCGCGCGGCGAACGCACCACGCTGATCCTCAACGTCCGCAATGGATCCGCGCTCCCGGGCCTGCCATCGGACGCCGTGGTCGAGGTCCCCTGCGTCGTCGGCTCGAACGGCGCCCGGCCGCTCGCCGCCGCGCCCCTGCCCGGCCACGCGCTGGGCCTGGTGACCGCGGTCAAGGCCGTCGAGCGGGCGACGATCGAAGCGGCGACCACGGGTTCGCGCGAGGCGGCGTTGCGGGCGTTCGCCCTGCACCCGCTGGTCGGCTCGGTGCCGGTGGCGCGACGGCTGCTGGCCGCCTACGCCGCCGCGCACCCGGAACTTGCTTACCTGGCTTAGGAAAGCTCGCGCAGCAGCGGCGTCAAGCGACGAGCCAGGTCGACGTCGACCAGCTCGATCTCGCCGATGAAGAGCTCCGTGACCGCCCCGAAAGGACCGCGGAGATCGTCGAGCCCGCGGACGAGGGTCGCCTCGAACGGCCGGGTGACCTCGGCCGGGAGCCGGTCGAGCCCGCGGCCCTCGACCGCGGGCAAGCCGTGGCGGACGCACGCCAGCGCCAGCGTGTGCTCCCGGACGCGGCCGATCATGTACTCGGCCTGCCAGCCACGGCCGCGTTCGATGCTCGACCGCGCGTGCAACGCGTGCAGCCAGGCCAGGTCGACCAGCCGCCGCGGGTCCGCCGGCGGCGACTGCGGGCGGTCCCGCGCGGTCCCGAACAGCAGCCGGAACTTCGGCGTGGTCGCGCCGAAGTCCGCTTCCGGCCAGAACGCCAGGTCGACCTGCAAAGTGTTCGCCAGCAGGAACACGCGGAACACCGTCCGCTCGAACACGACGTCCATGTGGTGCACGGCCTCGTGTTCGCGGTACATCCGCGTGGTGAAGTCCGCGAGCACCGGCTCGGGCTCGCCGGTGACCGCGAACGCGAGGTCGATGTCGGACCACTCGTCCTCGGCGTCGAGCGCGGCCGAGCCGGTGAGCGCGGCGCCGGTGACCCGCTCGTCGGACCGGGCCGCCTCGACGAGGGCTTCGCGGAGCAGGTGACGATCCCCCGGGGTGAACATGATCCCCAGGTTAGGCGGTGACCCCGACAAATTCCGCCTCGGCTTCGTCACGTTCGACGTGCAGGGTCCAGGCCCGCTCGGCGATCGTGTCGGGATCGAGGGTGCCGGGGACGAAACCCTGGTCCTGCTCGAGGAACATCCGGTGGATGTCCCCGCCTTCGATGAGCCCGCCGATGGTCAGCGCGCCCGCGTAGACGCCGGTCTCGCGCAGGGCCTCGTTGAGCGTCAGGACGTACATGCGCAGCGCCGCCGAGGCCGGGGCGAAGCTGCCGAGCAGCGGCATCGGGTACTTGCCGCTGAGGCCGCCGGCGAACAGGAGCGACCCGCCGCCGCGTGCCAGCATCCGGGGCAGCACGGCCTGGGTGAGCTGCGCCGCGGGCAGCACGATCGACTCGAACGGCACCCGCAGGTTCTCGACGCCGGCTTCGGGCAGGGGCGCCATGGCAGCGCCGACCGCCATGTCGGCCGGTCCGAAGTAGACGGTGTCGAGCTCGCCCGCGTCCGTCCTGATCCGGTCGAGGACCGCGTCCAGCTGGGTTTTGTCGGTGACGTCGGCCGCGTAGGTGTGCGTGGTGATCCCGGACAGCGACTCGCGGTACGCCGCGTGCCGCGAGCTGGACCGCGAGACCAGCGCCACCGTGAAGCCTTCGCGGCCGAACCGGCGGGCGATCGACAGGCCGAGCCCGGGCCCGACGCCCAGGACGGCGATCACAGGGGACAAGAGAACCTCCTCGAGAGAACTTGAGACTGAGCTCAAGTTATCCAAAAGATGAGGGAAGCGTCAACTTGCGTGGCGAACGGCGTCACGGGTTCGGACCAGTGGCCTACCGAGCTGCTCCAAGCGGGTAGAACAGGTTCCAGTTTTGCCGGGGTGCCGACACGATGTCCGCCATGGGAACCGATCTGACCCGCCGCCAGGTCCTGCGCGGCACCGCGGCGGGCGTGGGCATCGCCGTGACGTCCGGGCTCACGGCGGCGCCGTCCGCGGGCGCCGCGCCGCTGCTGGGCGAGTACGACGTCGTGGTCGTCGGCTCGGGCGCGGCCGGGATGACCGCGGCGCTGACGGCGGCCGCCCGCGGGCTGAGCGTCGTCGTGGTCGAGAAGGCGCCCACGTTCGGCGGCTCCGCGGCCCGCTCCGGCGCCGGCATCTGGATCCCGAACAACCCGGTGCTGCTCGCCGCCGGGGTGCCGGACACCCCGGCGAAGGCCGCGCAGTACCTCGCCGCCGTGGTCGGCCCGGACGTCCCCGCCGCGCGCCAGGAAGCCTTCCTGCGCAACGGCCCCGCGATGATCGCGTCCGTGATGGCGAACAGCCCGCTGCGCTTCCGCTGGATGGAGGGCTACAGCGACTACTACCCGGAGCTGCCGGGCGGCCTGCCGAACGGGCGGTCCATCGAGCCCGACCAGTTCGACGGCAACCTGCTCGGTGGCGAGCTGGCGAACCTCAACCCGGCTTACCTCGCGGCGCCGCCCGGGCTGGTCGTCTTCAGCGCCGACTACAAGTGGCTGAACCTGGCCGCGGTGAACGCCAAGGGCGCCGCGGTCGCCGCCACCTGCCTCGCGCGCGGCACGGCCGCCGCGCTCGCCGGGCAGAAGCCGCTCACCATGGGTCAGGCGCTGGCCGCGGGGCTGCGGGCCGGGCTGCAACGGGCGAACGTGCCGGTGTGGCTGAACACGCCGTTGCTCGACCTGAACGTCGAAAACGGCGCTGTCACCGGGGTTCTGGTGCCGCAGGGGCTCGTGCGCGCCCGGCGCGGGGTGATCGTCGGCTCGGGCGGCTTCGAGCACAACGCCGCGATGCGCGCGCAGTACCAACGGCAGCCGATCGGCACCGACTGGACGGTCGGGGCCAAGGAGAACACCGGTGACGGCCACCGGGCCGGCCAGCGCGCGGGCGCGGCGCTCGACCTGATGGACGATGCCTGGTGGGGCCCGGCGATCCCGACCCCGGGTGACCCGTACTTCTGCCTCGCCGAGCGCACTCTGCCCGGCGGCCTGATCGTGAACCAGGCCGGGCAGCGGTTCGTCAACGAAGCCGCGCCCTACAGCGACGTCGTGCACACGATGTACGACAAGAACGACATCCCGGCGTGGCTGGTCGTCGACCAGAACTACCGGAACAAGTACCTGTTCCGCGACATCCTGCCACTGCTGCCGTTCCCGGACGCCTGGTACGCGGCCGGCGCCGTCTTCAAGGCGTCGAGCATCCAGGACCTGGGCGCGAAGATCGGCGTGCCGGCGGCCGCGCTGAAGTCCACTGTGGACCGGTTCAACGGCTTCGCCTGGACCGGAACCGACCGCGACTACCGGCGCGGTGCGAGTGCGTACGACCACTACTACACGGACCCGTTGGTGCTGCCCAACTCCTGCCTGGCGCCGCTGTGGGCGCCGCCGTTCTACGCGTTCAAGATCGTCCCCGGCGACCTCGGCACGAAGGGCGGCATGCGGACGGACGCCCGGGCGCGCGTGCTGCGCCCGGACGGTTCGGTGATCCCCGGCCTGTACGCGGCCGGCAACGCGAGCGCGGCCGTGATGGGCCACAGCTACGCCGGCGCCGGCTCGACCATCGGCCCGGCGATGACGTTCGGCTACATCGCCGCGAACGACGTCTAGAACTCCTTTTCCACCAGCGGGAGCACCTCGGTGCCGAGCAGCTCGATGGCCCGCATGACGTCCTTGTGCGGCACGCCCGACCAGTCCATCTGCAGCGCGTACCGGTCGGCGCCGGTGAGCTTGCCGACGGTGACCAGCCGGTCGGCGATCTCCTGCGGGCTGCCGACGAACAGCGCCTGCGCGCCGTCGGTGTACTGGTCGTACTCCGCGCGGGTCGGGACCGCCCAGCCGCGGGCCTTCGCGCCGTACTTCATCGTTTCGAGCCAGTACGGGTAGAACTTCTCCTTCGCGTCCTGGGAGTTCTCGGCGAGGAACCCGATGGCGCCCATGGTGACGTGCAAGTCTTCCTTGGTGTGTTCGCCGGCTTCGCCCGCCTGGCGGTAGAGGTCGACCAGCGGGGCGAAGCGCTCGGGACGTCCACCGATCACGGCGTACACCACCGGCAGGCCCAGCAGCCCCGCGCGGATCGACGACTCGGGGTTGCCGCCGGTGCCGATCGAGATGCGCAGCCGCCGGTGGTAGGGCCGGGGCAGGATCCGCGCGTTCTCCAGCGGCGGCCGGAACTTGCCGGACCAGGTCAGCGGGTCTTCGCGGTCGATGCGCAGCAGCAGGGCGAGCTTCTCTTCGAACAGCTCGTCGTAGTCGCCGAGGTCGTTGCCGAAGAGCGGGAACGACTCGGTGAACGAGCCGCGCCCGGCGAGCAGCTCGGCGCGGCCGTGGCTGAGCTGGTCGAGCGTGGTGAACTGCTGGTAGACGCGGACGGGGTCCTCGGTGCTCAGCACGGTGACGGCGGAGCTGAGCGTGATCCGGCTGGTCAGGCTCGCGGCGGCGGCCAGCACGGTGCCCGGGTTGGAGATCGCGTACTGGTCGAGGTGGTGCTCGCCGAGGCCGTAGAAGGACAGGCCGAGCTCGTCGGCGAGCTTGATGCGTTCGAGGGTGTTGGCCAGGGTGGTGGCGACGCTGGGTTGCTCGCCGGTGCGCGGGTCCGGCGCGCGGTCGCCGAAGCTGTAGATGCCGAGTTTCATAGAGCGTTCAACTATCTCGGTCGCCGGTTCGTTCCCCGTACCGGTCCTGGATGGCTTCGAGGTTCTGCTCCGAGAGCCGCAGGGCGGCGGCCCGGAGGCTGACGTGGTCGCGAGTGGCGTGGTCGAACATGCCGCTGACCAGGTCTTTCATTCGGGTCCGGACCTTGTCGAAGGCCTCGTCGGCGTCCGCTCCGACGTCCCCGAAGAGCGTCCACCACCACCAGGAGTTGGTCGCCGAGTTGGCGACGAAGTCCGGCACGACCCGGATGCCCCGGGCGTCGAGCAGCTCCTCGGCCTCCGCGGTGACGGGCAGGTTCGCGGCCTCGACGATGAGCTTCGCGCCGATCTTGGCCTGGTTGTCGGCGTCGACGCAGTAAGAGATGGCGGCCGGCACGAGCACCTCGGCCTCGACGTCGAGCCAGGCTTCCGGCGGGAGCAGCTCGTCACCGGGCTTGAGGTTGTCGCGGTCGATGCCGCCGAAGCGGTCACGGTGCCGAAGCAGGTTCTCGACGTCCAGGCCGGCGGGGTTGGTGACGACACCACGGACGTCCGAGACCCCGACGACCTTCAGCCCGGCCTCGGCGAGGAACCGGGCGGTGGCCCCGCCCATCGAACCGAAGCCCTGGACGACCACCCGGTTCTCGTTGCTCAGGCCGAGTTGTTCGAGGCCGGTTAGGGTGGCTTGGGCGACGCCTAGGCCGCCGACCAGCTCGTCGAGCCCCAGGCCGCCGACCTCGATCCGGAAGGCGTCGGCGAGCCGTCCGGTCGCTTCTTCGCGGTCTTCGAGCAGCGGGTAGACGGCCTGGACGGAGCTGAGCAGGCCGATTTCGGTGATGATGCCGTCGATGACGTCCTGGCGCAGGCCGAGGTCTTCGCCCATGGTCCAGTACCGCTCGATCAGCGGCCGCATGGCATGAAGGAACCGCGCGACCACATCCCGGGCGCGGTCGTCGTAGGGGTCGAAGTCGATGCCGCCCTTGGCGCCGCCGAGGGGGATGTAGCGGCCGTGGGGGTCGTAGTTGAGGGCTTCTTTGAGGGTCATGCCGCGGGCGAGGCCGCGGACTTCGAAGAGCGTGCAGCCGCGGCGCATCCGGAGGCCGCCGCTGGCGACTCCGCGGACCAGGCGGTCGATCACGAGGTAACCGCGGCAGGCGGTGACCGGGTCGGTCCAGGCGATCTCGAGGAAGGCCGGTTCGGTCATCGGTGCTCCTGGGCGGTTGGTTGGTGAGGGGCCGCCTTTCGTGTCATGCGGGACACCGTACCCAGTCGTCGGTCTTGGGTTGTCCACAGTGGATCGTGCGGGGCGGGGGGCTGGCGGAAGTTGTGCAAGGGCGGTGGAGCGTTGCCGCTGTGGGTGAGGATTTGTGCTGGGGCTGGTGGGTCGAGTGTCGGGGCTATCGCGAGAGCCGGGGAGCCGCGAACGCGGCTCCCCGGCGGAGGGATTGGGCGGTGGGATCCCGGTGGGCAAGCGTGGGCGAGGCAACCCCCGGTGGGGGCCCAATGGGGGGCCTGGGCGGGCAACCCCGGTGGGGCGCCCCCAGGGCGGGAGGGCCCGGTGGAAAGACTCGGACGGAGAGACCACGGCGGAGAAGCCCGAGGGGGAGGAGGGCCGGTGAAGCACTATCGGCGGACAACCTCGCGGAGGAACCCTGGCGGAGGAACTTCGCCGGAGAGGTCCCGGGTCGGCGGTGAGGCCCGGTGGAACAAGCCCGGCGGAGAGACCCCCGGTGGAGAGGGTCGACGGGAGGAACCTCGGCGGTGAGATCCCTACGGGGTGGCCCGGGCTGGGCAGCTCCGGTGGGCAAGCTCGGGGTGGGAGGTCCCGGTGGGGCGAGCCCGGCGGGCACCTCCGGGGTGGGAGGTCCCGCTGGGGCGATCCGGTGGGGCAACTCCGAGGTGGGAGGTCCCGGTGGGGCGATCCGGTGGGGCGAGCCCGGCGGGGCAACTCTGAGGTGGGAGGTCCCGGTGGGGCAAGTCCGACGGGGGAGGGCCCGGTGGGCAACCCGGGTGGTGCAGGCCCGGAGTCGGCGGGCCCAGTGGAACGAATCCGGAGGAGAAGTCCCAGTGGAGAGCCCGGTGGAGAAATTCCGTGGGCGAGATCCGGCGAAGCAAGCCCGGCGGAGAAATCTGGCAGAGAGAGCCCGCGGGGGCTTGCTCCACCCGGCCTCCCCGCCGGGGCAGGCCCGGTGCCGCAACCCGGAGGGCTCGCCCGGGCGGGGAGCCCCGCGTGGGCTTGCCCGGCAGAGCAGACTGGCGGAGGGAACCCCGGCGAGGAACCCGGTGGGAGCGGGCCCGGTGGTACGAACCCACGGGAGAGAACCCCGGCGGGGAACCCCGGGGGCCCGGTGGTACGAACCCACGGGAGAGAACCCCGGCGGGGAACCCCGTGGCCCAGTGGTGCGAACCCACGGGGAAGACCCCAGCGAAACACCAGACCTCAAGCCGTCCACTGGGGGTTGCGGCCCAAGTACCGCAGCAGCGTCGAGACCGCGCTGTCCTCAGCCGGGCCCTCCAACGCCGCCGCGTAGGCGAAGCCGCGCAGCGGCTCGGCCAGCTCCCTTGCCACCGGCAACAGCTCCGCCGCCATCGCCTCCGTCAGCGGGGAAACCTGGCCCGTCGCCACCGCGATGTCCCATGCGTGGACCGCCGCGTCCAATGCCGCCGCTCCTACCGCCACCTCGGCCGGGAGGGCTCCCTGGGGCAGCGGGGTCGGGACCTCCGTCGCCGACCGTGACACCGTTGCGAAGGCCGCTGCCGACGCCGTCAAAGTCGGCTCCAGGAACGCCGATGCCGAGACATCGAGGGCGCCCGACGGGGAGAACGGGTCGAAGTCGGGGCCGCCCGAGCCCGTGATGAATGCCGCGTAGCCCAGCTGGTCGCCTGCCGCGTGCTGGAGGACCTGGGTCACGTTCCACGCGTCGCACGGGGTGGGCGCCGTCCAGTCCTGGACCCCCGCCACCGCTGTGCGCAGGGCCGCGTGGGCCGACGCCAGCAGCGGCCACGACGGCGCGCTCAGGCTTGCGAAGAACCCTCGGATGTCCGCCACCAGGATCTCCGGGGCCTCGTGCGCCGCGTAGTGGCCCGCCGCGTCTCGGGGGCCGGCCGAGCCCGCTCCGGCTTCGTACGCGTTCCAGCTGACGATGTTCGTGTGGTCGCGGTCGGCGAACCGGCGGATCGACTGGAAGTCGCCCTTGAACATCGCCAGGGCCGTCGGGACCGTGGTCGGCTCCGTCGGGTGGGACGCCGTGTGCGCGTCCTCGTAGTAGAAGCGGATCGACGAGCCCGCCGTGCCCGTCAGCCAGTACAGCGCCACGTTCGCCAGGACGAAGTCCGCGTCCAGGTGCTCGCCGAACAGCTGCGCGTTCCACGCCAGCAGGCCCAGCGGCGAGTCGGCCAGTGCGAACGCCAGCGTGTGCGGCTGCTGGCTGTGCAGCTGGTTGAACGAGAACATGTTCTCGTAGAACCACTGCAGGTGCGCGAGCGCCGCCTGGT
This sequence comes from Amycolatopsis sp. NPDC104819, assembly GCF_055583145.1. Classification (NCBI taxonomy): domain Bacteria; kingdom Bacillati; phylum Actinomycetota; class Actinomycetes; order Pseudonocardiales; family Pseudonocardiaceae; genus Amycolatopsis; species Amycolatopsis sp. NPDC104819. The sequence goes on along the minus strand of NZ_JBVJON010000007.1, from coordinate 472,584 downwards.
CGGCCTCGCTCAGGTCCGCCATCTCGGCCGGGTCGCCCGACGGGAACGAGAACAGCTGCGTGACGTGCACCCCGACGACCTTCTCCGGCGCGATCCGGCCGAGCTCGGGCGAGATCATCGACCCCGCGTCGTTGCCGACCGCGCCGTACGACTCGTACCCCAGCCGGCTCATCAGCTCGGCCCACGCCGCCGCCGTGCGGTACTTGTCCCAGCCCGCCGACTTCGTCGGGCCCGAGAACCCGAAGCCCGGCAGCGACGGGACGACCAGGTGGAACGCCGGCGCCTCGGCCGACTCCGGCTCGGTCAGCGGGCCGATCACGTCGAGGTACTCCGCCACCGACCCCGGCCAGCCGTGCGTCAGCACCAGCGGCGTCGCGTCCGGCCGCGACGAGCGGACGTGCAGGAAGTGGATGGTCTCGCCGTCGATCTCCGTGACGAACTGCGGGTACGCGTTCAGCCGCGCCTCGAAGGCCCGCCAGTCGAACTTCTCCAGCCAGTACTCGGCCAGCGCGCGGACCCGCTCGTTCGTCACGCCGTACGCGGCGGGCAGGTCGTCCGGCCAGAGGGCGCGCTCGAGGCGGCCGCGCAGGTCGTCGAGAGCGGACTGGGGGACCTCGGCGCGGAACGGGCGGAGGGCGGGGACCGTCATGATGAGCTCCTCGGACTGGAACGGAATGCTTCGTTCCGACTGTAGCAGAGCGGAACGATCCGTTCCAGTGGTAATCTCCCGAACATGCCCGAGACAGCCCTGCCCGGCCGCCGCGGCCAGGCCGCCCGCAACGACGTCGTCATCCTCGACGCCGCCCGCGAGGTCTTCCTCGTCGACCCGAAGGCCCCGATCTCGCACGTCGCCGAGCGCGCGGGCGTCGGGATCAGCGCGCTCTACCGCCGGTACCCGAGCAAGGAGTTCCTGCTCTGCCGGCTCTGCCACGACGGGCTCCGCAAGTACATCGCCGAAGCCGAGGGCGCCGCCGAGGAGCCGGACGGCTGGACGGCGCTGACCGGCTTCCTCCGCCGGGTCGTCGACGCCGACGTGCACTCCCTGACCGTCCACCTCGCCGGCACGTTCACCCCGACGGCCGAGATGGGCGACGACGCCCGCCACGCCGGCAAGCTGTCCGCGCGCCTCTTCGAGCGGGCGCGGGAATCCGGCCGGCTGCGCGCGGACGCCGTCACCGAAGACCTCGGCATGATCCTCGAGTGCTGCGCGGCGATCCGCGTCGACGACCCGGAGCGCACCGCGCAGCTTCGGCGCCGCTACCTCGCCCTGCTCCTCGAAGGCCTGGCCGCGGGAAAAGGTGAAGAACTGCCGGGTCCGCCGCCGCGCCCGGGTGAGATGAACGGCCGCTGGCGTCCGTCCTGACGGCGGTTCCGCGGCACCGCCGGATGGCGGTAACGAATTCCGGGAGCGCGACGACTGATCAACGTCGGCTGTGCAACGAGACAAACGGAACATCTGTCAGAGCGCCATTCCCCGGACGGAACAGCGAGATCACGACTATGCAACGAAGCTGGCGACGGACCACGATCCTGTCCTCGGTGGCCGCGATGGCCACGGCTTTCCTCGCGGTGGCGCCCGCCGCGGAGGCGGCGCCGCCTCCCAGTTCGGTCGAGGTCAGCGCCACCACGGTGCTGCCCGGCCAGACCTTCACGGTCACCGAAACCCTTTACAACGAACTCGATTACGCGGTCGAAGGCGGGAAAGCGGCGATCTCCGCGAGACCGACCCCGCTCACCGACCTCGCCGACCTGGTGGAGTGCGTCGACACGACGGCGGACTGCTACACCTACGACGGCAGCTACCGCGCGCCGGTCGGCAACGTCGAGCCGGGCGGGACCAGGACGGCCACGTTCACCTTGCGGGTCAAGGAAACCGCGGCGCCGGGCCAGTTCACGCTGCGCCACCAGTTCGTCGGTGACAACTACGCCTTCACGAGCACCGACGGCCCGGTGATCACCATCGGCCAGTCGACCACGGCCGCCGACGTCAAGGTCGCCCTCGGCGCCGTCGGGCACGGCGGGCTGAACGCGCGGTTCGACTACACGCTCACCGTGACGAACAACGGCCCGTCCGCGGCCGGCGGGATCCGTGTCGTGGCAACGTATCCGTCGGGTCTGTCGTTCGGCAGCGCGACCGGCTGCACCCGCGTGGGCAGCACCCGGACGCTGAACTGCGACGTCGCTTCGCTGGCGAGCGGGGCTTCGGCCACGGCCAAGTTCTCCCTCAACGGCGGCCTGCTCGCCATGGGCTCGTACGTCACTACGGTGCAGCGGACGGCCAGCACGCCGGCGGATCCCACCAGCGCCAACGACAGCGCTTCGAAGAAGTGCTCGGCGTTCACCGGGCTCATCGTGTCCTGCTGAGGGTTCGCGAGAGGTGAACCGGGCCCGTGTCCTCCGCCAGGGACACGGGCCCGGTTCGCGTTTTCAGCCGTTGACGGACGCGTACAGCTTCGCGATGTCGTCGTCGAAGTAGGCGCTGTAGGAGACGTCCGGGGTGTCGCCGCCGAGTTCGTAACCGCCGATGACCCCGACGACCGCGCCGTCGGTCACCCACGGGCCGCCGCTGGTGCCGTCGGGGAACCCGGGGCAGGCGACGCGTTGCTGGAACGTGTCGGACTGCGTGGTGTCCCCTTGGCAGACCACCGGTTTGTCGGTGGTGTCGGGGTAGCCCGTCAGGGTGATGCGGTGCGTGAACCCGCGGCCGGTGCCGAGCACGTTCGCGCCGGTGAGGCTTTCCAGCGAAGCCGGGTTTCCGGGCTGTTGAACGGTGAGGAACGCAAAATCCAGGTCGGGATCGGCCGAAGCCGTCCATCCGGGAGCGACGGCGACGTCGGTGACCGTCCACATTCCATAAGGCGCGACGCCGTCGTGATATCCCGGCGCGAAAGCCATCCCGTCCTTGACGCAGTGGGCCGCGGTCAACACCAGATCACCGGTTCCTGAATGGACGACGCTCGCCGTGCAGAAATGGCTCCCGTCCGCGAACAACGCGCCGACCGGGGTGGCGGTTTTCGCAACCGCGGCCGGCGCGGGCGAAGTGGCCGGAGTGGCCGGAGCGGGCGTGCCCGCGGCGTAGGCGTCGTCGGCCGTGGTGTTCGTGCCCAGGACGAGGCCGGCCGTCACCACCAGCACGCCCGTCGCGGCCGCGAGCGCGGGCCGCCAGTACTTGATCGCCACCCCTCCAGAGCACCACAACGACGGCGTCCCGGCAGCGTGTGGAGCCGGATCCACAGAGACCTCACAGCGGCTGTGCGGGAGTTGCCGATCCGGTCCGCCGATGGTTCTTGTCCACGGCACCGGCGCCGACCACCACCGCTGGACGGCGGTCCGCGAGCAGCCGGCCCGGAGGTTTCGGCTGCACCTCGTCGACCGCCGCGGCCGGGGCCTCAGCCGCGACGAGGCCGGCGCCTACGACATCCGGCGCGAGGGGCAGGACATCGCCGCCGTCGCCGAGGCCGCCGGGGGAGACGTCTACCTGATCGCGCACTCCTACGGCGCCCTCTGCGCGCTGGAAGCCGTCCAGCTCACCGGCGCGGTCAGCCGGCTGCTGGCCTACGAGCCGCCGCGGCCGAAGCCGGGGAGTTCGTGGTCGGGCCGGACGCGCGTGAGCGCATGGCGGCGGCCACCGGTCCCGAAGAGATCTTCGAGATCTTCCTGCGGGAGACGCTGCAGCTCTCCGCAGCCGACGTCGAGGTGATGCGGGCGACCCCGGCCTGGCCGTCCCGGGTCGCCGCGGCGCCGACGATCCCGCGTGAGCTGGCCGTGGTCGAGGCGATGGTGTTCGACGACCGGCCGGCCGGGATCACGATCCCGGTCCGGCTGCTCGCCGGCACGGAAAGCCCAGAGTACCTGCGGCTCGCCGCCGAAGCGGTGGCCGAGCGCATCCCCGGCGCCGGCGTCGTGCCGCTGCACGGCCAGGCGCACCAGGCGATGGACTTCGACCCGGACCGGTTCGTGCGGGCCGTGCTGGACTTCAGTCCGGCGTGAGGCCGCGGCGGTGCGCCCAGGCCGCGACCTCGGTCCGGTTCGCCAGCCCCAGCTTGGCCAGCACACTGCGGACATGGCTTTCGACCGTCCGCTCGGAAAGCACCAGCCGGCGGGCGATCTGCCGGTTGCTCAGCGCGGCGGCCACCAGCACCGCGACCTCGCGCTCCCGCCCGGTCAGCGGGTCGGCCGCGTTCCGGGCGCCTTCGTGCAACGCCGTCGCGTCGCGCAGCCAGCCGGGCATGCCGAGCCGCCGGGCCTCGTCGGCCGCCTGCCGGGCCAGGGTTTCCGCGCGCGCCGGCTCACCCAGCGCCGTCAGCGACGCCGCCAGCCGGACGCGGTTGTGGACGACGTACGGGCGGGCGCCGAGGCGCGCGTCCAGCACGATCGCCTCCTCGAACAGCGTCACGGCTTCGTCGTGACGGCCGAGGAGCGCGGCGAGCCGGGCGGCCGAGCTGCTGGAGCAGTCGCCGCAGAAGGTGCCCGCGCCGCCCGAGCCGAACGGCGGTTCGCCGGCCAGCTGCTTCGCGAGCCATTCCGCCGTCTCGAGGTCCCGGAACTCCTCCAGCAGCGGCAGCAGGTTCGGTCCGATTCCCGGTGAGTGCCCGATGAAGTCGGGGTCGCGCAGCCGCGGCCGGAGGGTGTCGTACCCCGCCCGCGCCTCGTCGCGCCGGCCGGCGACCAGCGCGCAGAGCGGGCGCGAAACGATCGTGATCGGCAACGGCGGCGCGATCGCGAGCAGCTCTTCGTACCCCTCGGGCAGCTCGGCCGGGTCGCCGACGAGCAGCGCCAGCTGGAGCGCGAAGGCGAAGGACAGTCCCATCGTGGAGCGGTCTTCGGCCAGTTCCGCCGTCGCGAGCTCCCCCGCGAGCCGGTTCAGCTCGCGCGCGTCGGCGAACTCCCCGCGGTAGGCGCCGACCGACGCCCGCAGCCGCAGCTCGTGCCAGCGGACGAGCGGCAGCCGGGTTGACGCCGCGAGCGCCGAAATCGCGCGGAGCTCGTCGTCCACGACCGGGATCGTGCCGACCTCGAACGCCGCGTCGACCCGCCACTTGTGGCCCCACAACGCCACCAGCGGCCGCCCGGTGCCGCCGAGGGACACCGCGAGCGCGCCGAGCCGCAGCCGGTCGGCCAGCGGCAGCTCCATCGGGCGGATCTTCAGCCGGGCTCGGACGGCGTCGATCCGCGCCTCTTCGTCCCCGGACAGCTCGGCGAGGGCCAGTGCTTCGTCGGCGGTCTTGACCGCCTCGCTGGTCTTGCCGTGGTCGGCGGCGACCGCGGCGGCCTGGGCGAGCAGCTTCGCCCGCACCGCCGGGTCCGCGTCCGGGCCGGCCGCGGTCAGCGCGGCCGCCGTCAGCTCGGCCATCCCGGCCAGCAGGTCGGGCGCGGAGGTGTCCCGCACGACCAGCGCCGCCGCGACGACCAGCGCCGGGTCCGACGTCAGTTCGGCGGCCTCGCGCGCGTGCTCGAAGCTCCGCGCGAACCGGCCCGCGCGGTACTCCGCGGTCGCGAGCTCGACGAGCAGGGCGGCCGGGTCACCGCCGAGCCGGCGTCGGCAGTCGAGGGCGAGCGCGAGGAACCGGGCGGCTTCGGTGAAGGCCAGCGACCGGGTGGCGTCCCGCGCCGCGGCTTCGGCCCGGTCCGCCGCGCGGGTGAGCGTGTCCCGGGTCGGCGCCGACCGCAGCCAGTGCCCCGCCACCACCCCGGCGAGCGCGGGATCGGGGCGCTGCTCCAGCGCCGTCGCCGTCCGGGCGTGCAGGTCTTCGCGGACACCCTGGTCGAGATCGGCGTAGATGCCGTCGCGCACGACGGCGTGAGCGAACCGCCGTGACCCGGCGACGGCGGGCAGCAGCACCCCGGCGCGCACGGCGCGGTCGAGCGCGGTGACGACGTCGGCCACCGGCTGCCCGGCGACCTCGGCGACGACGTGCGCGTCGACCTCCTCGCCGACGACCGAGGCGATGGCGAGCAGCTCCCGCGCGTTCGTGTCGAGCCCGGAGACCGTGGTGCGGACGAGGTGCCGCAGCTCGGCTTCCCCGCCGCCGGTCGCCGACGACCGGGCGACAGCCTTGAGGTAGAGCGGGTTGCCGCCGGAGCGTCGCAGCGCGTCTTGGACGTCGACGCCGGTCCGGCCGACTTCGGCGAGGTACGCGCGGACGTCGGGTTCGGTGAGCGGGCCCAGGCGCAGGGTTTCCGTGCCCGGCCGGCCCAGCAGGTCCGGCAGCGCTTCGAAGAGCGCGCCGGCCGACTCGGTGTCCCGGTGGGTCGCGACGACGGCGAGCCGCGACCGGCGGATCTCGCCCGCGAGGTGCCGCAGCAGCCGCAGGGAAGCGTCGTCGGCCCAGTGGACGTCTTCGAGGACGACGACCAGGCCGGCCGGCTCGGCCGCGGCGACCAGGGCGTCGGCGGCCAGCGCGACGAACCGGAACCGGGCCGCGACCAGGTCGGCGCCGCGGTGCTCGTCCAGCTCGGCGAGGGCGCGGGAGACCTCGGCGCCGGCTTCCGGCAGTGCCCGCAGCACCCGCCGCCACGGCCACAGCGGCGGCGCGCCCGGGTCGTCGACGCAGCGGCCCCAGACGGCGGTGGCGCCGGTGACCGTCTCGACCAGGCGGGTCTTGCCGATCCCGGCCGGGCCGCCGACGAGCACCAGCGCACCGGCGCCCCCGGCCGCCGCCGCGAGCCACGCGCGCAGGTCGGCCGCGGCACCGGCCCGCCCGACGAACGGCTCGCTGCGCGTCACGTGAGCAGTATCCCCTGCGTGTCCGGGTTCAGTGCCGTTCTCCGTACTGGCACTGATGCTCGCGGCGCCGTTGCCGCCGAAGGTGGTCCTCACACGATGACCAGCGGAAAGGGGCACGTCATGCACGCCACCGTCCACCAGTTCCGGGTCCCGCTCGGGCCTCTGGGCACCGACCCGGGCGCGGACCTCGCCCAAGGCGCGCTCGGCGCCTGCACCCTCACCCAGGTCGGCGGGCTGTCCGGCGCCGTCGTGGCCTTCTGGCCCGACGCCGCGGCGGCCGCCGAAGCCGCGGCCCGGCGGCCCGCCGGGACCACCTGGCTCGACACCGGCGTCTACCGGGTCGCCGACGTCCACTCGGTGTCCGACGCGGCCGCGGTCGCCCAGATCACCTGGTTCGGCGGTCCGCGCAGCGCCGACCAGTCGGCCGCCGAGCTGCGTGCCGGCCGTGAGCGGATCTGGCCCGCCGTCCGCGACCTCGACGGGGTCGGGGCGACCTACGTCCTGATCGCCGAGGACCGCGCGCTGGTCGTCGTCGGCTTCGCGGCGTCGATCGAGGCGATCGAGGCGACGCAGCGGGCGATCTCGACCACCGAGCTGCTGCCGGGTGAGGACCCCGCGCTGCTGCCGGGCCCGGACCGCGTCGACCTGCACCGCGTGCTGCACGCGGCCCTGCCGGCCCCGGCGGGTGCGCGATGAGCCCGCACACCGCGGCCGCGCTCCGCGCCGGGACCTGGACCGTCCGAAGTGGACGGACGACGGCGGCGTTCGAGGTCCGCAACTTCGGCTTCAACCGCGTGGGCGGCGCCATCCCGGTCCGCACCGGGACCGTCGAGGTGACCGGCGGCCAGGTGACCGCGGTCCAGGCCGAGCTCGACCTCGGCGCGCTCGACACCGGCAACCCGCGTCGCGACGCCGACCTGCGGAAGCCGAACCTGCTCGACAGCGAGGCGCGCCCGGCGATGACGTTCGCGTCCAACGGTGTCCGGCGCACGGACACCGGCTGGGCGGTCGACGGCGAGCTGACGCTGCGTGGGACGTCGTGTCCGCTGACGCTGACCGTCGAACCGGCCGGCGACGGCTTCCGCGCCACGGGGACGCTGGACCGCGCGCCGCTCGGCATGCGCGTGCCGCGTCTGGTCATCGGCCGTTACGTCCGCGTGGTCGTCGACGCGGAGCTCGAACCGCCTAGGTGAGGTCCTTGGGCAGCAGGGTGGTCGCCGCGTCGGGGGCGGCGACCGCCTTCGGCCGCCGGTCGCGGAAGACCCAGCCGCCGACGATGCCGCCCACGAAGCCGAACATGTGGCCCTGCCAGCTGACCCGCTCGTCGCCCGGCAGCAGCGACGAGAACTGGTAGGCGAAGCACAACGCCATCACCAGCCCGATCACGATGTCGATCGGGTGCCGGTCGAACAGCCCGCGCACGATGATGTAGCCGAAGTAGCCGAACACCAGGCCGCTCGCCCCGACGGTGACCGAGGTCGACGGCGAGACGAACCAGACGCCCAGCCCGCTCGCGACGACGATCAGCAGGCTCACGCCCAGCCACTTCTTCACGCCGCGGTAGGCCGCGAGGAAGCCGAAGACGAACAGCGGGCCGGAGTTGGCTTCGAGGTGGTCCCAGCCGAGGTGCAGGAAGGGCGCGCTGAAGATCTCCGGCAGCGACGTGGGGTCGCGTGCCTCGATGCCGAACTGGCCGCTGAGGCCGTACCCGTCGAGGGCGTTGACGATCTGGACCGCCCACAGCACCGCCAGCAGGCCCACCATCACCCAGAGGGCTTTCTTGGCCTCGGCGATCATTTCCTCGGCTTGGTTACGGGGCTCTTCGGTCACCGCACGCCTCTCCCTCTTCGGCTGCGGTGAGGATAACCGGGGGTTGGCATGGTCCGTGGTGTTCCGGACCGAGCCGTGACCTGGCGATGCGCCCGGCCGGGCGACAGAAGCGTGAACGGGCGCCGTCACCCTTCGACCGTAGCGCCGGGGCCGGTGCCATGGCGTACAAAGGACGCAGAGGTGATGCCGGATGACGCCCTCGGTGGTGCGGCACGAAAAGCGGCGCCGGTGGGCGGTCGTCGCCGTGGTGGCCGCCGTGCTCGTTTCCGTGCCGTCCGTCGTTGCCGCGCTTTCCCCTGCCGGGGGCGCCGTCGACCCGGGGCGGCTGCGGGCTCTCGTGCTGACCTCCGGTGGGCTGCCCTACCAGGGTTACGCCGAAAGCGCCGGGTCGCTGGCCCTGCCGGAGCTGCCGAACCTCGCCCCGGTCACCGCGCTGTTCTCCGGCCGGACGCCGATGCGCGCGTGGTACGCCGGCCCGGACCGCTACCGCGTCGACATCCTCGGCACCGCCGGGGAGCACGACGTCTACCGGCTGCCCGACGGCGAGTACACCTGGGACTACGGCGACAACACCCTGACCAGGCTGATCGGCGACCCGACCGTCCGGCTCCCGCGGGCCGCCGACCTGCTGCCGCCCGCGCTCGCGCTGCGGATCTTCCAGGCGGCGAAGGACGACCCGGTGAGCACGCTGCCCGGGCGGAACGTCGCCGGCGTCGCCGCGTCCGGGCTGCGGCTCACCCCCGCCGACCCGGACACGACGATCGGGCAGGTGGACGTCTGGGCCGACCCGGTGACCGGGCTGCCGGTGCGGGTCGAGGTGACCGCCCGCGGGCAGCACGCGCCGATCCTGGTCAGCGAGTTCCAGCAGCTCGAGCAGACGACGCCGGTCGTCGAGGCCCCGCGGCCCGTGCTCGGCTCCGGGTTCACCGTGGCGAGCGCCCCGGACATCTCGGACACGCTCGGCGCGTTCAGCCAGGTTCCGCTGCCCGGGACGCTGCTCGGCCGGTCCGTCGCGTCGTCGGACTTCGGCGGGATCGTCGGCGCCGCGCTCTACGGCGCCGGGCTGGCGTCCTTCGTGGTGGTCGCCGTGCCGCGCAACGTGGCGATCGCGGCGGCCGACGCCGCCGGGAAGGCCGGTGGCACGCAGGTCAGGCTGCCCGGCGGGACCGTGGTGCAGCTGTCGATCACCCCGCTGTCGCTCGCGATCGTCCGCTCGACCGTTTCGCGCCGGTCGTACCTGCTGGCCGGGTCGGTGACGGCGGACGTGCTGCGGTCGGCCGCGGACGAGCTGTCCCGGCTGCGCCGGAGCGGCCGATGATCGTCACGCGCGGCTTGACCAAGCGCTACGGCGCGACCGTCGCCGTCGACGCGGTCGACCTGGAGGTCCGCGAAGGCGACCGCTACGGCTTCCTCGGCCCCAACGGCTCCGGCAAGACGACGCTGGTCCGGATGCTGCTCGGGCTCGTCTACGCCACCAGCGGCGAGATCGAGGTGCTCGGGAAACCGGTGCCGAAGCGGGTCGCCGAGGTGCTGCCGCAGGTCGGCGCGCTCGTCGAGGGCCCGGCCGCGTACCCGCACCTGTCCGGGCGGCGCAACCTGACGCTGCTCGACGCCGCCGGGCGCGGCGGCGCCCGGCGGACCCGGCGGCAGCGGATCGAAGGGGTGCTGGAGCAGGTCGGCCTCGGCGGGGTCGACCAGCGGCCGGTGAAGGCGTACTCGCTCGGCATGCGGCAGCGGCTCGGGCTCGCCGGCGCGCTGCTGCGGCGGCCGCGGCTGCTGATCCTGGACGAGCCGACCAACGGCCTCGACCCGCAGGGCATCAAGGAGATCCGGGAGCTGCTGGTCGAGCTGAACGCGGGCGGCACGACGGTGTTCCTCTCCAGCCACCTGCTGGCCGAGGTGGAGCAGCTGTGCACCCGCGTCGGCGTGGTCGACCGCGGCCGGCTCGTGCTGGAGGAGGACCTCGCGACGCTGCGGGCGGCGACCGGCCGGGTGCTGGTCGGCACGCCGGACCCGGCGGCGGCCGCGGCGGTCCTCGACGGCCAGCTCGAGTCCCGCGACGGCGACCGCCTGGTGATCCGGCACGGCGACCCGGCGGCGCTCAACGCGTTGCTCGTCGAAGCGGGGGTGCGCGTGACGTCGATCCACGCCGAACAGCGGACGCTCGAACAGGTCGTCCTCGACGTGACGGGTCCGGGCTCGGACCGGTTCGGAGCGGCCGGGTGATCGGGGTCGAACTGCGGAAGCTGGTGCTGCGGCCGCGGGTGTGGTTCAGCGTGCTGCTGCTGTGCCTGCTGCCCGCGATCGTCGGGGTCTTCCTGGCGACGGCCGACTTCGCGCCGCCGCCGGGGCAGGGCGGGGCGTTCCTCTCGGCGGTGGTGAACGACGGCGCGCTGTACCCGGCCGCGGCGCTCGCGCTGGTGCTGCCGCTGTTCCTGCCGATCGCGGTCGCGGTGGCGGCGGGCGACTCGATCGCCGGCGAGGCGTCCACCGGGACCCTGCGCTACCTGCTGGTGCGGCCGGTCGGCCGGACCCGGTTGCTGGGCGCGAAGATGGTGGCGCTGGCGGTGTACGTGACCGCGGCGATCGTGATCGTCGTGCTGACGTCGCTGGTGCTCGGCGTGATCCTGTTCGGCACCGGCGGGACCCCGGGGGTCGCCGGGCCGGGCGGCCAGCCGACCGGGGTGACGTCGCTGTCGGGGCAGTCGCTCAGCTCGTCCGCGCTCGGCCTGCGGTTGCTCGGCGCGGTGAGCTACATCGTGGTGTCGATGCTCGGGTTCGCCGCGATCACGGTGTTCCTGTCCACGGTGTCCGACTCGGCACTCGGTGCCGCGCTGGGCGGGCTGGCCGTGCTGATCACGAGCTCGGTGCTGGAGACGCTGGACGCGGCCGCGTCCGTGAAGCCCTACCTGCCGACGCACTACTGGCTGTCGTGGATCGACTTCTTCCGGGATCCCGTGCTGTGGCGCAACATCGACCACGGGCTGCTGCTGCAGGCCGGTTACATCGTGGTGTTCTTCGGCGCGGCGTGGGCGAACTTCGCGACGAAGGACGTCACGAGCTGACGCAGTCCGACGGAGCTTCGAGCGGGCTGGTGCCGAGGGCCTGCAGGACGAGCTCGGTGACGGCGGGATCGGTCGGCAGGTCGCCGTGCGCGGCCTGGTTCCCGGGGCAGATCTGCTGCAGCGAGACGTTGACGGCGCCGTCGAGCCGCGCCGACTCCGGCGGGGTGACCGTCTCGTCCTGCTCGGTCCAGACCGACAGCCACGGCAGCGTCGACGGGATCGGCTCGCGGTCGAGCTCCCGCAGCAGCGCGCTGCCCGGGGCCAGCTGGACGCAGGCGGTCGGGCACGCGCCGGGGACGAGCGCGCCGCCCGCGGCGGCCAGGCCGGTGCCGTGCAGCGGCGCGCCGAGCGTGACGACCCGCCGGGCCTGGTGGTCACCGCCGTCCCGGCTGACCCACAGCCGCGCCACGACCCCACCCGCGGAGTAGCCGACGACGTCGACAGACGGCGCTCCGCCCGCGTACGCCCGCTCGACGGCGTCGGCGAGGACGGCGGCCTGTTCGACCAGGTCACCGGTGCCGTCGCCGGCCAGGGTGAGCACCTCGGCGGTGCGGCCGGTGGACTGCCGGATCCGCTCGGCGAGGGCGTTGAGCGCGCCCTGGCCGCCGCCGTACCCGGGGACGAGCAGCACCGGGCCCGGCCGGCCCTGGTCCGGGGTGCCGCTGCGGGGCGCCGCGCTGCCGCTGGAGGTCGCGATGGCGGTCGCGGCCACCACGACCACGGCCGCGACGGCGACCCCGCCCATCAGGAGGCGCCGCCGTGGACTGATACCGCGCCACCAGGCCGTGATCCGCACAGCTCCATGATGACGGCGGCGGCGCTCGGCCGCCGTGTGCTCAGAGCCCGGCCCAGCCCGTGGTCACCGTGGTGCCGTCGGGCGCGGTGACCCGGACCCGCGTCGCGCCCCGGGGCAGGCCGGTCGCGGTGAACCAGCCGTCCTCGTCGATCGGCTGCTCGTGCCGTTCACCCGGCGCCTCGATCACCGCGGCGCCGACCGCGCCGGTCACCAGCCCGCGCAGGACCACCCGGCCGTCGGCGTACTCCACCTGCAGCTCCAGCGACACCCGCGGCGACTCGAACGACAGCAGCCGGACGTCGTCCCCGTCCGCCCGGACCGCGCCCGCCTCGGCCAGGTCGGAGTCGAACGCGAGGCCGGCGAGCTCGGCGTCGAGGTCACGGGTGACGAGCGCCGCGCGGGCCTGGCGCAGCACGAGGTCCGGCACCGGGTCGGCCTGGACGGCGGCCGCGCGCAGCCGGTCGAGCAGCTCGTCGTCGTTCACGCGCCGTCCTCCGTCCCGAGCCCGGCGTGACCGGCCCGCTCCCGCAGCCGGCCCAGGCAACGCTGCCGCGTCGGGCCGATGCTGCCGACGGGCATGTCGAGGGCGGCGGACACCTCCGCGTACGAAGGCGGGGGAGTGGCCATGAGCACCCGCAGCAGGCGACGGCACTGCTCGGACAGCGTCGCCAGCGCACGCCACAGCGTCGCGTCGCGCTCGTCGAGCAACAGCGCGGCGTCGACGCCCGGGCCCGGCGCGGGCTCGGACTGCCAGGTTTCGTCGTCGACCGGGCGTTCCCGGTCGGCCCGGCGGATCTGGCGGAGGCACTCGTGCCGGGCGGTGGTGGCCAGCCACCCGGCCAGCCGGTCGGGCTCCTTGATCCGGCCGAAGTTCTCGACCAGCTTCAGCCAGGTCGTCTGGACGACGTCGGCGGCATCGGCGTCGGAAAGCCGGTGGCCGCGGGCGATCGACCAGAGCAGGCTCGCGTACTGGTCGACGAGGGCGTCCCAAGCCGCCTGATCCCCGCCGGCGGCCTTTTCGAACAGCGTCGTGGTGTCCACTTCACCTCCGCTTGACCCGCTCAGCCTAACCAAGAGCGGCCCTTCGGACCTGTACGCCATCGGGGGACTCCTTCGCCGTATTTCCCCCCTTTTCACCGATCCGCGAGACGGCCGGGAAATACACCCGTTCGCCCTGAACCGGCGCGCGGTGGCCGCCGTGTGCCCGGTTGGGAGTGGAGAACTCAAAAACGGGGTGAGCCGATCATGCGGATGCGGATTACTGCGCTCGTCGTGCCGTTGCTGGTGTGGGAGGTGGCCGCCTGCGGCCAACCGGCGGTCATCGTGAAAACCGGCACGGCGGTGCCGGTGTACGCCGGGGAACCGGGGTGTGCGTGGCTGGGGGACACCCCGGTGGTGCCGGACAGAGTGAAGCTCTAGGTGCGTTCGATCTTGCCGTTGGCTTGTGGCCGGTAGGGCCGGGTGCGTTTCGCGGGTGGCGAACCAGGCCACCGCCCGGCGGAGTACCGAGGTGGCGGCGGTTTCGTCGGTGTGGATTTCGGCGTAGGCAACGCGGGAATGGTCGTCGATGACGGTGTGGACGAACGCGGTATCGGTACGGGGCTTGCGGTCGGCACCGCGGGGCAGGCCCGCGGTGGCGCGTTTGTTGCGCTCGCCTTGCTGCCGTCCGACGAAGCGGTGCCCGCCGCCGTCGGGAATGTTGCCGTACTTGGTGACATCGACGTGGATCAACGAGCCGGGATGGTCGTGTTCGTAGCGGCGCAGCGGCTCGCCGGTGACCCGGTCGATGCGGGTGAGCCGGTTGATCCGGCAGCGCACCAGGACCGCGTGCACGGTCGAAGCCGGGATGTTGAGCCGGCCGGCGATCCGGACCGGGCCCAGCCGTTGACGCCACCGCAGCCGCAAGATCGCCCGGACCAGGTGCTCGGGGGTGCGGACCGGGCTGCGATGCGGGCGTGAGCTGCGGTCAGCCATCCCGGCCGGGCCTTCGTCGCGGTAGCGGTCGGCCCATTTGCGGGCGGTTTTGGTGGCGACCATGAACATCTTCGGCGCTTGGGTGCAGGTCCAGCCCTGTTCGACGATCAGGTGAGCGAGTCGCAGTCGGGTGCGTGGGGTGAGGGTGGGACACGAAGGCCTCCGGCGGGTGATGAGGTTCCGGGTCACCTCAACTCGGGACAACGTCCCCGGACATCACATCTAAGCCGGCGTCGAGCGGGTGACGTAGTCGATCAGGTCCACGACGGCGGTGGCGTTTTCGGCGTAGGCGATGGCGCCGCCCAGGTCGACCTGGGCGTTTCCGTGCGCGACCTCGTTGCGCATCCGGCGCATGCGCTGGATGCTGTCGACCGCGTCGGCCGGCAGGTGGTCGGCCAGATCGGTCACCTTGCGCTGGGCGGTCGCCGGTTTGGCCGCGCGGTCGGCGCCGAACACCGTCCGGTACAGGCCGTCGAGCGCCGCTTCGATCCTGATCCAGGACTGCATGACCAGCCCGGTGGGCTGCGCCCCGGCGAGCAGCGATCCGGCAACGTGCGCCTTCGGCTCGGATTCTTCTTCGTCCGCCGGTTCTTCTTCGCGCTCGTCGGCGGGCGGGCTCGGCGTCTTGCCGTTGCGAGTGGCGTCGATCGCGGCTTCCGCGCTGCTTTCGGCGGCCTTGAGCTCGGCGCCGAAGTCGAACTTCTGGCCCGCGACCTCGGCCCGGGTGAGGCGGCTCAGCAGAGCGCGGATCGACGGCCGGAACACGAGCAGGAAAACGACGAGCGTGCCCGGCCACGCGAGCGAGGCGATGAAGTCGAGGACGACTTTTAACCACTCCACAGAAAAGCTCCGGGCTCGCAGGGGCGAAGGAGGGCAGGGTATCCCGCTCCGCCCAAGCAACCGGCCCCGGGACCGGCGTGCGGCCCCGGGGCCGGTTCGCTTCCCGGCTCCCTAGTTGAACGGATCCAACGTCAGGTAAGCCGTCCCCGGGTTCCCGTCGTTGACCAGCGATTCGTAGTGGCCCACGTCGTCGAAGGCGAACGCGTACGCCTTGCCGTCCGCCATCTGCGCGTGGATCTTGCGCGCGTACTGGTTCGTGACGCTGTCCAGGTAGAACCCCGCCGAACTGGTGTCGGGCTGGTTGGCGTTCGTCAGCAGCGTCGAGCGGTTGAAGCCCGCGCAGAGCGTGCGTGAGATCTGGCCGCGGACGTCGTTCGGGGCGTCGAGGTTCTTGTAACAGCCGAAAACGCTGTCGGAGTCGGGTTTCTGGAACGCCGTCACGAAGCCGCCGGAGGTGTTCGTGAAGTTCATGACGTTGCCCGAGACCCGCCCGAAGTACTTCACGCCCGGCTGGTCGGCCACCGGTGTCACCGTCAGCGTCGACGAGCTGTACTTCGTCCAGACGCGGTTTATGTAGTCCTGCAACACGTTCGACGGCAGTGCGCCGGCTTCGATGCCGTGGCTCGGGGCGAGTGCGCGCAGGACCGTTCCGTCGGACCGGGTGCGGATCAGGTTGGCCCAGCCGCCCGGCTGGCCGCGCAGCGCGTTCAGGAAACCGTTGTACCCGCCCGCTTTCAGGTGTCCGGTGGACTTCGTCGTGCCGCCCACCGGCTGCACGCCGACCGCGTACGGCGCCGAGAACATGTCGACCTGCGTGCTGTTGAGCCAGAGGCCGCCGTCGTTGAGCGTGTACTCCGACCAGTTGAAGAGGATGTTCACGTTCGGGTCGGACGGGTTCTGGACCGCCGGCTGCACCAGGCCGCCGGTGGCGAGCTTGAACACGAGCTTCTGCCCGTAGGAGAAGTAGATTCGGCCGGAGAACTTGGGGATCCGGATGGTGATCGACTGGCCGTTGGCCGGGCCGGGGATCGACGCGTCCGGAGCCGGGACCGGCGGCACCGAGCCGCCGGGCCACGCATGGAACGTGCCGTTCGCGTCGGCCCAGCCCTGCCGGCCCGTGGCCAGGTTGGTGCCGAGGTCGTAGAGGTAGACCTGGTCGCCGCGGCCGGAGTTGTTGGTGATCTTCAAGGGGATCGTGGCGGGGACCGCGTCGGCGACGGCGGTCGTGAGGCCGGCGGTGACGGCGACCGCCGCGGCCAGCACCCCCAGCCGCCGCCGGAAGGGAGTTCTCGTGCGCACGGGCGCCTCCTCGTCGAGGCCGATGATCGCAAGTTGTTCAGACCATTTCAGAGTCGGTGCCCCGGTGAGCGGTTGTCAAAGGCTGATACTTATCAGCCCCCGTCCGGCCCAACGCCCGGCGCTGCCCGAAGACGACGGCGGTGAGCACGACCGCGGCGCCCAGCAGCTGCCACGCCGTCAGCCGCTGGCCGAGCACGAGCCAGCCGAGCAGCGTCGCGACGACCGGGCTCAGCAGCCCGAGGAACGTCACCTGCGTCGCGGACAGCGCGCGGATCCCGCGGAACCACAACGTGTACGAGAGCGCGGCGCCGATCAGCGCGAGGTAGCCGTAGCCCGCGAGGTTCGCGCCGGTGAGGACGGCGGGCGGCGGCCCTTCGACGGCCAGCGCGACCGGCACGAGCACGAGCCCGCCCGCGACGAGCTGCCAGCCGGTGGTCGCCAGCAGTGGCGCGGGGGACGTCCAGCGCTTGCTGAGCACGACGCCGGCGAGGACGACGCGCCGCGTCAGGCGTTCGCCGAGCAGGCCGGTGGACAGGCCCGCGACGAGCAGCGGCTGCAGTGCGCCGAGCGTGGCGGCGACACCGCCGGGCAGCCGGTACGCGGCGACGAACAGCAGCGCGAGGAAGGCGCCGATGTTCAGCGTGCCGAGCACGAGCGAACGCCACCACCAGTCGCCCTTCGGCAGGCGGCGGGTGAGCGCGACGAGCAGCAGCCCGGCGGGCAGGGCGCGGACGACCGCGGCGAGCAGCGGGCGGTCGGGCGGCAGGAGCTCGGTCGTGACGAGGTACGTCGTGCCCCAGATCGCCGGGGCGAGGGCGGTGAGCAGTTTGGTGAGCACTAAGACAGATTACCTCAGCGCTAAGGTAAATGGCACTACTCACTTATCGCTAAGGTTTCGGCTACGCTGGGCCGATGGCCGACCACGTGGACCGCGTCCTGGAGCAGTGGCAGGCCGAGCGCCCCGACCTCGACGTCTCCCCGATGGCGGTGATCGGCCGGCTGTCCCGCCTGGCCGCGCTGGTCGACACCGAGCTGCGCCGGACGTTCGCCCGCCACGGCCTGGACCGCGCGACCTTCGACGTCCTCGCGACCCTGCGCCGCAGCGGCCCGCCGTACCGCCTGACCCCGACGGAGCTGATGCGTTCGGCGATGGTGACGTCGGGGGCGATCACCCAGCGCCTCGACAAGATGGAGGCCCGCGGCCTGGTCGAGCGCACCCCGAACGAAACGGACGGCCGCGGGGTCCGCGTGCGGCTGACGGAGGCGGGCGGCGAGCTGATCGACCGGGCCCTGCCGGACCACGTCGAGACCGAACACCGGATCCTGGCGACGCTCGGCGCCGAGGAGCGTGAGGAGTTGGCCGGAACGCTGCGGAAGCTGCTGGAAAGCGTGGGTGGCGCGGGTTCCTAGGAAATCCGCCGCACCGGTTCGCCGTCCAGCAGGTAGTCCAGGTCGATCCGGCCGCCCGCCGCGGCCAGGACCGCGTCGATCGCCAGGTCGACGTCCAGCTTGCGGTGGTGCTGGTCGGCGTACGCGCGCATCAGGTTGCCGATGTGACGCTCCGGGTTGCGCCACGTCGGCCAGCGCAGGGCCGCCTGCTGCGCCAGCTTCGTGAAGTCGGACTGGCGGCCCGTCACCTCCAGGAGCCACTCGAGGTAGACGCGCATGCCGTGCACCGCCGTGTGGCCCGGCGTCGCCACCGGGCCGTGGCCGGGGACCACCGTGCGGGGGCGGAACGTGTCCTGGAGCCAGTCGAGCGCTTCGAGCCAGCCCGGGACCGAGCCGTGCACCGCCATCGGCGTGCTGCCGACGAAGACCAAGTCGCCGGTGAACAGCGTGCCCGACCGCGGCTCGTGCACCACCAGGTCACCCGCCGTGTGCGCGACGCCGGGCACCGCCACGACGTCCGCCGCCGCGCCGCCGAGGTCGAGGCGCCGCCAGCCGGGCACCGGGCGGACCGCGTCCGGCTCCGGCGGCTCGAGCACGCCCCACCGCGTGTAGGTGAAGACGTTGCCGTACGTCTGCGGTCCGGCCTTCACGGCCTCGACGCTGCCCGGCGCGGCCAGCGCCGTCCCGCCTTCGCGCAGCGCGACGCCGAGCCCGTTGTGGCGCTCGCCGTGCGCGTGCGTGATGGCGACCGTGAGCTCCTGCTCACCCGCGTACTTGCGGACGTCGCGCAGCAGCTCCAGCGTCGCCTGCTCGGTCCCGCAGGTGTCGACGAGCACGACGCCGTCGCTGCCCTGGATCCAGCCGCTGTTCGCGACGAACCAGTCGGCCGGGCTCTTCACGTACGCCACCACGCCCGGCCGGGCGTGCCGGAGCGGGACGATGTTCGCTGTGACGGCCGACATGCCTTCCCTCCCTCATGCGACGATGCGTTAACGACGGTGACCCGGCCAGGTTGCGGGGAATTTCCGAATTGGTCAGGCGGGTGTCGCCCACCGCTGGTTCGCGGTGGCCGCGCAGGTCCGGATCTGCAGGCGGGTGCCGTCGGCCGAGACGTTCCCGGTCGCGTCGAGGCACTTGCCCGACTGCGGGTTCAGCAGCGTGCCGTCGGCCCGCGCCTGCCATGGCTGCGCGCCGGGGCAGACCTTCACCAGGCCGCCCGGCGGGTTCGGCAGGCGGCGGCCGACGGGACCAGCGCGGTGGCGAACACGAGGGCGGTGCCGAGCGCGGCGAGGCGCCAGGATCCGGTGGTCATGAGGGGAGTTCCGCCTTTCCCGGTGCGGCAGGGGGCGAGAAGTGCGGTCTAGACCACTGGGAATGATAGGAGGGGGTCCGCCGGCTGTCACTGACAAGAACGGACAGCCTGGAGTGAATCGCTCACGGAGGGCGTTCGCCGTATTTCGGTCGGCCGACCGGCCGATGATCTTTCCGGCCCGCTGAGCGGTACAGGTCTTGACAGTCGATCACGACGGTCCATACTGGTATATACCTTTATGGGAGGGTCCGGGGTACCAGAGGGGGCTTCGCGCTCGCGGGCCGACGGAAGGTCTGAGGGGTCCTTCCGTCGGCCGCGCGAAGCCGTCGGCGAGAGACCGGTCACAGCCAGTGTTGACACGGCTACTGGGGCTGACCAAGGATGTTTCCTGCCGTCCGGGAGGAGAAACATGGCGGGGGCACACGTCCGGATCGACAACCGGCTGATCCACGGGCAGGTCACCGTCGCGTGGACCCGGCGGCTGGGCATCCGGCGGCTGGTCGTCTGCAACGACGACGTCGCCGCCGACGACCTGCAGCGGATGCTGCTCCCGCAGGCCGCCCGCGGGCTGCCCACCGACGTCTTCACCGTCGCCGACACGCTCACCGCGCCCGCCGAGACCGGCGTCATGATCATCGTGAAGGACCCCGGAGACGCCTTCCGCCTCGTCGAGGGCGGGCTGCGGCCCGACGTCGTCAACGTCGGCAACGTCGCGCCGCGGCCGGGCCCGGCCTACGCCATGGTCACCCGCTCGATCGCCGTCACCGCCGACGAAGCCGACGCCTACCGCAAGCTGGCCGCGACCGGCGTCCCGCTGGTCACGCAGCTGATGCCGCAGGACAAGCCGGCCGAGTTCGTCCCGCTGCTCGACCGGAAAGGGCTCTAGCCCCGCATGCTCGTCGCGCTGGCCCTGACCATCTGGGCGATCTACTGCACCTACGACGGGCTCGGCCCGTTCCTCATCTACGCCCAGCGCCCGCTCATCGCCGGCTCGGTGGCCGGGCTGATCACCGGGCACCCGCTGCTCGGCCTGCTGATCGGCGCGACGCTGGAGCTGGCCGCGCTCGGCGTCTACACCTACGGCGGCGCGACGATCCCGGACTACCAGACCGGCGCGATCGTCGGCACCGCGCTGGCCGCGGGCGCCGCCGGGGACGTGTCCGCGCAGGTCGCGGTGGGCATCGGCGTCGGGCTGCCGGCCGCGATCCTGCTCTCCGCGCTCGACCCCGTCGGCAAGATCATCACCACCGCGCTGGTGCACCGGGCCGACTCCTACGCCGCCGACGGCAACGCGCGCGGCCTGGCGATGATCCACTGGGTCAGCCTCGTGCCGTGGGCCGCGGTGCGCGCGATCCCGACGTTCCTGGCCGCGCTCGCCGCGTCCGGCGGGCTGGTCAAGGACATCACCGCGAGCATTCCCGCCGGGTTCGTGCAGGGCATGACGCTCGCCGGGTCGCTGCTGCCGGCCGTCGGCTTCGCGCTGCTGCTCGGCATGATGGAGCTCTCGCGTTACTGGTACCTGCTGCTCATCGGGTTCGTCGGGTTCGCCTACCTGCACCTGCCGGTGCTGGGGATCGCACTGATCGGCGTCGCCGTCGCGATGCTGTTCGTGACGCTCAAGCGCGACGAGCCGGCCATCGCCGTCCCTTCGGACGCCGCCGAAGAGTCCACAGTGGATCCACGGTTGACCAGGCAGGACTTGAAACGCGTGTACCGCCGCTACTTCTGGGCGAGCCAGATCTCCTGGAACTACGAACGGATGCAGGCGCTCGGGTTCGCGTACGCGATGGAACCGGCGCTGCGCCGGCTCTACCCGGAGAAGGCCGACTACGTCGCCGGTCTGCAGCGGCACATGCAGTTCTTCAACACCTCCGTGCTGGTCGGCGGCCCGCTGATCCTCGGCTCGGCCGTCGCGCTGGAAGAGGCGGGCACGCCGAAGTCGGCCGCCAGCACGAAGGTCGCGCTGATGGGGCCGATGGCCGGCATCGGCGACACCGTCGTCTTCGCGCTGTACAACAGCATCGTCTTCACCATGGGCGCGTCGTGGGCACTGCAGGGCAACTGGCTCGGCCCGGCGTTCGCCGCCGTGATGGTGCTCGTGCCCTACGCGCTGGTGCGGCGCTGGCAGTTCGGGTTCGCCTACCGCGAGGGGAAACGGCTGGCCGGGCACCTCGCCGCGGGCGCGCTCGCGCGGGTCGCGCAGGGGGCGACCGTGCTCGGGTTCGTCGTGCTCGGCGGGTTCGTCCCGTCGATCGTCAAGGTCGTCACCACGCTGACCTACCGGCAGACCACCACGGTCCAGGGGCAGCCGGTGACCCAGGCCGTGGCGATCCAGGACCGGCTCGACGAGCTGGTCCCGTTCCTGCTGCCGGTGCTGGTCACCGCCGGGGTGTACCTGCTCACCGCGAAGGCCCGGCTGCGGCCGGTCTGGGTCATCGCCATCGTTGTCGTCGCCGGGGTGGTTCTGGGGTGGCTCGGCTGGTTCGCGCCGGCCCCGGCGAAGAGTTAGGGAGACCGTCATGACCGTCCCGATCATCCTCGCCGGGCACGGAAGCCTGCCTTCCGGAGTCGGCGAGGCCGCCGAAATGATTCTCGGCCCGCAGTCGCGGCTGAAGGTCTGCGAGCTGCGCCCGCACGACAGCCCGGAGGAGTTCGGCGTCCGCGTGCACGAGCTGGCCGGCGACGCGCCCGCGGTGCTCGTGCTCGCCGACCTGCACGGCGGCTCGCCGTTCAACGCCGTGCGCGCGCTCGCCGCCACGCGGCCCGGCTTCGAGCTCGTGTCCGGGCTCAACCTGCCGATGCTGCTGGAAGTCCTGCTGCACACCACCGGCGACGTCACCGAGCTCGCCGGGGTCGCTCGCGCCGCCGGCCGCGACGGCGTGGTCGACGTCCTGGAATCGACCTGGTGACCGGCGCGCTGCTGCTGTCCGCGCAGGACGTCCGGATCACCCCGGGACCCGGGCACCCGCTCGGCGGTTACCTGGCCAGGGACGGCGTCGCGACGGGCACGCACGACGAGCTCGAGGCGTCGCTGATCTGGCTCTCGACCGAGGACGACCCGGGTGTGCTGTGGCTGGCCCTGGACGCGCTCGCGGCCGACGCCGGGCTCACCCGCACGCTGGCCGACGCCGTCGCGGCCGCGGTGGGCATCGACCCGGCGCGGGTGCTCGTCTGCGCGTCGCACACCCACTCCGGGCCCGAAGGCTGGACCGGCCCGCTGCACCCGGGGCTGCCCGGACGGCGGGACGCCGGGCTGGTCGGCCGGATGGCGGAGCAGGTCACCGGCGCCGCGCTGCGGCTGCGCGCCGGGCGCGGCCGGGTGCGGGCGTGCTGGCATGCGGGGGAGACCGAGGCCGTCGGCGGCAACCGCTACCGGCCGGACGGGCCGCACGACACGTCGTTCGGCGTGCTCGAACTGCGCCGCGAGGACGACACGCCGGCCGCGCTGCTCTTCGACTACGCGAGCCACCCGACGGTGCTCGGCCCCGACAACCTCAGCTGGTCCGCGGACTGGCCGGGCGCGACCCGCCGCGAGCTGGCCGCGCTGATCGGGCGGCCGGTCGCGGCGTTCCTGCAGGGCGCGGCGGGCGACGCGAGCTCACGCTTCGTGCGGCGCGGCCGTGGCCACGACGAGGTTCGCACGCTCGGCGGCCACCTCGCGACGTCTATTTCCCGGACGCTCGCCGCGGCGGTCCCGGCGCCCGCGGCCACCGGCCCGGTCCGGCTGTCGCGGTCGTCGCTGTTCCTGCCCTACCGTGACGTGCCGTCCATCGAGGACAGCCTGGAGCTGCGGGAGGCGGCCGAACGGGAGTGGCAGCGCGAGCTGGCCGGCCACGGCGAGGACCACCCGGCCGTGCGGATCGCGCAGACGCGGTACGAGGGCTGCGCGATGCTCGCCGCGATGGCGGCGAGCGACCGGCCCACCGGCTGCGCGGAGGTCCCGGTCAGCGTGGTGTCGCTGGGGGAGATCGCCTGGTTGCACACGCCGTTCGAGCTGTTCGCGTCGCTGGGGCTGCGCATCCGGCGGGGCAGCCCGTTCCACCACACCCGCGTGATCGGCTACACCGACGGGTATCTGGGGTACCTGCCCGACGCCGAGGGACACCGCGACGGGATCTACGAGTCGTACGTGACGCTGTTCGGCCCGGACGCCGCCGAGGTGCTGGTGGAGCACTGCCTGAAGCTGCTCCGGGCGCACCACCTCAGCTGGTGCTCCGCCGAGCCTGCGTGAAGACGGTGTAGCGGTCGGCCCGGTACAGCGACCGGCCCGCCTCGATGACACCGCCGCTCTGGTCGTGCAGCGTGCCTTCGATGATGAGGCACGGCTGGCTGGCTTCGATGCCGAGCAGGGCGGCGTCGTGGGTGTTGGGGAGGACCGCGGAGATCGCCGTGTCGTTCCATTCGGCGTGCACGCCCCAGCGCTCCTCGAGGGTGCGGTGCAGCGACTGCGTCTCCCAGTCGAAGAGCTCGATGTCCGGGAACCGGTCGACGGACAGGTTGGTGCGCTCGACCGCGAACGGCTCGTCTTCGACGTAGCGAAGCCGTTCCAGCCGGAAGACCTTCGCGCCCGGCGGCACGTTCAGCCGCCCGGCGATCCGGGTGCCGGCGCGTTCGACCTCGGCGTGCAGGACCTTGGTCTTCGGGACGACACCGCGGGCCTTCATGTCCTCGGTGAAGGAGGTCAGCATGTCGATGTGCGCGGCCTGCCGCTGCGCGGTGAAGGTGGCGGTGCCGTGCTGGCGGTAGAGGACACCGTCGGCGACCAGGCGGTTGATCTCCTGCCGCACGGTGCCCCGGGCGACCTGGAAGTGCTCGGCGAGGAACCGTTCGGACGGCATCAGCCGCCCGGGCCCGGCCTCGGTGGCGACGCTTTCGAGGATTTCGCGGAGCTGGTCACCCTTCGGCCGCCCCGGCTGCAGCGCGTCCGGGAGCCGGAGATCGCTCGCGGGGACGTGTTTGGGACGGGGCATGTGGTCATTATCCCGTGCGGGCCCGACGCGGGCGCGGCGGGCGGGCGCGCTGGGCCGCCTGCCCGGAGGTAGTGAATGACTCATTCATGCCGTCGGACGCGATGAATGAGTCACTCATGGCGGTTCGCCGACTGCGGCCCGGCTTGAGGTGCGGGCGGAATCGGGTGCACAGGTGCTGCGACGCTCTGGTGGGGTTCGCGGAGGCCGGTGAGCCGGTCGCGCGGTCGCTCGGGTGGGTCCGCGGATGCCGCGAATGACCCATTGGGGACGCGAGATGTCTGCAATGGGTCATTCGCGACGCTCGGGGTCTGGTGGACGGGAGCCGGTGAGCCGGTCGCGGTCGCTCGGGTGGGGTTCGCGGAAGCCGCTCAGTCGCTGGTCCGGCGGCCCAGCTCGGGCAGGAAAGCTCAGCCTGTCGCCTGGCCACCCAACTCACGCAAGAATCCATCCGCCAGCGCCTCGCCCGTCACATGCCCGACCGCCCGATACAACGCCCGAGCCTCCCGAGCCGTCCCGTCCGCCAGCATCGAACGTCCGGCCGCCGCCTCCACCGCGGCCAGCCCGAGCAGCGCGTCCGCCTCCACCACGCGGAACCCGCCCGCACGAGCCGCGTCCAACGCCGCTCGTGCGTGCTCGCCCGCCTCACTCACCCGGCCGCCCGCCGCCAATACCCGCGCCAAAGTCGCCGACGCCTCGGCCTGCTGGCCCCGCAGACCCGACTCCGCCGTCAGCTCGCTGGCCTCGCGCAGGACGCGCTCCGCCGTCGTCAGGTCGCCGCCCTCGGTTGCTCGGCCGAGGGCGATCAATGCCGCCGTCTCCACCTGGCGGTCTCCGTCGCGGCGGACGCACTCCAGGGCGGCCGTCGCCGTCCGGGCCGCCGTTGGAGCGTCGCCGCGGGAAAGCTGCAGTGCGCTGATCGCCGTGAGCGCCGTTGCCTCGCCGAAGCTCGAGCCGACCTCGCGGAACGCTCGGAGCGCCTCGTCCAGGACCTCGTCCGCCTCTGCCGGGCGGCCCGTCGCCAGCAGCACCCAGCCGAGGTCGGCGAGGTTCGCCGCCGCCCAGAACGCCAGGTCCTCCTTGCGGGCCAGTGCGACCGCCTCGACCAGGCAGTCTTCGGCCTGCTCCAGCCGGCCCAGCTGCCGGTAGTGGCAGCTCAACGAATTCAGCGCCAGCGCCTCGCCCGACCGCTTGCCCAGCTCGCGGAACAGCTGGATCGCCCGACGGCTGTGCTCGACCGCCTCCGACAGCCGGCCGGTCCACTCCAGCATCGAGCCCAGGTTCGCGACCGCCGTCGCCTCGCACTCGCGCCAGCCGCACGCCCGGCTGGCCAGCACCGCCTTCTGCGAGTGCCGGATGCCCGCTTCGTGATGCCCTTCGCGGAAGTACGCGCCGCCGATGGACAGGTGGACGAGCGCCTCGGCCGGCTGGGCGCCGTGGTCCTGCGCCGCCCGCAGGACGATCGGCGCCAGCTCCAGCCATTCCGCGCGGCGGCCGTGGTCGTGGAAGAACCGCCGCAACGCGTCCGCGAGGTACCACGCGCCGGGGTACGGCCCGCGGGTCGCGGCCTGCCGCAGGGCCGCCGACAGGTTCGGGACCTCGACGTCCAGCCACGCCACGGCTTCGGCGGCGCCGGCGAAGGCGATCGGGCTCGGCGCGGCCGGCGCGTCTTCGCGGGGCAGCGACACGATCCGCGCGCCGAGCAGTGCGACGGCGGCGTCCGCGGCCGCGCAGTAACCGGTGAACAGCCGCTCCCACGCTTGCTCGCGCGAAGGCTCGTCTTCGTCGGCGCGGAGGCACTGCTCGGCGTACCGTCGGGCCAGGTCGTGGAAGCGGAACCGGCGGGGCGCGTGCGCCTCGAGCAGGTTCGCCGCGGCCAGCCCGCGCAGCCGGCGGCTCGCTTCCCCGGCCGGCACGTCCAGCAGGGCCGCCGCCGCGACCGCCGTGAAGTCGGCGCCCGGCACCAGCGCCAAGAGCCGGAACGCCTGCCGCAGCCCAGCCGGAAGTGCCTGGTAGGACAGGGAAAACGCCTTCGCGACGGCGCTTTCCTCGGCGCCGTCGAAGCCGAGCCGGGCCAGCGGGTCGCCGCGCAGCTCCTCGACCACCTCGCCGATGCTGGCGCCGCCGGTGTTCGCCGCGGCGATCCGCAGCGCGAGCGGGTGGTGGCCGCAGAGCCGGGCCAGCTCGGCCGCGGCTTCCGGCTCGGCGACGGCCCGCTCGCCGAGCAACGCGCTCAGCAACGCCCGCGAGTCGGCTTCCCGCAGCTGGGCCAGGCCCAGCGACCGCGCGCCGGTGCGGGCGACGAGCTCGTCGAGCCGGTGGCGGCTGGTCACCAGCACCCGCCCCGACGACGGCAGCAGCGGCAGCACCTGCGCGGCGTCCCGCGCGTTGTCCAGCACCACCAGCGCCTGCCGGTCCGCCAGCAGCGACCGGTAGAGCTTGCTCTGGTCGTCGAGGCCCGGCGGCACGTCCCGCAGGTCGACGCCGAGGGTGCGCAGCAGCTGCGCGAGCGCCGCGGCGGGCGTGAGCGGCTCGTCTTCGGCGTCGAAGCCGCGCAGGTTCACGTACAGCTGGCCGTCCGGGTAGCGGGCCCGCGCGGTGTGCGCCCAGTGCACGGCCAGCGCGGTCTTGCCGACACCCGCGGTCCCGGTGATCACCCAGACGTCGCCGGGCTCGTCGAGCGCGGCCAGCTCCGGCGCCCGGCCGGCGAACCCGCGGACGTCCAGCGGCAGCTCGGCCGGCCGCGGCGCGACCGGGACCACGGCCGGCGTCGGCTCGCCCTCACCCCGCAGGAGCCGCAGCTGCAGGTCCTTCAGCGCCTGGCCGGGCTCGATGCCCAGCTCGTCGACCAGCAGTTCGTGTGCCCGCGCGTACGTCTCGAGAGCTTCCGGGGTGCGGCCGCAGCGGTGCAGCGCGAGCATCAACGCGGCCCGCAGCCGTTCGCGGAACGGGTGTTCCTCGACGAGCTGCCGCAGCTCCCCGACGACCTCGCTGTGCCGTCCGGACACGAGCTCCTGTTCGTACAGCTCTTCCAGCACGACGAGCCGGCGTTCGGCCAGCGCCGGGCCCTGCTGGTCGGCCAGCGCCTCGCTCACCCCGCCGAGCGGCGTGCCGTCCCACAGCGCGAGCGCGGCCCGCAGGTGCGTGACGGCTTCCGGGCCGGACGTCGCCCGGGCCCGGGCGACCTCGTCGTCGAACACGTCGAGGTCCCGCTCACCGGGCGCGACCTCGATCACATAACCCGGCGCGCGCCGGAGGATGACGTCGCGGCCGAGCAGCTTCCGCAGTTCCGAGATGTGCACCTGGAGCCGGCCGCGCACGCTCGGCGGCGCGTTTTCGCCCCAGGTGAGGTCGATCAGGCGGTCTTCGGCGACCACGCGGTTCGGGTTCAGCAGCAGCGCGGCCAGCACGGATGTCTGTTTCTGGCCGCCCGGCCGGACCTCGCCCGCGTCGTCGAGGACCGTGACCGGCCCGAGCAGGCGGTAGCGCACGTGTTGCCCCCAGAAGGCGGACCGAAGCGGAACGGAAGTGCCGTGGTCGACCCTAATGCCGGGCTGGGAGGAATTGGAGGCCGCCGGTGGAGACCGCTGACCCGGATCGCACGCTGTTCGTCTGCTTCCCGGACGTCGGCGAGGCGGCCGGCCGCTATCGCGCGTGGCGCGATCCGCGGATCGCGGTGCACGTCGTCGAGTTGCCCGGCCGGGGGGAACGGCGGGACGAGCACCCGTACCGCGACATGTGGCTGCTGGTCGAGTCACTGGTGGGGGAGCTGGCGGGGGAGCTCGCCCGGCCGCACGTGCTGTTCGGCGCCGGGCTCGGCGCGCTGGTCGCCTACCGGCTGGCGCAACGACGGGTTTCCGCGGGACTGGGGGTCTCGCGGGCACTCGTCGTGGCGCACCAGGCGCCACCGGCCCGGGCGGCACGGGCGGTGCCGGCCCGGGCGGAGCGTGCCGACGTCAGCCTGCAGGCGAGCGACGCGCACCTGCCGGTGGCGCCGCCGCTGCCGTGCCCGATCCGCGGGTTCGGCGAGCCGCACGTGATGGCCGGCTGGGGTGAGCACACCAGCGCGGGGTTCGTGCTCACCCCGGCCCGGGCGCAGGACAGCGCCGCCCTGTTGCGCGACGCGGTCCTGCGCGCGGCCTACCTGATCTCGGCGCTCGCCGTGCCGGCGCCGGGCGGGGCCGGCTTGGGCACGTCGCCGATGTAGGGGCCGCTCCCGACTCCGCCCACCGGCGAGGGGTCGGTGGGCGGACCCCCGGCCGCCGCCGCGGCGGGGGCGAAGACGACGATCCCCAGCAGGGCCGTGCCGATGACGGCCTGGATTGCACCGGCTCTCATGAGCTCTCCTCTTGCGTTCGGTTACCACCGACTTTGCCCGAACCGGCTTCCAAAGTGCTTCCCCTTGCTGCTGGTGCCCGCGTGGTCACGCACTGTCCCTTGTGGAGCCCGGCTTTTCTCGCGGGACAACGGGTCCGCGCCGCTGCCATGATCGGCCCATGGGGAACGACATCCTTCGGCTGGCCTCACTGGCGACACCCATGGCGATCCGGGTGGCGGTGACGCTGCGCCTGCCGGACCGGCTGCGCGCCACGAGCGCCACCGCCGACGACCTCGCGGCCGAGCTCGGTGTCGCGCCGGTTCCGCTCGGGCTGCTGCTGGGGCACCTCACGACCCTGGGCTTCTTGGAGCACACCTCCGGCGGTTACCGCACCACCGAGTACGGCGCCGAGCTCTGCGGTGACGGCTTCACGAACCTCCTCCTGCGCCTGGACACCGCGGGCGGGCGCGCCGAGCTGGCGTTCGTCGAGCTCCTGCACAGCGTCACCACCGGCGAAGGCGGTTACGCGCGCCGGTACGGGCAGGACTTCTGGGCCGACCTCGCCGCGCACCCGCCGCTGCGCGAGTCGTTCGACCGGCAGATGGAGCTGCGCTTCCGCGACCAGGTGCCGGGCATCGTCGCCGGACACGACTGGGCGCGGTTCCCCACGCTCGTCGACGTCGGCGGTGGCACCGGGGAGCTGCTGGCCGCGATCCTCACCGCCTGCCCGGGGACGCGGGGCACGCTGGTCGACCTCGCGCCGGCCGCGGCCGGGGCCGCGCGCACCCTCGAAGCGTTCGGCGACCGGGCCGAAGCCGTCGCGGGCAGCTTCTTCGACCCGCTGCCGCCGGGGGCGGACGCCTACCTGCTGAGCGACATCCTGCACGACTGGGACGACGAGCACGCCCACCGGATCCTGGCCCGCTGCGTCGAAGCCGCGGCGCCGGGCGGGCGGGTCCTGGTCGTCGAGCCGGTCGGGGGCCGGCGGGCGGACACCGGGTCGGACCTGGCGATGCTGGTGATCTTCGGCGGCCGCGAGCGCGGGGTCGGGGAGTTCCGCGCGCTGGCCGCGGCGCACGGGCTGGCGCTCGACGCGGTCGTGGACCTGGCAGCCGACCGGTGCCTGCTGGAGTTCAGAATTATATAAGCGCTGTTATGGTTTCGCCGTGGCTCTGACCCGTGCTCTTGTCGACCTGAC
Organism: Amycolatopsis sp. NPDC104819; assembly: GCF_055583145.1. Classification (NCBI taxonomy): domain Bacteria; kingdom Bacillati; phylum Actinomycetota; class Actinomycetes; order Pseudonocardiales; family Pseudonocardiaceae; genus Amycolatopsis; species Amycolatopsis sp. NPDC104819. Next base: position 442,869 of record NZ_JBVJON010000007.1, on the reverse strand, counting down.
ACCGCTGCGGACGTCGCCGGCGTTCCGGCGGCTCTGGCTGGGCCGGGTCTTCTCCGGTTTCGGCGCCCAGATGACGCTGGTCGCGGTGATGTTCCAGGTCTGGGAGCAGACCCGCAGCCCGGTCTGGACCGGCGCGGTCGGGCTCGCGCAGGCGGCGCCGGTGGTGGTGTTCGGGCTGTTCGCCGGGTCGCTGGTGGACCGCGTCGACCGGCGGAAGTTCGCCCTCGTCACCACGACGGGCCAGGCGGTCTGCGCGGTTTTCCTGGTCGTGCAGGGGTTTCTGGGCGACGTCCCGGTCCTGGCCGTGCTGGGGCTGGTGGCCGCGCAGTCGTGTTTTGTCGCGGGTGGCGGCCCGGCCGCGCGCACGTTCGTCCCGCGGCTGCTGCCGCCGGCGCAGCTGCCCGCCGGGCTGGCGGTGAACCGGATCGCGTTCCAGGGCGCGATGCTGCTCGGCCCGGCCCTCGGCGGCCTGGTGCTCGGCCGGTTCGGTGTCGGCGGGTTGCCGATCCGGCCAAAAGCAGGCCGGCCTTCGAGCGGTACGTAACCGTTGCCACGAAATCATCCGGCCGTGGCTGTGGTCGGATCGGCAACGAACGGCAGAGTTACCTCGTGGACGCACTGACGTTCGGCATGGCGTTCTACGGCGTCCTGGGCCTCCCGCCGATGCGCCCCGACGGCGAGCCGTCGCGGCCCGGCGTGCGCGGGGTGCTCGACGGGTTGGCGTTCCTGGTCCGGACCCGGTCGTCCGCGGCGCGCTGCTGACGGACCTGGCCGCGGGTCGATCCTGTGGGGTGTTTCGCTGACCGGGTTCGGCTTGGCGCCGGATCCGTGGCTGGGCCTGGCGTGCCTGGTGCTGGCGGGAGCGGCGGACACGGTGTCGGTCGTTTCGCGCGGCGCGCTGGTGCAGCTCACCACCCCGGACGCGCTGCTGGGGCGGGTCGCGGCGGCGGAGCAGATCGTGGGCAAGGCGGGCCCGGACGTCGGCAACCTGCGGGGCGGGCTCGTGGCGGGGGTGACCTCGGGCGGGTTCGCGCTCGTCAGCGGGGGACTGCTGTGCGTGGTGGCGGTGGTGCTGGTCGGTGCGGGAACACCGGGCCTGCGCCGGTTCGTCACGCCGTCCGAAGCCGCCGGGAAGATCACCTGAGCGGGGGCGGGTGCACGGGCAGACCCGAAGTGTGCACGCCCGGTCATCCCGTGGGCTTCCGCCCGAACGGCGGAATCGGTAGTTCTTTTCCGTACGGCACAACAGCCGTCCGGAAAGGACCAAAATGTTGTTCACCACGGTGAAACGCGCGTGCGCGGTGGCCCTGCTGGCCGTCGCGGCGGGTGGCCTCGCGGTCGCGCCCGCCGAAGCGACCGTCCAAAGTGGAAGCGGCACCATCGGCGACCCGTGGGTGCCGACGCGCGCCGCGCACATCACCTGCGCCAGCGCCACGCTCTTCGGCAACTACACCCCCGGCCAGGGTCACTCCGACCCGATCGCGACGCTCGTGCAGGGCAACTACATCGGCGTCCGCTACATCACCTCGGACCAGAACTCGGCCGACGTCTTCTGGCACGGCACGAGCAAGTGGGGCTTCCTGCTCCGCAGCTGTTTCTCCCTCGACTGACCAGGAGCTCCCATGACCACCGCACGCATCACGGCGGCCGCGGCCCTCGCGGCCGCCGTTGCGCTCACCTTCGCCCCGGCCGCTTCGGCGGGCACCGTGCACGAAATCTGCGCCCAGGACCTCTACGTCCGGACGCAGCCGGCCGGCGTCATCATCGGCACCCTCTACCGCGGTGACCACTTCGAGCTGTCGCGGTACTCGCCCAGCGGCGACTGGGCCGAGGGGTACGCGATGGGGCACGTGAACCAGCGGGGCTGGATCCAGGCCGGCTGGTTCTGCTGACCGCCGGGGGCCGTCGCCGCCGGGCGGCGGCCCCTCACGGGATCTTCAGCGAAAGCACGTCGGGCACGGTGATCAGCCGGCCGAAGAGCCCCGCGCCGCCGCCGATCGCGAGCACCCGGTTCGCCGACCGCGGCGCGCAGACGAGCGAAGGCCGGCCCTGCGGCAGCAGACCGCTCAGCAGCCGCCACTCCCGCGTGGCCAGGTCGTAGACCTCCGTCGTCCGGTCCCCGGTGGTCGCGTCCCGGCCCGGCACGGGACCACCTCCGGCCACCACGATCCGGGTCCGGCCGTCCCCGGTCAGCACGGCCGCGCCCGGGAGCCCCCGCCGTTTGTGCATCGGCGGCACGGTTTCCCACGTGTCCGACGCCGGGTCGTACCGCTCCACGGAGTCGAGCGCGTCCTGCCGCCGGCCGGGCAGGCCGCCGAGCGCGTAGAGGTGTTCTCCCGCGGCGACCAGCCGGAAGCGGGCCCGCGGTGTGCGCATCGGGGCCACCGGACCCCAGTGTGGGCGCGGATCTTCCGGGTCGAGCACGAGCACCGCGTCCGTGGCGTCTGTGCCGTCTTCGGCAAAACCGCCTGCCACGTAGACCTTCCCGGCGAACCCGGCGCCCGCGGCCGAGTCCAGCGGGCCGGGCAGCGGCGGGCCCGCGGCCCACTGGTCGCCGGCCGGGTCGTAGACCTCCACGACGTCCGTGGTCCGGTCGTCGGCGGTGCGGCCGCCCGCGGTGTGGACCAGTCCGCCGGCGACACCCACCGCGTGGCCCGCCCGCGCCGTCGGCATCGGGCGCACGAAGCGCCATTCCCCGTCGCCCGCCACCCGGCGGGTCTCCACCGAGCCGAAGCCCCCGGCCCCCTCGGCGCCGCCGAAGACGAAGATGGCGCCCCCGGCGGTCGCGGCTTCGTGGCCGGACCGCCGCGCGAGCATCGGCGGCCGGTACTTCCAGGATTCGGTCATCTTCCCACCCTTTTTGCGCCAGAGTCTCCGGTCCGCCCGGGTTCGTTACGGCTGATCCACTTTTCACAATTGGCCGCGGTGCGAGCGATCGGTTTTGTGATCGCTTGGTACCGGTGGCACGTCGCTGCGCTCATCCGCCGTAGTGGGTTCGGCCGGATGGCGGCTGACGATCACGCTGTGTGCCGGTTTCTCGTGGGTTTCTTTCCCTTGGTGAGCACGGTCCTGTGTGTGCTTACCTGCTTTCCGTCCGTCACTCCTTCCCTCGAACGAGGGCTTGCGCATTTCTCGGCAACGTAATTGCGGACCCGGAAATCGTCATCTACAGTCCGGCGAACCATGGCTCGTCGAGCCGGATTCCGTGCTCTCAAGATTCTTTTGCAAGGAGTGGCATGCCCCCACGCGCCACGACACGACGGCTCGCCGTGCTCGCACTCGTGCTCACCCTGCTGGCCGCCGGATGCAGCCAGCTGAGCGGGTCGGGCAGCGGCGGCGCCGTCGAAAAGCCGTCGATCAAGGTCGCCATCTTCGCCGCGGTGGACCTCGCCAGCCTGTGGCTGGCCCAGGAAGGCGGCTACTTCAAGGCCGAGGGGCTCGACGTCCAAACCGACATGGGCGCCAGCGGCCAGGACGCGCTGAACCGGATGGCCGGCGGCCAGGACGATCTCGCGCTGTCCACCTACACCCTGTTCTTCCTGGCCAAGAGCAGCGGCACCGCGGACCTCCGGCTGATCGCCGACGCGACGTCGGCCAGCCCGCGCAGCAACGAGATCGTCACCGTGCCGAACTCGCCGGTGAAGACCGTGAACGACCTGGGCGGCAAGCGGATCGCCATCAGCTCGAAGAACGCGGCCTCCGACGTGCTGACCCGGTCCGTGATGCGCGACCACGGGGTCGACGCCACCAAGGTGCAGTGGGTCCCGATGCCGCTGCCGGAGATGGGGTCCGCGCTGGCGCAGGGCCGGGTCGACGCCGCCTACCAGCCGGAACCGTTCCTCACGCAGTCCGCCAAGACGGCCGGCGCCTTCCCGGTCATCGACGCCGCCAGCGGCAGCACGGAGGGCTTCCCGCTCACCGGCTTCGGCGCCACGGCCAAGTGGGTCCAGGACAACCCGAAGACGATGCGCGCGTTCCAGCGCGCGATGCTCAACGCCACGCGCGCCGCGGTGGACCGGGCCCGGATCGAGCCGCTCGTCGTCCGCAACGCCAAGGTGGACCAGGACATCGCGAGCCTGATGGTGATGCCGGCCTTCGGGTCCACCCTGGACGCCCGCCGCATCCAGCGGGTGCCGGACCTGTTGCAGCAGCTGGGTGTCGTCCAGACGAAGCTCGACGCCTCCTCGATGCTCGCGCCGCAGGCCGGCACGGGCTGACCGGGAGCCGGACGGCGAAGGGCGGGTGCGCGAACCAGCGCACCCGCCCTTCGCCATTTGTGGCGTAAGGACTTCCCCCGGCGGGCTCGCTTCCCGAAATTTTCGGACCGCTCGCCGAGATCCCGTCGCACCTTGACACGACCGGCGTCGCGCCCCACCCTCTTCATACCGACCGCGCGGTACGGGCTGGTCCACCTGGTGAGACAGGAGCGTCGATGACGACACGGCTTGGCGAGGCACTGCCCGGCGAGGACCTGCTCGTGGTCGATGGCCTCACCGTGCGCTTCGGCGGCCTCACCGCGCTGCACGACGTCCGGCTGAGCGTCGCCGCGGGCACGGTCGTCGGGGTCATCGGGCCCAACGGCGCCGGCAAGACCACGCTGTTCAACGTCGTCTGCGGCTTCGTCCGGCCGCAGTCCGGCCGCGTGCTGTGGCGCGGGGAACCGCTGGTCCGGCACCGTCCCGAGCACCTCGCCGGGCTCGGCATCGTTCGGACGCTGCAAGGGCTCGGCCTCTTCGCCGGGCTGACCGTGCTCGAGAACGTGATGGCCGGCGCGGGCCGGCACGCCCGGACCGGCCTGCTCCCGGCGCTCGTCGGCGCGGGCCGCTCGGCGCGCGACGAAGGCGACCTGGCGGCCCGTGCCCGGGAGACGCTCGGTGAGCTGGGGATCGCCGACCTCGCCGGCCGGCTGCCCGGGGTTCTGCCTTACGGGGTGCGCAAACGCGTCGCCCTCGCCCGCGCGCTGGTGGCCGAGCCCGACCTGCTGCTGCTCGACGAACCCGCGAGCGGGCTCTCGGCCGCGGAACTCGTCGAGCTTGCGACGCTGATCCTTTCGCTGCGCCGGCACATGGCGGTCGTGCTCGTCGAGCACCACATGGACCTGGTCATGCAGGTCTGCGACCGCGTGGTGGTGCTCAACTTCGGCGAGGTGATCGCCGAGGGCACGCCGGCCGAGATCCAGGCCGACCCCCGCGTGGCCGAGGCCTACCTCGGTGACCCCGCCGAGGAGGCGCCCGGTGCTTGAGATCAGCGAGCTTTCCGTGGCCTACGGCGCCGTCCGCGCGCTCGACGGCGTCGAGCTGAAGGTCGAGCGCGGCGGGATCACCGCGGTGCTCGGCGCGAACGGCGCCGGCAAGACGACGCTGCTGCGCACGATCAGCGGCCTGCAGCCGGCCCGCGGCGGCCGGATCACCTGGGACGGCACGGACCTGACCGGCCGCGCGCCGGACCGCATCGCCCGCGGCGGGGTCGCGCACGTGCCCGAGGGCGGCGGGGTGATCACCGAGCTGACCGTCGAGGAGAACCTCCGGCTGGGTGCGCTGTGGCGGCGCGACCGCGCCGACCGCGCGGCCGCCAAACGCGAGGTGTACGAGCTTTTCCCGCCGCTGGAAGAACGTTCGGCGAAACCCGCGTCGACGCTGTCCGGCGGTGAGCGGCAGATGCTGGCCATCGGCCGCGCCCTGATGAGCCGGCCCGAGCTGCTGCTGCTCGACGAGCCGTCGCTCGGCCTCGCGCCGCTGATCACCGCCCGGATCATGGCGATCCTGCGGGACCTGCGGACCTCGACCGGGCTCACCGTGGTGCTCGTCGAGCAGAACGCGCACAGCGCGCTGTCCATCGCGGACAACGGGTACGTCCTCGCGCTCGGCAGCGTGGTGGCCGTCGACACCGCGGCGGAGCTGCTGGCCGACGACGGCCTCCGCCACGCCTACCTCGGTTTCTGAACGTCTACTTGGAGGTGACGGGCCCGGTATGCAGGACTTCTTCGACCTGACCCTCGGCGGGATCTCCGCCGGCGCGGTGTACGCGGCGCTGGGGCTCGCGCTGGTCATCATCTACCGGGCCACGAGGGTGGTGAACTTCGCGCAGCCCGCCCTCGCCCTGATCTCGACGTACCTCGCGTACTCGGTGACGAAGGCGACCGGCAGCTACTGGCTCGGCTTCGCCGTCGCGATCGTCGCCGGGACGCTGCTGGGCGTCGCCACCGAACGGCTGCTGATCCGGCCGCTGCGGCACCGCTCGGAGCTGAGCTCGATCATCGTCACTCTGGGGCTTTTGCTGGTGCTGCAGGCAATCGCGGGCATGATCTGGTCCAACGAGCCGCTGGCCTTCCCGTACGCCTTCGACTTCGTCGGCCGGTTCTCCGCCAACGACCTGTTCGTCGTGCTGATCGTGCTCGCCATCGCCGCGCTCGTGCTGGTGGTGTTCAAGTACACGCCGCTGGGCCTGCGGATGCGCGCCGCCGCGTTCGCCCCGGACGTGGCGCGCACGCTCGGGGTGCGCGTCGGGCTGATGCTCACCGTCGGCTGGGGGCTCGCCGCGGCTGTCGGGTCGCTTGCCGGGCTGTTGGCGACGCCGCCGTTCCTCTTCCCGAACGTGCTGGACGGCGTGTTCGTCTACGCCCTGACCGCGGCCGTGCTCGGCGGGCTCGACAACCCGCTGGGCACCATCGTCGGCGGGTTCGTGCTCGGGATCGGACTGTCCTACGTGTCCGGCTACCTGGGACCGGAGATGGTGACGATCGCCGCGCTGGCGATCCTCGTCGTCGTGCTGATCGTGCGGCCGAGCGGGTTGTTCGGCCGCGCGAAGGTGAGGCGGGTATGACGGTGCGCACGAGTCTTCCGGAAACCCCGGTGAAGACGGTGGCGAAGAAGCGGACGCTGCCGCCGTTCGTCGTCCACGTCCTGTACGCGCTGGCCGCGTTCGCCGTCGTCGTGGTGCTGACCCTGGTCACCGACGAGTTCACCAACCTCCGGATCGCGACGATCGGCTACTACCTGGTCGCGGTGGCCGGGCTGACGCTGCTCACCGGTCTCACCGGCCAGGTTTCCCTCGGCCACGGCGCGTTCATGTTCATCGGCGCCTACACGGTCGCGCTGCTGGTGCGGCGGGTGCCGTCGTTCCCGCTGTGGGCCGACCTGCTGCTGGCCTCGGCGGCCGGCGGGCTCGCCGGGCTGCTGGCCGGGGCCGCCGCGGCCCGGTTGCGCGGGCCGTACCTCGCCGGGGCGACGCTCGCGCTGGCCGTCGGGCTGCCCGCGCTGACCCGCCGGTTCCAGGACTTCCTGGGCGGCAGCAACGGCCTGAGCTTCACCGTCCACAGCAGACCGTCCGGGGTGGCCGTTCCCGAGCTGCGCTGGCAGACCTGGGTCGTCTGGCTCAGCGTGCTCATCGCGCTGGTGCTGGTGCTGAACATCGTCCGCGGGCGGCTCGGCCGCGACTTCCGCGCCGTGCGGGACGACGAGGTCGCCGCGTCGCTGGGCGGGATCGCCGTCGGCCGCACGAAGATCCTCGCGTTCCTCATCAGCGCGGTCTGCGGTGGCCTGGCCGGTGGCCTGCAGGCGTTCCTGCTCGGCACGGCCGCCCCCGGCTCGTTCACGCCCGCGCTGTCGCTGAGCCTGCTGGCGGCCGTGGTGCTGGGCGGGCTCGGGTCCCTGTGGGGCGCGCTGTGGGGCGCGGTCGCGCTCGTGTACTTCCAGGCCTGGTCCGAGGACCTCGCCGACGTCCTGCACCTGAACACCGACGTGGCCAACAACCTCCCGCTCGCGGTGTACGGCGTGATCCTCATCGTCGTCGTGCTCGCCTTCCCCCGCGGCATCCAGGGCGGTTTCCACCGGCTGCGCGGACTTCTCCGTCGACCCGCCGAAAAGAAGGAGAACCATGGGAACCACTAGAACCGTCGCGGGAATCGCGGTGCTGGCGCTCGCGCTCAGCGCGTGCGGCGGTGCGGGGGAGAGCGACGGCGGTGGCCAGCAGGCCGCCGACTCGGCCGTCGGTGTCACGAAGGACTCCGTCGTGATCGGCACCCACCAGCCGCTCACCGGCCCGGCCGCGCCCGGGTACAGCAAGATCTCCGTCGGCGCCCGCGCGGTGTACCAGTCGATCAACGACGCCGGCGGGATCAACGGCCGCAAGATCGACTACAAGGTCGAGGACGACGGGTACAACCCGACCAAGACCGTCGAGGTTGTCAAGAAGCTCGTCCTGCAGGACAAGGTGTTCGCGATCGTCGGCGGCCTGGGCACGCCGACGCACTCGAAGGTTGTCGACTACCTGAACACCGAAGGCGTGCCGGACCTGCTGGTGTCTTCGGGCGCGCTCGCGTGGGACAACCCGCAGAAGGCGCCGATGACCTTCGGGTACCAGGTGGACTACACGCGTGAGGGCAAGATCCAGGGCAAGTACATCAAGGACACCTTCGCGGGCAAGAAGATCGGCTACTTCACGCAGAACGACGACGTCGGCCGCGACACCCAGGCCGGGCTCGACCAGTTCGTCAAGGACCAGACCGTCGCGCGGCAGGGCTACGACAGCGCGAACACCGACGTCACGCCGCAGCTGTCCGCGCTCAAGGCCGCGGGCGCCGAGGTCGTGGTGTGCGAGTGCATCCCGGCGTTCACCGCACTGTCGATCCTGGCCGCGGCGAAGATCGGATACAAACCGCAGTTCGTGGTCAGCAGCATCGGCGCGGACCCGGCGACGCTGTCCGGGCTGCTGCAGGACTTCGCCAAGCGCGGCGGGGCCAGCGTGTCGAGCGCGCAGCTGCTCAACGGCCTGATCGGCACCGGCTACCTGCCCGACGTCGCGCAGACGTCCGACCCGTGGGTCGCCTACTTCAAGGGCATCCACGACAAGTACATCCCGAAGGAGCCGCTCACCAACACGCTGTTCTACGGGATGGTGCAGGCGTACACGTTCGGCCAGGCGCTGAAGGCCGCCGGGCCGGACCCGACCCGCCAGAAGATCGTCGAGGCCATGAGCTCCGGGGCGTTGAAGGGCCCGGGTCTCACGCCGTTCGGGTTCTCGAAGGACTCGCACTCCGGGTACACCGGCGCGTACGTGTTCAAGATCAACCCGGACACCACGACGACGGTGATCCAGCCACCGTCGGTCACCGACCGGGGCACCGGGGCGATCACGCCGTACACCGGTGAACGCGCTACCCCGGACCAGGTGAATCTGCTGGGTAAGTAGATGGGAGGGCCGGTCCGTAGCGCCGTGCGGACCGGCCCGTCCGCTCACCTAGGGTGGTCTCATGAACGTGCGGGACAAGGTCGTGCGGGCGGCGGTGCGCCTGTTCGCGGAGAAGGGGTTCGAGGCGACCACGGTCCGTGAGATCGTCGAAGAGGCCGGCGTCACCAAGGGCGGGCTGTACCACTACTTCGAGTCGAAGGACGACCTGCTCTTCGAGATCTACACGGCGATGCTGCGGATGCAGACGCGCCGGATGACGACGATCGCCGAGTCGGACCTGCCGCTGCCGGAACGCCTGCACGCGATCATCGCCGACGTCGTCGTGACGAGCATCGCCGACCTCGACGCGGCGACGGTGTTCTTCCTCTCGTTCCCGCTGCTGGAGAAGTCCAAGCAGGTCCAGGTGCGGGCGGAGCGGCGCACGTACCACGAGCGCGTGCGCGGCCTGGTCGAGGAAGGGCAGCGGACCGGCGTCTTCCGCGCCGACGTCCCGGCCGACCTGGTGATCAACTACCACTACGGCGCGATCCACCGGCTCGGCATGTGGTACCACGCCGAGGGGGAGCTCTCGGGGGAGCAGGTGGGGGAGCACTTCGCGAACCTGATGCTGCGCAGCCTCCGTCCATAGTGGACGATCTATCGTGGGGGCATGCACATCGTGGCCGTCCTCGCGCTGGACACGGTCGTCCCGTTCGACCTGGCGACGCCCATCGAAGTCTTCTCGCGGACGCTCCTGGGCGGCTCGCCGGCCTACGAGGTCCGGATCTGCGGCACCGGGCGTGAGCTCGACGCCGGCGCGTTCACGCTGCGCCCGCCGTGGGACCTCAGTGGGCTCGAGGACGCCGACACGATCATCCTGCCCGGCCGCGCCGAGGACCCGCCGCCGGTGCCTCCGGACGTTCTGGCCGCGTTGCGGGCGGCCGCGGCCCGGGGCACCCGCATCGCGTCGATCTGCTCGGGCGCGTTCGTCCTGGCCGAGACCGGCCTGCTCGACGGCCGCCGCGCGACGACCCACTGGGCCGCGGCGGCCGAGCTGGCCCGCCGCCACCCGGCGGTGACGGTCGACCCGGACGTGCTCTACGTCGACGAAGGCCAGTTCCTGAGCTCGGCGGGCGCGGCGGCCGGCCTGGATCTGTGCCTGCACCTGATCCGCCGTGACCACGGCTCCGCGGTGGCGGCCGCGGCGGCCCGGCTGTCGGTGATGCCGTTGGAGCGCGAGGGCGGCCAGGCGCAGTTCATCGTCCACGACCCCCCGCCGACCCCGCGCGGCTCCGAGCTGGAGCCGGTGCTGCGGTGGCTCGAGGAGAACTGCGCGGCCGAGCTGACGCTGTCCGGCATCGCGGGACACGCGGGGATGAGCGCCCGCACGCTGAACCGCCGCTTCCGCGAGCAGACCGGGACCACGCCGCTGCAATGGCTGCTGCGGGCCCGGGTTCGGCGTGCGCAGCACCTGCTGGAGGCGACGGGCGACCCGGTGGACCGCATCGCGGGCGACGTCGGGTTCGGCTCGCCGACGGCGTTCCGGGAGCGGTTCAAGCGGGTGGTCGGCACCAGCCCGCAGGCCTACCGGGCGAGCTTCCGCGGCCGGGCCGGTACTGTCGGGGCATGTCGAGCCCCGAAGCGTCCAGGGCGGGGCTGCCGGTCACTCCGGCGGCCCGGTAACTCCCGCTTTCCCGGGCTTCCCGGGTGACCACGAAGTCGGCTGCCGATCTCGTGTTCCCTGGAGTCTCGCTGTGCCTTTTTCCGTGTACTTCCTCGCCCTGGCCGTGTTCGCCACGGGCACGTCCGAATTCATGCTCGCCGGGCTGGTGCCCGGCATCGCCGACAGCTTCGGCGTCTCCCTCGCGCAGGCGGGGTACCTGACGTCCGCCTTCGCCGTCGGCATGGTCGCCGGCGCGCCGCTGATGGCCGCGCTCGCGCGGGCGTGGCCGCGGCGGACCGCCCTGCTCGGTTTCTTGGCCGTCTTCGTCGTGATGCACGTCGTGGGCGGGGTGACGTCGTCGTTCGGCGTCCTGCTCGTGACGCGGCTGGTCGCCGCCGTCGCCAACGCGGGCTTCCTCGCCGTCGCGCTGACCGCCGCGGCCGGGCTCGTGCCGCCGGACCGGCAGGGCCGCGCGCTCGCCGTCCTGCTCGGCGGCACCACGGTGGCGTGTGTGGCCGGGGTCCCCGGTGGCGCGCTGCTCGGCTGGCGGGCGGCGTTCTGGGTGGTCGCCGCGCTGTGCCTGCCGGCCTTCGCCGGTGTCTGGCGGATCGCCGGCACGCCCGCGGCCACCGCGCCGGTGGACCTGCGTGCCGAGCTCGCCGAACTCCGTCCGCTGGCCGGGGTGCTCCTGCTGGGCGCGCTGGTCAACGCGGCGACGTTCGGCGTGTTCACCTACCTGGCGCCGGTGGCCGCCGGGGTCGCGCCGGTGCCGGTGGTGCTGGCCGCGTTCGGCGTCGGGTGCTTCGCCGGTGTCACGGCGGCGGGCCGGCTCGCCGACCGGTGGCCTTCGCGGGTCATCACGCTCGGCGGTGGGCTGCTCCTCGCGGGGTGGGTCGTCTTGGCCCTCACCGCGGAGGTGCCCGCGGCGCTGGTCGGCCTCGCGTTCACGCAGGGAGCGTTGTCGTTCCTGGTCGGCGGCACGGTGATCACGCGGATCCTGCACCTGGCCACCGGCGCCCCGACGATGGGCGGGTCCTACGCGACCGCGGCGTTGAACATCGGGGCGACGGCGGGGCCGCTGCTGGCGGGCGCGGTCCTCGGTGCGGGCCGCGCCGCGCCGATGTGGACCGCGGCGGTGCTGGTGCTGCTCGCGTTGACGGTTCAGGCCTTCCGGCGCCGGACGTAGTAGGTGACCAGTCCGGCGCCGGCGGCGAGCACCACACCGCCGGCGATCATCCGGATCGTGAAGTCGAGGCCGACGAGGGGCCGCCGGCGTTGACGGCGGCGCTGAGGACGAGGGCCAGCCAGAGGAGGACGGGCGTCGCGGTCCGGGCGGGGCGTTGGTGTTGGTCATGGCGGAAACGTTAGGAGCGCGCGGCGGGCGAAACGATGCCGCGCGCACCCGGATCGGGGGTGGTGCCGGCGCTACCCCGCGTCGCGGCCGAGGTAGGCGAGCACCGCCAGCACCCGGCGGTGCCCGCCCTCGTCGGACGGTAAGCCCAGCTTCGCGAAGATGTTCCGGATGTGCTTCAGCACCGCGCCGTCACTCACCACGAGCAGCTCGGCGATCGTGCCGTTGTTGTAGCCCTCGGCCATCAACGCCAGCACCTCGCGCTCCCGTGTGGTCAACGCCGCCAGCGGGTCGGCCGCGCGGCGGCGGGCCATCAGCCGGCCGATCACCTCGGGGTCCATCGCCGTGCCGCCCTTCGCGACCCGCTCGAGGGCGTCGAGGAACCGCTCGACCTTGCCGACCCGCTCCTTCAGCAGGTACCCGACCCCGCCGACGCCGTCCGCGAGGAGCTCGACCGCGTAGCTCGTCTCGACGTGGGCGGAGAGCACCAGCACCGGCAGGGCCGGGTGGATCTCGCGGGCCCGCACGGCCGCGCGCAGGCCCTCGTCCGTGTGCGTCGGCGGCATCCGGACGTCCATCACGACGGCGTCGGGGCGGTCGGTTTCGAGGTAGGCGAGGAAGTCCTCCGCGTTGTCGAACGCCGTGGGCACCTCGATGCCCGCCGTCTTCAGCAGCAGCGACAGGCCTTCGCGCAGCAAAGCGTCGTCTTCGGCGATCACGACCCGCATGGCAGCTCCACTTTCAGCACGGTCGGCCCACCGGGTGGGCTGGTCAGGGTGAGGGTTCCGTCGAAGGCCTCGGCGCGCCGCCGGATCCCGGCCAGGCCGCTGCCGCGGGACTCGTCGGCGCCGCCGCGGCCGTCGTCGCGGACCACCAGCCGCAGGACACCGGCGGTGCCGCCGAGCGTGATGTCCACCCGGGACGCGTCGGCGTGCTTGGTGACGTTGGCGAGCGTCTCGGCCACGACGAAGTACGCGGCGGCCTCGACCGCGGCCGGGCGGCCGGCTTCGTACTCGACGTCGACCACGACCGGCACCGGAGAGCGTTCACCGAGCGCGCGGACCGCGCCGGCCAGGCCGCGCTCGGTCAGCAGCGGCGGGTGGATGCTGCGGACGACCGTGCGCAGCTCGGCGAGCGCGTCGGTCGCGGTGTCCTGCGCCTTGACCAGCAGGTCGCGCACCGTCGCCGGGTCGCGGTCGTAGAGCTGTCCCGCGATGCCCAGCTGCAGCACGACCGCCGCGATCCGCGCCTGGGTGCCGTCGTGCAGGTCATGCTCGATGCGGCGCAGCTCGGCGCCGTGCGCTTCCAGCGCGGCCGCGCGCGTCGCGGTCAGTTCGGCGACGCGGTCGGCCAGGACGACCCCAGGAGCGGGGGCGAGCAGCCGTCGCGCGGTGCGGGCCTGCCAGCGCGCGAGCCGTGGCAGCAGCAACGTCAACGCGGCGTAGGCGGCGCCGATCAGCAGCGTCAGCCCGGCCCGCGGCCAGGAGTTCACGACGATCCCGACCGACCCCTCGAGCCCGCCGGGCACCGCCGGCCAGACGAACGCCGTGACGACCTGCTGAACCGCACCCAGCGGCAGTCCGATCGCCAAGGCGCCGAGGAACATCCCGGTCGCCGCGTGGATCGCGAGCCACGCGGCGTCGCGGCGGGTCGCCGGGTCCTTCAGCGGGGAGCCGTCCCGGTAGGGCTCGGGAACGAGCTCGCCGAGCCGGCGCGCGGCGCGGCGGCGGTCGATCCCGACGGGCCGGCGCGCCAGCCGGATCGCCGGGGCCAGCGACGGGATCCCGACGCCGAACGGGCACAGCAGCAGCACCGCGAACAGCCCGGCGAGGGCGAAGACCGACAGCAGCGAGGTGCCGGCGCCGGCCAGGAGGAACCGGGCCGCCGACCAGCACTCGCGCAGCCGGGTCGTCACGACGGGAGTGTCCCACCCCACCACCGTGGTGGTGCTGGCGCTACCCCCGATCCACCTCCCCACGGGATCGATCGGCGGCCGCCGCGAACCTAGTTTTCCCTTCAGGCACAACGAAGGGGACCAAGATGACCACAGCGTATGCGCTGGAGCTGGCCGAGGTGCGGAAGGTGTACGGCTCCGGCGACGGCGCCGTGACCGCGCTCGACGGCGTGTCGGCGGGTGTCGCGCGGGGGACGTTCACCGCCGTGATGGGGCCTTCCGGCTCCGGCAAGAGCACCTTCCTGCACTGCGCGGCCGGCCTGGACCGGCCGACGTCGGGGCGGGTGCTGCTCGGCGGCACCGAAATCGGCCGGCTGAAGGAAGGCGAGCTGACGCGGCTGCGGCGCACCCGGATCGGGTTCGTCTTCCAGGCCTACAACCTGCTGCCGTCGCTGAACGTGCTGCAGAACATCACCCTGCCGATGCGGCTGGCCGGCACCAAACCGGACCCGCGGTGGCTGCGGGAGATCGTCGAAGGTGTCGGGATCGCGAAGCGGCTCGAACACCGCCCGGCGGAGCTGTCCGGCGGGCAGCAGCAGCGCGTCGCGATCGCGCGGGCGCTCGTCACCCGCCCCGACGTCGTGCTCGCCGACGAGCCGACCGGCGCCCTCGACACCCGCACCGCGCGGCAGGTGCTGGACCTGCTCCGCGACGTCGTCGAGGGAATGGGGCAGACCGTCCTGATGGTGACCCACGACCCGGTCGCGGCCTCGGCGGCGCACGGGGTGCTGTTCCTGGCCGACGGCCGCCTGGCCGGGCACCTCGCGCACCCCACGCCCGAGCGGGTGGCGGAGCGCATGACACACCTCGGGGAGTGGTGACCGTGCTGACCCTGGCCTGGCAGGCGATCCGGACCCGGCTCGGCGGTTTCGCCGGCGCGTTCATCGCGATCCTGTGCGGCACCGCGCTGGTGGCGGCCTGCGGGATCCTCATGGAGTCCGGCCTGCGCGCCGGCGTCCCCACCGAGCGGTACGCCGGCGCGGCGGTCGTCGTCGGCGGCGAGCGGAGCGTGCAGCCGCCCGGCGCCGACGCGCTGTCCGCCGAGCAGGTGGCCGAAGAACCGCCGGTCCCGGCGGCGCTGGCCGGCCGGATCGCCGCGGTGCCCGGCGTCCGCGCCGCGGTGGCGGAGCAGAGCTTTCCCGCGCACGTCGTCACCGCCGACGGGCAGGTGCTCGGCCGGCCGTCGTCGCTGGGCCACAACTGGGACGCGGCCGTGCTGGCGCCGTTCCGGCTGAGCGCGGGCCGGGCGCCCGCGACGCCGGACGAAGTCGTGCTGGACGCCGCGGTGGCGAGCCAGGCCGGGGTCGGTGTCGGCGGGCAGGTGCGCGTCACCACCCGGTCGGCGCCGGTGGTGTTCCAGGTGAGCGGCGTGGTCGACAGCCTTTCGCGGCAGTCGGCGCTGTTCTTCACGCCGGAGCGCGCCGCGGACCTGGCCGGGCGGCCGGGCCAGGCGCACGCGATCGGCGTGCTGGCCGACCCGGGGGTGGCGCCGGACGCGCTGGCCGAGCGGGTGCGCGCGGCCGTGGACCACGTCGAGGTCAGCACCGGGGTCGAGCGCAGCAGCGTCGAGTTCCTCGACGTGAGCCAGACGCGGACGATGCTGCTGGCGATCGCCGGCTCGTTCGGCGGTTTTGCCTTGCTGGTGGCGGTTTTTGTGGTCGCGAGCACGCTGGCGCTGACGATCAACCAGCGCCGGCGGGAGTTCGCGCTGCTGCGTGCGGTCGCGGCGACGCCGAAGCAGATCCGCAAGCTCATCGGCATCGAGACGACGTTGGTGGCGCTGGCCGCCGGGGTGCTCGGCAGCGCGCTGGGGCTGGCGGTGGCGTCCGGGCTGCGCGACGCGTTCGCCGCGATCGGTGTCATCCCGGCGGACTTCGGGCTGGCGATCGGCCCGCTCCCGCTGGTCGCGGCGCTGCTGCTCGGCCTGGGCGCGGCCCGGCTGGCCGCGTGGGCGGCTTCGCGGCGGCCGTCGTCGATCCGGCCGGTGGAAGCGCTCGGGGAGGCGTCGGTGGAACGGCGTGCGCTCGGCCGCGTCCGGCTGGCCACCGGCTGGGGCCTGGTGCTGGCCGGGTTCGGTGGCGCGCTGGTGCCGCTGTTCGTGCACGGCCAGGTGGCGACCGCGATCTCGACGATGGCGACGCTGGTGGTCGTGATCGGGCTGGCGGTGGTGGGGCCGCAGGTGACCGGGCTGGTGGTGCGGGTGCTGGCGCCGGTGCTCGCGCGGGTCTGGCGGATCAGCGGCTACCTGGCGGGCGCGAACACACAGGCAAACACGCGGCGCGTCGCGGCGGCGGTGACCCCGCTGATGCTGGCGGTGGCGTTCGCACTGGCGACGTTCTACAGCCAGACGTCCAGCACGGCGGCCGCGGCGGAGCAGTCGGCGCGGTCGACGACGGCCGACTACGTGATCGGCGGCCCGGCCGGGGTCTCCCCGGAAGTGGCGTCATTGGTGGCCCGCGTGCCGGGCGTGGCGGCGGCGACGCCGGTGGTGCGGACGTCGGTGCTCACGGCGACCCCGATGGGCGACGACCTCGACGTCCAGCGGAAGCCGGCGCAGGGCCTGGCGGGCGACCAGGTCCGGGGCACGCTCGACCTGGGCGTCGACGCGGGCCGGCTGACGGACCTGACCGGCGAGACGGTGGCGCTGAGCCGTTCGGAAGCGAACTGGCTGGACAAGAAGATCGGCGACGAGGTCGAGTTCTACTTCAGCGACGGCGTCCCGGCGAAGCTGCGCCTGGTGGCGACGTACACGCACGACATGGCCTTCGGCGACTTCGTGCTGCCGGTTTCCCTGGCGCGCCAGCACATCGGCGGCCGCCCGGACGATTCGCTGCTGGTCCGCCGAGCCCTGGACGCGGACCCGGCGACGGTTTCCACGGCCGTGCGTTCGGTGCTGTACCCGGGGTTGACGCTCGCGCCCGCGGTGGTGGCGACGGCGTCGGACGGCAGTGAGGCCCAGTTCTACCTGAATCTGGTGGCGGTGGGCGTGATCGTCGGCTACCTGGCGATTTCGGTGGCCAACACGCTGGTCCTGACGACGGCGCAGCGGAGCCGCGAGTTCGCGTTGCTGCGGCTGGTGGGGACAACCCGCCGCCAGGTGACCCGCATGATGCGCCTGGAGGCGGTGGCGACGGTGGGGATCGCGGTCGTCGCGGGGACGCTGGTGGCGTTGGTGCCGCTGGGTTTGCTGAACGTGGGGCTGCGGGGGAGCCCGTTGCCGTCGGGGCCGTGGTCCGTCTATTTCGGAATCATCGGCGGAGCGGTGTTGCTGGGGATGGCGGCGATCGGGCTGTCGACGTCGGTGGCGTTGCGGGCCCGGCCGGTGGAGGCGATCGGGCTGCCGGAGTGAGGAACCGGGCGCCGTCCCCCTCGGCCGGCGCCCGGGGTCTCGGCACGCTAGCCCGGGCTGATGAAATCTCGATGAAACCGGACTCAGGGGTGGACCGCCGGCCACAGGCCGAGCCGGGTGAACTGCTCTCGGACGTGGTCGTGCACCGGGTCGTCGGGCTCCGTGACCAGGGCGATCGTCTGGCGGGACTCGTTCCACGCCTCCGCCTGCCGTCCCGTCGCCGCCAGGGAACGCACCAATGCCACCAGGGCGCGGACCACCCACCTGTGGTCGGTCGGCGACCGGGAGATCCCCAGCGCCTTGCGCGCGTTCAGCAGGACCTCCGTGTGCTCACCGGCGTCACACCCGGCCTCGCTCAGCTCGACCAGCGCCGTCAGCGTCTGGTGGTGGTCGGCCGGGTGCTGGTCGTGCAGGGTGACGGCTTCGGTGAGGAACCCGATCGCCTCGCCCGTCCGGCCCGACTGGCGGCTCAACAGACCGAGCTCCAGCGCCATGGCCGCGTGCCGCCGGTGGTCGCCCAGCTCCTCGTAAAGCATCTTCGCCTGGCTCAGGTGTTCCGCGGCCTCCTCGAGACGGCGGCCGCGCAGACGCAGGTGCGTGCCGAGCGCCCCGTGCGCCGCCGCGGACTGCGACGGCTCGTTCAAGCTGGCCTGGATCGCCAGCGCCTCGCGCAGGCACGACTCGGCGTGGGCCGGGTCTTCCGCGTGGCGGGCGAGCAGCAGGAGCACCTCCGACCGGTCGCGATGGTTGCCGGTGTTGCCGAAGATCGTGTCCGCCAGCCGCAGCGCCTCCTCGGTCTTGACGGGGTCGTCGTGGATCCGCGCCAACGCCGTCCAGGCCTGCCCTTCCGCGTCGAGGTTCCCGGCGGCCCGGGCCGCGAGCAGGACGGCTTCGGCGGTCTCACGCCACTCGGGACCGAGATGGGGCCGCAGCAACCGAAGCAAGGTCACCGCCCGGGACGAGGACGCGCCACGGCGGATCGCGGCCCGCAAACTCTCAGCTTCGTCGTCCAGAAACGCTTGGGCGGCCGCAAAGTCCGGCAGCCGTCCGGCCTGGGGCAGCTCGGCGGTGCGACGCAGCGCGGGTGCCAGCACCTCGGCGACGTCCGAGACCCGGGCGATGTACCAGTCGAGCAGCCGCTCTTCGGCCTCCCGCCGGACGTCGGGTGGGTCGTGGGCGAGCGCGAGCCGCGCCCCGGCCGCGCGCGTGAGGTCGTCGAGCACGAACCGGCCGTCGCGCCGGCCGACCAGGTAGAGCGCGCCGAGCCCAGCGAGCGCGCCGCGGGTCGTCTCCTCGTCGGCGCCGTCGAGCGCGCACACCGCGGGCAGCGTGAGGCCGGGCGAGCCGTGGAGCGCGAGCGACCGGAACAGGCGGGCGGCCGCCGGGCGGAGCGCGTGGTACGACCACATCAGCGACGTCAGGATCGTGCCCGACGCCAGCTCGCCGGCCAGCAGCAGCTCGGCCGGGCCGGGCAGCTCTTCACCGCCCGCAAGGAGTTCGGCGAGCGTGCGGATGGCCTGCGGGGTGCCGCCGGTGAGCGCGACGGCCGTCGCCGGATCGGGGAGCTCGGCCACGGAGTCGCGGAGCAGGCCGCCGAGCAGCTGCTCGGTCTCGGCCGCCCCGAAGCGGCCGACGTCCAGCCGGTACGCGCCGTGGCCGGTGACGAGGTCGCTGAGCCGGTACCGGCTGGTGACCACGACGACGCACTGCGCGCTGCCCGGCAGCAGCGGCACGACCTGCCCGGAATCCCGGGCGTTGTCGAGGAAGAACAGCATCCGGCGGTCGTCGAGGAGGGTGCGCAGCAGCGCGGTCCGGGCGCTCAGGCTCGCGGGCAACGCCGTCGCGGAGACGCCCAGCGCGTCGAGGAACTCCGCCAGCACGTCGGCGGGGTCGCGGGGCGCGCCGCTGCCGTACCCGGCGAGGTCCGCGTGCAGCTGGCCGTGGGGGAACTGCTCCCGGACGTGGTGCGCCCAGTGCAGGCCCAGCTCCGTCTTGCCGACCCCGGCCGGCCCGGTGACGGCGACGATGAGCGTCGACGGCGAGCCGCCGACCCGGGAGCGGAGGAACAGGTCGTCGAGGCGCACGAGGTCGGCGGAGCGGTCGACGAACTCGCTGACCGTCGAGGGCAGCTGCGCGGGCGGCAACGCGCGAAGGGCGGCCTGCGTGCGGTGCTCGTCGGCCGGCGCGAGCAGGTCCCGCGACTGCAGCAGCCGCCGGTGCAGCTCCTGCAGCTCCCGCGCGGGCCCGGTCCCGAACGAGCGGGCGGAGCGGTCGTAAACCTGTTTCCAGTAGGCGTCGAACTCTTCGTAGTGCCCGAGCCCGTCGAGCGCGGCGAGCCGCTGGGCGATGTACTGGGTGTCGAACTCGTGCTCGACCATGGCGACGTCGAGGATCTGCAGCACCTCACGGTGGTTGCCGCGTTCGAGCTCGACGGCGCACAGGGCCTGGTACCCGGCGACGCGGTCGTAGAGATCGAGGTCTTCGCGCTTCTGCTCCATCCAAACGGTGCCGAGATCCTCGACGGCGGGCCCCCGCCAGAGGTCCATGGCTTCCCGGAGGGCGGCCGCGGCGTCGTCGAGCCGGCCCGCCCGCCGCGCGGTGCCGCTGTCGCGGACGAGGGACTTGAAGCGCGCGTAGTCGAGCTCTTCGTCCTCGGGCAGGAACTCGTACCCGGCGCGCCGGGTGACGATCCGCGCGGAAACCCCGGAGTCCCGCAGCGACGCGCGCAGCCGGCTGACGTAGGCCTGGAGGTCCTTGCGGGCGTGCTCGGGCGGGTTGTCGTCCCAGAGCGCCTCGATGACGGTGCGGACGTGGACGACCTTGCCGTGGTGGAGCATGAGGACACCGAGCAGCGATCGCTCCTTCGCCCGCCCGAGCGTCGCCTTCCGGTCACCGAGCCGGAGCTCGACGGGCCCCAGGATCCGGAACTCCATCAGGTTTCCTCGTCCACCCCCGCTCCCCGCTGGCACCGTAACTCGCCGGCGGCGCGGTTTCGGCGCAGGTCAAGCGGCTGTCAAGAATTTGTCCAGCAACCGGCAACCGAAGTGTCAACCAGCCGCGGTCACGATCGTCCCGGAGGACCGGCCCGGCGGGAGGTGGCCCGATGCGGATGTGGCGATGGCTGCGGGGTTCGCCGCCCCCGGCGACGGAGCCGGTGGCGGATCCCGTGCACCACACCATCTTCGCGCTCGTGATCGACGGCTTTTCGGCCCCGGACCGGACGAACGTGCAGCGGCTGGCGTTGCGGGCGGGGCTGTACCGGCTGGCGGAACAGGCGTTGACCGCCTGCGGCGTGGAGTGGGAAGGCTGCCACCGCACGGACCTCGGCGACGGCGTCCTCGTCCTGGTCCCGGCGGGGTATCCGAAGGCGGTGTTCAGCGAGCTGGTCCCGGCCGAGCTCACGGCGGGGCTGAGCGAGCACAATTCCGGGCTCCGGCGCGGCGAGCGAATCCGGTTGCTGGCGGCGTTGCACGCGGGAGAGGTGAGTTACGACGACCACGGCACGACGGGGGCGGCGATCGTGCACACGTTCCGGCTGCTGCAGTCTCGGGTTCTGCGGGACGCGTTTGCCGGTGCGGTGGGGGATCTGGTGGTCATCGCGTCGGCTTGGTTTTACGACGAGATCATCCGGCACAGTCCGGTGAGCCGGCCGGACAGGTTCCGGCCGGTGTTGGTGCAGGAGAAGGAAACCGCGGCCCGGGGCTGGATCCGGCTGCTGGGGCCGGGCGATGCCGGCGACCGGCCGTGGGCGGATGAAAACGCAGTTTAGTGATGAGGGCGATCTGCGCCGACGCCCTCATCACCCTCTACTTCTTCGCCTCAGCGATCACCGTGTCACGTTACGGCGACTACGAAAGACGACCATGCGCTCGGCGGGAACTCGATGACCCTTGCCCCGGTCTCACTGTCCTTGCTGTCGCGCACATAAACCGCGTCAGATGTCAGTTTTGCTTCGACACAACTCGCGCTTGCGTTGGAGTAGCTGCTCTTGAACCATCCGCCGTTTCCGGGCGAATCGCTGTGTCGATTTTTTGCGTCCAATGGTCTTACCTATCGTTGATGAGTCCTTCCGGTTACCTCGCTTTTGGCGAGTGGGGTTTCGGGTGCCGGGGGCCAGGGGTTCACGCGGGGGATGGAGGGTCCCGGCCGCCTCCATCTCCGCGCCTCATCTGGTTGACGTCAGGCTTCCTCCGGTGTCACGACCCGCAAGAACGTTGTCCACGCGGTCGGGGGGAACTCGATGAAGGGCGAGTCGGGACGGCGGTCTTTGCTGTCCCGCACGAAGGCGGAGCCGGGTGCGAACCGGGCCTCCACGCAGCTTCCGCCGGCGTTAGAATAGCTGCTCGTGAACCAGCTGCTGTGGCTCGCCGCGGACGTCATCTTGATGGTCAATCGAGTTCCTTGGTGTGATGCTGGATCATCTTCAGTGATCGGCTCTTGTCGAGGGCTCGCCGATAGGCGTCCTCGTAGGTGGTGGTCAGATTTCTCACTTGTGTCGAATCGTCGATGATCCCCCAGGTGGTGACGGTTTCCTGCCAGGCCAGTGTGGGCAGCTGCGGGTTGTCGAAGTCGATGAGGACGACCGTCGCGCCGCCGAAGAGCCCGCATGCGGTCGCGGTGAACGGGATGACACGAATGTCGAGTGTCTCCGGGTGCTGCTCGATCAACGTGGCGAGGTGCACGAGCTGGTTTCGGAGCACCTGCCGGCCGCCGATCTGCTGGCGGAGCGCCGCTTCACTGATGACCGCGGTGAACTTGAACGGGTCGCTCTTGTCGGTGAGCCGCCGTTGCCGGCGCAGCCGGGCCTCCACCCGCTGGTCGACTTCGACGGGCCGCATGGTCACGTCGGGCAGCATGATGCCCCGGATGTAGTCGGCGGTCTGCAGTAGTCCCGGGATGAGCAGGTTCTCGTAGTCCCTGATGCTCCGCGCGCCTTGTTCCAGTCCGTAGAGCCGCTGGATCTCGTTGTCGAAGAGCGCTGAATACCGCGTCCACCAGCCGCGTTCCTTGGCGGCCGCGCGCAAGGCGAGGAGCTCCTGCTTCTCCTCGGCGTCGAACTCGAACAGTTCGATGATCCGCGCGAGACTCTCCGGTGAAAGGATCTTGCGCTCGTTCTCGACCGCGGACCAGTAGTTGCGGGAGAAGCCCAGCGTGTCGGTGATGGTCTTGACTTCGACGCCCAGCTGGTCTCGCCGCCGCTTCAGGCGCAGAGCGAGTTCCCATGAGGCAACGACCGGCGACGACGGCGCTGACAACGTCGGCTCCTTCTGCACGCGCAGACGCAGCTGCGAGGGGGCGTACTTGGTTACGGTAACCGAACGGTGCGACCAGTGCGGTAGTGGTGTTGTGTTCGGTTGCCTAACCTGAGGATAGACATCAGCACGCCGCGACACGCCCGAAGACGCGCGCCCGATCGGCTGATGCGCCGTCGTTGCCGAAGGGAACGATGATGTCCGATCCCGAGACGACCAGGCCGCCCGCGTCGCGGCCCGGCGGGCGGACGCACAGCCGGCCACGGCCCGGACACGCCCCCGGGGCCATCGGGATCGCCCCCGTTCGCGGGGTGGGCGCGGTCGATTGGCGCGGCAGTCTCGGGCTCAACACCGCGCACTGCACTCTCGTGGTCGTCGACGTCGAAGGCTTCGGGCGGTACAGCCGGACCAACCCGAACAAGGTCCGTGTCCGGCGGGGTGTCTACAAGTCGATCGAACGCGCCTTTGCCGCCGCCGGCATTCCGTGGGCCGGGTGCCGGCATGCCGACCTGGGGGACGGCGTGCTCGTGCTCGCTCCCGCGGAGATCTCCAAGACGCTGTTCGGTGACCGGCTCCTCGGCGCCCTCGCCGAGGAGCTCGTCGCCCACAATGCCGCGCATCCCGTTCAGGAACGCATCCGGCTCCGGCTCGCCTTGCACGCCGGTGAGGTGAGCTACGACGAGCACGGTGTCACCGGGTCGTCGATCCTGCACGCGCAACGGCTGCTCGACGCGCCCGTGCTCAAGCAGGCGCTCGCGGGGACCGCGGCCGTGCTCGCGGTGATCGTGTCGGACTGGTTCTTCGACGAAGTCGTCCGGCACGCCGAGGCCAGCCGTCCGGGTGTCTACCGGCCCCTCGACGTCGGGGGCGGGGACCGGCCGGCGACCGCGTGGATGCGGCTGGTCAAGGCGACGGTCGCCCGGCGGCGGTACCGGGCCTGATCATCGGGAAACCCTTCCGTACTCCCGAAACTTTCCGAAAGTTATTGCCCACCCCACTCCCGCGATCGCATGCTTTCGCCATTCCCGCAGCCTCGACGAGGAGGAAGCATGCTCACCAGGAACCGGTTCAAGGTGTGCGCCGCCCTGGCGCTGGCCGCCGCCTTGGTGCCCGGGGTTGCCCGGGCCGATACCGTCGTCACCACCAACCAGACCGGGAACAACAACGGTTACTACTACTCGTTCTGGACCGATGGTGGTGGCTCCACCGCCATGACGCTCGGCTCCGGTGGCAACTACCGGATGAACTGGAGCAACACCGGGAACTTCGTCGCCGGCAAGGGATGGAGCAACGGGAGCCGGCGGAACGTCAACTACTCCGGCAGTTTCAACCCCTCCGGCAACGGCTATCTCGCGCTCTACGGCTGGACGTCCAACCCGCTCGTCGAGTACTACGTCGTCGACAACTGGGGCACCTACCGGCCCACCGGCACCTACAAGGGCACCGTCACCAGTGACGGCGGCACCTACGACGTCTACCAGACGACGCGCTACAACGCGCCGTCCGTCGAGGGGACCCGGACCTTCAACCAGTACTGGTCCGTGCGGCAGCAGAAGAAGACCGGCGGCACCATCACCACCGGCAACCACTTCGACGCCTGGGCGCGCTACGGCATGCGGCTGGGGAACTTCTCCTACTACATGATCCTCGCGACCGAGGGCTACCAGAGCAGCGGCAACTCGAACCTGACGGTGGGCTGACCCGTGCGGCCATGGATCACGGCGCTGGTCACCGCCCTCGTCGTCACAGGGAGCGTCATGGGCGCCGAAGCGCACGCCGCGGCTTGCACCGGCTACGTCGGTCTCACCTTCGACGACGGACCGTCCACTGCTAACACACCCGCGTTGCTCAACGCATTGCGCCAGAACGGGTTGCGGGCGACCATGTTCAACGAGGGCCAGTACGCCGCCGCGTACCCGGCTCAGGTGCGGGCGCAGGTGAGCGCCGGGATGTGGGTCGGCAACCACAGTTACACCCACCCGCACCTCACCCAGCAGAGCCAGTCCCAAATGGACTCCGAGATCTCCCGGACGCAGCAGGCGATCGCGGCCGCGGGCGGCGGCACACCCAAGCTGTTCCGCCCGCCCTACGGGGAAACCAACGGGACACTGCAGGCAGTGGAAGCCAAGTACGGCCTCCGCCAGATCATCTGGGACGTCGATTCGCAGGACTGGAACGGCGCGAGCGTGGACGCCATCGTCCAGGCCAACGCCCGGCTCACCAACGGCCAGGTCATCCTGATGCACGAGTGGCCCGCCAACACCCGGGCGGCCATCCCGCGGATCGCGCAGGTCCTGGCGAGCCGCGGGCTGTGCGCGGGCATGATCTCGCCGCAGACCGGGCGGGCGGTCGCCCCGGGGTGAGCGCAGGGTTCCGGCAAAGTCGGGGCGGACGTGACCGGCGGGCCGCTGCGATGTCGTGAATGACTCATTCACCTCGTCAGAGGTCATGAATGAGTCATTCATGACGACTTTGCCGGAACCCTGCGGGGTGAGCGGGGCCGGGGCGGGGCCGGCCGCCGCGCCGCAGCTCAGTTCACGTACCACTCCACGCGGACGGCGTCCGGCGCCAGGGTGGTCAGCCGGGCGCACACCTCGTGGCTGACCACGAGCCCGTTCGTCCGGCAGATTTCGGTGCGCTCCGGGTCGGCCGGCGGGGTGAAGTTCACGGCCGCGAGGTGCTCGCGCATGACGTCCGGGGCGCGCTCGCCGGTCGCCGTCAGGACCCGCCAGCAGCCGCCGGAACCGCAGCTGTAGTCCTCCTGGATCCGCAGCTGCGCGGGCGCGGGCAGGACGCCTTCGTCCCCGGCCGCCGCCTCCAGGCCGACAACCCAGGCGGCACCCGTCAGGAAGACCCCGGCGCCTACCAGGAGCGCCAGCCGGGCGCCGCCGCGCCGCGCGCCGATCGCGCAGACCACCGCCGCCAGGATCGGGTGGAGCCAGAAGATCTCGCGTCCGGCCGGCCACCGCCCGGCGAGGTTCAGCGCGCGCGGCACCACGAACCACGCCAGCAGCGCGAGCAGGACCAGCCCGACGACGATGCCCGTCCGCCGCGACGGCGCGAGCCCGCACCACACCAGGATCGGCACCACGCCGAACATGCCGCCGACGACGCTCGGCGAGAACGCCGCCACGGCCACCGCCGCCACCACGAGAGCTGCGCCCCACCAGTGGGTCTTCACTCTTTCGGGGGTCAGCACGCGGTCATTCTGCTCAGGTCAGGCCGAGCGCCGCGATGCGGGCCGGGTCGGCCACGATGGTGATCTCCACGATGCGGCCGCCGCGGACCGTCGGGCCGAACACCGCCACCGGCTGCCCGGCCTGGCCGTTGACGACCACGGGTCACCGTCCGCGCGCCGCGGACCAGCTTCGACGCCGTGCCCGCGTCCGCGCGCAGCACCACGTCCGGGTCGAGCACGGCGACCAGCGCCTCGAAGTCGCCGGCCTGCGACGCCGCCAGGAACGCCTCGACGACCTCGCGTTGCGCCGAGAGGTCGCCGGGCGGCCCCGCGCACCCGGCGGCGGGCCCGGCTGGCCAGCTGAGTGATGGCCGACGGCGTTCGCCCGGCGATTGCCGCGATCTCCCCGAACGGCACGCCGAACATGTCGTGCAGGACGAACGCCAGCCGCTCGGCCGTGACGTCCGGGTCCGGCACGTGCGTCTCGAGGGGCTCCTCGCGGCGCGTGCGGCGGGAGCGCAGCACGTCCAGGCAGATCCGGCCGGTCACAGTGGTCAGCCAGCCGCCCAGGTTCGCCACCGCGGTGGGGTCGGTGCGGGCGAGCCGCAGCCAGGTCTCCTGGACGGCGTCGTCCACGGTTCCTCTCCTCCGTCACCAGCCTGACGAATCAGGCGGTCCCGATGTGACGCGCGAGGAGCTCGTACGACCGCCGCCGGTCGAGGTGGCCGTGCACCGGGGTGGTCACCATCAGCTCGTCGGCGCTCGTCTCGGCGACGACGGCCCGCAGCTGGTCCAGCACCGTCGACGGCGAGCCCGTGAAGAGCCGGTCGGCGAGGTCGGCGGGCTCGTGGGCCGCGGCTTCCTCGGGACTCGGCAACAGGATGCGTTCACCGCGAAGCCGCCGAAGGACCTTCACCCGGGTCGGCCGGGCGAGCCGTTCGGCGCGAGCGTCGGTCTCGGCCGCGATCACGGACACGCTGACCAGCGTCACCGGCGCCGGAATGCGAACCGGCCGGAACGCCGAGCGGTACGTCTCCGTCGCCTCGGCCGCGTCGTCCGGGTTGAGGTGGTGGGCGTAGGCGTAGGCCAGCCCGAGCTGCCCGGCGAGCCGCGCGCTGGCCGCGGACGTTCCCAGCAACCAGACGTCCGGGGCGTTTCCGGCCGCCGGGACCGCCGGGCCCGGCCGGTCGAAGTACCCGAGCAGCTCCTCGACCTGCTCGCGGAAGCCCGGGGTGGCGCGGCCGCCGCGGACGAGGTCCACCGCGGCCGGGGGACCGCCGGGCGCCCGGCCGAGGCCGAGGTCGATCCGGCCGGGGTGGAACGCCGTCAGCGTGCCGAACTGCTCCGCCACCACGATCGGCGGGTGGTTCGGCAGCAGCACGCCGCCCGCGCCGGCCCGGATGCGGTGCGTCGCGGCCGCGAGCCGGCCGGCGACGACGGCGGGCGCGCAGCTCGCCACCCCGCGCATCCCGTGGTGCTCCGGCACCCA
Organism: Amycolatopsis sp. NPDC104819; assembly: GCF_055583145.1. Classification (NCBI taxonomy): domain Bacteria; kingdom Bacillati; phylum Actinomycetota; class Actinomycetes; order Pseudonocardiales; family Pseudonocardiaceae; genus Amycolatopsis; species Amycolatopsis sp. NPDC104819. Next base: position 415,465 of record NZ_JBVJON010000007.1, on the reverse strand, counting down.
GTAGCGGTGGTACCCCAGCTCGTCGGCCAGCACGGCGAGGTCGACGGTGTTCGTGAGGGCCTCGCGGGCGCTCGAGCCGGCCACGATCGGCGAAGTGTCCAGAACGGACAGCCGGACGTCCACAGTGGACTATCCGGCGAACAGGTCCGGCCGGCGGTCGGCCAGGTAGGGGCTGAGCTCGCGGGCCTTCGGGATCTCGGAGAGGTCGATTTCGGCGATCCGCAGCTCGCCGTCACCGCTGAGCACGCGCCCGTCCGGGCCGACGACCCGGCTCAGCCCGCAGTAGGTGAGGCCCTGCCCGCGTCCGGTCCAGTTGGCGTAGGCGATGAACAGCTGGTTTTCGAACGCGCGGGCCGGCACGAGCCCGGTCGCGACGAACTCGCACGGCTCCATCAGCGCGGTCGGCACGAGCAGCAGCTGCGTCCCGGCCAGCGCGTGCGCGCGCACCGCTTCGGGGAATTCGACGTCGTAGCAGATCAGCACGCCCAGCATGAGGCCCTCGAACTCGGCCTGGACCACACCGTCGTCACCGGGGTCGAACGCGGCGCGCTCGACCGGGCCGTAGAGGTGGCTCTTGCGGTAGCTCAGCAGGGTCTCACCGGCGCGCCCCACGAGCCGGGCGGTGTTGTACACGCGGTCACCGTCGGCTTCGGGCCAGCCGTGCACGATCGCGATCCCGGTTTCGGCGGCGATCGCGGAGACCGCCGCGCAGTACGGCCCGCCGAGCGGTTCGGCGAGGGAACGCAGGCGCCGCGCGTCGGTCAGGTACCCGGTGCCGGACAGTTCGGGCGTGACGAGCACCGCCGCACCGGCTGCCGCGGCCCGCTCGGCGGCGGCGCGCAGCCGGGAAGGTGAGACGCCGTCCTGCACGGCCTCCCAGCAGGCGATCTTCACCGCCCAAGGGTAAGCGCGGCGCCGAAAAACCGGCAACCCCTACTCTGCCCCACCACGGGGGGCCCGGCGGCCGGTGATGCGGCAGACTGCTGGTCATGGACAAGGTGCTCCGCGGCCTCAGGCTCCCCGAGAACGTGGCGCCGGGCTGGCTGGTGGTGCAGCTGCTGGGATCCGTCGTGATCCTGGCGACGCTGCTGACCACCGGGGAGACCCAGTCGTTCGTGTGGGCGGCCTACGGCGCGGCCGCCGCGTGCTGGGTGGGGTTCGTGCTCGCCCACGACCGGCTGCCGCGGACGGCCGCGGTGCTGCTCGCCGCGGGAGCCACCGTCGTGGCGCCGGTGATCAGCCTGGCTTCGGACACCTCCGCGCTGGTCATCGGCGTGGTGATGCTCGGCCGGTTCGCCGCGCTGACCACCCTGCGCGTCCGGGTGATCGTCGCGACCGGGTGCGCCGACATCGCGTTGTGCGTGCTGGGCGGCCTGCTCGCCGACGTCGGGGCCGGCGAGACGCTCGGCAACCCGCTCGGCCTGGTGATCATCCTGCTGTTCGGGCTCAACCGCCGGCAGTACCGGCTCCACCTGGCCCAGACCCGGGCGCTGCTGGAGCAGACGACCCGCGCTCAGGCCGAGCAGGCGCGCGCCGCGGCGCTGGACGAGCGCACCCGGATCGCCCGCGAAATCCACGACGTGCTGGCGAATTCCCTTGGCGCGCTTGTCGTGCAGCTCGAGCTCGCCGAGGCGCTGATGGAGAAGAACGAGGACGGCCAGGCGCTGGAACGGATCCTGGTCTCGCGGCGGCTGGCCGTGGACGGTCTCGCCGAGGCGCGCAACGCCGTCGCCGCGCTGCGCGCCGACGTCCCGCCGCTCGACCGGGCGCTGGCGGATCTGGCGCAGCGGCACAGCAAGATGAACGCGGCCGAAGTGTCCTTTCGCACCGAAGGCGACCTCCGGGCGCCCGCTTTCGCGGTGGTAGCCTGCCTCGTGGCGACGGCCCGGGAAGCGCTGACGAACGCCGCGAAACACGCGCCCGGCGCGCCGGTGACCGTCGTGCTGGGGTGCGAACCGGGGTCGATCCGCCTCACCGTCCGCAACCCGCTGTCCGGCGAACCGCGTGCGGGGAAGGGTTTCGGCGTGACCGGGATGCGGGAACGGCTCGCCCAGGTGGGCGGCCGGCTCAGCGCCGGGGCCGAACCGGGGGCGTGGCAGGTGGTCGCGGAAGTTCCGGAACCCGCGCACAACGGAGGGGATCATGGGTGAGCCGCAGACGATCAAGGTGATCGTGGTCGACGACCAGCAGGTCGTGCGGGAAGGCCTGGTCGCGCTGATGAGCCTGCTCGACGACGTCGAGGTGGTCGGCTCGGCGGCGAACGGCGCGGAGGCGCTCGACCTGGTCGGCCGGCTCGAGCGGCTCGACGTCGTGCTGATGGACCTGAACATGCCGGTGCTGAGCGGGGTCGAGGCGACCAAGCGCATCACCCAGGAGCACCCGGACGTCGCCGTGGTGGTGCTGACGACCTATTCGGACGACGAGTCGATCGCCGGCGCGCTCGCCGCGGGCGCGCGCGGGTACCTGACGAAGGAAGCCGGCCGCGGGGAGATCGGGTCCGCGCTGCGGTCCGTCGTCGCGGGCCAGCTGACGTTCGGCGCGGACGTCTCGCGCCAGGTGGTCAGCGCGCTGTTCGACTCCGGCGGCCAGGGCGCGCCGAAAGCCGTGCCGCACAAGGAAGGCCTGCCCGACGGGCTCACCGCGCGCGAGGCCGAAGTGCTCGGCCTGATCGCCGCGGGGCTGAGCAACGGGAAGATCGCCGCCGAGCTGTTCATCGGCGAGGCGACGGTGAAAACGCACATCAACAACGCGTTTGCGAAGATCGGCGTCCGCAACCGCGTCGAGGCGGTGCGGTACGCCGTGCAGCACGGGCTGGAGCGGGAACCCCGGGCGCGGTGACGTCGGGGGAGCCACCGCGACCGGGTGCTCAGCCGGCGGGAACGGCTTCCCGGCGGGGCTTCAGCGCCAGCTTCGGGTTGTGCGCCACGACCTTGAACGCCTTGGTGAGGGGCACCCGGCTGAAGAGGTTATCGGTGCCGCAGAAGTGCAGCTCGGTGACGTCGAGCCGGTGCAGCGACGCGGTGACCGACGGCCAGTCGATCGGCCGGTCGAAGGTGTCCAGCAGCATCGTGCGCACCTCGGCGGCCGTGCGGACGACGGCGCCGTCCTGGTCGGTCACCAGCGGGATCTCCGGGTCGCGCAGCGGGCAGCCGTCGAACGCGGCCGCGGCGGCCCGGCGGCGCAGCTCGCCGAACGCGGGCGCGTGCACCGGGGGCCGCATCGTGTACAGCGAATAACCGCCCACCGTGCCGATCCGGCGGATGAACTCGTCGAGCTCGCCTTCGCGCAGCGAGACCATGTGGAAACCGTCGTCGACGACTCCCGAGATCTCGTGCCACGACAGCTCGCCGAGCACCGTCCGCCAGCCCGCGTCGGGAACGCGCATCACGGTGTGCGTGACGACGTCTTGGTGCTGGGAAGCGAAATACTCCGCCTCGCAGTCCGCCTGGATCGCGGTCAGGCGCACCGCGTCGGCGAAGGACAGTGCGCCGGAGTGGACCGCGGCGGCCTTCTGCCCGAAGCTCACACCGGTGACGACGTCGGGCCGGAAGGCGAGCGAGTCCGCGAGGGCGACGCAGCTGACCAGGAACGCCAGCTGTGCCGCGGGGGAGTAGTCGTCGTCCGCTTCGGCGTAGGCGTCCAAAATGGAGTATCCGACGACCTCGTCGGCCTCCGCGACCCGGCGGCGGGCGTCGGCGTTGATCACGAGGAACTTGGTCAGCTCCGCGAACTTGCCCGGCGCCATGCCGGGGAAGACGAGTGCGGTGCCGCTCATGCCCCCGCACCGGCCTCGGCGAGCTCTTCCATCCGCTTCTTGTCCGGCTTCCCGTTGCGGTTGACCGGGAACTGGTCGACGACGACCACGCGGTTCGGCTGCTCGTAGGCGGGCAGCACCTCGGCGATCCGGTCGCGCCAGTAACCGCTTTCGCGCTGGTCCGGGTCGGCGACGAAGAACACGAGCTGGGCGCCCTTGCGCTCGTCGGGCAGCGAGATGATGCGGGTGCTGCAGCCGTGCGCGGCGACCTTCCGCTCGATGATCTCGGGGTGCAGCGTGTACCCCATGCGGTGCACGGCGGCCTTGCGGCCCGCGATGAACAGGTTCCCGTGCTCGTCGAGGTGCCCGAAGTCGCCGGTGGGGTACCAGCCCTGCTCGACCGGGGTGATCGTCCCGTCCGCGCCGAGCAGCGACGTCAGCATGTCCGGGCAGTCGATGACCACCTCGCCGATCTCCCCGGCGGCGACCTCGCGGCCGTCGTCGTCGACGACCTTCACGCCGATGCCGGCCATCACCTGGCCGGTGCCGACCGGGTTGTCCAGCGTCGCGAAGGCGAGGTTGCCCAGCTCGGTGCTGCCGTAGCTGTCCAGCAGGGTCATCCCGAACTCGGCCTCGTACTCGGCGACGACGGGGGAGTCCAGCGGCGCGGCGCCGCTGCAGAACATCCGGACCTTCGCCAGCGCGGCCCGGGCCTCGGGGCGCTTGCGCACGATGTTCAGCATGCTCTGGTAGGTGGTCGGGGCGGCGTCCACGACGGTCGCGCCGCACTGGCCCGCCATCCGCAGCGCGCGGTCGAGCCGGCGGTAGGGGGCGATCACCAGCGAACAGCGCGTCAGCCACGCGATCATCACCATCGAGATGCCGTACTGGTGCGAAAACGGCAGCAGCGGCAGCAGGACGTCGTCCGGCCGGTGCCCGACCTGGTCGGCGTTGCGCTGCATGTTCTTGAGGAACCGGGCGCCGTTCTTGACGATGCCCTTCGGCGAGCCGGTGGAGCCGGACGACCACATGATGATGCTGTCCGGTAGCTCGCACCAGCGCTCGAAGGACAGCCGTTCGCCGGGCTGCGCCGGCACGGCGTCGGCGAGGAGTTCGTAGAGGTAAACGGGGTTCTGCCCGTCCGGCAGCGGGGCGTCGTCGTCCACGATGGACAGCCGGACGTCCGCGCGGTCGAGGATCTCCTGGGTCTGCTGCGGTTTCTCCTGCGGATCGACCAGCACGATCGACGCGCCGAGGTGCATCAGCGCGAACAGCGTGGTGACGTACCCGGCGGAGTTGCCGGCCTTGAGCAGCACGCGGTGCCCGGGCAGCAGTCCCCGCGCGCCCAGCGCGTCGGCCACGCCCAGTGCGCGCAGCTCGAACTCGTCGAGGGTCTGCACCGAGTCCGCGGCAAAGAGTTTCGCCGGCATCGGCCCGTCCTTTCGGTGGAATGGGAAGGCGCCAAGATGGTCCGAATATAGGAATGGCCGGTCGGCGGCGGCCACCCCTAACCCCGGATAGGGGTGGGCGGAGGGCCTCATCAGCAGGTCCAGCCCCTCATCGGACCGGCGGAAGCTAGGGGCGCTTAGGGGTGGGGACGGCCCTCGGGCCTCGGTAGCCTCCCGAGAGGGTGCGGGAATTCCCGCCAATTCCCGTCGGGAAAACGATCGCTGGAGAACGAGGGAAAAATGGTGAACCCCATCCGGGACCTCGGAGACCTTTCCGCCTACGACCGTTCCCGTGTCCTCGGTGAATTCGTCCGGGAGCACCTGGCCGCGGTGCTGGCGGACTGGCCGGACGGCGGCGCGGACGAGCACCGCTCCTTCCTGGAGCTCGGCCTGGACTCGGTCGCGGCGGTCGCGCTGCACGCGCGGCTCGTCGAGGCGACCGGGCTGGCCCTGCCGGTCACGCTCGCCTTCGACCACCCGACGCCGGCCCGGCTCGCCGAGTACCTGCGGGACCGGCTGCTGGGCTCGGGCCCGGCGCCGGTGGCGGAGCTGCCGTCGTGGGAGGGCGAGCCGATCGCGATCGTCGGCATGAGCTGCCGGTTCCCCGGGGATGTGCGCACGCCCGAGGAGTTCTGGCGCCTGCTGTCCGACGGCGCGGACGCGACGTCTTCCTTCCCGACCGACCGCGGCTGGGACCTCGACGCGCTTTACGACGCCGACCCGGACCGCCCCGGCACGACGTACACGCGTCGAGGCGGGTTCCTGCACGACGCCGCCGACTTCGACGCGGCGTTCTTCGGCATCAACCCGCGGGAAGCCGTCGCGATGGACCCGCAGCAGCGGCTGCTGCTGGAGACCAGCTGGCACGCGCTCGAAGACGCGGGCATCAACCCCCAGCGGCTGCGCGGCAGCCGGACCGGCGTGTACGTCGGCGCCGAGGCGCAGGACTACGGCCCCCGCCTCGAGGACGCGGACGGCGCCGAGGGGTACCTCGACATCGGCACCGCCGGAAGTGTCGCGTCCGGCCGGGTCGCGTACACGCTCGGCCTGGAAGGGCCCGCGATCACGGTGGACACGGCGTGCTCGTCTTCGCTGGTGGCGCTGCACCTCGCCGTGCAGGCGCTGCGGCGGGGCGAGTGCGGGCTGGCGCTGGCGTCGGGTGTCGCGGTGCTGTCGAGCCCGGGCGGGTTCCTGTCGTTCAGCCGTCAGCGAGCGTTGTCGGAGGACGGCCGGTGCCGCGCCTTCGCCGCCGACGCGGGTGGCACGGGCTGGGCCGAGGGTGTCGCGACGGTGGTGTTGCAGCCGTTGTCGGAGGCGCGTGCGCAGGGCAACCGCGTGCTGGCGGTGGTGAGCGGCACCGCGGTCAACCAGGACGGCGCGAGCAACGGTTTGACGGCCCCCAGCGGCCCGGCCCAGCAGAAGGTGATCGAGCAGGCCCTGGCCGACGCGGGCCTGCCGGCGGCGGAGGTCGACGCGGTCGAGGCCCACGGCACGGCGACCCTGCTGGGCGACCCGATCGAGGCCCAGGCCCTGCAGGCGGTGTACGGCACAGGTCGCCCGGCGGAGCGGCCGCTGTGGCTGGGTTCGGTGAAGTCCAACATCGGCCACACCCAGGCGGCGGCCGGGCTGGCCGGGGTGGTCAAGATGGTGCTGGCGATGCGGGCGGGGACGTTGCCCCGGACGCTGCACGTCGAGGAGCCGACGCCGCACGTGAACTGGGCGGGTGGCGGGGTTTCGCTGCTGACGGGCGAGCGCGCGTGGCCGGAGACGGGCCGTCCCCGGCGGGCGGGGGTGTCGTCGTTCGGGATGAGCGGGACGAACGCCCACGTGATCCTGGAGGCGGCGCCGGAGGAATCGGTATCCGCACCTGACCAGCCCGTTGGCCCCTTCCTCCTCCCGATCTCCGCCAAAACCCCCGCGGCCCTGCGCGGCCAAGCCGAAGCCCTCCTCGCGCACCTCGACCGCCACCCCCTGGCCGACCTCGGCGCGGCCCTCGGCACCACCCGCGCCGCCCTCAAACACCGGGCCGTCCTCGTCGCCGCCACCTCGGCCGAAGCGCGCGCCCAGCTCGAAGCCCTCATCGCCGGCGAAACCACTCCCGGCCTGGTCCGCGGCAAGACCACCGAAGGCGGCCTCGCCGTCCTGCTGAAGGGCGAACTGCCGCCCGACGTCCGGGACCTCTGCCGCACCTACCCCGTGTTCGCCGAGGCCCTCGCCGACACCTGCGGCCACCTGAACCTGCACCTCGACACCCCCCTGCTCGGCGCGCTGCTGTCCGCGGCGCCCGAGCTCGCGCGGCCCGAGTACGCCACCTCCGCGGTCTTCGCCGTGGACGTCGCGCGCTACCGGCTGTTCGAGTCCTGGGGCCTGCCCGGCGACCTCGTCGCGGGGCTCGGGATCGGCGAGGTCGCCGCGGCGCACGGCGCCGGGGTGCTTTCGCTTGCGGACGCCTGCGCGCTGGCCGGGACCCTGGCCCGCGGCGCGGGAGAAGACGAGCTGCGGAGGCTCGTTCGAGCACTGACCTTCGATCCCCAGCGAAGGCCGGTGCTCGACGTCGTGACCGGTGACCCGGTGGAGGCGACCGAACTCGCCACCGCCGGGCACTGGACGCGGCTCGCGGAGCCGGTCCAGCCGGAAGCCGGCTGGCTGGACCGGCACGGCGTGCGCGCCGTGCTCGAACTCGGCGGGACCACCGATCCCGCCGAAGCACTCGCCACGCTCGCCGCCCACGGCGCGGACGTCGACTGGCGTGCCTTCTACCAGGACCGCGACGTCCGGCACGTGCGGCTGCCGGGGTACGCCTTCCAGCGTGAACGCTTCTGGCTCGACGCCACCCGCCGCGACACCGGGCTGGTCGAGACCGTGCTCACCCACGCCGCCAAGGACGAGGTGACGCTCACCGGTCGGCTCGCCCTGAACACCCACCCCTGGCTCGGCGACCACCGCGTCCACGGCGCCGCCGTCCTGCCCGGCACCGCGTTCCTCGAGCTGGCCGTCCAGGCCGGCACCCACGCCGGCTGCCGCACCGTGGCCGAGCTGACCCTGCACGCGCCCCTCGTCCTGCCGGACGACGCCGGGGTCGACGTCCAGGTCACCGTCGGCGAGCCGGACGCCCAGGGCACCCGGCCCTTCACCGTCCACTCGCGACACGAGGGTCCCTGGACGCACCACGCTTCCGGCGCGCTCGCCGTCGCGCCGGTGGCAGCGAAGGACAACGTCTCCCGCCCCGAAGCCGGAGCCGTCGACATCGGCGACGTCTACCCGAGGCTCGCCGAGACCGGGCTCGGTTACGGCCCCGCCTTCCGCGGCCTGGCCGCCGCCTGGCTCGCCGGAGACGACGTCGTCGCCGAAGTTGTGCTGCCCGAAGGGGTTCCGGGCGGCTTCGCGCTGCACCCGGCGCTGTCGGACGCCGCGCTGCACGCTCTCGAGCTGTTCGAAGGCGCCTTCGGAGGTGACGGCCGCGCCTGGCTGCCGTTCTCGTGGAGCGGCGTCACCGCCCACGCGACCGGCGCCACCCGCGCCCGCGTCCGGCTGACCCGGACCGGCGACGACACCGTCGCGCTGACCATCGCCGACCTCGAAGGCACGCCGATCGCGACCGTCGAGGCGCTGACCCTGCGTCCGGCCTCCGCGGTGGCCGACTCGCTGTTCACCACCCACTGGGTCCCGTTGACCGCCGATGCGGCCACCGGCACCTGGGCCGTGCTCGGCGAGCCCGCGCACCCGGACCTGCCCGCGTTGCTGCTGTCCGAGCTCCCGGACTTCGTGCTCGCCCCGGTCACCTCGACCGGAACCGGAGCCGCGGCCGCCCACGCCACCACCGCCGACGTCCTGGCCCTGCTCACCACCTGGCTCGGCACCACCGCGGCCGCCCGGCTGGTCGTGCAGACCACCGGCGCGCTCGCCGTCGCGGGCGGGGACGCCGTGCCCGGGCTCGCGCAGGCGACCGTCCCGGGTCTCGTGCGGTCCGCGCAGGACGAGGAGGCCGGCCGGATCGTGCTCGTCGACACCGACGGCACCACCGCGAGCCGGACCGCGTTGCCCGCCGCCGTCGCGGCCGCCGTGGCCGCGGGGGAAACCGAACTCGCCCTCCGTGACGGTGTCGCCTTGGTCCCCCGGCTCGGCACGACGTCCACAATGGACACGGTCACCCTCGACCCCGAGGGCACCGTGCTCATCACCGGTGGCACCGGCGTGCTCGGCGGCCTGGTCGCCCGGCACCTCGTGCGCCGCCACGGCGTCCGGCGCCTGGTCCTGCTTTCCCGCTCGGGCAAAGCTGACCTGACCGGCCTCGACGCCGACATCACCGTGGTCGCCTGCGACGCCGCCGACCGTGACGCCCTCGCCGCCGTCCTCGACGGCATCCCGCGGCTCACCGCCGTGATCCACGCCGCCGGGGTGCTCGACGACGGCGTGCTCGGTTCGCTCACCGCCGAGCGGGTGGCGAAGGTGCTCACCCCGAAGGTCGACGCCGCCGTCCACCTCCACGAGCTGACCCTCGACCGGCCGCTCGACGCGTTTGTGCTGTTCTCCTCCTCCGCCGCCCTGTTCGGCGGCGCGGGCCAGGCGAACTACGCCGCCGCCAACACCTTCCTGGACGCGCTCGCCCAGCATCGGCACGCGGCCGGGCTGCCCGCGCTGTCCCTGCAGTGGGGCCTCTGGGAAGAAGCCAGCGGCCTGACCGCGAAGCTCGGCGAAGCCGACCACGCGCGGCTGCGTCGCTCGGGGATCGCCCCGCTGCCCACGGACCGCGCGCTGATGATGCTCGACGCGGCCCTCGCCACGGCGGAACCCGTGGTGGCGCCGGTGATCCTGGACTACCCGGCGCTCCGGGCGAAGGACGACGTCGTCCCGCTGCTGCGCGGGCTCGTCCGGCCCGCGCCGAAGCTCGCGCCGGTCGCCGCGGCGCCGGCCGCGGACCTCTCCGGCCTGGTGCGGGAGCACGTCGCCGCGGTGCTGGGCCACTCCGCGCCGGACGCCGTCGAGGTCGACCAGGCCTTCACCGAGCTCGGGTTCGACTCGCTGACCGCCGTCGAGCTGCGCAACCGCCTCGGCACGGCACTCGGCCGCCGGCTGCCCGCGACGCTGATCTTCGACTACCCGACCCCCGCCGCGCTGGCCGCCCACCTCGCCGAGGGGAGCCGCGCGGTGGCCGCGCCGGTGTCGGCGAAGGTCGTGGACGAGCCGGTCGCGATCGTCGGCATCGGCTGCCGGTACCCCGGCGGGGTCACCGACGCGGACGGCCTGTGGCGGCTCGTCTCGGAGGGCGCCGACGCGATCGGCGACTTCCCCGACGACCGCGGCTGGGACCTCGACGCGCTCTACGACCCGGACCCGGCCGCGCCCGGCAAGATGTACGTGCGCAACGGCGCCTTCCTCCCGCACGCGCTGGAGTTCGACGCCGGGTTCTTCGGCATCTCGCCGCGCGAGGCCCTCGCCATGGACCCGCAGCAGCGCCAGTTGATGGAGGTCGCCTGGGAGGCCCTCGAAAACGCGGGCATCGACCCGGGCAGCCTCAAGGGCAGCCGCACCGGCGTCTTCGCCGGGATCATGTACCACGACCACGCGGCGCGGCTGCGTGAAGTGCCCGAGGAGCTGGAAGGTTTCCTCGGCAACGGCAGCGCCGCCAGTGTGCTCACCGGCCGCATCGCCTACACGCTCGGCCTCGAAGGGCCCGCGATGTCGGTCGACACCGCGTGCTCGTCTTCGCTGGTCTCGCTGCACCTCGCCGCCCAGGCGCTGCGCCGCGGGGAATGCACGATGGCTCTCGCCGGTGGGGTGACCGTGCTCTCGACACCCGAGGTCTTCGTCGACTTCAGCCGGCAGCGCGGCCTCGCCCCGGACGGCCGCTGCCGCGCCTTCTCGGACGACGCCGACGGCACCGGCTGGGCCGAGGGGGTCGGCATGCTGGTGCTGGAACGGCTTTCCGACGCGCAGCGCAACGGGCACCCGATCCTCGCCGTGATGCGGGGTTCCGCGGTGAACCAGGACGGCGCGTCCAACGGTATGACCGCGCCGAACGGCCCGTCCCAGCAGCGGGTCATCACCGCCGCGCTGGCGGACGCCGGGCTCGGTACCACCGACGTCGACCTCGTCGAGGCGCACGGCACCGGCACCGCCCTGGGTGACCCGATCGAGGTCCAGGCGCTGCAGGCGACCTACGGCGCCGGGCGCGCCGAGGACCGGCCGCTGTGGCTGGGCTCGCTGAAGTCGAACCTCGGGCACGCCCAGGCCGCCGCCGGGGTCGGCGGGGTGATCAAGGTCGTGCAGGCGCTGCGGGCCAAGACGATGCCGCGCACGCTGCACGCGGAAACGCCGTCGTCGAAGATCGAGTGGGACGGCGGTGGTGTTGAGCTGCTGCAGGACTCGCGCCCCTGGACGTCGGACCAGCCGCGTCGCGCGGGCGTGTCGTCGTTCGGGATCAGCGGGACCAACGCCCACATCATCCTCGAGGAGGCGCCGGCGTCCGACGTCGCCGAGCGCGACGGCGAGGCGGCGGGTCCGCTGCCGGTCGTCGTGCACGCGAAGACGCCGGAAGCGGTGCGAGACCAGGCTTCCCGGCTGCGGGAGCACGTCCTGGCGCACCCGGAGTTCTCCGTCGCCGACATCGGCTACTCGCTGGCCACCGGCCGGACCGGGTTCGCGCACCGCGGCGCGGTCGTCGCCGCGGACCGCGAGGAACTGCTGAACGGCCTTGCGGACCTGGCCGCCGGTGCGGAGTCCGCGGTGACCGGCTCCGGCTCGGCCGACGCACGGGTGCTGATGGTGTTCCCGGGCCAGGGTTCCCAGTGGGTCCACATGGGACTGGAGCTGGCGGAGCACGAGCCGGTGTTCGCCGAACGCCTGCGTGAGTGTGACGCGGCCCTGTCGGAGTTCGTCGACTGGTCGTTGTTCGACAAGCTCGCGGACGAGTCCTCGCTGGGCCAGGTCGACGTCGTTCAGCCGCTGTTGTGGGCGATGATGGTGTCACTCGCGGCGCTCTGGCGGTCCTACGGTGTCGAGCCCGCCGGGGTGGTCGGACATTCTCAGGGGGAGATCGCCGCGGCGACCGTCTCGGGTGCGCTGTCGCTGCAGGACGGCGCACGGGTGGTCGCCCTCCGGGCCCGCGCACTGCGGGCGCTGGAAGGCATCGGCGGGATGTCGTCGATCCTCGTGTCCGCGGAACGCGCCGCCGAGCTGATCAAGCCGTGGGGCGAGAAGCTCGCCGTCGCCGCGGTGAACGGCCCGGCGCAGGTGATCGTGTCCGGTGACGTCACCGCGCTCGACGAACTTGCGACGCGCTGTGAGAAGGAAGGCGCGCACTACCGCCGGATCGGCGTGTCGTACGCGTCGCACCACCCGCAGGTCGGGCAGCTGGCCGACGTCATCCTCGGCGACCTCGCCCCCGTGACCCCGACGACGACCGAGATCCCCTTCTACTCCACCGTTTCCGGTGAGGCGATCACCACCACGGCGTTGACCGGCGAGTACTGGCTGGAGAACCTGAAGAGCCAGGTCCGGTTCTTCCCGACCGTCGTCGAAGCGCTCAAGAACGGCTTCACGCACGTCCTGGAGATCAGCCCGCACCCGGTGCTCGGCGCGCCCCTGGAGGAAGCGGCGCAAGGCATCCCGGTGCTCTCGACGCTTCGCCGCGGTGACGGCGGGCCGAGCCGGTTCCTGACGTCGGTCGCCGAGTTCACCGTCGGCCAGGGCAGTCTCGACTGGACTGCGCTGTACCTGGACGCCGGCGCGCGGCGGGTGCCGCTGCCGACGTACGCCTTCCAGCACGAGCGCTACTGGCTGGAGGCCCGCCAAGGCGCCCAGGACGTCGGCACGGTCGGGTTGAGCCCGGCCGGGCACGGGCTGCTCGGCGCGGTCATGCACGCCGCCGGCGACGGCACGGTCTACCTCAGCGGACGGCTGTCCCTGGCCGCCCAGCCGTGGCTGGCCGACCACGCGCTCGGTGACACACCCCTGCTGCCCGGCGCGGCGATGGTCGACATGGCCGTGCACGCCGGGGACCAGATCGGCTGCCCGCACCTGGAGGAGCTCACCCACCACGCGCCGCTCCTGTTGCCGCGCACGGGATCCGTGGTCGTCCAGCTGATGGTGACCGCTCCCGACGACGACGGCCGCTGTGGCCTGACCCTGCACTCGCGTCCCGAAGAGGACGGCGAGTGGGAGCTGCACGCGTCCGGCCTGCTGTGCCGCGAGACACCGGAACGGCCGCAAGCCCCGGCCACCTGGCCGCCGGAAGGTGCGAAGCGGATCGAGACCGAGAACGCGTATCACGTCCTCGCTGGCCAGGGATACGCCTACGGGACGCTGTTCCAGGGCCTGGAAGCCGCGTGGCGCGACGGCGACGCGCTGTACGCCGAAGTCAGCCTGGCGGAAAGCCTGGAGGAGGACGGTTTCCTGCTGCACCCGGCGTTGCTCGACGCCGCGTTGCACGTCATCAGCCTGGCGAACCCCGGTGACGACACCGCGATCCCGTTCTCCTGGCAGGGCGTCACCGTGCACGCGAGCGGCGCCCGGCGGCTGCGTGTCCGCATCACCGGCGGCGCGGACGACACGGTCACCATCAGCGCGTTCGACGGCGCGGGCGCCCCGGTGCTCGACGTCCGCGCGCTGGTCTCCCGGGCCCTGCCGCCGCAGGCGCTGTCGCAGTTCGTCAACATCCGCGACAGCCTGTTCCAGCTCGGCTGGCCGGAGTGGACGGCCGAGAGCGGGTCGACGACGGTTGTCGACAAGCCGACTTTCGGGGTGCTCGACGACACGAGCGGCCTGCGGTCCTGGTTCGCCGAGGCCGGGTGCGAGCCCGTGCTCTACCGCGGCTGGGACGAGGTCGCCGTCACGCGCGAGACCCCGGACCTGGTGCTGTGGGACACCGCGTCGCTGCTTCGCCGTCCCGTCGACCTCGACGACGGCCCGGCGCTCGCCGACACCGCGGGCCGACTGGTCGAAGCGGTCCTCATGCGGCTGAAGCGGTGGCTCGCGCTGCCGCAGTCCGAGCGCACCCGGCTGGTCGTGGTGTGCTGGGGCGGCCTGGCCGTCGCCGGCATCGGCGGCCTGATCCGGTCGATGACCACGGAGTTCCCGGACCGCCTGGTGCTGCTGGACGTCCGGGGCAAGGGCACGATCGACGTCGCGGCGCTGATGGCGGTGCTGGCCACCGACGAGAACGTGGTGGGCGTGCGGGACGGCGTCGTCCGCGTGCCGCGCCTCGAGCGGACGATCTCGGAGCTGGCCATCCCCGACGGCGAAGCCTGGTCCGTCGCCTCCGACGGCCGCGGCACGCTCGACGGGGTCGGCCTGGTGCCGTCCGACGCGGCCACGGCCGAGCTCGGGCCGAACGAGGTCCGCGTCGCGGTGCGCGCCGCCGGGGTCAACTTCCGGGACGTGCTGATCAGCCTGGGCATGTACCCCGACGCGGGCGCGATGATGGGCAGCGAGGCCGCCGGCCTGGTGCTGGAAGTCGGCGAGGACGTGCGCTCGGTCGAACCCGGCGACGCCGTGATGGGCCTGTTCACCGAGTGCTCCGGCTTCGGCTCGCACGCGGTGACCGACGCCCGGATGGTCGTCCCGGTGCCCGAAGGCTGGTCGTTCGAGCAGGCGGGCGCGGCCCCGGTCGTGTTCCTGACCGCGTTCTACGCGCTCCACGACCTCGGCAAGCTCGCCACCGGCAAGCGGATCCTGATCCACACCGCGACCGGCGGCGTCGGCATGGCGGCGTTGCAGCTGGCCCAGTACTGGGGCGCGGAGGTGTTCACCACCGCGCACCCGAGCAAGTGGCCGGTGCTGCGCACACTCGGCGTCCCGCGGGAGCGGATGGCCAGCTCGCGGACTGCGGACTTCGAGGCGGAGTTCCTCGCGGCCACCCGCGGCGCGGGCATGGACGTCGTGCTGAACTCGCTGGCCAACGAGCAGACCGACGCGTCGCTGCGGCTGCTGCCGCGCGGCGGCCGGTTCGTCGACATGGGCAAGACCGACGTCCGCGACCCGGACGTCGTCGCGAAGGAGCACCGGGGTGTCCGGTACCGGGCGTTCGACCTGATCGAGGCCGGGCCCGACCGGATCCACGACATCCTCACCGCGTTGCACGAGCTGTTCACCGCGCGGGTGCTGCTGCCGCTGCCGGTCAAGGCGTGGCCGATGCAGCAGGCACGGCGCGCGCTGCGGTTCGTGCGGGAGGCGCGCCAAATCGGCAAGGTCGTGCTGACCCTGCCGGAGGAGCTCGACCCGGACCGCCCGGTGCTGGTCACCGGCGGCACCGGCACCCTCGGCGGGCTGCTGGCCCGGCACCTCGTCACCGAGTACGGCGTGCGGGAGCTGGTGCTCACCTCGCGCCGGGGCCTCGGCGCGGTCGGCGCCGCGGACCTGCGTGACGAGCTTCTGGAGGCCGGCGCGGAGTCGGTCGCCGTGGTCGCCTGCGACGTCGCCGACCGCGAGTCGCTGGCCGGGCTGTTCGAGCAGACCGGGCCGGTCGGGGCGGTGTTCCACACGGCCGGGGTGCTCGACGACGGCCTGTCGGTGAACCTCGGGCCCGAGCAGGTCCGCCGGGTGCTGGCGCCGAAGGTCCAGGCGGCGACCTCCCTGCACGAGCTGACCCTGGACATGGGGCTGTCGCACTTCGTCCTGTTCTCCTCGGCCGCCGGTGTCCTCGGGGACGCCGGGCAGGCCAACTACGCGGCGGCCAACACCTACCTCGACGAGCTGGCCGCGGAACGCCGGGCGCTCGGCCTGCCGGCGCTGTCGCTGTCGTGGGGCCTGTGGGCGGACGAGTCCGGGATGACCGGGCACCTCAACGGGGTCCACCACGACCGGATGGCCGCGAACGGCATGCGGGCGCTTTCGGCGGACCACGCGCTGGGGCTCCTGGACGTCGCGATGACGTCGACGCACCCGCACTACGTCCCGATCTCGCTGAGCGTCGGGACGCAGAGCGAGCCGATCTTCCGGGCGCTGGTGCAGCCGAAACGGGCCCAGGCCCGCGCGGGCACCGCCGTCGCGGACGACGGGCTCGCCGACCGGCTGGCGGTGCTCAACCCCGAACAGCAGCTGCGGCTGCTGGACAAGCTGGTGGCCGCGCAGGTCAACCTCGTGCTCGGGCACGCCGAGGAACACCCGGTCGACCCGGACCAGCCGTTCACCGTGCAGGGTTTCGACTCGCTGACCGCGGTCGAGCTGCGCAACCGGCTCACCACCCAGACCGGTGGACACCTGCCGGCGACGCTGATCTACGACCACCCCACCCCGCGGCACATCACGCAGCTGCTGCACCGGACGCTCGCGCCGGAGCAGGAGCCGCTGTCGGCCGACGACGAGGACAAGCGGCGGCTGCAGGAGATCCTCGCCACCGTGCCGGTGTCCCGGATCCGGGAGATCGGGCTCTTCGACGCGCTGCTCAGCCTGGCCGAGGAGCCGGACGGCGGTTTCACCACCACAACGGCGAACGTGGACGACATGGACACCGACGCACTCATCGCGTTGGCGATGGAGGGATCCGAGAACTCATGACTGCACCTCAGGAGAAGGTCGTCGCCGCACTCCGGGCGTCGGTCAAGGAAACCGAACGGCTGCGTCAGCAGAACCAGCAGCTCCGCGCCGCCGCGCACGAGCCGGTGGCGATCGTCGGGATGGGCTGCCGGTTCCCGGGCGGCGTCGGGTCCGCGGCGGACCTCTGGCGCCTGGTCGCCGACGGCGCGGACGTCATCGGCGAGTTCCCCGCCGACCGCGGCTGGGACGCGGACGCGCTGTACGACCCGGACCCCGAGGCGGCCGGGAAGTCGTACGTCAAGACCGGCGGGTTCCTCCACGGCTCCAACGGCTTCGACGCGGGGTTCTTCGGGATCTCGCCTCGGGAAGCCGTCGCCATGGACCCGCAGCAGCGGCAGCTCCTGGAGGTCGCCTGGGAGACCCTCGAGGACGCCGGGCTCGACCCGGTCGCGCTCAAGGGCAGCCCCACCGGCGTGTACGTCGGCGTGATCCACAGCTCCTACGCCGACCGGCTGCCGTCGGTGCCGGGCGAGCTGGAAAGTTATGTGGACAACGGGAACCTGAGCAGTGTCGCGTCCGGCCGGATCTCCTACACCCTCGGCCTGGAGGGGCCCGCGGTGTCGGTCGACACGGCGTGCTCGTCGTCGCTGGTGGCGCTGAACCTCGCCGTGCGCGCCCTGCGCAACCGCGACTGCACGCTCGCCCTGGCCGGCGGCGCCACGGTCATGGCGAGCGAAAGCTCGTTCGTGAACTTCAGCCGTCAGCGCGCGGTCGCGCCCGACGGCCGCAGCAAGGCGTTCGCCGAGGCCGCCGACGGCTTCGGGGTGGCCGAAGGCGCCGGTTTCCTCTTGCTGGAACGGCTTTCCGACGCCGTCCGCAACGGCCGGGAGATCCTCGCGGTGGTCCGCGGCTCGGCGGTGAACCAGGACGGCGCGTCCAACGGCCTGTCCGCCCCGAACGGCCCTTCACAGCAGCGTGTCATCACGGCGGCGCTCGAGGACGCGCGGCTGTCGCCCGCCGACGTCGACCTCGTGGAGGCGCACGGCACGGGCACCGCCCTGGGTGACCCCATCGAAGTCCAGGCGCTGCAAGCGACCTACGGTGTCGAGCGTGCGGCCGACCGTCCACTGTGGCTCGGATCGCTGAAGTCGAACATCGGCCACTCCCAGGCCGCGGCGGGCGTGGGTGGCGTGATCAAGATGGTCCAGGCCCTGCGGGCCGGGGTCATGCCCCGGACGCTGCACGCGTCGACGCCGTCGTCCAAGATCGAGTGGGACGGTGGTGGTGTCGAGCTGCTGCAGGAGGCCCGCCCGTGGGAGTCCGACGGTCCCCGGCGCGCCGGGGTGTCGTCGTTCGGGATCAGTGGGACGAACGCGCACGTGATCCTGGAGCAGGCGCCCCCGGCCGAGGTCACCTCGGCCGACGTGCCGGGGCCGCTGCCGTTCCTGGTGCACGCCAAGACGCCGGAGGCGTTGCGGGACCAGGCTTCGCGGCTGCGTGAGCACGTCCTGGCCCACCCGGCGGTGGCGTTGGGTGACCTCGGGTTCTCCCTGGCCGGCCGCAGCAGGTTCGCCCATCGCGGGGCCGTGGTCGCCGCGGACCGCGACGAGCTGCTGTCCGGGTTG
Source organism: Amycolatopsis sp. NPDC104819 (assembly GCF_055583145.1). NCBI lineage: Bacteria > Bacillati > Actinomycetota > Actinomycetes > Pseudonocardiales > Pseudonocardiaceae > Amycolatopsis > Amycolatopsis sp. NPDC104819. Next base: position 397,163 of record NZ_JBVJON010000007.1, on the reverse strand, counting down.
GCCGACCTTTCGCTGACCGGCTCCGGCTCCGGTGGGCCGAGCCGGGTGCTGATGGTGTTCCCGGGTCAGGGTTCGCAGTGGGTCCACATGGGACTGGAGCTGGCGGAGCGCGAGCCGGTTTTTGCCGAGCGCCTGCGGGAGTGTGACGCGGCGTTGGCGGAGTTCGTGGATTGGTCGGTGTTCGACAAGCTGGCGGAAGAGACGAGCCAGGTCGACGTGGTGCAGCCGCTGCTGTGGGCGGTGATGGTGTCGCTCGCCGCCCTTTGGCGGTCCTATGGTGTTGAGCCCGCCGGGGTGGTGGGTCACTCGCAGGGTGAGATCGCTGCGGCGACGGTCTCAGGTGCGTTATCCCTTGGTGATGGCGCTAGGGTGGTTGCTCTTCGTGCGAGGGCGTTGCGGGCGTTAGAGGGTCTAGGCGGCATGGCGTCGCTGCGAGTGTCGGCGGAAGAGGCCGCGGAGCTGATTGACGAGCGGCTCGCGGTGGCGGCGGTGAACGGCCCGGCGCAGGTGATCGTGTCGGGTGAGGTGTCCGCTTTGGACGAACTGGCGCAGCGGTGCGAGAGCTATCGGCGGATCGACGTTTCTTATGCTTCGCATCATCCGCAGGTCGGGCAGCTCGCCGAGGTGATCCTGGCAGATCTCAAGCCGGTGTCGCCGGAGAGCACCGAAATCCCGTTCTTCTCGACAGTGTCCGGTGAAGAGGCCGACACGGCGACCCTCACCGGCGAGTACTGGCTGGAGAACCTCAAGAGCCAGGTCAAGTTCTTCCCGACCGTGGTGGCGGCGCTGAAGCAGGGCTTCACGCACGTCCTGGAGGTCAGCCCGCACCCGGTGCTCGGCGGCCCGCTGGAGGAAGCGGCGCAAGGGATCCCGGTGCTGTCGACCCTGCGCCGCGAGGGCGGGCAGCCGCGGTTCCGGACCGCGCTGGCCGAGCTGCACGTCCACGGCGGTGACGTCGACTGGACGCGGGTGTTCGACGGCGCCGCCCGGGTGCCGCTGCCCACCTACGCGTTCCAGCACGAGCGGTACTGGCTGGAGGGTGAGGCCGCTCAGGACGTGACGGCCGTCGGCCTGCGCCCGGCCGGGCACGGCCTGCTCGGCGCGGTCCTGCACGCCGCCGACACCGGCGCGGTCTACCTGACCGGACGGCTTTCGGCGGCCGCGCAGCCGTGGCTGGCCGACCACGTCGTCGGTGACAGCGTGCTCCTGCCGGGCGCGGCGATGCTGGAGATGGCGGTCCACGCCGGGGACCAGCTGGGCTGCCCGCACGTCGAGGAGCTGACCCACCACGCGCCGCTGGTGCTGCCTGCGGAGGTGCAGGTCACCGTCCACGAGCCGGACGAGACCGGCCGCTGCGCCTTCGCCCTCCACTCGCGGTCCGACGACGAATGGGTCCAGAACGCGGAAGGCACCCTGGTCAAGGGCACCGCGGCCGCCGACACCGGCCTCACCGAGTGGCCGCCGCGAGACGCACAACCGGTCGACGTGACGGCGTTCTACCCGACGCTGGCCGAAACCGGGCTCCGCTACGGGCCGGTGTTCCAGGGCCTGCGGCAGGCGTGGCGGCGCGGCGACGAGCTGTTCGCCGACGTCGTCCTGCCCGACGGCGAGGCCGCCGACCGGTTCGTCGTGCACCCGGCGCTGCTCGACGCGGCCGTCCAGGTCGCCGAGCTGGACGGCGACGGCACCACCCGGCTGCCGTTCTCCTGGCGCGGGTTCTCGGTGTTCGCCACCGGCGCCCGCGCGCTGCGGGTGCGCGTGGCCCCGACCGGCGAAGACGGCGTCACCATCACCGCCGCCGATCCGACCGGAGCCCCGGTCGCCCAGGTCGACGAGCTGATCTCCCGGCCGACCCAGGCGGCCGGCCCCGCGGTGCGGCTGCGCGACACGATGTACCGCGTCGACTGGCAGGACTGGACTCCCGCGCCGGCTTCGGCGTCCGCCGAGATCGCGCGGTGGCCGGTCCCCGGCGGGCTGACCGCGAGCGAAGTCATCGAGACGACGTTGCGGCGCATCCAGGAGTGGCTGGCCGAGCCGGGCGAGGCGCGCCTGGTCGTCGAAGGCGCCGACACGCTCGAAAACGCGGGCCTGCCGGGTCTCGTCCGCACGGTCGCCGCCGAGTTCCCGGGCCGGGTCTCGCTGCTGGTCACCGACGGGTCCGAAGTGGACGAAGCCGTCCTCACCGCCGATGAGCCCGTCGCCGGGGTCTTCGACGGGACAACGCGGGTGCCCCGCCTCGGCCGTGTCGGCGCCGAGCTCACCGTCCCCGACGGCGGCTGGCGGATCGGCAACAACGCCGAACCGGTGCCGTACGACGTCGGTGTCGCGCCGCTGGAGTCCGGGCACGTCCGGGTCCGGGTGCGTGCGGCGGGTGTCAACTTCCGGGACGTCCTGGTGGGCCTGGGCATGTACCCGGACCCGGACGCGGTGCTGGGCAGCGAGGCCGCCGGTGTGGTGGTCGAGGTCGGCCCCGGTGTCGAGGCGGTCCGCGTCGGCGACGCCGTGATGGGCATGTTCACCGAGTGCGCCACCTTCGGCGCCCTCGCCGTCACCGACGCGCGGCTGGTCGTCCCCGTCCCCGACGGCTGGACGTTCGAGCAGGCCGGCGCGACCCCGGTGGTGTTCCTGACGGCGTTCTACGCCCTCGCCGACCTCGCCAAGCTGACGGCGGGGGAGCAGGTGCTGATCCACACCGCGACCGGCGGGGTCGGCATGGCCGCGCTGCAGCTGGCCCGGCACTGGGGTGCGGAGGTGTTCACCACCGCGTCCCCGGCGAAGTGGGAGACCTTGCGCGCCCTCGACGTCCCGCTCGACCGGATCGCCAGTTCGCGGGCCCTCGACTTCGAAGCCGACTTCCGCGAAGTGGCCGGCGGCCTCGACGTCGTCCTGAACTCCCTTGCGCACGAACACACCGACGCGTCGCTGCGGCTTTTGCGGTCCGGCGGCCGGTTCGTCGACATGGGCAAGACCGACGTCCGCGACCCGGAAACCGTCGCCGCGGAGCAAGAAGGCGTGTCCTACCGGGCGTTCGACCTCATCGAGGCCGGACCGGACCGGCTCCACGAGATCCTGACCGAGCTGCACACGCTGTTCAGCACCGGAGCGCTCACGCCGTTGCCGGTGCAGACGTGGCCGATGCAGCAGGCGCGGCGTGCGCTGCGGTTCGTGCAGGCGGCCCGGCACGTCGGCAAGGTCGCGCTGACCCTGCCCGAGCCGCTCGACCCGGCCCGTCCGGTGCTGGTCACCGGCGGCACCGGCACGCTCGGCGCGCTGCTGGCCCGCCACCTCGTCACACGGCACGGCGTGCAGCACCTGGTCCTCACCTCGCGTCGCGGCCCCGAAGCCGCCGCAGGACTCGAGGACGAACTGCGGGAACTGGGCGCCGACGCCGTCGACATCGTCGCGTGCGACGTCGCCGAGCGGGCCGCCGTCGACACGCTGGTCGCCCGGTATCCGCGGCTGGGCGCGGTGTTCCACACGGCCGGGGTCCTCGACGACGCCCTGTCGGTCAACCTCACGCCCGAGCAGGTGACGAAGGTGCTGCGCCCCAAGGTGGTCGCGGGCACCCACCTGCACGAGGCGACGCGGGACCTCGGGCTGTCGCACTTCGTGCTGTTCTCGTCCGCGGCCGGGGTGCTGGGTGACGCCGGTCAGGCCAACTACGCGGCCGCCAACACCTTCCTCGACGAGCTGGCCCGCCGACGCCGTGAGGAGGGCCTGCCGGGGCTGTCGCTGTCCTGGGGGTTGTGGGACAACGCGTCCGGCATGACCGGGCACCTCAGCGAAGGCGAGCGATCGAGGATGGCCGCCGACGGCATGCGCCCGCTGTCGGCCGAACACGCGCTCGGCCTGCTGGACGCGGCGATGACCTCGACACACCCGCACTACGTGCCGATCGCGCTGACCGTCGGCGCTCAGCCGGAGCCGCTGTTCCGGGCGCTGACCACGGCGGCGCGGTCCAGCGCGCACACCGCCGTGACGACGACCGGTCTGGAAGGGCAGCTGGCCGCGCTCACCGCGGAGCAGCAGCTGCACCTGCTGGAGACGATCGTGGCGGCGCAGGTCAACCACGTGCTGGGGCACGCCGAGGAGCACGCGGCCGACCTCGACCAGCCGTTCAAGACCCAGGGGTTCGACTCGCTCACCGCGGTCGAGCTGCGGAACCGGCTGACCACGCGGACCGGCGTGCGGCTGCCCGCGACGCTGATCTACGACCACCCGACCCCGCGGCACGTCGCCCGGCTGCTCCACACCGAGCTGGCGCCGGACCAGGCCGCGGGCGGTTCGCCGGTGCTGGCCCGGCTCGACGCGCTCGAAGCCGCGCTGGGCGGCGCCGCCGACGAGGACCGCGAGGAGATCACCGCGCGGCTGCGGGCGCTGCTCGACCGCTGGGCCGGCAGCGCCGACGAGACCGGGGACGACGTCGACGACGCCTCGGCCGACGAACTGCTCGACATCATCGCCAAGGAATTCGGAAGGTCCTGACCCATGCCGAACGACGAGAAGCTCCTCAAGGAACTGAAGTGGATGACCACCGAGCTGCGGCGCAGCCGCCGTCGGCTGGTGGAGGTCGAGGACGCGGCGCACGAGCCGATCGCGATCGTCGGCACGGGCTGCCGCTTCCCGGGCGGCGTCACGTCGGCCGAGGACCTGTGGCGCGTGGTCACCGAAGGCGCCGACGTGATCGGCGAGTTCCCCGCGGACCGCGGCTGGGACACGGACAAGCTGTTCGACGCGGACCCCGACGCGGCCGGGAAGACCTACGTGCGCTCCGGCGGTTTCCTGCGCGACTCGAACGACTTCGACGCGGAGTTCTTCGGGATCTCCCCGCGGGAAGCCCTGGCCATGGACCCGCAGCAGCGGCAGCTGCTGGAGGTCGCCTGGGAGACCCTCGAGGACGCCGGCATCAACCCGGACTCCCTGAAGGGCAGCCTGACCGGCGTCTTCGCCGGGGTGCTGCAGAGTGACTACTCGACGCGGCTGGACACCGTGCCCGCCGACCTCGAGGGCTACCTCGACAACGGCAACATGGCCAGCACCGCCACCGGCCGCATCGCCTACACCCTCGGCCTGGAAGGGCCGACGATGGCGGTCGACACGGCGTGCTCGTCGTCGCTGGTCGCGATCGACCTCGCGGTGCGGTCGCTGCGGAACCAGGACTGCTCGCTGGCGCTGGCCGGCGGCGTCACGGTCATGTGCACCCCGGCGACGTTCACCAGCCTCAGCCGTCAGCGCGCGCTCGCCCCGGACGGCCGCTGCAAGGCCTTCTCGGACGACGCGAACGGCTTCGGCGCGGCCGAGGGCATCGGGTTCCTGCTGCTGGAACGGCTTTCCGACGCCGTCCGCAACGGCCACCAGGTCCTCGCCGTGGTCCGCGGCTCGGCGGTGAACCAAGACGGCGCGTCCAACGGCCTGACGGCGCCGAACGGCCCGTCGCAGCAGCGCGTGATCCAGGCGGCCCTGCGGAACGCACGGCTCGGCGCCGCCGACGTCGACCTCGTCGAGGCGCACGGCACCGGCACCGCGCTCGGCGACCCGATCGAAGTCCAGGCGCTGCAGGCGGTTTACGGCGTCGACCGGGCCGCCGACCGTCCACTGTGGCTGGGTTCGCTGAAGTCGAACATCGGGCACGCCCAGGCCGCCGCCGGGGTGGGTGGTGTGATCAAGATGGTGCAGGCGCTGCGGGCGGGTGTTATGCCGCGGACGCTGCACGCCTCGCCGCCGTCGTCGAAGATCGAGTGGGACGGCGGTGGTGTCGAGCTGCTGCAGGAGGCTCGTCCGTGGGCCTCGGACACCCCTCGCCGGGCCGGTGTTTCGTCGTTCGGCATCAGCGGGACGAACGCCCACGTGATCCTGGAGCAGGCGCCCGCGGTCGAGGTCGAGCGGTCCGAGGTGCCGGGCGCGGTGCCGGTGCTGCTGTCCGGCCGCACGCCGGACGCGTTGCGGGACCAGGCCGCGCGCCTGCGTGAGCACGTCCTGGCGCACCCGGTGTCGTCCTTGGGAGACCTCGGGTTTTCGCTGGCGACGGGCCGGGCGAACTTCGCTCATCGCGGTGCCGTGGTCGCCGCCGACCGGGACGAGCTGCTGTCGGGGTTGGCCGACCTTTCGCTGACCGGTTCGGGGTCCGGTGGGCCGAGCCGGGTGCTGATGGTGTTCCCGGGTCAGGGTTCGCAGTGGGTCCGGATGGGACTGGAGCTGGCGTCACGCGAGCCGGTTTTCGCCGAGCGCCTGCGTGAATGCGACGCGGCGTTGGCGGAGTTCGTCGAGTGGTCGGTGTTCGACAAGCTGGCGGAAGAGACGAGCCAGGTCGACGTGGTGCAGCCGCTGCTGTGGGCGATCATGGTGTCGCTCGCCGCACTCTGGCGCCACTACGGTGTTGAGCCCGCCGGAGTGGTGGGCCACTCGCAGGGTGAGATCGCCGCGGCAACGGTCTCAGGTGCGTTATCCCTTGGTGATGGCGCTAGGGTGGTTGCTCTTCGTGCGAGGGCGTTGCGGGCGTTAGAGGGTCTAGGCGGCATGGCTTCGCTGCGAGTGTCCGCGGAAGAGGCCGCGGAGCTGATCGACGAGCGGCTGGCGGTGGCGGCGGTGAACGGCCCGGCGCAGGTGATCGTGTCGGGTGATGTGTCCGCTTTGGACGAGCTGGCGGAGAGGTGCGAGAGCTATCGGCGCATTGACGTTTCCTACGCTTCGCACCATCCGCAGGTCGGGCAGCTCGCCGAGGTGATCCTGGCAGATCTCAAGCCGGTGTCGCCGGTGAGTACCGAGATTCCTTTCTACTCCACGGTTTCCGGTGCGCAGGCCGACACGGCGACCCTTACCGGCGAGTACTGGCTGGAGAACCTGAAGAGCCAGGTGAAGTTCTTTCCGACCGTCGTCGAGGCTCTCAAGCACGGCTTCACGCACGTCCTGGAGGTCAGCCCGCACCCCGTCCTCGGCGCGCCCCTCGAAGAAGCGGCGCAAGGCCTCCCGGTGCTCTCGACCCTGCGCCGCGACGGCGGCCAGCCGCGATTCCGGACGGCGCTGGCCGAGCTGCACGTCCGCCACGGCCGGGTCGACTGGACGCCGCTGTTCGAGGGCGCTCACCAGGTTCCGTTGCCCACCTACGCTTTCCAGCACGAACGGTTCTGGCTCGACGCGCCCCAAACGAAGGGATCCACGGACGCCGCCGAGGCCGCCTTCTGGACCGCCGTCCGCGAGGAGGACGTCGACGAGGTCGCGAAGACCCTCGGCGTCGAAAGCGACTCGCTCGGCACGGTGCTCCCGGCGCTGTCCGGCTGGCAGCGCCGCCGCGAGGAGCGGGCGAGCCAGGACGCCCTCCGCTACCGGGTCGCCTGGACCCCGCTGACCCGGCCCGCCGCGGTCCGGCTCACCGGCCGCTGGCTGGTCCTGACCCCACCAGGCGTCGAAGCGCCGCGGCTCGACGACCGTGGCGCCGAGGTGGTCCACGTCAGTGTCGAGGCCCGCACGGACCGCGCGGCCTTCGCGGAGCTGCTCACCGGCGAGCCGTTCACCGGGGTCCTTTCGCTGCTTGACCTCGTCGGGACCCTGCACCTGACCCAGGCCATGGGCGACGTCGAATCGGCGGCACGCCTGTGGTGCGTCACCCGCGGCGCGGTCTCGCCGACCCGCGAGCCCGGCGCCGTCGACCCGGTGCAGGCCCAGCTCTGGGGCTTCGGCCGGGTGGCCGGCATCGAGGCCCCGCAGCGCTGGGGCGGCCTGGTGGACCTGCCCGCCGGCGCGGACGAGACCCTGCTGGTCGCCGCGCTTTCCGGCACCGAGACCGAGGTCGCGGTCCGCGACGGCGAGTTGTTCGGCCGCCGCCTGGTCCGCAGCCCGGTCGGCGGGGCCGCCGGGGAGGCGTATCGGCCGCGCGGGACCGTGCTGGTCACCGGCGGCACCGGGGCGCTCGGCGCGCACGTCGCCCGTTGGCTCGCCGCGAACGGCGCCGAGCACGTGGTCCTCACCAGCCGCCGCGGGGAAGCCGCGGAAGGCGCCGCCGAGCTCGCGGAGGAGCTGCGGGCGTGCGGCACCGGCGTCACCATCGCGGCCTGCGACACCGCCGACCGCGACGCGCTCAGCGGGCTCCTGGACGGCGTCGGGCCGCTCAGCGCCGTGTTCCACGCGGCCGGTGTCCTCGACGACGGCGCGCTCGACTCGCTCACCCCGGACCGCTTCACGACCGTGCTGCGGCCCAAGGTCGACGCGGCCCGGAACCTGCACGAGCTGACCCACGACCTGGACGCGTTTGTGCTGTTCTCGTCGTTCGCCAGTGTCATCGGCAATGCGGGCCAGGCCAACTACGCCGCCGCCAACGCCTACCTCGACGCGCTCGCCGAACAGCGCCGCGCGGCCGGGCTCCCGGCGACGTCGGTGGCCTGGGGCGCGTGGGGCGGCACCGGCCTCGCCGCGGACGAGACGATCGCCGAGCGCCTCGACAAGGAAGGCGTCTCGCCGATGGCCGCGGCCGCCGGGGTCACCGCGCTCGGCCTCGCCCTGGACCACCGGGACGTCGCCGTCGGGGTCGCCGACGTCGACTGGCCGCGCCTGGTCGAGCGGCACGGGCCCCGGGCCCTGCTCGACCGGCTGCCCGAGGCGGTCGTGCCGGTCTCGGCGCCCGCGGCGGCCGTCGCCACGGCGGACGCGGGAGCGGCCCTGCGGCAGCGGCTGGCCGACACCCCGCCGGCGGACCGCGAAGGTGTCCTGCTGGACCTGGTGCGCGCCCAGGCCGCCGCGGTGCTCGGGCACGCGTCGCCCGCCGCGATCGACCCCGGCCGCGGGTTCACCGAGCTCGGGTTCGACTCGCTCACCGCGGTCGAAACGCGCAACCGCCTGAACACGCTCACCGGCCTGCAGCTGCCGACGGCGCTCACGTTCGACTACCCGACGCCGGCGGTCCTGGCCCGCTACCTCGCCGGCCGGCTCGTCCCGGAAGACACCACGACGGCGGCTTCGGTGCTCGCCGAGCTGGACAAGCTCGGCCGCGCCTTCGCCGAGACGGCGCCCGACGGCATCACGCGGGCGCAGCTGAAGGTCGGCCTGCAGTCGTTCCTGGCCGGCTGGATCGACGGGGAATCCGGTTCTTCCGGCGATTCTTTCGATTTCGGAACCGACGAAGAATTGTTCGAGTTCATCGACAACGGACTGACTGCCTGACGTCGAGGTCGAACATCAGCGAGTCGTACACGGGAGCGTCGTCGAACGGCTGCAATTGACCGAAGAGCTGCCAGCCCCAGGACAGGTATGCGGTCCGAGCGGGAATGTTGTCCGGTTTGACGAGCAGAGTGGCCCGTTTTTCCGGTCGGCCCTCGATCAGCTCGTCGTGCAATCGACGGGCGAACCCGCGCCGTCGCCATGCGGGCAGGACCATGAGCTGGGTGATGGCGAAGGTGCGCTGTCCGTCCTCTGCGAGGATCGTGGGGTCGGTGTTTCCGCGGAATCCGCGCCACCATCCCGAACGATCAGGAAGGGTATACCCCAACGTATAACCGACAAGCGTATCCCGGATCCAGGCCGTGACGAGCTCAAAACCGGGCCACTTGGCGTAAGCTTCCAGCCGCTCCCAAAATCGTTCCGGCGAGAAGAACGGATCATCGAGCAGGTTGGCGTACGCCTCGGCGTAGACCGTGAGCAGCGGGCGGCGCAGTTCCTGCATGCCGTCGGCGTCATGTTGGCGAAGCGCCGGCGCGGTCATGAGGCCAGGGTGGCGTAGCGTTCGGTCAGCTGATCGAGCCCTGGAGGCTGTTGCGTCGAGAGGGTCCGCATAACGCGGTGCAGCTCCATCGTGACCCGCCAGCTGTCCAGTCCCTCAGCGATCGCATCGAGTACTTCGTGGGCGGCTTCGACCGCTCCGTCGGCAGCGCCGTCAGCCGCACGGGCCGATGCCAGCCGCACCCGGTACAACCCAACGTTGCGGGCGAAACCGTCACCGTATCCGGCGATCGCCTGCTCCAGGAGCTTCTCGGCGCGTCGAGCATGGCCTGCTTCGATCGCGCAAGTGGCTTCGACGGCATCGATCTCCGTGGGGCTCATGAATTCCGCCCACCCGGCCGTCTCTCCGCCTCGATCGGTATCCAAGGCTTTCCGGGCACGGGTAATGGCAGCCTGGGCTTCGCCGGCGCTGCCGCTACGGGCATTGGCCACCGCCAGATGCAGCAACGGCACAGCGGTCATTCTTGACGGCCGCCCGAGGGTGCGAACGGTGTCTTCGGCTGCCCGGGAGAAGCGCACACCTTCGAGGGGACGGCCGGCCAGATTGCTCTGGAAACCCAACCCGGCCAGGGCACGAGCTTCGATTTCGGCTTCGCCGGCTTGGCGGGAGACGGCCAAAGCACTGGTGAAGCTCGATCGGGCCACCTCGTGCCGCCCGGCATCGCCGGCCAGCCAGCCGGTGCGGATGTGCAGGTTGCCGATGGCTTCAAGCAATGCTTGACCCACTCCGCCGCCATAGCTGCCTTGTTCAAGCATGAAGGTGGCGTCGCGGACGGTGGCCACGCCGGCCTGCCAGAGCGTTTCGCCGCCATGCGTGTGGTCGAGGCGGCAAAGCCGGTCGGTGGCCCGCTGCAGACGTCGCACGTCGGCCATGCCGATGCTGTCGAACACTTCGATACCGATGCTCGTGACCGCAGCCGCGCTCCACTTCATGAGCGTCCGTCGCTTCATGGGGTCGGACGGTACCTCCGATTCGGGAAGCGTGCTGTGGTGTTCGGTCAGCAGATCTTCCAGGCCGGCGCCGGTCACCCGGAGCAGCCGAGCCAGCTTGGGCCGCTTGTAAGGCAACGGCTCGGTGTCTCCCGCCTCCCACCGGGCCACGGTGCTACGGTCGGTCCCGAGGGCTTCGGCCAGGGCCTCCTGGGTGTACCCGGCCGCCTTCCGCGCCCGTGCCAGCTGTGTCCGCTTGGCGGCCATGACCATCTCCTCGAAGACGCTGTGTGGTCGTCAGATTACCGCAGGTCAGATGCTCGGGTGCGGCATCCATGCGTCGTTTCCGCGCTATTCGTGCTCTGGTACGTCGCGTTTCGGCGGGTGAAGGTGGTTCCCGGCACGATCCCACCCACGAAGGAAGGCCGAAGATGACCATCGTTGCGGTGACTGGGCGGGGCCTGGTCGACGAGGTGTTGTTCGAGCGTCTCACAGGACGGATCGTGAAGGAGCGCCGGCTCTCGGTCGAACTGGCCGAAATGATCGTGGACCAAGCCTTGGCGTTTCTGATGGCCTGCGCCAAGTCGGCAGAGCCGCTCGCACCGAGCGAACAGGTCGACATCGGCTGGCACACCTTCATCCTCTACACACGGGAGTACGCGCACTTCTGCGAGAGGATCGCCGGACGGTTCATCCATCACGTCCCAACCGACGACGGTCATCAGAGCGTGCCACTTCGCGAGATGATGCTTCGCACCACCTCCGCCATCGAAGCAGCAGGGTTCGCCGTCGAACGCACGCTGTGGTTTACTCCGGCCGCCGGGAGCCGGACCTGCTCCCAGTGCAAGAACGGCTGCGCGGACGACCCGCCGCCGCTCCCGGACTGGTGATCGAGGAACCGACCATGGCTCGCCAAGACTGGGAGGATCTTCCCGAGCCCGTTCGCCGGGTGGTGGAAAGAGAAACCGGCGTAGTCCTCTCGGCTGTGTCCGCCTCAGCCGGACGCAACTCGGACCTGCTGACCACTCTCCGGGCCGAGAGGGGAACCTTCTTCGTGAAGGGGGTTCTGACGGGCTCGCGGATGGCTCGAGCGCACGAGATCGAGGCCGCCGTGAACCCGTTCTTGCCGCTTCTTGTCGCTCCGCGTCTCCTGTGGGAGGTGAAAGCCGGCGACTGGGCTCTTCTCGGGTTCGAGCACGCCTCGGGCCGGCACGCGGACCTCGCGCCGGGTTCGCCGGACTTACCGCTGGTCTCCGACATGGCTGCGACGATGGTGCGGGGGCTCGCGAGCTGCCCGCTCGACATCCCGAAGGCCGCCGAGCAGTGGGCCTGGTCGAGCCCGTGGCGCCGGTTGCGCAAGTCCTCTCTCGACAGCCTCCACCCATGGGATCGGCGGCATGTCGACAAACTCGTGGCGCTCGAATACGACGCGGTCGAGGCCGTACGGGGGAACAGCCTGGTGCACGGCGACGTGCACCCCCTGAACATTCTTGTCGGCGATCGTGCGCACCTGGTCGACTGGGCGTGGTCGAGTCTTGGCGCGGCCTGGCTCGATACCGCCTCACTCGTGTTGCGGCTGGTGGCCCAGGGGCACACGCCTGCAGCGGCAGAGGCCTGGGCGTGTGAGATCACCGCGTTCAAGGAGGCTCCCCGGGCGGCCGTCACCGCCTACGCCGTGGTGGTCATGGGCATGTGGGCCTACCGGGGCCACTTCCCGGAGCTCACCGACGCGGCGAGGCGCTTCGTCCGCTACCGCTGGGATACGTGAAGGCCTTGTAATGCAAGCGGGGTGGACGTTATCTTGTTCTTCCGGCGATTCTTTCGATTTCGGAACCGACGAAGAATTGTTCGAGTTCATCGACAACGGACTGACTGCCTGACCCGTACCGCCCCTCCTGCGCCCCCGGCGAGCTTCCCCAGCTCGGCGGGGGCGCAGGGGTGTCTAGGGGAGAGGTAGGGGTTGTCGGCGCGAGGGCCGGTCCATAGCGTGGAAATTGGAATTCGCGGTCGTCGAACCGCCCGCCTGCGCCGAATGAGGTCGAAGCTGAAATGGCTGATGTCGAGAAGCTCCGCGAATACCTCCGCCTGGTCACCGCTGATCTGCAGCAGACCCGTCAGCGCGTGCGTGAGCTCGAGGACCACGATCCGATCGCCGTGGTCGGCATGGGCTGCCGCTACCCCGGCGGGGTCGACGGCCCGGACGCGCTCTGGCGGCTCGTCACCGACGAGGCCGACGCCATCGGCGGCTTCCCCGAGGACCGCGGCTGGGACCACGAAGCGATCTTCGACCCCGAGCCCGCCAAGCCCGGCAAGACCTACGTCCGCTCCGGCGGTTACCTGCGTGGCGCCGACCAGTTCGACGCCGAGTTCTTCGGCATCTCGCCCCGCGAAGCCGTCGTCATGGACCCGCAGCAGCGGCAGCTCCTGGAAGTGTCCTGGGAGGCCATCGAGCACGCCGGGATCAACCCGCGCTCGCTGCGGGGCAGCCGGACCGGGGTGTTCATCGGCGGCTGGTCCGACGACTACACCGCCGCCGCCCGCGGAGTGTCCGAAGAGTACGAGGGCTACCTGTTCACCGGCAGCGCGGCCAGCGTCATCTCCGGCCGGGTCGCCTACACGTTCGGCCTGGAAGGGCCCGCGGTCACCGTCGACACCGCCTGCTCGTCCTCGCTCGTCTCCCTGCACCTTGCGGCCCGCGCGCTGCGCAGCGGCGAGTGCACCCTCGCGCTCGCGGGCGGCGTCACCATCATGTCGACCCCGCAGGGACAGATCGAGATCAGCCAGCAGCGCGCGCTCGCGCCGGACGGCCGCTGCAAGGCGTTCGGCGACGGCGCCGACGGCTTCGGCGCGTCCGAAGGGGTCGGGGTCGTGGTCCTGGAGCGGCTTTCCGAGGCTCGCCGCAACGGCCACGAGGTGCTCGCGGTCGTCCGCGGCTCCGCGACCAACCAGGACGGCGCGAGCAGCGGCCTGAGCGCCCCCAACGGCCCGTCGCAGCAGCGCGTGATCCTCGCCGCGCTGCAGGACGCGCGGCTGTCCGCCGCCGACGTCGACGTGGTCGAGGCGCACGGCACCGGCACCTCGCTGGGCGACCCGATCGAGGCCGACGCGCTGATCGCCGTGTACGGCAAGGACCGCGCCGCCGGCCGCCCGCTGTGGCTGGGGTCGCTGAAGTCCAACATCGGGCACTCGGCCGCGGCCGCGGGTGTCGGCGGCGTGATCAAGATGGTGCAGGCGCTGCGCGCGGGCGTGCTGCCCAAGACGCTGCACGCCTCGACGCCGTCGTCCCGGATCGCCTGGGACGGCAGCGGGGTCGAGCTGCTGCAGGAAGCCCGTCCGTGGGAGTCGGACGCGCCTCGCCGTGCGGGCGTCTCGTCGTTCGGGATCAGCGGGACGAACGCCCACGTCATCCTCGAGCAGGCGCCGGAAGCCGACGGCGGGGAGCGTGCCGGGGTACCGGCCGGCGCGGTCCCGGTCGTGCTGTCCGGCCGCACCCCGGAGGCGGTGCGGGACCAGGCGGCTCGGCTGCGAGCGCACGTGCTGGCGCACCCGGAGCTGCCCCTCGCCGACCTCGGGTTCTCCCTGCTCGGCCGCACGGAGTTCGCGCACCGCGGCGCGGTGGTCGCGAGCGACCGTGACCAGCTGCTGGCCGGGCTGGCGGACCTGCCGCTGACCGGTTCGGGCTCGGGTGGGCCGAGCCGGGTGCTGATGGTCTTTCCCGGCCAGGGCTCGCAGTGGGTCCACATGGGACTCGAGCTCGCCGTGCTGGAGCCGGTGTTCGCCGCGCGGCTGCGGGAATGTGACGCGGCTTTGTCGGAGTTCGTCGACTGGTCGTTGTTCGACAAGCTCGCCGACGAGTCTTCGCTGGGGCAGGTCGACGTCGTCCAGCCGCTGTTGTGGGCGATCATGGTGTCGCTCGCGGCCCTCTGGCGTTCGTATGGTGTCGAGCCCGCCGGGGTGGTGGGTCACTCCCAGGGTGAGATCGCCGCGGCGACCGTCTCAGGTGCGCTATCCCTTAGCGATGGCGCTAGGGTCGTTGCTCTTCGTGCCAGGGCGTTGCGGGCGTTAGAGGGTCTAGGCGGGATGTCGTCGATCCTCGTCTCCGCCGAACGCGCGGCCGAGCTGATCGAGCCGTGGGGTGAGAAGCTGGCCGTCGCGGCGGTGAACGGCCCGGCGCAGGTCATCGTGTCCGGCGACGTCACCGCGCTCGACGAACTGGCCGTCGTCTGCGAGAACGAGGGTGCCCACTACCGCCGCATCGGCGTCTCCTACGCCTCGCACCACCCGCAGGTGGGGCAGCTGGCCGACGTCATCCTCGAAGACCTGGAGCCGGTCGCGCCGGCCGCCACCACGATTCCCTTCTACTCCACGGTTTCCGGCGCGAAGATCACCACGACGACGCTGACCGGCGACTACTGGCTGGAGAACCTCCGCAGCCAGGTCAAGTTCTTCCCGACGGTCGTCGAAGCGCTCAAGGACGGCTTCACGCACGTCCTCGAGGTCAGCCCGCACCCGGTGCTGGGCGCGCCGCTCGACGAGGCCGCCGACGGCCGGCCGGTGCTGTCGACCCTGCGCCGCGACACCGGGCAGAAGCGGTTCCGGACCGCGCTGGCCGAGCTGCACCTGCACCACGGCCACGTCGACTGGACGCCGGTCTTCGCCGGCGCCCGCCGGGTTTCCCTGCCCACTTACGCCTTCCAGCACCAGCGTTACTGGCTGGAGCCGCGCCAGGGCAGTCAGGACGTCGCCACCGTCGGCCTGCGCCCGGCCGAGCACGGCCTGCTCGGCGCGGTCCTGCACGCCGCCGACACCGGCGCGACCTACCTCTCGGGACGCCTTTCGCTCGCCGCGCAGCCGTGGCTCGCCGACCACGCCCTCGGCGACACCGTGGTGCTGGCCGGCTCGGCGATGCTGGAGATGGCCGTGCACACCGGAAGCCGCCTCGGCTGCCCGCGGGTGGACGAGCTGACCCACCACGCGCCCCTGGTCATCCCGGGTGACGGTGCGGTGGTCGTCCAGGTCACCGTCAACGCCCCCGACGAGCGCGACGCCCGCGCTTTCACCCTCGCGTCCCGCACCGAGGACGACGAGGAGTGGGTGGTCCACGCGACCGGCCGGCTCGCCCCGGCCGGGGCCGAGGAGGACTCCGGCGAGCTCGCGGTCTGGCCGCCGCAGAACGCGGAAACCCTTTCCCTCGAAGACTTCTACGAGACCATGGCGGACGTCGGGGTCCACGCGGGCCCGGCCTTCCAGTGTGTCGGCGCGGCCTGGCGCCGCGGTGACGACGTCTTCACAGAGCTGGCGCTGCCGCCGGACCTACACCGCGAGGCCGGTTCGTACGTGCTGCACCCCGCGTTGCTCGACGGCGCGTTGCAGGGCGCGTGGTTCGGCGTGCTCGGTGACCCCGGGCAGGGGCGCGGCCCGTTCAGCTGGAGCGGCGTGCGCCTGCGCCGCCCGGCCGGGACCACGCTGCGCGCCCGGGTCCGCGCCGCCGGACCGGACGCGCTGTCCGTGCTGGTCGGCGACGAAACCGGCGCCGAGGTCGCCGCCGTGCGCTCGCTGGTCATGCGCCCGGTCGGGGACGGCTCCGCGCCGGTCGAGCCGCCGCTGCGGGTCGACTGGGTCGAGCACCCGGCGGTCACGCCCACGACGTCCGGGACCTTCGCGCTGCTGGGTGACGACGAGCTCAAGGTCACCAGGGCCCTCGAAGCCGCGGGCGCGCAGGGCGAGCGGCACGCCGACCTCGCCGCGCTGGCCGCCGGACCCGTTCCCGAATACGTCTTCCTGTCGCTGCCGCCGCAGCGCGCGGCGACGTCGGCATTGCTGGCCGAGCAGGCGCGCGCCGCGACCACGACGATGCTCAAGACCGTGCAGGACTGGCTCGCCGAGCCGAATCTGCGGCACACGCGCCTCGTGGTCGTGACTTCTGGCGCCGTCCGGATCGGCGAGCAGGAGGACGTCGACCTGACGCACGTCCCGGTCTGGGGGCTGCTGCGGTCCGCGCAGGCCGAGAACCCCGAGCGGTTCGTGCTGGTGGACACCGACGGCAGCCCCGAGTCCACGGCCGTGCTGATCGAAACGCTGCTGGGCGGGGAGAACCAGTTCGCGCTCCGCGAGGGCCACGCCTCGGTGCCGCGGCTGACCCGGCTTTCCCCGCAGCAGCAGGGCGAAGCCCCGAAGTGGGACCGCGGCACGGTGCTCGTCACCGGTGGCCTCAAGGGCGTCGGCTCGCTGATCGCCAAGCACCTGGTCACCGCGCACGGCGTCCGGCGGCTGCTGCTGCTCGGTCGCCGTGGCCTGGAGACGCCCGGCGCCGACGCGCTGGTGGCCGAACTGGCCGGACTCGGCGCCGAAGCGCAGGTCTGCGCCTGTGACGGCGCCGACCGGGACGCGCTGTCGGCGGCGCTCGCCACCATCCCCGGCGAGTACCCGCTGACGGCCGTCGTCCACTCCGCCGGGGTGTTCGACGACGGCCTGATCCCGGACCTGACCGCCGGCCAGGTCGAGCGGGTGTTCGCGCCGAAGGTCGACATGGCGCTCAACCTCCACGAGCTGACCGCCGGCCTCGACCTCGACGCCTTTGTCCTGTTCTCGTCGTTCGCCGGGACCTTCGGCGGCGCGGGCCAGGGTCCGTACGCCGCGGCCAACCTGTTCCTCGACGCGTTCGCCGCGCACCGGGCCGCTCGCGGCCTCCCGGCGACGGCGCTGGCGTGGGGCCTGTGGGAGGAGCGCAGCGGCATGGCCGGCGCGCTCGGTGACGCGCAGCTGCAGCGCCTCGAGGGCGGCGGGCTCGTCCCGATGACCGCCGAGCACGGCGCCGCGCTGTTCGACGCCGCGTGCGTGTCCGGCGAGACCGCGCTGGTCCCGGTGCCGTTCGACCGGGCCCGGCTGCGGGCCGACGCCAAGGCGGGCGCGCTCCCGGCGATCCTGTCCGGGCTGGTGCCGGCCCCGGCACGGGCGAACGGCGAGCCCCGGACCGTGGACGCGTCCCGCTTCCGCGCCGAGCTGGCCGCACTGTCCACAGAGGACCGCGAGAAGCGGCTCCTGGAGCTGGTCCGCACGACGGCCGCGTCCGTGCTCGGGCACGCCGGGGCCGCCGAGGTCGGCGCCGAACGCGCGTTCGGCGCGCTGGGCATCGACTCGCTGACCGCGCTGGAGCTGCGCAACCGGCTCACCGCCGCGACCGGGCTGCCGCTGCCGGCGGCGCTGGTCTTCGACTACCCGAACCCGCTGGCCGTGGCCCGGCTCCTGACCGGTGAGCTGGGTGAACCGGCCGTCGAGACCGCCGTGCCGCTGCTCGCCGAGCTGGACCGGCTGGAGGCCGCGCTCACCGCGCTCACGCCCGACTCGCTGGCCGCGCTCGTCCCCGACGAGAGCGCGCTCGCCCGGATCACCCACCGGGTGCAGGCGCTGCGCCCGCTGTGGGACCAGGCGCGCGGCGCGACCGCGGTGTCGCTGACCGCCGCGGCCACCGACGACGACCTGCTCGACCTGCTGGGCGACCGCTTCGGCACGGCCTGACCGCCCCCGCTTCGAACGAGGTGCAACGCATGGACAACGAGGACAAGCTCCGCCGCTACCTCAAGCGCGCGGTGGCCGAGCTGGACGACGCCCAGGCGCGGCTCGCCGACGCCGAGCGGCGCGCGACCGAGCCGATCGCGATCGTCGGCCTCGGCTGCCGCTTCCCCGGCGGCGCGGACACCCCGGAGCGGTTCTGGGACCTGCTGGCCGGAGGTGTCGACACCGTCGCCGAGGTGCCCGCCGACCGCGGCTGGGACATGGACCGGCTGTACGACCCGGAGCTGAGCCGCCCGGGCACCAGCTACGTCCGCACCGGCGCGTTCCTCGACGCGGCGGGCGACTTCGACGCGGACTTCTTCGGCGTCTCCCCGAAGGAAGCGCTGACGATGGACCCGCAGCAGCGCGTGCTGCTCGAGACGTCGTGGGAGGCCATCGAACGAGCCGGGATCGACCCGGCGTCGCTGCGCGGTGAGCGGGTCGGCGTCTTCGCGGGCACCAACGGCCAGGACTACGGAAACGTGCTGCTGCAGGCGCCCGAGGGGGAGGGTTACCTGTCGACCGGCTCGGCGGCGAGCGTCGTCTCCGGCCGGATCTCCTACACGCTCGGGCTGGAAGGCCCGTCCGTCACCGTCGACACCGCGTGCTCGTCTTCGCTGGTCACGCTGCACCTCGCCGCCCAGGCGCTGCGCTCCGGCGAGTGCTCGCTGGCGCTGGCCGGCGGCGCGACCGTCGTCTGCACCACCGACCTGTTCGCCGAGTTCAGCAAGCAGGGCGGGCTGTCCCGCGACGGCCGCTGCAAGCCGTTCTCCGCGGCCGCCGACGGCTTCGGCATCGCCGAGGGCGCCGGGATGCTGCTGGTGGAACGGCTTTCCGACGCCCAGCGGCTCGGCCACCCGGTGCTCGCGGTCGTCCGCGGCTCCGCGGTCAACTCCGACGGTGCGTCCAACGGCCTCACCGCCCCCAACGGCCCGTCCCAGCAACGCGTGATCCGGCAGGCCCTCGAAGCCGCCGGACTGTCCACTTCGGACGTCGACGCGGTGGAGGCGCACGGCACCGGGACGTCGCTCGGCGACCCGATCGAGGCCGACGCGCTCCTGGCTACCTACGGCCGCGGCCGCGACACCGACCGGCCGCTGCACCTGGGTTCGGTGAAGTCGAACGTCGGCCACACCCAGGCCGCGGCCGGGGTCGCCGGGGTGATCAAGATGGTCCTGGCCCTGCGGAACAACCTGTTGCCGGCCACCCTGCACGCCGACGAGCCGACCCCGCACGTCGAGTGGGCTGCCGGCGCGGTCTCCCTGCTCACCGAGGCCCGGCCCTGGCCGGAAGCCGGCCGCCCGCGGCGCGCGGCGGTGTCGTCGTTCGGCATCAGCGGGACGAACGCGCACGTCATTCTTGAGCAGGCGCCCGCGGCGGAGGTCACCGCGGCCGACGTCCCGGGTCCGCTGCCGCTGTCCGCCCGGTCCCCGGAAGCGCTGCGGGCCCAGGCCGGACAGGTGCTGTCGGCGCTGCGGGGTGCGCGGCCCGGCGACGTCGGGTTCACGCTGGCGCGCAGTCGGGCCGGGCACGAGCACCGCGCCGTGGTGCTCGACGATCCCGAGAACGCGCTGGCCGCGCTCGCCGCCGGGGAGCCGGACGCGAACGTCGTCACCGGGTCCACTGTGGACGGCAAGCTGGCCTTCCTCTTCTCGGGCCAGGGCGCCCAGCGGCTCGGCATGGGGCGTGAGCTGTACGCGTCTTCGGAGGTCTTCGCGACGGCGTTCGACGCGGTCCTCGCCGAGCTCGACCCCGGCCTGCGTGACGTCGTCTGGGGAGCGGACGCCGCCGCGCTCAACCGGACCGGGAACACGCAGCCGGCGCTGTTCGCGATCGAGGTCGCGCTGTTCCGGCTGGCCGAGTCGCGGGGGGTCCGGCCGGACTTCGTCGCCGGGCACTCGATCGGCGAGATCGCCGCGGCCCACGTCGCCGGGGTGCTGTCCCTGGCCGACGCGGCCCGGCTGGTCACCGCCCGCGGGCGGCTGATGGAGGCGCTGCCCGAGGGCGGCGCGATGATCGCGCTGCAGGCCACCGAGGCCGACGTGGTCCCGCTGCTCACCGACGGCGTGTCGATCGCCGCGGTCAACGGCCCGGAAGCCGTGGTGGTGTCCGGCGCCGAGGACGCGGTGACGGCGATCGCCGCGCGGTTCGTGGAGAAGGCCCGCAAGACCAAGCGGCTGCCGGTGTCGCACGCGTTCCACTCGCCGCTCATGGACCCGATGCTGGCCGAGTTCCGCGCGGTGGTGTCCGGGCTCGCCTTCGCCCGGCCCACGATCCCGGTCGTCTCCACCCTGACCGGCGGCGACGCCGACCTCACCGAGCCGGAGTACTGGGTGCGGCACGTCCGTGAAGCCGTCCGGTTCGCCGACGGGGTCGCGGCGCTGCGCGAGGCCGGTGTCCGGACGTTCCTGGAGCTGGGCCCGGACGGCGCGCTGTCGTCGCTGGTCGAGGGCGCGGTTCCGCTGCTGCGCAAGAACCTCGACGAGCCGCGCGCGGTGCTGTCGGCGCTGGCCCGCCTGCACGTGATCGGCACGCGGGTGGACTGGGACTCGTTCTTCCCCGGTGCCCGGCTGGTGGAGCTGCCGACGTACCCGTTCGAGCACAGGCACTTCTGGCTCACGCCGGGTGAGCCGGCCGGCGACGCGAGCGCGTTCGGCCAGGGCGTGGGAGCACACCCGCTGCTGAGCGCAACCCTGACCCTGCCCGACGGCGCTTCGGTGGCCACGGGACGGCTGTCGCTGCACAGCCACCCGTGGCTGGCGGACCACGTGGTCCTGGGCACGGTGATCCTCCCGGCAACGGCGTACATCGACATGGCGCTGCACACGGGCGGCGGCGCGGAGCTGTCTGAGTTGACGCTGGCGGCGCCCCTGGTGATCCCGGAGCAGGGCGCGGTCGCGGTTCGGCTGCACGTGGGCCCGCCGGAGGAGGACGGCCGCCGCGCGTTGAGGCTCGACTCCCGCCCGGCCGACGGTGAGGACGAGTGGACCGCGCACGCCAGCGGGTTCCTCGGCGCGGAGGTGGAGGATTCTTTCGAGTCTCTGGACGAATGGCCGCCTCCAGGCGCCGAACCCGTTGCCCTCGAAGGGATCTACGACCGCATCGCCGACAGCGGCCTCACCTACGGCCCCGCCTTCCGCGGCCTCCGCCAAGCCTGGCGCCGCACCGAAGGCGACCGCACCGAGATCTTCGCCGAGGTCGCTCTCCCCGAGCACGTCCGCGCCGACGCCCCCCGCTTCGGCCTCCACCCCGCCCTGCTCGACGCCGCCCTGCACCCCGCCGTCGGCATTCCCGGGCTGCTCGCCGACGCCGCCGACGCGGGCCTGCCCTTCTCCTGGACCGGCGTCCGCCTGCACCTCGCCGGCGCCGACGCCCTCCGCGTCCGGCTGGGCGCCACCGGCACCCGCGGCCTCACCGTCGAGGTCGCCGACAGCGACGGCAACCTCGTTGCCAAAGCCGAGTCGCTCGTCTCGCGGCCGCTGTCGCCCGAGCTCCTCGCCGGCGCCCGCTCCGAGAAGGACGCGCTCTTCACCCTCGACTGGCTCCCGGTCCCGAGCGCGCCCGCCCCTCGTGGCCGCGTCGCCCTCGCCACCGCCGACGACGACCCGGCCCGCGCCTTCGCCGACCTCGGCTCGTTCCCCGACCTCACCGCCCTGCAGGCCGAGCTGGACGGCCTTCCCGCCCCCAGCATGGTCTTCACTTCTCTCCCGGTCGACGGCGCCGACGCCGCCGCGGCGCACCAGGCGGCCGAGCAGGCTCTCCACCTCGTCCAGGACTGGCTCGCCGACCCCCGGCTCGCCGACGCGCAGCTCGTCTTCGTCACCACCGGCGCGGTGAGCACGGCCCCCGGCGAAGACGTCCCGGACCGGGCCCACTCGACGGTCTGGGGCCTGGTCCGCGCCGCCCAGTCCGAGAACCCGGGCCGGTTCGTCCTGGTGGACACCGACGGCTCCGCCGCCGAACTCGCCACGGACGAGCCGCAGCTCGCGATCCGCGCGTCCCGGCTCCTGGCCCCGCGCCTCGCCAAAGCCACCGCAGAGCCGTCCGATGTGGACGGTCTGACCGGCACGGTCCTGGTCACCGGCGGCACCGGCGGCCTCGGCTCGCTCGTCGTCCGCCACCTCGTCACGAAGGCCGATCGGCTGGTCGTCGCGTCACGCCGGGGTCCGGACGCCCCGGGCGCGGCCGAGCTGACCGAGCTCGGCGCCGAGGTCGTGGCCTGCGACGTCGCCGACCGCGCCGCCGTCGAGAACCTGTTCAAGAACACGAAGTTCACCGCCGTTGTGCACACCGCCGGCGTCCTCGACGACGGCCTGGTGACCAACCTGTCACCCGAGCAGCTCCACCGGGTCCTCGCGGCCAAGGTCGACGCGGTCGAGAACCTGCACGACCTCGTCGGCGACGTCGACGCGTTTGTCCTGTTCTCCTCGGCTTCCGGTGTCCTCGGCAGCCCCGGCCAGGCCAACTACGCGGCCGCCAATGCCTACGTCGACGCCCTCGCCCAGCACCGCCGCGCGACCGGCAAGCCCGCCCACTCGCTGGCCTGGGGCTCCTGGGAGCACACCGGTGGCGGCATGACCAGCACCCTCGACGACGACGGCCGCGGCCGCATCACCCGCAGCGGCGTCCTCCCGCTGTCGGTCGAAGACGGCCTGGCGCTGCTGGACTCCAGTGTCCACAGTGCACTCCCGCTGCTCGTCCCGATGCGGCTCGACCTGCCGACCCTGCGGGCGAAGGCCGGTGACGGCGTCCCCGCCCTGCTGCGCGGCCTGATCCGGGCGCCGCGGAAGACGACCGTCGCCCAGCCGCAGCCGGTCACCCAGCGGCTGGCCGGGCTGTCCGGTGAAGAGCGTTCGAAGGCGCTGCTGGACCTCGTCCGCACGCAGGCCGCGCTCGCGCTCGGGCACAGCGGGCCGGCGGACATCGGTGCCGAGCGCGGGTTCCTCGACCTCGGCTTCGACTCGCTCACCGCGGTCGAGCTGCGCAACCAGCTCGACACGGCCACCGGCCTGCGGCTGCCGGCGACGCTGATCTTCGACTACCCGAACCCGGCCGCGCTGGCGAAGTTCCTCGACACCGAGCTGCCCAGCGCCGAGGCCGAAGCCGGCGGAGCGCTGCGGACCGCGTTGGCCGGCCTCGAAGGCCTGCTGACGGCGGTCGACGCCGAGGAAGCCCAGCGGGCGGCCACCCGGCTGCGGGCCCTCGCCGCCGAATGTGTCGCCCGCGTGTCCGGCGACGGCGGGAGCGAGCTGGACTCGGCGACCGCGGAAGAACTTTTCGACCTGCTCGACAACGAGCTGGAAAGCTAGGAGCTCGCGGTGGCGAACGAAGACAAGTACCTCGAATACCTCAAGCGCGCCACGGCGGACCTGCGCGAAACCCGGCGCCGCCTGCGCGAGGTCGAGGAGGCGAGCCGCGAGCCGATCGCGATCGTCGGGATGGCCTGCCGCTTCCCCGGCGGGGTGCGCACGCCCGAGCAGCTCTGGCGGATCGTCGCCGACGGCGTCGACGCGGTCGGCGAGTTCCCCGCCGACCGCGGCTGGGACCTCGCCGAGCTCCACGACCCGACGATGACCCGGCCGGGCACGAGCTACCTCAAGACCGGCGGGTTCCTCGACGACGTCGCCGACTTCGACCCCGCGCTGTTCGGCATCTCGCCGCGTGAGGCCCTGGCGATGGACCCGCAGCAGCGGCTGCTGCTGGAGACGTCGTGGGAGGCCCTCGAGCGCGCCGGGATCGACCCGACGTCGTTGCGCGGCAGCCGGACCGGGGTGTTCGCCGGGATGATGTACCACGACTACCACACGCGGCTGGGCCGGCTGTCCGAGGAGCTGGAGAACTTCCTCGGCAACGGCAACTCCGGCGCGGTCGCCGCGGGGCGCGTCTCCTACACCTTCGGGCTGGAGGGCCCGGCGCTGACCGCGGACACCGCGTGCTCGTCGTCGCTGGTGACGCTGCACCTGGCCGTCCAGGCCCTGCGCAACGGCGAATGCTCGCTGGCCCTCGCCGGTGGCGTCGCGATGATGGCCATCCCCGAGCCGTACATCCAGTTCAGCCGCCAGCGCGCGCTCGCCAAGGACGGCCGTTGCAAGGCGTTCGCGGACGCCGCCGACGGCACCGGCCTGTCCGAGGGCGCCGGGATGCTGCTGCTGGAGAAGCTGTCCGACGCGCAGCGCAACGGCCACCCGGTGCTCGCGGTCATCCGCGGCTCCGCGGTCAACCAGGACGGCGCGAGCAGCGGCCTCACCGCCCCGAACGGCCCGTCGCAGCAGCGGGTCATCCGGCAGGCGCTCGCCGGCGCCGGACTGTCCACTTCGGACGTCGACACCGTCGAGGGCCACGGCACCGGCACGTCGCTCGGCGACCCGATCGAGGCGCAGGCGCTGCTCGCCACCTACGGCCGGGACCGCGAGGAGCCGCTGTACCTCGGCTCGCTCAAGTCGAACCTCGGGCACACCCAGGCCGCGGCCGGGGTCGGCGGGATCATCAAGATGGTCCTGGCCATGCGCCACGACGTCCTGCCGGCCACCCTGCACGTCGACGCGCCGTCGTCCAAAGTGGACTGGACGGCGGGGGCCGTCGAGCTGCTCACCGAGGCGCGCGAGTGGCCGCGCGGGGAGAAGCCGCGGCGCGCCGGGATTTCGTCCTTCGGCATCAGCGGTACGAACGCGCACGTCATCATCGAGGAGCCGCCCGCCGCGGAACCCGTCGAACGTGCGGCGCAGACACATCCCCACACGCCGTGGGTGCTCTCGGGCAAGACCGCCGACGCCCTGCGTGCCCAGGCCCGCCAGCTCGCCGACCACCTGGGTCCGGACATCGACCCGGCCGCGGCCGCCGCAACGCTGTTCACCGGCCGCGCCCGGCTCGAACACCGCGCGGTGGTGCTGGCCGAGGCCGGTTCGCTGCC
The DNA here is from genome assembly GCF_055583145.1 of Amycolatopsis sp. NPDC104819. NCBI lineage: Bacteria > Bacillati > Actinomycetota > Actinomycetes > Pseudonocardiales > Pseudonocardiaceae > Amycolatopsis > Amycolatopsis sp. NPDC104819. The sequence continues at coordinate 372,061 of NZ_JBVJON010000007.1, read as the reverse complement.
GCTCGACGCGCTGGCCGCGATCGCCGAGGGCGCCCAGTCGCCGGACGTCGTCACCGGCACCGGCACGGACGGCGCCCTCGCCGTCCTGTTCTCCGGCCAGGGTTCACAGCGCCCGGGCATGGGCCGCGAGCTGTACGGCACGTTCGACGTCTTCACGCAGGCCTTCGACGAGACGTGCGCGGCGCTGGACGAACACACCCGGATCCCGGTCAAGTCCCTGGTGTTCGCCGAGCCGGACAGCCCGGAAGCCGAGCTGCTGTACCAGACCGAGCACACCCAGCCCGCGCTGTTCGCGATCGAGGTCGCCCTCTACCGGCTGCTGGAGTCGTTCGGGGTCCGCCCGGACTTCCTGGTCGGCCACTCGATCGGCGAGCTGACCGCCGCGCACGTCGCCGGGGTGCTCTCACTGGCCGACGCGGCCGGGCTGGTCGTCAAGCGTGCCCAGCTCATGCAGACCCTCCCGGCCACCGGCGCGATGGCGACCCTGGCCGCGACGCCGGAAGAGCTCGGACAGCTGCCCGAAGGTGTCTCCGTCGCCGCGATCAACAGCCCGGACTCGCTCGTGATCTCCGGGGACCGCGACGCCGTCACCACGATCGCCGAGGAGTGGAAGGCGCGCGGGCGCAAGGCCAAGGCGCTCAAGGTCAGCCACGCCTTCCACTCGCCGCACACCGAGGCGATCCTGCCCGCGTTCCGCGAGTACGCGGCCACGCTGACCTTCCACGAGCCGCGCGTCCCGATCGTCTCCGACGTCACCGGGCAGCTCGCCACGGCCGAGCAGCTGGCCGACCCGGAGTACTGGACGCGGCACATCCGCGAGGCCGTCCGGTTCGGGCCCGCCGTCGAGACGCTGGCCGCGCACGGGGTCACCGGGTACCTCGAGGTCGGCCCCGACACGACCCTGACGACGCTCGCCGGGCACACCCTCGGCGCGGGTGACCACGCGGCCGCGGCGATGCTGCACCCCGGCAAGCCCGAGGAACGCAGTGTGCTCGCCGCACTGTCCACTTTGTACGCGCGCACCGCGGTCAAGCCCGACCTGAGCGCGTGGCTCCCGGCCCGGGACACGGCCGCGCTGCCGACGTATGCCTTCCAGCACAAGCGCTTCTGGCTGGACGCGACGGACACGAGCGGCAACGTCGCGACCGCCGGGCTCGGCGCCGCCGGGCACCCGCTGCTTGGCGCGGCCACCGGGCTCGCGGGCGGGGACGGCTTCCTGTTCACCGGCCGCCTCTCGACGGCGACGTCACCCTGGCTCGCCGAGCACGTGGTGCTGGGCAGCGTCCTGCTCCCGGCGACGGCGTACGTCGACATCGCGCTGCACACCGGTTCCCACGTCGGCGCGGACCAGCTCGCCGAGCTGACCCTCGCCGCGCCGCTGGTGATCCCGGCCGACGGCGCGGTGCGGCTGCAGGTGTTCGCCGGCCCGGCCGACGACCAGGGCCGCCGCGAGCTGACTGTGCACTCCCGCGACGAGCGCGCGGACGACGACGAGCCGTGGCAGCTGCACGCCACCGGCCTGCTCGCCACTGGTGTCCCGGCCCAGCCGGAAACCCTGGTGTGGCCGCCGAAGGACGCCACCGCCGTCGACGTCTCCGAGCTGTACACCGGGCTCGCCGGCGCCGGGCTCGACTACGGGCCCGCGTTCAGCATCGTGCGCGCCGCGTGGCGCCGCGGCGACGAGATCTTCACCGAGGTCACCCTGCCCGAGGACCACCACGACGAGGCCGCGGCCTTCGGCCTGCACCCGGCCCTGCTCGACGCCGCCCTGCACGGCATCGCGCTCTTCGCCGAAGACGGTGCCGCGCCGGAGCTGCCGTTCGCCTGGCAGACCGTCGCCCTGCACGCCGTCGGCGCCACCGAACTTCGTGTGCACCTGGTCCGCGGAGACGGCACGGTGGCCGTCGAGGTCTTCGACGGCGCCGGCACGCCGGTGCTGGCCGCGGAGTCCCTGCGGACGCGTGCCGCGGAACGGCCCCAGGCCCGTGCGGAGTCGGTGTACCAGGTCGACTGGACCGTCCTCGACCCCGCCGAGGCGCCGAAGCCGGAGCGGATCGGGGTTCTCGGCGCCGACCAGATCGGCCTGCCCGCGGCCGTGCGCTACCTCGACGTCTCGGCCGTGGCCGCCGCGCAGGAGCTGCCGGAGGTCGTGTTCGCCGCGCTGTGCCAGCACGGTTCCGGTGACCTCGCGGCCGACACGCACACCGCGGCCGAGCAGGCGCTGACCCTGGTGCGGTCGTGGCTGGCGGACGCCCGCCTCGAAGCCGTCACGCTCGTCCTGGTCACCCGGGGCGCGGTCGCGACCGGCGACGAGGACGTGCCCGACCTCGCCCACGCCCCGGTGTGGGGCCTGGTGCGGTCCGCGCAGTCGGAGCACCCCGGCCGGTTCGTGCTGCTGGACACCGACGGGCCCGTCGCGGCGGACCCGGTGTTCGCCGCGCTGGCCGCGGGCGAACCGCAGCTGGCCCTGCGCGGTGACCGCGTGCTCGCCCCGCGCCTGACCACCGCGCATCTGTCCACTGTGGACGCACCGGTGTTCTCTCCGGACAGCACGGTCCTGATCACCGGCGGCACCGGCGGGCTCGGCTCGGCCGTGGCCCGGCACGTGGCCGCGTCCGGCGCGCGGCTCGTCCTGCTGTCCCGCCGTGGCCTCGACGCCCCCGGCGCGGCGGAGCTGCGGGACGAGCTGGGCGCCGACATCGTCGCCGCCGACGTCACCGACCGCGCCGCCCTGGCGGACGTCCTGAGCCGCTTCGCCGTCACCGGGGTCGTCCACACGGCCGGGGTGCTCGAAGACGGCCTCGTCGACAGCCTGACCCCCGAGCAGCTGCACCGGGTCCTGGCCGCCAAGGTCGACGCCGCCATGCACCTGCACGAGCTGACGACGGACCTCGAGCAGTTCGTGCTGTTCTCCTCGGCGTCGGGTGTGCTCGGCAGCCCCGGCCAGGCCAACTACGCCGCCGCCAACACCTTCCTCGACGCCCTCGCGCAGCACCGCCGCGCGAACGGCCAGGCCGCGCACTCGCTGGCCTGGGGTTCCTGGGAGCACACCGCGGCCGGCATGACCACCGAGCTGACCGACGCCGACCGCGAGCGGCTCCAGCGCTCCGGTGTCACCGAGCTGAGTGTCACCGAGGGCCTGCGGTTGTTCGACCTGACCTGCGCCACCGACCGCGCGCTGCTGGTGCCGATCCGCCTGGACCGCGCCGCGCTGGCCGCGGTGCCGGACCTGCCGCCGCTGCTCCGCGGCCTGGTGCGCATGCCGCGCCGTCGTGCCGCGCAGGCCGTTCCCCAGACCGCGACCGGCGGGTTCACCTCGGTCGAAGGGCTGTCCGAGCTGGTCCGCGGCCAGGTCGCCGCCGTGCTCGGCCACGACTCCGCCGCCGACGTCGAGGAGCACAGCGCGTTCAGCGAGCTCGGGTTCGACTCGCTCACCGCGGTCGAGCTGCGCAACCAGCTCGCCGCCGCGACCGGGCTGCGGCTGCCGGCCACGCTGATCTTCGACTACCCGAACCCGAAGGCCCTGGCCGCGCACCTCGCGGCCGAGCTGCTCGGCGCCGACGCCGCCGTGACCGCGGTGACCGGCACGAAGGCGGCCGCCGACGACCCGATCGCCGTGGTCTCGATGGCCTGCCGGTTCCCCGGCGGGGTCAGCTCGCCCGAAGGGCTGTGGGACCTGGTCAGCACCGGCGCCGACGCGATCGGCGACTTCCCGAGCGACCGCGGCTGGGACCTCGACGGCCTCTACGACCCGGACCCGGACCGCCCGGGCAAGCTCTACACCACCCGCGGCGGTTTCCTGTACGACGCCGGGGACTTCGACGCCGAGTTCTTCGGCATCTCCCCGCGCGAGGCACTGGCCACCGACCCGCAGCAGCGCCTGCTGCTGGAGACGTCGTGGGAGGCCATCGAGCGCGCGGGCATCAACCCGCGGTCCCTGCGCGGCAGCCAGACCGGCGTGTTCGCCGGGGTCATGGGCGCCACCTACGGCACCGGCATCGGCGACATCCCCGACGAGGTCGAAGGCCACCTGAGCACCGGCGCGGCGGGCAGTGTCGTCTCCGGGCGCGTCTCCTACACGTTCGGTCTCGAAGGCCCGTCGATGAGCATCGACACGGCGTGTTCGTCCTCGCTGGTCGCGCTGCACCTCGCCGCGCAGGCCCTGAGCTCGGGGGAGTGCTCGCTCGCGCTGGCCGCCGGGGTGCACGTCACGCCGACCCCGGACGCGTTCGTGTTCTTCAGCCGGCAGCGCGCGCTCGCCGCCGACGGCCGCTGCAAGGCCTTCTCCGAGGAAGCCGACGGGTTCGGCGCCGCGGAAGGCGTCGGTGTGGTGGTGCTCGAACGGCTTTCCGAGGCGCGGCGGCACGGGCACCCGGTGCTCGCCGTCCTGCGTGGCTCGGCGGTCAACCAGGACGGCGCGTCGAACGGGCTCTCCGCGCCCAACGGGCCCTCCCAGCAGCGGGTGATCCGCCAGGCGCTGGCCAACGCCGGACTGTCCACTTCGGACGTCGACACGGTCGAGGCGCACGGCACTGGCACCCCGCTGGGTGACCCGATCGAAGTCCAGGCACTGCAGGCCACCTACGGCGCCGACCGTGCCGAGGACCGGCCGCTGTGGCTGGGCTCGCTGAAGTCGAACATCGGCCACGCCCAAGGCGCGGCCGGCATCGGGGGCGTGATCAAGATGGTGCAGGCGCTGCGCACCGGCGTCCTGCCGAAGACACTGCACGCCGAGACGCCGTCGGAGAAGATCGAGTGGGACGGCGGTGGCGTGCGGCTGCTGCAGGAGTCCCAGCCGTGGCCCGAGACCGGCGCGCCGCGACGGGCCGCCGTGTCGTCGTTCGGGATCAGCGGCACCAACGCGCACGTCGTCCTGGAGCAGGCTCCGGAAGCCGCCGTCACCACGGCTGGTGCCGCACCGGTCGTGCCCGTGCTGCTTTCCGGCAAGACGCCGGAAGCCTTGCGGGGGCAGGCTTCCCGGCTGCACGACCAGCTCCTGGCCGACCCGGACCTGGCCCTGGCGGACCTCGGCCACTCCCTGGCGGCGGGCCGCACGGCGTTCGCCCACCGGGGCGCGGTGGTCGCAGCGGACCGCGACGAGCTCCTCACCGGGCTGGCCGGGCTGGCCGCGGGCGAGGACGAGAACGTCGTCGTCGGCAGCGGTTCGGGGTCGGACCGGGTGCTCATGGTCTTCCCGGGCCAGGGGGCGCAGTGGGTCCACATGGGACTCGAGCTCGCCGGGCACGAACCGGTTTTCGCCGCCCGGCTGCGGGAGTGCGACCAGGCGCTGGGCGAGTTCGTCGACTGGTCGCTGTTCGACGTGCTCGCCGACGAGGCCGCGCTCGAGCGGATGGACGTCGTACAGCCGGCGCTGTGGGCCGTGATGGTCTCCCTGGCCGAGCTGTGGCGCTCCTACGGCGTGGTCCCGGCCGGGGTGGTCGGCCACTCGCAGGGGGAGATCGCCGCGGCCACCGTGTCGGGCGCGCTGTCCCTGCAGGACGGCGCCCGGGTTGTCGCCCTCCGCGCCAAGGCGTTGCTTTCGCTGGAAGGTGTCGGCGGGATGGCTTCGGTGCTGTTGACGCCGGAACAGGCGGCCGAAGCGATCGAGCCGTGGGGCCTGACGGTCGCCGTGGTCAACGGGCCGTCCCAGGTCATCGTCGCCGGGGACACCGAGGCGCTGGACGGCTTCGGCGCGGCCTGTGAGCGGGACGGCGTCCGCTACCGCCGGGTCAACGTCGGTTTTGCGTCGCACCACCCGAGCGTCGGGCAGTGCGAAGCCGAGATCACCGAGGCACTGCGGCCGGTCCGCCCGGCGGGCACCGACCTCCCGTTCTTCTCCTCGACCCGCGGCGAGGCGATCGACACCGCGCTGCTGACCGGGGACTACTGGTTCGAGAACACCCTCAACCCGGTCCAGTTCCACACGACGGTGCTCGCCGCGCTGGCCCAGGGCTTCACGCACCTGGTGGAGGTCAGCCCGCACCCGGTGCTCGGCGGCCCGCTGGAAGACGCGGCGGCCACGGCCGGGCGTCCGGTCCCGGTGCTGGGCACGCTGCACCGCGACGGCGGCCAGCGCCGGTTCCTCACCTCGGCGGCCGCGCTGCACGCCCACCACGGCTCCGTCGACTGGTCGGCGTTCTTCACCCGCAGCGGCGCGCGGCAGATCCCGTTGCCCACCTACGCCTTCCAGCGTCGCCGCTACTGGCTGACGCCGGCGCCGGGCCAGGCCACCGGCCACACCGCCGGGCTCAACCGCGGCGGCCACCCGATCCTGACCGGCGTCACCGACCTGCCCGAGAGCGGCACCCACCTGTTCACCGGGCAGCTGTCGCTCGGCAGCCACCCGTGGCTGGCCGACCACGCGGTCAACGGCGACCCGCTGCTGCCGGGCACGGCCCTGCTCGACCTCGCGCTGCACGCGGGGTCGCGCACCGGCCGTCCGCACGTCGCCGAGCTGACGCTGCAGAGCCCGCTGATGCTGCCCGCGCGCGGCGCGGTCCAGCTGCAGGTGACCGTCGGCGCGGGTGGCGAGCTCGACATCCACTCCCGCGGTGCCGACGAGGACAGCCAGGGCCCGTGGCTGCGGCACGCGACCGGCCTGCTCACCGAGACGGCTCCCGCGGCGGACTTCACGCTCACGGCGTGGCCGCCGGCGGGCGCCGAGGAGATCGACCTCGACGGCCTCTACGAGGAGCTCGCCGGGAGCGGGTTCACCTACGGCCCGGCGTTCCGGGGCCTGCGGGCCGCCTGGCGCGACGGCGACGACGTCTACGCCGAGGTCGAGCTGCCCGAGCCGGTCAGCGAAGGCGCCGCGGCCTTCGGCGTGCACCCGGCCCTGCTGGACGCCGTGCTGCACGCGATGTCACTCGGCGAGTTCGTCACCCCGAGCGAGGACCCGGACGTGATCCGGCTGCCGTTCTCGTGGGGCGGGGTGAGCCTGCACGCGACCGGCGCGACCACACTGCGCGCCCGGCTTTCCCCCGCGGCGAAGAACATCGTCGCGGTGCACCTCGCCGACCCGGCCGGGGCGCCGGTCGCCGCGATCGAGGCCGTCGAGTCCGCGGAGGTGGACACGCGGCAGCTCGGCGCGTCCGCCGTCACCGCGAACGACACGCTGTTCGGCCTGGACTGGACGCCGGTCGGCCTGCCCGCCGCGGCCGCCGAGGGCGTCGCCCTGCTCGGGGTGGACCACCACGGTGCCGGCGCGGTCTTCCCCTCGGCCGGCGATTCCGCCGAGGTCGTCCTGGCCGCGCCGCAGTCCGTCGGCGCGGCGCTGGACCTCCTGCAGAGCTGGCTCGCCGACGACCGCGAGGAGCGGCTGGTGCTGCTGACCGCCCTGGCCGCCGGCCCGGACGTCACCGACCTCACGACCGCGGGGATCTGGGGCCTGACGCGGTCCGCGCTGTCCGAGCACGGCGACCGGTTCGCGCTGGTCGACCTGGACGGCAGTGCGGAGTCCCTGGCCGCGCTGCCCGCGGCGATCCGCAGCAGCGAGCCGGAGCTGTTGCTGCGCAAGGGTTCCGCGCTGGCTCCGCGGCTGACGCGGACGCCGGAAGCGGTCGCGGCGCCGCGGCCGTTCGATCCGGACGGCACCGTGCTGGTCACCGGCGGCACCGGGGTCCTCGGCTCGCTCGTCGCCCGGCACCTGGTGGCGTCGGGCGCCCGGCACCTGCTGCTCACCTCCCGGTCCGGGGCCACCGCGCCGGGCGCGGAGGAGCTGCGGGCCGAGCTGACCGCGCTCGGGGCGTCGGTGACGCTGGCCGCGTGCGACACGGCCGACCGCGACGCGCTGTCGGCGGTGCTGGACGGGGTGCCCGGCGACCACCCGCTGACCGCGGTGATCCACACCGCCGGGGTGCTCGACGACGCCGTCGTCACCAACCTGACCCACGAGCAGCTCGAGCGTGTCCTGCGCCCGAAGGCCACCGCGGCCTGGAACCTGCACGAGTTGACGAAGGACGCCGACCTGGCCGAGTTCGTCCTGTTCTCCTCGGCCGGCGGTGTCTTCGGCGCGCCCGGCCAGGCGAACTACGCGGCGGCCAACACCTTCCTCGACGCGCTCGCGCAGTACCGCGTCGCGCAGGGCCTCCCGGCCTGCTCGCTGGCGTGGGGCCTCTGGGCGGACACGAGTGTGCTCACCGAGGACCTCAGCGCGGCCGACCGGGCGCGGCTGGGCGCCGGGCTGAGCGCGTCGGAAGGGCTCGCGCTGTTCGACACGGCCCGCGCCCACGGCGCGGCGGTGCTGGTGCCGGCCAAGCTCGACCTGGCCGGGCTGCGCGCCCGGTCCGCCGGGGTCCCGCCGCTGCTGCGCGGGGTCGTCCGCGCGACGACGTCCCTGCGGACGGCCGCGGCGGCGTCGGCGGCTTCCGCGGACGCGCTGCGGCAGCGGCTCACGCCGATGACCGGCGCCGAGCGTGAGCAGGTCCTGCGTGACCTGGTGCTCACCGAGGTCGGCAAGGTGCTCGGCTTCGCGGTGGGCACGCCGGTCGACCCGGCCCGGGCGTTCACCGAGCTCGGGTTCGACTCGCTGACCGCGGTGGACCTGCGCAACCGCCTCGGCGCGGCGACCGGCATCCGGCTGCCCGCGACGCTCGTCTTCGACTACCCGACAGCGAACGCGCTGGTCGAGTACCTCGACGGCGAGCTGGCCCCGGCCGAGCCCGCGGCGCCGCCGGTGCTCGCCGAGCTCGACCGGCTGGAGGCCACGCTCACCGGGGTCGAGGGCGACGTGCGCGAGCAGGTCCGCGACCGGCTGGCGGCGCTGCTCGGCGCCTGGGACGAAGACCGGCCCGGTGACGACGTCGCCGACCGGATCTCCGCGGCCAGCGACGACGAAATGTTCGAGTTCATCGGCAAGGAACTGGGGATCTCCTGATGACCACGACCGAGGACAAGCTCCGGCACTTCCTCAAGCAGGTGACCACCGAGCTGCACCAGACCCGGCAGCGGCTGGCCAAGGCCGAGGAGGAGGCCGCCGACCCGGTGGTGATCGTCGGGATGGCCTGCCGGTTCCCCGGCGGGGTCGACTCGCCGGAAGCGTTGTGGCGGCTGGTTTCCGACGGCGTCGACGCGGTGGGCGAGTTCCCCGCCGACCGCGGCTGGGACCTCGAGAGCCTCTACGACCCGGACGGCGCCGACGCGTCGTACACGCGGCACGGCGGGTTCCTCGACGGCGCCGCGGAGTTCGACGCGGGCCTGTTCGGCATCTCTCCGCACGAGGCGCTGGGCATGGACCCGCAGCAGCGGCTGCTGCTGGAGACGTCGTGGGAAGCGCTGGAGCACGGCGGCATCAACCCGCTGTCGCTGCGGCGCGCCAAGGTCGGGGTGTTCGTCGGGCTGATGAACAGCAGTTACGCCAGCGGCGCCACGGAAATCCCGGCGGAGACCGAAGCGCACGCGGCGCTCGGCAACTCCACCAGCATCGCGTCGGGCCGCATCTCCTACACCTTCGGCCTCGAAGGGCCTTCGGTCAGCGTCGACACGGCGTGCTCGTCGTCGCTGGTCACGCTGCACCTCGCCGCGCAGGCGCTGCGCAACGGCGAGTGCTCGCTGGCGCTGGCCGGCGGCGCCACCGTCGTCGCCCAGCCGGACGCGTTCATCAGCTTCAGCCAGCAGAAGGCCCTGTCTCGCGACGGCCGGTGCCGCGCGTTCGCCGAGGAGGCCGACGGGTTCGGCATGGCCGAAGGCGCCGGGATGCTGGTGCTGGAAAGGCTTTCCGAGGCGCGGCGGCTCGGGCACCCGGTGCTCGCGGTCGTCCGAGGCTCGGCGGTGAACTCCGACGGCGCGTCCAACGGCCTGACCGCGCCGAACGGCCCTTCGCAGCAGCGGGTGATCCGGGAGGCTCTCGCCGCCGCCGGACTGTCCACTTCGGACGTCGACGCGGTGGAGGCGCACGGCACCGGGACGTCGCTCGGCGACCCGATCGAGGCACAGGCGCTGTTCGCCACCTACGGCCGGGATCGTCCGGCCGACCGGCCGCTGCTGCTCGGCTCGCTGAAGTCGAACATCGGGCACTCCCAGGCCGCGGCCGGCGTCGGCGGGATCATCAAGATGGTGCAGGCGCTGCGGGCCGGCGTGGTGCCGCGGACGCTGCACTCCGCGAACCCGTCGTCCCATGTGGACTGGAGCTCGGGCGCGGTGGCGCTGGTGCCGGAGAACGTGCCGTGGCCGGAGACCGGCCGCCCGCGGCGCGCCGCCGTGTCGTCGTTCGGGATCAGCGGCACGAACGCGCACGTCATCCTGGAGCAGGCCGAGCCCTTCGTTGTGGAGTCGCCGGAAGGCGCGTTCCCGCTGGTCCTGTCGGGCAAGACGGCGTCCGCGCTGCGGGACCAGGCCGCCGCTCTGCGTGATTCTCTCGCGTCGGGGTTCAACCGGACCGACGTCGCCCGCACCCTCGCTTCCGGCCGCGCCGCGCTCGCCCACCGCGCGGCCGTGGTCGGCTCGGACGTCCTCGCCGGCCTCGACGCGCTGGCCGAGGACCGGCCGAGCGACCTGGTCGTCACCGGGGTGACCCGGTCGCCGGGCAAGGTGGCGTTCGTCTTCCCGGGCCAGGGTTCGCAGTGGCCCGCGATGGCTCGTGCGCTGCTCGAGTCGGCGCCCGCGTTCGCCGACGCGGCCGAGGAGTGCGCGAAGGCGTTCGACGCGCACCTCGACTGGTCCGTGCTGGCGGTGCTGCGCGAAGAGCCCGGCGCGCCCGAGCTGAACCGCATCGACGTGATCCAGCCGGTGCTGTTCACGGTGATGGTGTCGCTGGCGGAGCTGTGGCGCGTCCACGGTGTCCAGCCGGCGGCGGTCGTCGGGCACTCGCAGGGTGAGGTCGCCGCCGCGTACGTCGCCGGTGGCCTGGACCTCGACGACGCGGCGCTGATCGTCGCGGCGCGCAGCAAGGTCTCGGCGCGGCTGTCCGGGCACGGCGCGATGGCGACGGTGGCGCTCAGCCAGGAGCAGCTCACGCCGCGCCTTTCGCCGTGGGGCGACCGGCTGTCGGTCGCGACGGTCAACAGCGCGTCCTCCTGCGGCGTCTCCGGCGAGCCCGAGGCGCTGACGGAGTTCCTCGCGGCGTGCGAGACCGACGGTGTCTGGGCGAAGCGGGTGCCCGGCCTGGACACCGCGGCCCACTCCGCGCAGGTCGACGCCCTGCGCGACGACCTGCTGCACGACCTGGCGGGGATCAAGCCCCGCCGGTCGACAATCCCGATGTACTCGACGGTGACCGGTTCGGCGCAGGACACGGCAAGTTTTGACGCGGAGTACTGGTACCGGAACCTGCGCCAGCCGGTGCTGTACCAACCGGCGGTCGCGGCGCTGGCCGAGGACCGGCACACGGTGTTCGTCGAGTGCAGCCCGCACCCGGTGATCGTGCTGCCGACCCGCCAGACCCTGGAAGGCACGGACGCGGCAGTGGTCGGCTCGTTGCGCCGCTCCGACGGCGGCCTGCCGCGCTTCTTCGCCGCACTGGCCGAGGCGCACGTGCACGGCGCGGTGGTGGACTGGGCGGGCGTGATCGGCGGCGGCTTCACCGACCTCCCGACGTACCGTTTCCAGCGACAGCGCTACTGGCTGGACACGCTCCGCACGGCAGCAGGCGACGTCTCGGTGGCCGGCCTCACGGCGACGGGCCACCCACTGCTGGGCGCGGCGGTGCCACTCCCGGAGTCGGACGCGGTGCGGTACACGGGCCGCGTCTCGTTGGCCACGCACCCGTGGCTGGCGGACCACGCGGCGATGGACGCGGTGCTCCTGCCGGGCACGGCGTTTGTCGAGATGGCCGTGTCTGCGGGTGCCGAGTGGGGCTACGGGACGCTGGCCGACCTCACTTTGGCGGCGCCGCTGCCGCTGTCTTCTTCGGTGCAGCTGCACCTCGCGCTGGGCCCGGCGGGGGACACGCGCTCGGTGGACGTCTATTCGCGGACCGACGAGGGTTCGTGGACGTTGCACGCGACGGGTTCGCTGGCACCGACGTCTCCGCCGGTGGCTTCGGTGGGGCCGTGGCCGCCCGCGGATGCCGCGCCGGTGGATCTCGAGCACATCTATGCGGAGCTGTCGGCGATCGGGCTGGTTTACGGGCCTTCGTTCCAGGGCCTGCGTGCCGCTTGGCGGCGGGGCGAGGACGTTTTTGCCGAGGTCGAGCTGGAGTCCGGTCCGGAGGGGTTCACGCTGAGTCCCGCGTTGATGGACGCTTCGTTGCATGGGGCGTTGCTGGGCGGGTTGCTGGGTAACGGACGCCCGGGTCTGCCGTTTTCCTTCACGGGGGCGCGAGTGTCGGCGTCTTCGGCGACTTCGTTGCGGGTGCGGCTGTCGCCGGGTCCGTCGGGGATGCGGTTGGAGGCGGTGGATTCCGCTGGTGAGCCGGTGTTCTCGGTGGACGCGGTGCAGACGCGGGACCTGCCGTCGGCGGGTCTTGAGCCGCTGTATCGGGTTGATTGGACGCCGGTTGCGGTGTCGGAGTCCACTGTGGATGTTGCGCTGCTGGGTCCGGACCGCTTCGGCCTGGTGTCGGATCCGCCCGGCCTCGCGCTCTGCGCCGCCCTGACCAGTCCGCTCGGCCTGGACCTCCCAGTCATCGAGTCCCGGGCTTCCGCCCCCGCGATCGTCCTGACCACAGTGGACGATTCCGGCCCAGACCTCCCCACGGCAGCCGGAAACGCCGCCCGCTCCACCCTCGACCTCATCCAACGCTGGCTGGCCGAAGCCCCCACCACCAGCAAACTGGTCGTCGTCACCCGCGGGGTCGCCGCGGCAACCGCGCGCGGCCTACTGCGCTCGGCGTCCGCGGAAGAACCCGGCCGCTTCGCCCTGATTGACCTCGACGAAACCCCCGAATCCCTCGCTCTCCTCCCGGCCGCTCTGGCCATCGGCGAACCCGAGCTGGCCCTGCGCGAAGGCGTCGCCCTCGCACCTCGGCTGGCAAAAACCCTGCCTTCCGAAGGAATCCGTCCCCTCGACCCCGAAGGCACGGTCCTGATCACCGGCGGCACAGGCGCGGTGGGCGCACTGCTGGCCCGTCACCTCGTCACGGCATACGGCATCCGCAACCTCCTCCTGCTCAGCCGCCGCGGCCCCGAGGCCCCGGGCGCCGACGCCCTCGCGGCCAACCTCGCCGAGCTCGGCGCCACGGTCACGATCGCAGCCTGCGACACCGCCGACCGCACCCGCCTCGCCGAAGTCCTGCGTACGATCCCGGCGGCGCACCCGCTCACCGCCGTGGTGCACTCCGCGGTCGTCCTCGACGACGGCCTGGTCAGCAGTCTCACCCCGGACCGGCTCGAGCGCGTGCTGCGCGCGAAGGTCGACGCGGCAGTGGCCCTCCACGACCTGACCGCCGACCTGGATCTGGCGGCGTTCGTGCTGTTCTCGTCCGCGGCGGGCGTCTTCGGCAACCCGGGCCAGGGCGCGTACGCGGCGGCGAACGTCTTCCTCGACGCCTTCGCCGAACACCGCCGCGCCCAAGGACTTCCGGCGCACTCGATGGCCTGGGGCCTGTGGGAGGAACGCGGCGAGTCGACGGCCACGGTGTCCGGCGGCGGCCTCTCCACCGAGTCGGGCCTCGCGTTGTTCGACGCGGCACTCGCCGGCGACGAGGTCCTCACGGTGCCGATCCGCCTGGACGTCCCCGCCGTCCTGCGCGCCCAAGACGGTGACGTGCCGCCCCTGCTGCGCGGCCTCGTACGCGCGCCCGCTCGGCGTAAGACGAGCTCCGCGTCGCAGTTCCGCACGCGAATCGCCGCCGCGGACCCAGCGGAGGCCGAGAAGCTCCTGGTCGACCTGGTGCGCGGCCACCTCGCCGACGTCCTCGGCCACGAGGACACCACCGAAATCGCGGCAGGCGCGCGGTTCCTCGAGCTGGGCGTCGACTCGCTGACCGGCGTCGAACTGCGCAACCGCATCAACAGCGCCACCGGGCTCACGTTGCCCGCGACGCTGGTGTTCGAGCAGCCGACCGTCCTCGACGTCGCCCAGGCGGTGGCGTCGGCATTGAGCGACACGCCGCAGCCGACCCCCGAACCGGCGGGCCTGTTCGGCCCGATGCTGGCGGAGGCGGGCCGAACGGGCCGTTTCGGCGAGTTCGTCGAGCTCCTGGCGCGCGCGGCCCGGTTCCGCCCGACGTTCGAGGAGGGCGCGCGCCCCGACGGCGTCGACGTCGTCCGCCTGGCCAAGGGCGGCGCGGGGACCGAGCTGATCTGCGTGCCGTCCGTGCTGGCGATGTCCGGGCCGCAGGAGTACGCGCGGTTCGCGGCGGCGCTGCGCGACTTGCGGGACACGTCGGTCCTGACGCTGCCCGGTTACCACGCGGGCGAGCTGCTGCCGACGTCGATTCCGGCGCTGGTGTCGGTCCTGGCCGAAGTGTTGCTGCGGCACACGGAAGGCCGCCCGTTCGCGTTGGCGGCGCATTCGTCGGGCGGTCCGGTGGCGCACGAACTGGCGCGTCTGCTGGCGTCTCGCGGCGCGGCGCCGCGGGGAGTGGCGCTTCTGGACACGTATCTGCAGAGCGCGGACGTCCTGGCCGACGTCCAGGGTGAGCTGGCGGGGGAGATGTCCGGCGCCGCAGTCGGCGACGCCCGCCTGACGGCGATGGGCGGCTACCTGGAGATCTTCGACGGCTGGGTGCCATCTTCGCTTCCGACGCCGACTCTCCTGCTGCGAGCGTCATCCCCGCTGCCGTCGTGGTCCGACCGCCCGGACTGGCAGGCGACGTGGGACCTCCCGTCGTCCATTGTGGACACGCCGGGTGACCACTTCTCGATGATGCGCGAGCACGCGTCTTCCACGGCCCGGAGCGTGCACGACTGGCTGGCGGTTCTCCAGCCCTGACTTCACCTGATCGAGTGGTGAACTTGTGTTCGAAGCTCGGTAACGTCGAAGCCATGGACAGACACCTGTGGCAAGCCGACGCGGAGGCCCTCGCCGACCGCGTCGGTTTGCTGCTGTCCCGAATTCGCGCCACGGAAGCGGAACTCGGGGCGGTGCTGACGGAGATCGCGGATCGCGGTGTCATGGACTTGTACGGATACCGTTCCCTGACCCGCTGGCTCGAGCACATGGCCGACATCCCCCGCCGCGCGGCGGACAAACTCGTCAAACGCGCGCAGGTCCTGAACCCGTCACACCACCTGGACGGCACGGTCGAGCCTGCATTGGCCCCGGCGACGGGCGAAGCAGCCCGCGCGGGCAAACTGAGCGACGCGACGATCGACGCGATCACCGAGACGTTGCGTCAGATCCCACCCGAGGAACGCGAGCAGGCAGAGCACCAGCTCCTGAACCTGGCGGACCAGGCCGGCCCGGCCCAAGTCGCGGCCGCCGGCCACCGCATCATCGCCCACCTTGAACCGGACGGCCCAGAACCGGACGTCACCGAGCCACCCACGCCCGACCGCGAGTTGACGTTTCGCCGCAAGAGAACCGGAGTATGGGAGCTCAAGGGCAGGTTCGACGACGAGACCGGCACCCGAGCCAACGCACTGCTGGATTCCCTGTCCGAGCGCCGCACCTCCGAAGACGGTCCCGACCTCCGCAGCCCAGCCGAGCGACTGGGCGACGCATTCTCCGACGCGGTGGACCTGGCCCTGAACTCACCGGCGCTGCCCACCCAGGCAGGCGAACGAGCACACGTGATGGTCGCGGTGTCCTTGGAGAACCTGAAATCCGGCACAGGCAAGGCAACCTTAGGCGACACAGCGGAGATCACCGCGGCAGAGGCAAGAGTCCACGCATGCGACGCAATGGTGATCCCAGCAGTACTCGGCGGCAAGAACGAACCCCTGAACTTGGGCCGCCTACGCCGCCTGATCTCAGCTGGCTTGCGCCGGGCGTTGTACCTCCGAGACCGCGGCTGCGCTTTCCCGGGATGCCACCGCCCGCCCCGCCACTGCCAGGGCCACCACATAAAGCGCTGGTCCGAAGGCGGCCCAACGGACCTGACGAACACGGTCCTCCTGTGCGGCCACCACCACCGCCTGCTGCATCGCTCGGGCTGGAAGGTCCGCCTGGCACCAGACGGCCAACCGGAGTTCATCCCACCCCAGTACCTAGACCCAAGCCGAAGACCCAGGCGCAACAACCTGCACCCACCACTACCCTTCGCCGCCTAGACAAAGGACACCCACGGTCCGACCCCCACAACGGCAGAGGGCACTTCCACCTCCCCGCCGCGCCGGCCACCCACCCCGACGCGAAGTAGCTCTCAGACCCGCGGTCACGTCTCAACCACCGCGCCACAGCGCTGGAATGTCACCCACGATCCAGCCGGAACCCTTGCCCAGCCGCGGAGTAGCCCCGACCCGCAGCCAGCCCGGCTGCGCGCCAGCCGCCATGCCCGCGGTGGCAAGAGATCCGAAGCGCAACCGGAACCTGCCCCCAACGCGGAGTGGCCCCGGACCTGCGGCCACCGCGGCTGCGCGCCAGCCGCCACGCCCTGCGATGGCAGGAGAGCCGAAGGCGCAACCGAAACCCTGCCCGCCGCGGAGCAACCCCGACCCGCGGCCACCGCGGCTGCGCGCCAACTGCCATGCCTGCGGCGGGCATGTTGTCACTGGCCACCTCCACTGGCGCGGAGTAGCTCTCAGACCCGCAGTCACCGCGGCTGCGCGCCAGCCCCCACGCCCACAGCGGCGGGACAGCCGGGCACGCCACTCACGATGCGACCGACATCCCAGCACTGGCGCGCGGGTAGCTCTCGGAGCCGCAGCCATGGCGTGCCTGGCCGCGGCTCTCTGCGGAACCGCCTTCGGCGCGGCTCGCAGCTGACCCACGGGAAGCCACCTGGCGCCGCTCGTCCCGGTTCCGGCCCAGCGTAGGCGGATTACGCGAGTTTGTTCCGCACGCCCACCAGCCGGGGCCGCCGACAGCAAAGCGGCAGCCCTCAAGGAACCGCCGCATGCCTTCGCAGCAGGAAGCTACCTCGCGCCGCTCGAGGTGCGGCGTGGCCAGACCGCCTGGTTCGTTCCACACGGCCCCGCCAGCCGCATCGCTGGTGGCGAGTCGACGGCAAAGCGGCGGTCCCAACGGAACCGCCGCCTCACCTCTCACCAAGCAACCTGCCCCTGCTCGGTCCGCTAGCCGGACCACGGAAAGCCACAGCAAGCGACCACACCCGAGCGGCAGAAGCCGCGGCTCCCAACAAACCGAGAACCGCGACCCCACCAACCCTCCTACCAGGAAGCCACCTCATGCCGCGGCATCTGCTCCATCTCCCCGGCATGCGACAGCCACCGATGCCCACTCGGCAGCTCAGTCCGCCGATTGATGTTCAGCTTCCGGTACACCCGGGTCAAATGCTGCTCCACAGTCGAAACAGTGATGTACAGCTTCCGCCCGATCTCCCGGTTCGTGTGCCCCAGCGAGGCCAGCGAAGCCACCCGCTGCTCCGCCGCGCTCAACGTCGACGGGCTCAGCTCCTCAGCCACCTGCTCGGTCACCGCCGGCGCCCCGGCCGGCGTCAAACTCCGCCACAACGGGTCCGCGCCGCACGACTTCGCCAGCTGGACCGCTCGGCGCTGGGCTGTGCGGGCCCGGTTGTAGTCACCCAACATCTGCGCGCACTCGCTGAGCGCCGCGAACACGTGGGCCAGCTCGTACCGGTCGTCGCACGTCTGGAGCTGCTCGGCCGCCCTGCGGAGCATCGGGAGGCGCTCCTTGAACTCGCTCACCTCCGCCAGCGCGCGCAGGCACACCGCGTGCGCGCGGACGCGCTCGTCGCCACACCGCTCGAGCTGGTCGCGCAGGAGCTTGCGGGCCTGGTCCGCGTGGCCGAGGCGGGCGTGCGCCTTGGCCGCGCTGAGGCGCCACGGCACCAGCTCCGGGTGGTCGATCTCCCAGCGGACGGCCAACGTCCGGACCGTCGCGAAGTCCTCGAGCGCCGCGTGCAGGCGGTCCGTGGCCAGGTAGTGGTTGCCGCGGGCCATCAGGTACTGGAGCCAGAACGCCGTGCGGCGCAGGCCCGGCGGGATGTCCCGCTTGAGCTCGGCCGCCGCCTCCTCGTACCGGCCCATCCGGGTCAGCGCGTCCACCAGGTGCGCCAGCGGCAGGCCGATCAGCGTGCCCCAGCTCTGCGCCGGCAGGATCGTCAACGCCTCCCGCGCGCACCGCTCCGCCGCGTGCAGGTCGCCGAGGCGCAGGGCTACTCCCGCCTTCACGTCGGTGATCACCGCGCGCAGGGTCGGGGACGTCTGCACCGCCTTCATCCGCAGGAGCTCTTCGCACCAGCGGTCCGCGCGGTGCGGCTCGCCGGCCAGGAGCAGCGCCTGCAGGGCCGCGACGACCTCCTCCAGCTGCGGGACCTCGATCAGCCAGCAGCTCTCCAGCACCTGCTCGGCCGCCGCCAGTGCCTCGTCGCGGTACTTCGACGACAGCGCGAGCGTGAGCGCCTGGCCCGAGCACGCGCCGTCGTACGCGGTCGTGCCGCGGTCGCGACGGCGTTCGCCCGCCACCTCCGGGTACCACACCCGCACCCACTGGCTGTCCGCGAAACACTCCGCCTCGGGCCGGCCCAGCACCGTCGCGGCGCGGTCGAGCCGGCCGTGCCAGAGCAGCGAGTAGACGTAGTCGGCCGTGTGCTGCGTGCTCAGGTGCCCCTGGTCGAACGAGTCGCCGAGGGGGCCGAGCCGCATCGCCGCCGCCGCGGGGTTGGTCCGGTTCTGGATCTGGACCAGCCGGGCGGTGAACGCGGCCGCCTCGCGCGGGCCCATGTCCTCCTGCTTCGGCAGCGTCAGGCACGCCACCGCGACCTCGGCCCGGTTCTCCCGCAGCGCTTCCTGCGCCGCGTTCCACAGCACCGGCAGCGCCCACGGCTCGGCCGCCCCGCCGCGCAGCAGGTAGTCCGCGACGACGGTGTCGGGCTTGCCCTGCTGGTGCAGCCGCCGGGCGACCTCGAGGTTCAACGCCCGCGCTTCCGCTTCGGGCAGCTCGGCCCGGACGGCCTTCGCGGCCCGCTCGTGGCGGAACCGGTGGTGCTCGATCAGGCCGCTGTGCTCCAGCATCGCCAGCGCCGCGGCCACCTTGGCCTGGTCGAGCCGCAGGACCTGCGCGAGGTCCTCCTCGTCACCGTGGCCGTCGAGGACCGCCACCGCCCGGGCCGTCCGCACGAGGTGCGCCGGGCTGCGGTGCAGGCAGCTCAGCACCGCGTGCTCGTACGCGATGCCGATGGTCGGCTCCGCCGCGCCCGCCGACTCGCAGTCGTCGGCCAGTGCGTGCGTGAGCAGCGGGTTGCCGCCGGTGAGGCGGTGGCACGCCGCGGCCAGCCGGCCGGCCGTCGCCGCGTCCAGCCGCTCCGCCAGCACCTGCGCGACCCCGCCGACCGACAGCGGGGGCACGGTCAGGTGCCGCGCGTGCGGCTGCCGGATGATCTCCGAGTGCAGCCGCGACCGGGCCGGCCGGGCACTCGCGCTCTCGGCCAGGATCATCAGGACGCGGGAGACGCCGATGCGGTGCTGGATGTAGAGCAGCGTGCGCAGCGACGCCCGGTCGGCGAACTGCATGTCGTCGACCACGATCACCAGCGGCCGCTCCTTGGACAGCTCCAGCAGCGCCACGCAGATGCCGTGCGCGATCCGCGCGTCGAAGCGCAGGCCGTTGTTCGTGTCCGAGTCCGCCGCGGAGCCCATGATCCGGTGGGCCTGCGTGACGGTCTCGGGCGGGAGCAGCGGGTTGCCGAACAGCTGGTCCAGCATCCCCAGGTGCACGTCTTCTTCCGCGAACGAGCCGCACGCGCTCAGCACGAGCGCTCCCGAGTCGCCGGCCCGTTCGGAGAACCGGCGCAGCAGGCTGGTCTTGCCGCTGGCCACGCCGCCGGTCAGGAGTGCGACGACCCCGTTGCCGCGACGGCTTTCGTCGAGGAGCTCGATCAGACTGTCTAGTACCTTTTCCCGTTCCACCAAAGCCATGTGCCTATCACCCCAGTGATGTTCCCCGCCGAAGGTGTGTGACCACCCCAGTGACAACCTTCGGCGTAGCTTGCTATCCCCAGTTACTTGCTGTGACGAAGAGCGTCTCACCATCAAGGAAGAACTCTTCGACAAAAACAAACGTAGTCGCCTCGGCACGGGTTGACCAGCGCAGGTGGAGGCGGGGGTGTGTTCGGTCCATCACCGTCGGAGGTGGCTTTACCCAGGATGAAAAGCGTTCGTTTTCCGCTGTTCCCGGCGAGCGGATCGCTCCCCTCAATCACCCGAACGAGTGAAAAAGCGGCTTCGGAGCGTCAGTTGGGCCCGATTTTTGACCGTTGGTGGCAGTGCCGTCACGCAGGGATGCGGAATGCACGACCGGGGCAGGGCGGACGAATGGGGTAAATCGGGCGCGCCGTCGGAATCGATCGAGGGTCTAACTCGTTCGGCCTAAACTGACGCGCTCCGTGGTCGAAGGACCTGTCGAACACTACCCAGAGTGTCTGCGACCAAAGGGGGAGACGCGGCGGCCACCACGGCTCAGGCCGGTTTTTGGAGATGATCTCCAGGTCGGAGCGACTCCGGGACGTCACGGTCGGGGACAGAACCTTGACCAGGAGTGAGATGCCGTCACCCGATCGGACTAGAACTGGGCTCCACCTCGCGTCGCGGCCGCCTTCCGGGGTCTCCACCCCGGACAACCTTGGTTCAGGTGACCCGGATCCCCGGCCGAACCGCGGTAGTAGGGGTCGAGTAGGGGTGTCGGCCCGCACGGGCACCCCTGAACCGGGCAAAACGACCGGCGGGGCGCGACGGTGGATTTTGGCTCTCCACCCCGGGAGAAGGGGGAGCGGCGGCCTTTTCGGTGACGACTGCCCTCGCGGTGTCACGGCCGGAGCCGGAAACGAGAACAGCGGGAAAAGGGTGCGGGAATTCGGCGCGGCCCACTGACCGGGAACACGTCTACCTGCCGCCCGACAGAAACTTCACACGAGCCCGGCCGGCGGCGCCGTACCACGACGTCAATCGTCCTGGGGCCACAATTTCGCCGCGGGTTGAACAACCGTGGGGGCGGAAACACGCACCCGGGAACGCGAAAAGCCGCCTTGGACAGCGTCGGACGCTGTCAAGGCGGCTCTCGGGGAGAGGAACTACAGGCTGGTCACCGTCGTGACGCCGGTGGCGGCCCCGGTCGTGTCGAAGAGCCGGGCCGCGCCGCCCAGCACCTCGGCGGTGTACTCGCGGTGCGGCTGGAGCAGCACGACCAGATCGGCGGCGGCCAGCGCCGCGTCCAGCTCCGGCACGCACTGCAGACCGCCGAACACGTCGATGTACGGGTCGTGGAACGCCACATCGGCGCCGCGGTCGAGGAACTGCCGGATGATCGGCGCGGCCGGCGTCTCCCGGGTGTCGGCGACGTCCGGCTTGTAGGTGACACCCAGCACGAGGACCTTCGCCCCGTCGACGGCGATGGAGTTGTCCTCGAGGTGCTTGCAGACGCGGTCCGCCACCCACAGCGGCATGCCCTTGTTCACATCGTTCGCCGTCTCCGCCATCTTGAACCGGAGCCCGAGCGTGGTGGCGTGGTGCACCAGGTACAGCGGGTCGGCCGGGATGCAGTGGCCGCCGACGCCCGGGCCCGGCCAGAACACCTTGAAGCCGTAGGGCTTCGTGGCCGCGGCGCGGATCGTGTCCCAGACGTCGAGCTCCATGCTGTGGCACAGCTGCGCGAACTCGTTCACCAGCGCGATGTTCACCTGGCGGAACGTGTTCTCCAGGATCTTGGCCGCCTCGGCCT
This sequence comes from Amycolatopsis sp. NPDC104819, assembly GCF_055583145.1. Classification (NCBI taxonomy): domain Bacteria; kingdom Bacillati; phylum Actinomycetota; class Actinomycetes; order Pseudonocardiales; family Pseudonocardiaceae; genus Amycolatopsis; species Amycolatopsis sp. NPDC104819. Next base: position 350,383 of record NZ_JBVJON010000007.1, on the reverse strand, counting down.
CGCGCATGCCCTTGGTCAGGTGCACGAGGGTGACACCCCGGTAGAAGTCCGCCGCACGGTCGCGCGAGGCGTCGGTCAGGCCGCCGACGAGCCGGGGGGTGTTGCTCAGGTCGAACTTGGCGTTACCCGGGTCGATCCGCTCGGGCGAGTACGCGAGGTCGAAGTCGACGCCGGCCAGCAGGCCCGACTCCTCCAGGATGGGCAGCAGCAGCGCGTCGGTGGTGCCCGGGTAGGTCGTGGACTCCACGATCACCAGCTGGCCCGGCTTCAGGTGGTCCCGCACGGTGGCGACCGCGGACTCCAGCGGCACCAGGTCGGGCTGGTCGTCCTCGCGGACCGGGGTCGGGGCGCACACGACGACGACGTCGGCCTCGGCGAGCACGGACGGGTCGAGCGTGGCGCTGAGGTTCCCGGCCACCTCGGCCAGGTCGCTGTCGAGCACCGTGTCGACCGGCGACCGCAGCGCGTTGACGGCTTCGACGCGCTCGGCGCTGATGTCGAAACCGACAACCTGACGGCCGAGGCGCGCCTGCGCGACGGCCAAGGGCAGACCGGTGTACCCGATCCCCAGAATTACGATATGCCGATCGGTGTCAGCCATGGCGATATCCTCGGATTCTCAGTTGGTTTGTTTCGGCGGGCGGATTACTGTGCCGATCGCGACCGATCCGACCGCAGTCACGGCCGAATGGCTTTCGTGGCAACGGTTGCGTGCCGCGTGGCGGTCGGCCTGCTTTTGGCCGGCTCGGTCACCAGGACATCCGGTACGGCACGAACGATTCGCCGTATTCCCAGCAGTGCGACCCGCCGGTGGCGGCGTCGATGGTCCGGACGTGGTTCAGGGACCGGGGCTGGTTTCCCGGCCGCATCTGGGTGCCGTAGGCGCGCAGTGCTTCTTCTTTGTCGGCCCAGTGCGCGGAGGTGTCGACGTGGACCCACCACGGCTCCGAGTCGGCGGACCAGCGGTCCTCGACCCCGCGGTAGCCGAGCACCATCTTCGGTGTCGGCTTGAGGCCGGGGCCCTGGATCCGGGCGGCGGCGAAAGCGGCGCGGAACACCGCCTGGTGGTCCTGGTGGTACCCGCCGGCCGCGGGGATGATCAGCGCCTCCGGCCGCACCGCCGAGAGTGAGCACTCCTCGTGCTTCTCGATGAGGTTGACCAGGTCACGCTGCTTCGTGGTGATGTCGAGGTCGCCGGTCTCGTCGACCCAGGCGATCGTCTGGGTCGTGGTGCCCAGCGCCTTGCAGGCGGTTTCGAACTCGGCGAGCCGGGTGTTCGGATCGCTGTGCGAGCCCCACATCTTCGCGGCCCGGACGGTCACGCACAGCACGTGCACGCCGATGCCGGCGGCGGCCAGCCGGGCGGCCGTGCCGCCGGGGCCGATGGTCTCGTCGTCCGGGTGCGGGGCGACGACGAGCACCTGGTCGCCCGTCGACAGCCCGAACGGGTGTCGTGAACTCTCGTTGGTCATCAGCGCCGGCTCTTTCGTCGTCGGCCCGCCGGATTTCCCGGAAATGAGCTCGGGACGCGGGCGGTGCGATTTCCCGGAATTCCGGGAACGAACGAAAGGCTAGTCAGCGCTGTGATTACCGGACAACCCCTGCCGGGATTCGATGACCCCTAGCGGGCCCCTGACTCGGGGCGGGTGGAATAGGGGGTGCTAGTCCCCGAGTCCGTGCTGGTAGACGTACCGTACCGCCTCGCTGCGGTTGCGGACGCCGATTTTCATGAAAACATTGTTGGCGTGCGTTTTCACGGTCGCTTCACCGATCAGCATGGCGGTGGCGATCTCGGCGTTGCTCAGGCCGCGGGCGATGTGCGAGAGCACTTCGGACTCCCGGGTGGTCAACCCGGGAATACCCGTCCGCGTCGGCGGTGCGGTCACCGTTGTGGTCCCGGAGTGGTTGAACGCCGCGACCAGCCGTTGCGACACCGCGGCGTCGAAGGTGATCTGGCCCGCGGCGGCGGCGCGCAACGCGGCCGCGATCTGCTCGCGGCCGGCGTCCTTGGTCACGTAGCCCCGCGCGCCGGCGTGCAGCGCGGCGGCGATCGACTCGTCGTCGACGTAGGTGGTGAGCACGAGCACCGCGATGCCCGGGTGCTCGGCGGCGATGCGCCGGGTGGTCTCGATGCCGTCGAGCACCGGCATGCGCAGATCCATCAGGACCGCGTCGGGCGGGTCTTCGGCGATCACGCGCAGCGCTTCTTCGCCGTTGCCGACGTTGCCGATGACCTCGATGCCGTCCATCAGGTCGAGCAGCGCGACGAGCCCTTCCCGCATGATCTGCTGGTCGTCCGCGACGATCACGCGGATCGTCCCGTCGCTCATTCCGGCACCTCGGCCGTGACCAGCCAGCCGCCGCGGGCCGGGTCCGCCGGCCGGGCGACGAGCGAACCGCTGACCAGCGCCAGCCGTTCGCCCATGCCCACGAGGCCGTAGCCCGACGACTGCGTCTCGGCCGACGGCTGGACCGGCACCCGCATGGGCTCGTTGTGCACCCGCAGCGTCACCTTTTCGTCGGAGAAGTCCAGCACCATCCCGATGGGCGCGCCCGGCGCGTGCTTGGCCGCGTTGGTCAGCGCCTCGCGTCCCGCGCGCAGCAAGGAGATCGCGGTCTCGGGCCGGATGGGCCGCGCGGTGCCGGTGGTCTCGAAGCTCACCGGCACACCGTGGTCGGCTTCGTGCTCGGCGGCCAGCTCCCGCAGCGAGGCGGACAACGGCGGCGAGTTGTGCCGCAACGCCGCGACGGCGCGCCGGGCCTCGTTCAGGCCTTCGTTCGCCAGGCGCCGGGACCGGCGCAGCCGCTCCAGCGCGGCCTCGCGGTCGCCTTTGACGCTCAGCAGTCCTTCGGCGAGATCCAGCTGCACACTCAAGGCGCCGAGTGAATGTGCCAGCACGTCGTGGATCTCCCTCGCGATGCGCGTGCGCTCTTGCAGCGCCGCGGCTTTGGCGTGTTCGTCGTGCATAAGGCGCGTCTGCTCGAGCAGCAGTTCCGCCTGGTGCGCCTGGACCTGGTACTGCCGCCGGTTCAGCCCGAACAGCGTCGAAATCAGCATCACGATCGCGTAGCCGAGCATCGTCACCCACGACTGGTGGGCGAGCGCGCAGCTGGTGACGACCACGCCGACTTCGAAGCCGGCGAAGGCGATGATGAGGTTCGCGCTGACCCCGGCCAGCGCGGCGAACACCCCGAGCGGGACGCCGGCCATCAGCATCGCCGTGCCGTCCGTGCTCCACCCGACCACCAGCGTGGGCAGGAACGAGCACAGGGCGAGCGCGGCGGTCGAGGTCCGCGGCCAGGTCCGGTCGGACAGCGCGAAGAGCAGCCAGCACAGGAAACTGACGCCGCAGACCGTCCACACCAGCGGGGACGCCCGCGCCGTCAGCAACGCGCCGAGCAGCAGCAGCGTGCTGATGACCTGGACGACGAGCCACCCCGGCGCGACCCGTTCGGCCAGCCCCAGTTCGGTGTCCTCGTCGCCGGAGCCCTGCATGGTCCTTAGCTCTTCTTCTTGAACATCAGGACGATGACGCCCAGGAGCAGGATCGCGAGCAACGCGACGCCGCCGATGATCAGGTACCGCTCGAACATGAGGTCCATGACGTCGCTCATGCTGGTGTCCGCGAGGACGGTGGTGGTGTCCATGGTGGTTCCTCCCCGTCAGCCGTTCGACGGCTGGGTCAGTCGATTTCCTTGTGCTTGACGTTGCCCTGCTTTTCGCGCTCGCTCAGGTAGTCGAGTGCCTTGGTGCCGAGCGCGCCCTTGTACCCCTGGCTCTTGCTCAGCTTGTTGCGCACGACCGGCTCCACCATCGACTTCGCCTGGTCGAACCGGCCGGTCTTCTTCAGCGCGAACACGACAACGCCGATGAGCAGCAGGAGCAGGATGATTCCGCCGCCGATCATGGCGAAACGGAGAAGCATGAAACCGATAACTTCACCCATGGCAGATTTCCTCCGTGTGAGTCTGTTCCCGCACCCGTTTCCGGATGCTTTCCTCCGCCGGTTCCGACTGCTTCCGACACGTTGGACACTACTGCTCCACCCGGGTGGAGCAGGACCTCCGCACGGTGGAGATCCGGGTGGAGGTCCGGCGGCAGGCGTGGGGGGAGCCGGCCCCCGTCGTGCGGGGGATCGGGGCCGAAAAACCGGCCTTGAGCTGCATAAACAGCAGCCGGGCACGCAGTTCGCGTGCCCGGCTGCTGTCATGGGCCCCGAGTCCGGCGCCGGGGGAGTAGCGCCTGCTCCGGGGTGGCGTGCTCAGTCCATCGGGAGGTCCACCGGGGCCAGTTCGGAAAAGAGGTCACCCGGTCCCGGATTGCCCGGAACCGTGGTGCCGCCGAGGTGGTTCAGTACGCCCCAGACCGCATTCAGCGCCGTTGTGACGGCGCCTTCCGCGAAACCGCCGGTCCACGATATGTCATCTCCGGCGAGAAAGAAACCCCGCTGTCCCGGCGGCATCTCCTGCTGCATGAAATGGGTGTACAACCGCCGTTGGTAGCGGTAGTGGCCCGGCAGGTTCGCCTTGAACGCGCCGTTGAAGTTCGGCTCGTTCTCCCACGTGACGGTGATCGGCGGGCCGGCCAGGCGCGCGCGGATGTCGACGCCGGGGTAGATGCGTTCCAGCGTGGCCAGGATGCTGTCCATCCGCTCGCCGTCGTCCAGTGTGGCCAGCTTCGCCGAGTCGTCGTTCCAGGTGTAGGACAGGCACATCACGCCGGGGCGGTCCGGGCCGTCGTCCATCAGGTAGACGCTGCGCGGCCCGCGGTCGGTGAGCGTCATGCTCAGTGTGTCGCGGCCGGTGCCCGGGTCGAGGTCGCGCCAGAACGGCCGGTCGGTGAGCACGAAGACCTTGGACGAGCCCATGTAGTGCGTGCGCTCCACCGCTGTCCACAGTGGACGCGACAGCAGGCTCTCGTCGGTGCGGATCCGGGTCGTCAGCAGCCGCACGTGCGGGGTGAAGACCACCGCGGGGTACGTCCGCGCGTCCCCGCAGCTGTCCCGCACGGTGATCAGGTCGCCGGCCCGCTCGATGCGCGCCACCCCGGGCCGGGGCTGCCCGCCGTGCAGGTCGGCCAGCGACGTGCCGTCCGGCCAGTGGGCGGCGCCGTGGTGGCGGTGCGTCCAGAGCCGCTCCGGCAGCTGCTGGCAGCCGCCGACGATGCTGCGCTGCTCGTCGTCGGCGCCGCTGAACACGACCCGCAGGATCTCCAGGATCGAGTTCGGGAAGTCGGTGTCCCAGCCGCCGGTGCCAAACCCGACCTGGCCGAAGATCTCGCGGTGGCGGAAGGAGGAGAACGACGTCGAGTTCGCGATGAACTCGTAGAACGACTGGTCGTCGAGCCGCGAGACGAGGTTGTTCCAGATCGCCTTGATGCTGCCGACGTCGCGGCGGCGGATGGCGTCCTCGATCGCCGAGCGCTCGGCGTTCTCCTGCAGTGCCTTGTCCCAGGCGTCGGACACCTGCTGGTAGACCGACGGCAGGTCGGCGGCGGTGCGCGCCCAGGTGGTGCGGCCCTCCAGGTCGATCACCGTGCTCGGCGTGGCCGGGTCGAGCGGGTTCGGGAACGCCTTCGTGTCCAGGCCCGCTTCGGTGATGTAGTGGTAGAGCGCGGTGGCCGACACGGGGAACCGCATGGCGCCGAGCTCGGCGACCGAGTCCGGGTGGCCGTCGAAGGCCGCCGAGCGCATCCGGCCGCCGAGCTGCTGCTCCGCCTCGTAGACGACCGGGCGCAGGCCCAGCCGGAGGAGCTCGTGCGCGGCGACGAGACCCGCGACCCCGCCGCCGACCACGGCCACCTCGGTGCCGTGGACGGCCGCGGGCAGCGTGCCGAGGCCACCGGGGTGGCCGATCCAGTCGTCGTAGGCGAACGGGAAGTCCGGCCCGAACATCGTGAGCGGTCCGGAAAGCGTCCCGTTCTCCCGCGGACGCTCGAGGGGAAAGGTAGTCATGAGCGATCGTGCCTTTCTGCGGGCCGGCTCGAATTCGGAGGCCGAGCACGAATCCTGGCGCTGAAAGTGAGAATGGCGATGACCATGGACGGATACATCGTGCCCGTTCCGAAGGTATTCGCGGGCCGGGCCGCGCGGATACCCCTGGTCACCCCTAGCCGATCACTCGGCGACGCGCGTGCGGCCGCACCAGGCGAACACCGGGACCTGGGCGCCGCCGCTGGTCGTGACGAACTCCCCCTCGTGGGTGAAGTGCTCGTAGCCGGCGCCGTAGCTGACCTTGGCGACGTCGCCGAGGTTGCCGACCGTCCACTCGCGGTGGCGCTCGATGAGCTCGGCGGGACCACCGGAAAGCGTGACCGTGATTTTCGACATGGTTCGTCCTCCGTCGGTTGGGTTTTCGCGGTGAAAAGAATGCAGTAAATGTGTTCTGCGTCTCTCGAGGATGCCGGGCGGGAGAACGGCGTGTCAAGGTGGGCGGCTCCTATTCGTGAATGGCCCTGAACAGGGGTTACGGGGGTTTTGATAGGGGTTGTCCGCGGTCCGCGCATCCTGGGAATCTGCCCGGGTAGGCCACTGCGAGAAGGGGAGTGCCGTGCACGAGAGCAGCTGGATCCGGAGTTTCCACCGCCGGCCCGGGCCCGGGCACCGGCTGGTGTGCTTCCCGCACGCCGGCGGCTCGGCCAGTTACTTCTACCGGGTGGCGAAGGCGTTCGCCGCGGCCGGCCCGGACGGCCCGGCCGAGGTGGTCGCCGTGCAGTACCCCGGCCGCCAGGACCGGCGGGCCGAGCCGTTCGCGGCGAGCATCGCCGAGCTGGCCGAGAAGATCGCCGCGGTGCTGGCCGGCGCCGACGACCGGCCGCTGACCCTGCTGGGACACAGCATGGGCGCCACCGTCGCGTTCGAAGTCGCGCTGCGGCTGCGGTCCGCGGTGACCGGGCTCGTCGTGTCCGGCCGCGCGGCCCCGTCGGCGCACCGCGGCGGCACGTCCCACCTGCTCGGCGACGACCAGCTCATCCGCGAGGTCCGGGCGCTGGCCGGCACCGACGCCGCCCTGTTCGGCGACGACGAGCTGCTGCGGATGGTGCTGCCGGCGATCCGCAACGACTACCGCGCGGTCGAGACGTACGAGCCCACGCCCGGTGCGGCGGTCGACGTCCCGATCACCGCGCTGACCGGCTCCGAGGACCCGCGCGTGACCGCCGCGGAGATCGCCGCCTGGGAAGGGCACACGCGCGGCGCGTTCACGCTGCACACCTTCCGCGGCGGGCACTTCTACCTCGACCACCACCTGCCCGAGATCGTCGGGCTCCTGCGTCTCCAGCTGCGGGAACGCGCCGCCGTCTAGGGGTGGGTAAGGGTGTCGCGGAGGCCCGCGGCAGACCTACTGTCGCAGGCAAAGCTGCTTCCCGCGTCCACAATGGAAGGTGTCGACCGTGCGAGTTCTGTGCACTGTGACCGGCTCGCCCTCGCACGCCAGGGCGATGCTCCCGATCGCCAGGGGCCTGGCGGAGGCGGGGCACGAGATCCTCGTGGCCACCTCCGGCTACCTGGTGCCGACCTACGACGGCGAGCCGGTGGACGTCCGGGTCACCATGCCCGACCTCGGCGAGCTCATCATGAACATCCGCGAGTACTCCGCGAAGCACAACGGCGGGGTGCCCGACGAGCGGCTGGACATGATCTCGTTCGCCGGGGAGAAGCACGTCACGAGCGCCTTCGAGAAGACCTTCCCGCTCGCCAAGGACTTCGCGCCGGACCTCGTCCTGCGCGACGGCTCCGAGCTGTCGGGCTGCCTGGTCGCCGAAGCGCTGGACGTGCCGCTGCTGTCCGTGCCGTCGGGCGCGGGCAACACCCTCGACCCGGACGGCCTGCTGCCGCTGCTGAACGAGCGCCGCCGTGAGGTCGGCCTGCCGGAGAGCGACGACCGCAACGCGATCTACCGCAACGGCCGCATCGACTGCATGCCGCACGAGTACTCCTTCGCCAACTACGCGCCGCCGCAGGCGTTCGCCTACCGGCAGCCGCTGGACGTCAAGCGCAACCTGCGTCTCCCCGCGGAGGTCGCCGCGCTCTCCGGGGACAAGCCCCTGGTGATCGCGTCGATCGGCACCACCCTCGGCATGGTGAAGACGATCCGCGAACAGGGGGTGGCGGCCGACGAGCACTCGCCGGAGGCCGCGACGCCGCTCGCCGCCATCGTGAGCGGACTGTCCGAAGTGGACTGCCACGCCGTGGTCGCGACCGGGGGCTACCCCGTCGAGGTCCCGGTGGGGGACAACGTCCACCTCTACGACTGGATCCCGCAGCCGCTGCTGCTGCAGTGCGCGCAGGCGTTCCTGACCCACTGCGGGTACAACAGCACCCGCGAGGCGGTCGGCGCCGGCGTCCCGATGGCCGGGCTGCCGCTGATGGGCGACCAGGAGTACCACGCCACGCAGGCCGAGAAGATGGGCCTGGGCCGGAAGGTGCCCGAGGAGAGCGGCGCCGCGATCGCCGAGACGGTGACGGCGCTGCTCGCCGACGACGGCGTGCGGGCCGAGGTGCGCCGCGCGCACCGGGAGATGCTCGCGCTGCCGGGGGTCGACGGAGTGGTCGAGCACCTCGAGCACGTGGTGGCGCAGGCGCGATGAGCGGCGAGTTCGCCATCGAGGCGGCGGGGCTGACCAAGACGTTCGGGAAGTCCCGCGCGGTGGACGGGGTGGACCTGCGGGTCCGCACCGGCGGGGTCTACGCGATCCTCGGCCCGAACGGCGCCGGCAAGACCACCACCGTCCGGATGCTGTCCACGCTGCTGCCCCCGGACGGCGGCGCCGCGCGGGTGCTCGGCCACGACGTCGTGACCGAGGCCGACCAGGTGCGCGGGCGGATCAGCCTCACCGGGCAGTTCGCCTCGCTCGACCAGGACCTGACCGGGCGCGAGAACCTCGTGCTGCTCGGCCGGCTCTTCGGGTTCCGCGGCCGTGAGGCGCAGGAACGCGCGGACGAGCTCCTCGAGGTCTTCGAGCTGACCGAAGCCGCGGCACGCCCGGTGAAGACGTACTCCGGCGGCATGCGGCGACGCGCCGACATCGCCGCCGGGCTGGTGGTCGCGCCGGACCTGATGTTCCTCGACGAGCCCACGACCGGGCTCGACCCCCGCAGCCGCAACCAGGTCTGGAACATCGTCCGCGCGCTGGTCGCCGCGGGCACCACGGTGCTGCTGACCACGCAGTACCTCGACGAGGCCGACCAGCTCGCCGACCGCATCGCGGTGATCGACCACGGCCGTGTCATCGCGGAGGGGACGTCGGGGGAGCTGAAGGCGTCGGTCGGCTCGGCCGCGCTGCGCCTGCGGCTCACCGACCCGGCCGACCGCGAACGGGCCCACGGGGTGCTCGCCGGCGAGCTGCGGGTCCCGGTGCACTCCGGCGCGGAGCCGGGAACGCTGACCGCGCAGGTCACCGACCGGCCGGCCGAACAGGCGTCCGCCGCCCTGAGCGGGCTGTCCCGCGCGGGCATCGGCATCGCCGACTTCGGCCTCACCCACCCGAGCCTCGACGAGGTCTTCCTGACCCTGACCGGCAAGCCGGTCGCGGACGCGGAGAAAGGCGTGCTGACATGACGCAGGTCCAGGCCCCGCCGGCGGGGGAGCTCGCACTGGCGCACCTGCGCGGGGTGCTCACCTCGCGCCCCCGGCCGCCGCGGCCGGGGCCGCTCACGACGTCGCTGGTGTTCGGCCGGCGGACGCTGCTCAAGCTCAAGCACCTGCCCGAGCAGCTGATCGACGTGACGGCGTTCCCGATCATGCTGACGTTGATGTTCACCTACCTCTTCGGCGGCGCGATCGCCGGTTCGACCGGGAACTACCTGCAGTACCTGCAACCGGGGATCCTGGTGCAGACGATCGTGATGATCACGATGACCACCGGCAGCGCGCTCAACGCCGACCGCGTGTCCGGGGTGTTCGACCGCTTCCGCTCGCTGTCGATCTGGCGGCCGTCCGCGCTGGTCGGCGCGCTCCTCGGCGACGGCGCGCGGTACCTGCTCGGCTGCGTGATCGTCCTGGTGCTGAGCCTGGTCCTCGGGTTCCGGCCGGCGGGCGGGTTCGGCGGGGTGCTCGCCGGGGTCGCGCTGGTGCTGGTGTTCTCGTTCAGCCTCGGCTGGCTGTGGACGACGCTCGGCCTGCTGCTGCGCACCCCGCAGGCGGTGACGTCGCTGAGCATGTTCGTAATGCTCCCGCTCACCTTCGCCAGCAACATCTTCGTCGACCCGAAGACGATGCCGGGCTGGCTGGCGTCGGTGGTGGGCCTCAACCCGATCACCCACCTGACCACCGCGGTCCGGGCGGCGATGGACGGCACGCTCACGTCCGGGCAGACCGGCTTGGTGCTGCTGTGGTGCGCGGGACTGGTCGGGGTGTTCGCGCCGGCCACTATGCGCCTGTATCGGACCAGGCACTGAGCGTGAACGTTTGGTACCCTGAAATCGAAGATCCACAACTGGGAGGAAACGGATAATGGGCTTGTTCTCGAAGGTCGCCGGCATGCTGGGCGGCAAGAAGGGCATCGACCGCGAGCGCCACAACCGGGACAAGGACCTGGAGAAGGAGCGCCGCCGCGACAAGAACGGCAACCGTCGCTAGTCCTCTTGGGACAGTTCTTCCGCCAGGCGGTGGATGCGCAGGGCCAGCTGGACGTCCAGGGCCCGGTCGCCGTCCTGCCAGTCGTCGCCCAGCAGGGCGGTGATCCGGTCCAGGCGCTGGTAGAGCGTGTTCGGATGGATCGTCAGCTCGTCGGCCGCCGTGGCCTTGCGGCGGCCGCAGCGCAGGAACACCTCCGCGGTGCGGACGAGGTCCGTGCCGCGTTCCTCGTCGTGGGCCAGCAGCGGCGCGAGCGTGCGGGTGACGAACGTGCTCGCGTCCGCGCGCCCGGCCCGGCCGAGCAGGTAGCGGTACGGGCCGAGGTCCGCGGGTGACGCCGTGGAACCGGTGCGGCCCAAGGCTTCCAGCGCCCGGACGCACGCCGCGGCGTCGTCGTACGCGTCGGCCAGCGCGGCGGCTCCGGTCGCCGGCCCGGCCAAGCCGGTGGTGCCCAGCTTCAGTGCGCGAGCCGGAGTTTCGTCGGTGCGGACCAGCGCGACCAACCGGTCGTCCACCGCGGCCGCGAGACCGCCGTGGCGCGCGGCGAAGTCCCGCAACCGTGGCAGGGCTTCGAGGTTCGGCGTCACCACGGCGAGGTGCGGGCGGCGCAGGTCCAGGCCGAGCGCACGCGCGCGGCGGGCGAACGCCGGCTCGTCGCGCACCCGCCGGGTGACCAGCTGCTCCAGCAGGTCCGCCGCCGTCCGGCGCTCGGCGTCCGCCACCGCGCGCTCGACGGACGCCACCAATGCCACGGTCAGGGCCGAGCGTTCCAGCAGCCGGACGTCCGCGTCGTCGAGCGGCTCGGCCGGAACCACTTGCAGCGCCCCGAAATACGCGTTCGCCGACGCGACCGGGACGGTCACCGTCCGCTCGCCGACTTCGGTGCGCCGCGCGGCCGGGTCCGCGAACCACGCCGAGGGTTTGCCCTCGAGCACCGCGTCGATCGGGACGCCGTTGCGGGCGGCAGCACGGACTTCGTCGTGTTCGTCGGCGACGAGCACCAGACCGGGCACCAGCTTCGACAGCGGGACGACCACGTCTTCGGGAACGGCCACCTCCGAAAGCTCGTCGTGCAACCGCACGGCGCGTTCCAGCCGGTTGTTCGCCGCCGCGAGCGCGGTGACCAGCTTCGCGTTCTCGATGGCGATCGCGGCGAACGAACCGAGCGAGGTCAGCAGCGACGACTCCGCCGCGGTGAACCGGCGGACGTCCCGCTGCGAGACCATCAGCACCCCGGCCACCTTGCCGCGCAACCGCAACGGCACCCCGAGGATCGTGCGCAGGCCCTCGTCCTCGGCGACGCGGTCGACGGCGCCGAGGTGCGTGAGCCCGCTGTCCCCGAGGTAGTCGGCGCTCTGCACCGGCTCGCCGGTGCCGGCCACGCGCCCGGCCAGCCCGCTGTGCGGCGGCAGCACGACCCCGCGCAGCCGCGGGCCCAGCGAGCCGTCGGTGACGCGGATGACGAGCGAGCCGTCCGGTTCCGCCAGCGCCAGGTAGGCGACGTCGACCCCGAGCAGCCGCCGCGCGTGGTCGACGACCTCCTGCACCAGCGCGTCGAGGTCGTGCACCGCCGACAGCCGCAGCACGAGGTCGTAGAGCTCGCGCAGCCCGTGGGTGTCCATCAGCCCAGGCGTGCCGTGGCTCCTTCGGCCCAGCCCGGGTCGCCGGTGGCGGCGAAGGAGTACCACGCGGCGTTGAGCTCGCGGGCCAGCTCGGCCGGGGCGTGGTCGCCGACCAGGCTGCGAGCCGCGTCGAGCGCGTCGAACACGAACGGCAGCTCCATGCCGTGGCACGCGCCGAACACCGGGGCACGCCACTCGAACTCGTACCGGTACGACCGGCCCTGGTGATTCTCGACGAGCTCTTTGACGCCGTCGCGGAACACGAGGTCCGTCATCGCCTCGACGAACACCTCACCCGCCTTGCGGCCCTCACCCAGGCCGTAGCGCTTGAGCGCGCCGGCGGCGTCCGGGTGCGACGCCGACAGCATCGCAACCGCCTGCTCGTCGGTCAGCACGTCCGCCAGCCCGGTCGGGCCGAAATACAGCAGCATCTCTTCGCGGCACGTCCCCGCGATCAGGTCGACGTCGGCACTCGCGCCGTCGCGGATCGCTTCGCCCGGGTGCCGCGGGAGGACGTCGTCGCCGACCAGCGGGAGGAACGGGCTGAGGCCGTAACTGCGGTCGAGGCCGTTCTCGTCCCGCAGGTCCGGGCCCTTGCCGGGCTGCAGGACCGCGTCCTGCGCGGTGAGCAGCTGCTCGGTCGTCAGCGTCCGGAAGGCGGCGGCGGTGGGCTCGACGCCCAGGCCGTCGGCGACGACTTTGGTCAGCCGCTCCAGTTCTCCGCGCCCGCGCACCATGTTTGCGTGTCCACTTTGGACAATAGCGCGACGGAAGAGTCCCGCCGAGAGCGGGGAACCGAGCAGGCAGGCTACGCTGATCGCGCCCGCGGACTCGCCGAACAGGGTCACGTTGCCGGGGTCGCCGCCGAACGCCGTGATGGTGTCCTGGACCCAGCGCAGTGCGGCGAGCTGGTCGCGGAGGCCGAGGTTGGTCGTTTCGCCGTCGAGCGGGAGGAACCCGTCGATCCCGAGGCGGTACTGCAGGGTCACCAGCACCGCGCCGGCGCGGGTGAACGCCGTGCCGTCGTAGACGTCGGCGGACCCGGTGCCGCCGATGAACGCGCCGCCGTGCACGAACACCAGCACCGGCAGGCCTTTCGCGCCCGGGTCCGGCGTCCAGACGTCGACCGTCAGGTAGTCCGGGCCCGCCGGCCCGGGGCGGCCGACCAGCGGCGAGAGGTCGAGGCCCGGGATCTCGCGGTGGCGCTGCGGCGCCCTCGGGCCGGCTTCGGTGGTGTCGCGGACGCCGTCCCAAGCCGGCGCCGGGACGGGCGGCGCGAACCGCAGCTCGCCTTCCGGCGCGGCGGCGTAGGGGATGCCGCGGAACCGGACACCGGTGGCGGTCGGCGTGCCGCGGACTTCGCCGGCGGTGGTGCGGACGATCATGCGGGTGTCCCTTCGGGGAAGACCTTGCCGGGGTTGAGGATGTGGTGCGGGTCGAGGGCGTTCTTGACGGCGTGGTGCAGGGCCAGGACGCCGGGCCCGAGCTCGCGCGCGAGGCCGGGCTGCTTGAGCAGGCCGACGCCGTGCTCGCCGGTGACGGTGCCGCCGAGGTCGAGGGCGCCGGTGATGATGTCGTCGAACGCGGCCTGGGCGTTTTTCTTCGCGGTCTCGTCGCCGGCGGGCGTGACAAGCAGCGGGTGCAGGTTGCCGTCCCCGATGTGGGCGACGTTGGCGATGAGGACCCCGTGGCGCTGTGCGGCGGCGTCGATGCGGGCGAGCATCTCGGGCACGGCCTGCGTCGGGACGCAGACGTCCTCGGTGAGCACCGGGCCGAGGCGTTCCAGCGCGGGGTAGGCCAGCCGGCGGGCGGCGAACAGCGCGTCGGCCTCGGCCTGGTCGGTCGACCGGGCGGCCCAGGTCGCGCCGGCCCCCTCGAAGCAGTCGAGGATCTCGGCGGCTTCGTGCTCGCCGAGCGCGCCGGGGGCGTCGGTGCGGGCGAGGAGCACGACGTTGGCATCGGCGCTCAGGCCCATGTTCTTCCACTGGTCCACGGCGGCGAGGCAGTGCCGATCGACCAGCTCGAGCGCCGATGGCAGCACCCCCCGGGCGGCGATGGCGGCGGCCGCCCGCCCGGCGTCGACGGTCGTGTCGAAGTACCCGGCGACGGTCCGTTCCGCGGCGCGGGCGGGCCGCAGCCGCACGGTGACCTCGGTGACGACCCCGAGCGTGCCTTCGGACCCGACCATCAGCCCGGTCAGGTCGTACCCGGCAACGCCTTTCGCGGTGCGGCGGCCGAGCCGGACGAGCTCCCCGGTGCCGGTGACGACCTGCAGGCCCAGGACGTAGTCCCGGGTGACGCCGTACTTGACGCAGCAGATCCCGCCGGCGTTGGTGGCGACGTTCCCGCCGAGCGTCGACCACGGCGAGCTGGCCGGATCCGGCGGGTACCAGAGGCCACGTTCGGCGCAGGCGGCCCGCAGGTCGTCATTGACCACGCCGGGCTCGACCACGGCGTACCGCTCGTGGGTGTTGATCTCCTTGATGGTGGTGAGCCGGTCGGTGACCAGGACCACGCAGCCGTCTCCGGCGTTGGCCCCGCCGGAGAGCCCGGTGCCGGCCCCGCGGGTGACGAGCGGGGTCCGGTGGCGGATGCAGGCTTTGACGACGGTTTGGACCTCTTCGGCCGTGTGCGGCCGGACGACCACGGCGGGCAGTGCGTAGGGCGCCCATTCGGCTTCGTCGTGGGCGAAGCCGGGCAGAACGTCCGGATCCCGCACCAGCCGGTCAGCCGGCAGCGCGGCGGCCAGGTCGTCGATCACCATCCGCGGGAACCTCCTCGTCACCGGCCTCCCACGCTAGGGCGGCGTGCGAGGTCTGGCTATGGGGAAAGTCCCCACCGGGTGACTCGGGCGACGTGCAGACCGCACAGCGGGGCCGGGTTCCGCGACGTTCGGTCCCGGCGCTTGGTCGCCCAGCCGCGCCCGGTCTGAGGCGAAGCGTGGCATCTGGCACCGCCGCCGCGCAGGGAAGCCGCCGCCGCTGGAGGCTGGGACTGGGGACTGGGGGCTGGGGTCGCCTCCCGGGTTCGGGGCCGTAGGTGGCCCCTCGGGTTCGGGCAGGGGCTCGCCTCCCGAGGCGGGCAAGGCCCAGGCCCGGGTCCGCTGTCGCGAATGGGTCATTGGGGACGTCTGGCGTCCCCAATGGGTCATTCGCGACGCTTGGGCCCGGCGCTCGGCCGCCCAGCCGCGCCCTACCGCGAGTAAGCCTCCCGAGCCAACGCCGGCGTGAGGTCCATATGGACCCGGTACTCCGACACCAACTCCCCGTCCAGCCACATCACCGTCACGCACGGCAGGGCCAACGTCCGGCCGTCCGGAGCCGCCGTGGTGATCGTGAACCGGCAGAACAGCTGGTCACCCACCACGGCGACCTGCTCCACCACATGCCGGACCCACGGCAACGCGCCCGCCGCGCCCGCCGTCGCCGCCGTGATCGCGGCGCGGCCGGTCAACGGCTCGCCGTTGCCGAACACGTACGTCGCGTCTTCGGTGAACCACGCGGCGAACGCCGTCGCGTCGCCCGCGTCGACCGCCGCGCACATCTCGTGGACCATGCGCTCGTGGTTCACTTCTGCAGCGCCAAGCCGTACCGCGTCATCACTTCCGCCACCAGCTCCATGTCGCGCCCGGGTGGCAGCTCGGACAGCTCCTTGTAGTAGTTCTCCAGCCCCGGCGGGGAAACCACCGCGATGATGCGCGTCTCCTCGTCGAACGGGTTGCGGAACACGTGCGGCACCCCGCGCGGCATGAGCAGCGAGTCACCTTCGCCGAGCACGTGCCGGACGCCGTCGAGCTCCACCTCCACCCGACCCCGGACGCAGGTGAACAGCTCGTCCTCACGGCTGTGGATGTGGGTCGGCGGGCCGCCGAGGCCCGGCGGGACGACGTATTCGAACAGCGAGTACGCGCCGTTCGTGTCGGCGCCGGTCAGCCGGGCGTGGATGCCCAGGCCGATCGCGCCCAGGTTGGTGCCGTCGCCCGGGTGGCTGACGTGGTGGCCGGTCGCGGTGCTCATCGGGGTCCTCCTCGAGTCAGAGCGGGGCTTTTTCGGGTTCGGGGGTCTCCGCCAGCCGGGTCAGCACGGCGGGGGTGAGCGCCCGGTACGCCGCGGGCGCGACCGGGTTCAGCCAGTGCGTGAAGCGGGTGAAGCGGCCGATCTGGACGCCGAGGTCGCCGAGCACCTCGTCGACGTTGTGGATGGAGAACGGGATGATCTTCGTGCCACGGCAGTGGTGCGCGCCCGTCGCGGTGTCGAGGAAGGCGAGCTGGGCGACGACGTCCGCGCGCCGCGCCGCCTCGGCCGGCAGGGTCAGCGCGCCCGCGAGGTCGGCCGCGATCCACAGCGCCGCCATCTCGGCGTTGAGCGGGCTGAAGAACGACGAGTTGTAGCCGTTGAAGTACAGACCGGGCGCGGCCAGCGGCTGGATCTGCCGGTACAGCAGGAAGTTCCCGCGCTCGTCGAACAGTCCCTTTTGGACCGCTTCCGCCAGGAACGGGACACCCTGGGTGAACCCGGTCGCGCAGACGACCAGGTCGGCCGGCCGCACCGTGCCGTCCGCCAGCTCCGCGCACGGGTGGCCGTCGGAAGCGAACAGCCGCGTGATCACCTGGTCCCGGCGCACGCGGATCGAGCCGTCGGCGACACCTTCGAAGAACCCCTCCGTCGCCAGGCCGATCGCGTTCTTGACGATGTCCTCCATCCGGCCGCGCGGCACCAGGTCGTGGCGGGCCAGCCCGAACTGCCGCACCGACACCGTCCCGATGGAGTTCAGCATCGCGCGCCGCAGCCGGTTTCCCGGGCCGTGCAGGAACTTCTCGAACCCGCGCAGCCACCGGTAGCGGAACAGCGCCTCGCCCATCCGCGTCAGCAGCAGCATCTTGAAGTTCAGCACCCCGGCGATCTTGCGCGGCACCTTCCACAGCAGCTGCCGCGCGATCACGTCGGTGCTCGCGGCGACGGCGCTGATCGCGACGGTCACGTCGCAGGCGGACTTCCCGTACCCGACCACCAGCACGTGCTTGTCCCGCGCCTCGGCGACGTCGTGGAACTCCGAACCGGCCAGCAGCCGCCCGCCCGCCGCTTCGAACTCCGCGCGGCCGGGGTAGTCGGGCACCGCGGGCTCGCAGAAGACGCCGTTCGCGACGACGACCCGGTCGACCACCGACGCCCCCTGCGCGCCGGTGGTCACCACCCAGCGCGCGCCGTCGGGGACCACCGACTCGACCGGGGCGCCCAGCCGCAGGTGCGGGGTGACGCCGTACGCGTCGGCGTACGCCGCGAGGTACTCCTGGATCTGGGCGCCCGTGGGCCATTCCGGGAACTCCCGGGGCATCGGGAAGTCCGAAAAGGAGTACTGGGCCTTCGGGCTCTGCGTGGTCAGCCCGGGGTAGCGGCGGGTCCGGCTCCACACACCGCCGACGTCCGGCGCCTTGTCGAAGACCTCGACGTCGTGGCCGGCCTGCAGCAGCACCTTGGCCGTGGTGAGCCCGGCGAGCCCGGCCCCGATGATCGCGACGCGCATGCCTGGTCCTCCTCGTCCGGCAGCCTGCCGGGAGCCCGGCTCGGCGTGCGCCACAGCGTGGAACAGTCCCCGCCGCCGGGCCAACCGGGAGTCCTGTTCACTGGGACGGCAGGTCCGGCCGCGGTGACGCCCAGCGCCGGGCCGAGTACGCGCGGCTGGCCGCCGCGGCCGCCATCCGCACCGCCGGCCCGATCCGGTCGGGCACCACCGCGGCACTCGGCCCGGTGACCGACAGCGCGGCCGTCACGTTGCCGGTGAAGTCGAAGATCGGGGCCGCGACGCAGCTGATGCCGGTGATGCCCTCCTCGCGGTCGTAGGCCCAGCCCTGCTCGTGCACGACGGCCAGCTCGCGCTCCAGCGCCTCGGCGGTGCCGATCGTGCGCGGGGTGCGCCGGGTGAGCCCGGCGGCGACCACCGCGCCGACCGTTTCGGCGTCCGACCAGGCCAGGATCGCCCGGCCGAGCCCCGAACAGTGCGCCGGGACGAACCCGCCGACCTGGTCGAGCATCGGCAGCTGGCGGTGTCCGCTGATCTTGTCGACGACCAGCACCCGCGTGCCCTCGAGCACGCCGAGCTGCACCGTCGTCTTGGCCGCGGCGTAGAGGTCCTGCAGGTACGGCAGCACCGCTTCACGCAGCTCGTGCCGCACCGGGACCAGGCCGGACAGCTCGAACAGGCGTCGCCCGATCCGGTACTTCTCGCCGGGCTTGTCCAGCCAGCCGAGCTCGATCATCCGGGCCGCCGTGCGGTGCACGGTCGAGCGGGGCAGCCCCGAGCGTTCGACGAGCCGGGCGAGGGGGAGTTCGCGGTGCGTCGCGTCGAAGGCGTCCAGCAGCGCGGCGGCCCGTTCGAGGGCGCCGGACGCCGCGTTGTCGTCACCCGGGTCCCGGGCAGTGGGACTCATCCTTGGTCGCCGGAGGTCATGGCCCGAATGTAGGACACATCATGGAGACCAACCAGACCCGCGTCGCCCTCGTCGGCGGCGGAGCCGGGGGCATCGGCTCGGCCTGCGCCACCGCGCTGCTCGCGAGCGGGCACCGCGTGGTGCTCGCCGGCCGGACGGAGAAGACCCTCGCGGAAACCGCGTCGGCGCTGGGCCCGGGGGTCGGGCACCTCGTGTGCGACCTCGCCATCCCGGCCGCGGCGGCCGACGCCGTGAACCGCGTCCGCGAGCGGTACGGCTCGCTCGACGTCGTCGTGGCCAACGCCGGTGGCCCGGCGCCGGGCCGGGTGTTCGACGTCCCCGCCGAGCAGTGGCACCACGACCTCGACCTGCTGGTCCTCGGCCCGCTGGCGCTGCTGGGCGCCGCGCTGCCGGGCATGGCCGAGCGCGGCTTCGGCCGCGTGGTCGTGATCAGCTCGACGGCGGTCCGGCAGCCGCAGCCGGGGCTCGCCGCGTCGACCGTGCTGCGGTCGGCGACGACGTCGGCGGCGAAGCTGGCCGCCCTCGAGTACGCCGACCGGGGTGTCACGGTCAACTGCGTCGCCGTCGGCGCCACGCTCACCCCGCGGCGCCTGGAGATCGTCCGCAGCCGGGCGGGCGCGGCGGGGGTCGACGTCGCGACCGCGATGGCCGAGGACGTCGCGGCGATCCCGGCCGGCCGGGCCGCGGCGCCCGGCGAGGTCGCGGCCGCGGTGGCGTTCCTGGCCTCGGCCGAAGCAGGGTATGTCAACGGAACCGTGCTGGCCGTCGACGGCGGCCGCACGGAATGTCCCGCCTGAACGGAAGGTGTGCCATGACCACGACCGGACCCGGCTTCACGATGACCGACTTCCTCGGCAGCATCGCCCACACCGTCCGCCCCGGCGGCGCGCGGCCGCTGGTCGTGCACGACGAGGAGCTGGCCGAGATCCCCGCCGGCGCCGTCCCGAACCCGACGTCCCTGCGGGTCGCCGGCACGCTGCCGACCACGACGTTCGAACTGTTCCGCCAGGTCATCCCGGCCGGGGAGAGCTCGGACATGCAGCGCCACCACCACGAGACCGTCCACTTCGTCCTGACCGGCGACGGCCACAGCGAGATCGAGGACGAAACCGTGCGCTGGACGACCGGGTCGTTCGTCTACACCCCGCCGTGGACCTGGCACCGGCACCACAACGGCTCGGCCGAGCACCCGGTCGAGTTCCTGACCATCGAGAACTCGCGGCTGCTGGGCCTGTTCGGTCTCGGCTGCCGCCAGAGCGCGGGCCTGGCGACGATGGCCGAGGCCCGCGCCCGCTTCGACCACCGGGAGGACCAGTGACGACCACCGACCGCGGCGCCCCGCCGATCCCCGACCACGTCGGCATCTGGGGGGAGCTGGGCGAGCTCGAGCACACCCTGCGTTACGTCTACGTGCCGTTGGAAGGCCGTTCGGTGCGCACACGCGTGCTGCAGGCGGGCACCGGCCCGGACCTGGTGCTGCTGCACGGCACCGGCGGGCACCTCGAGGCCTACGCCCGCGACCTGGCCGGCCTCGCCCGCGACTTCCGCGTCACGGTGTACGACATGGTCGGGCACGGCTGGTCGGACCTGCCGGACCGGCCGTACACGATCGACGTCCTCGCCGGGCACCTGGTGTCCCTTTTGGACGTTCTCGGCATCGGCCGCGCGCACCTGTCCGGCGAGTCGCTCGGCGGCTGGGTGGTCGCGTGGACCGCCGCGCACCACCCGGACCGCGTCGACCGGCTCGTGCTGAACACCCCGGGCAACATCGCCAACAAACCCGAGGTGATGGCGCGGATGCGTGACAGCACGATGGCGGCGGTGCTCGACCCCAGCGACGAGACCGTGCGCCGGCGGGTCGAGTTCCTGTTTCACCACAAGGAGATGGTCACCGACGAGCTGGTCAACCTGCGTCGCCGCATCTACTCCCGGCCGGGGTTCGTCACCGCGATCGGCAACACGCTCGTGCTGCAGGACCCCGAGGTGCGCAAGGACTTCGCGTGGGACCCGTCGTGGGTGTCGCTGGTGAAGGCGCCGACGTTGCTGCTGTGGACGAGTCACGACCCGACCGGCGGGCTCGACGAGGCCGAGCTGCTGCTCGGCTGGCTGCCCGACGCGCGGCTGCACGTGATCGACGACGCCGGGCACTGGCCGCAGTGGGAGAAGGTCACCGAGTTCCTCGACGTCCACCGCGCCTGGCTCGTGTCCGGAAAGGACCCGTCCTGATGGCCGGGATCGCCGGGTTCGCCGGCATGTCCCACAGTCCTTTCGCGACACTGCTGCCGCCGCCGTCCGAGGGTGGGCCGGGCGCGAAGTTCCTCGCGGACGCCGCCCGCGTCCGGCGTGCGGTCGAGATGCTCGCGCCGGACGCGGTCGTCGTGATCGGCCCGGACCACTTCCACGGCAACTTCTACGACGTGATGCCGCCCTTCGTGCTGGGGGTCGAGCACGCCATGGGGTTCGGGGACTTCGGCAGCACCGAAGGCCCGCTGCCGGTGGCGGGCCCGCTGGCGTGGTCGGTCCACAACGGACTGACCGAGGCCGGGTTCGACGTGTCGCTGTCCTATTCGCTCACCGTCGACCACGGCATCGTGCAGAGCTACGAGATGGTCACCGGTGGCATCTCGCTGCCGATGGTGCCGCTGGTCGTGAACACCGCCGCGCCGCCGTTGCCGTCGCTGCGGCGGTGTGTCGCGTTAGGACAGGCGCTCGGTGCGGCCCTGCGGTCGGCCGACTTCCCCGGCCGGATCCTGGTGGTGGCGAGCGGCGGGCTGTCGCACTGGCTGCCGTCGAACGACCCTCGCGAGGTCGTCGGTGACCGCCGTGACTCGCTGATCCACGGCCGTTCCGACGTCCACGCCTTCGCGGCGGCGCGCGAACCCCGGGTCCGCGCGATGGCCGGCGATCCGGGAGCCCGGGTGAACACCGAGTGGGACAACTGGTTCCTCACCCGGCTCGCCGAAGGGGATCCGGAAGCGGTGGCGCGACTGGGTCACGAGGGCCTGGAGGAGTCGGCGGGCACGGGCGGCCACGAGGTGCGCTGCTGGCTGATCGGCCAGGTCGCGGTCGCCGCGCCACTGGTCTGGACCAGCTACGAGCCGGTGCCGGAGTGGATCACCGGCATGGGCATCGGCACGACGTTCCCGGTCGCCTGAGGGGCGGCCGGTCAGCAGGTGATGGTGCCCTTGCGCAGCGCGTGGCCGCCGTCGTTGCTGTCGTCGGACCAGTACACCGGCTTGCTGCCCCCGGCGCACTCGCTCGCGGGGGCCACCGAGAAGCCCTCGTTGTTGTAGTCGCCCATGCCGCTGGGCCGGTTGTAGACGGCGGTGGTCGTGAAGGTGCCGGCGGAGCCGATCTTCAGCGTGCGGTGCTGGCCGTGGCAGGTGTCGTCGCAGACGGCCCACAGGCGCGACGCCTGCGGCTCCCACTGCAGCTCCATGACCCCGCTCATCCCGCTGGTGAAGGAGGCGACGCGGGTGAACGCGCCCGAGTCCTGCAGGACGTAACCGTGGATCATGCCGGTGCCTTCGACCCCGACGAAGAACACCCCGCCGCCGTGCGCGCCGTAGTGCGCGGGGTCGTAGGCCGCGCCGGTCGAGGCGTCGGCGAACCCGGCGGCGGTCAGGGTGCTGTCGGGCACCCAGGTGATGCCCTCGAAACCGAGGTTCGCACCCACCGGCGGCAGGTCGGCGGTCAGGTTCCACTCCCGCGTGGCGGTCAGCGTCGAGCCGGTCCCGCCGACGTCGTAACGCAGCACCGACGTGCGGCTGCTGCCGGAGCCGTTGCGCTCACTGGCGACGTAAACGCCGGTGCTGGTGACGGTCACGCCTTCGCTGTCGGGGGTGCCGGAGCCGCCGGGGAAGCGCAGGGCCTTGCCGGACGTCCAGCCGGACGCCGTGTCGGGCTTCCAGCCGCCGGAGCCGGTGGGCAGCAGGCGCCACAGCTTGCCGGAGTTCTGCGCGGCCCACAGCACACCGCCGTCCTGGAAGAGGCCGCTGAGGTCCTCGCCGAAGACGTTGGCGGCGTCCGCCGTGGTCACCGAGCTGCCGCCCGGCCAGGCCGTGGGCGCCGCGCTGCAGCTGTTCGGGCCGCCGAGGGTGACCGCGGCCGGGGCGAAGGAGCCGGTCGCGTCGGGGCAGCGTGACCACGACGGGTCGGAGTGCTTGCTCCAGGCGAAGCTGTCGACGAGCGTGCTGCCGTCGGCCTGGAAGAGGCGGGCCTGGTCCTCGGAGCCGAGCCCGAAGGCGTTGTGGACGTCGAAGGCCCGGAACCCACCGGCGGCGAGGGTGGTCCCGGCGGGGACCGTGAACTTCGAGCTGTCCTTGTCGTCCTTGAGAACCCACCCGGAGATGTCGACGGCGACGGCCCCGGGGTTGACGAGCTCGATGGAGTCGTCGACGGCGCCGGTGGTCACGACCTCGTTGATCCGGACGGTCCCGGCCGCGTCGGCGGGGCCTGCGAGGGTGACGACGGCCAGCACCGGCCCGGCGATGAGGCAGAGGGCCCGGCGGCGCGCACGCGATGAGATCAAGGAGTCCGTCCTCGGAGGGTCGTGGGGGACACGGCCCTCCGAGGCTTCCGCCCCGGGCCGAACGGCGGCGCTCGCGGAGATGGGTTCCCCCTGAACTCCGGCCGAACTCCGGTGGCGGACGAACTCCGGCTCCGAAGGTCGCGAATGACCCGTTCGGGACGCGAGACGTCCCCAATGACCCATTCGCGACACCGCAGACCCGCGCGACTCCCTACGGAATCCCCTGAATGGCCAGCCCCACACCGAACCCGAGCAACAACACACCCGTGCTGTACTCGATCCCCGACCGCACCTTCGGCCGCCGCAGCACCGCGCCGATGCGGTCCACCGTGAAGACGTACAAGCTGAACCACGTCAGATACAACGCCGCGAACACGCCGCAGTACGTCAGCGCCTTTCCCAGCACCGGCCCGTCGGTCGGCAGGAACTGCGGCAGGAACGTCAGGAAGAACACCGCCAGCTTCGGGTTCAAAGCGTTGGTCAAGAACCCCTTCCGCAGGCAGCGCAACGGCTTCCGGTCGGTCGGCTCGCCCGTCGGCTGGCTGGTCGCCGCGCGGCGGGCGATGCGGACCGTCTGGACGCCCATCCACACCAGGTAGATCGCGCCGACCACCTTCAGGACCGTGAACGCCACCGGGGACGCCACCAGGATCGCCGTCAGGCCGAGGGACGCCGCCGCGGCGTGGACCGACAGGCCCGTCGCCCCGCCCAGCGTCGTCATGAAGCCCGACCCCTTGCCGCGGACCAGGGCCTGGCGGGTGATGAGCGCCTGGTCCGGGCCCGGGATGATGATGATGACCAGTGCGGCCGCGATGAAGACCCACATGGTCACGCCGCCCTGTCCGCGGGGACGGTCGTCCGGACGACCGCCGCCAGTGCGCGCAGGACCACCGCCGGGTGCTGCCGGAAGTAGAAGTGGTCGCCGGCGAACTGCCGCACCGTGATCGGCTCCGTCACGTGGTCGCGCCACGCGCGCAGCTCGTCCTCGCCGATCGAGTCGTCCCGGCCGCCGAACACCGTCAGCGGCACCGGCAACGGCGCTTCGGGACGCCACTGATACGTCTCCAGCACCTGGTAGTCGGCGCGCAGGTACCGGGCGACCATCGTCTTCAGCTCCGGGTCGGTGAGGATCTCGCCGGGCAGGCCGCCGTGGCGGCGGCCCACCTCCGCGACCAGCTCGTCGTCGGGCAGGCCGTGCACCGGCGGCTCGGTCCGCTTCGTCGACGGCGCCGGGAAACCGGAGACGACCAGGCGGTCCGGCAGCCGGCGCCCGGTGCGCCGCAGCTCGCGGGTGACCTCGTAGGCCACCAGCGCGCCGAGGCTGTGCCCGAACACCGAGTACGGCGCGGTCGTCGGCATGACGTCGACCACCGCCGCGACCAGCTCGTCCATGGTGGACAGCACCGGCTCGGACAGCCGCGACCCGCGCCCGGGCAGCTGGACGGCGCTGAGCTCGACCCCGGTCAGCTGGCGCGACCAGCGGACGAACTCCGCGGCCGACCCGCCGCCGTGCGGGAAGCAGAACAGCTGGGGCCGCCCGGGCCGCGCCTGGCCCCGGACGAACCACCGGCCGGTGGCGCGTGGCTTCACGGTCGTTCGCCTCCCACCGCTTCGACGGTCACCAGGTGCTCGACGACCGCGTCGATCGTCGGGTTGCTCAGCACCTCGATCGGCTGCACGGTCCGGCCGAGCACCACCGACAGGTCGGCGACGAGCACCAGCGTCATCGCCGAGTCGACCCCGAGCGACTCCCACGGCGCGCCCGGGTCGACCTCCTCCGGGCCGATGTCGAGGACGTCGGCGACGAACGTCGTCAGCCACGCCCGCAGGTCCTCCTCGTGCGCGTTCACGAAACGACCTCCGCAACGTCGGGAAGCAGCTCGGAGGCGCCGAGGATCTGCTCCAGGTAACCGTCGAGGAGTTCGACGGTCGGGTACTCCAGCACGGTGGCGACGGCGACCGTGGTGCCGAACGCCGAGGAGATGGTGGCGACGAGCCGGGCCGCGAGCAGCGAGTCGCCGCCGGCTTCCAGGAAGTCGTCACCGAGGTCGGCGTGGCTCAGGCCGAGCACCGTGCACCAGATCTCGACGAGCTTGCGCTGCCGTTCGGTGCGCGGCGGCTTGGCGGGCCGTCCGGCCGCCGACGCCCGGCCGCGCGCCTTGGCCAGCGTCGCGCGGTCGACCTTGCCGGTGCTGGTCAGCGGGAGCTCGTCGATGGCGTGGATCGTGCTGGGCACCATGTGCTTCGGCAGGTGCAGCCCCAGGAACGACCGCAGCCGCTCGCCGTCGAACCGGCTGCTCTCGTCCGGCGCGCGCCCGACGATCACGTCGAAGCCCACCGACGCCATGCCGCTGCCCTCGGGCGTCAGCACGGCCGAGTCCGCGAACCCGGCTTCGGCCAGCTCGGAGCGCCAGGTGGCCGCGTCGAGCAGCGGGTGCGCCGAACGCAGGTCCGTGTCCTCGTAGCCGTCGAAACCCTGCTGCAGCCCCATCGTCAGGTCGAACCAGTCGTGGAACGCGGTCTGCTCGACCAGCAGCAGCATCCCGCCCGGCGCGAGCACCGACCGCAGGTTGCGCACGGCCCGCCGGATCAGCTTGGCGTCGTGCAGCATGCTGCCCGCGATGACCAGGTCGAACGCCCGGCCGTCGAACCCCTGGATGTCGGCGGGCTTGTCGACGTCGAAGAGGTCGAAGCCGATGTTCGGGTAGTCCGCGTACTGCTCCCGCGCCCGCTCGGTGAAGTAGGTCGAGATGTCGGTGAACGTGTACTCGGCGTGCTCCGGCAGCTCCGGCACGACGTGCTTGGTCAGCGTGCCGTAGCCCGCGCCGACCTCCAGGATCCGCAACGGCTTGTCCTCGGGCCACGCCGCCGTGACGCGCCGGATCGCTTCGGTCGCGGCCAGGTGCACCGGGCCGAAGAGGTGCTCGTACACCGCGGGTGTGCGGTCGTTCGCGTACAGCTCGGCGGAGTGCATGCTCTGGGTGAGCACGCCCTCGACGTTCGCCGCGATGGTCATCAGCCAGTCGGTGAGGTCGGCGGGCACCTCCAGCTTGTCGCCGAGCACGCGGTGCGTGGCGGCGACCAGCTCGTCCGGGATGGCCGTCGGCAGCGCGCCCGGCAGCATGCCCCGCTCGGTCAGGTTCGCCGCGGCGCGGTGCAGCCATCTCTCGTACCGCGCGGCCACCCCGCCCGAGCGCAGCAGCGCGGGGACGTCGACCTCGCCGGTCACGCCGAGCGAGGTCAGGGCCATCGCCGCGGCGTGGGCGTAGACGTTGTTGAGCTGCGTCCAGGCCGCGGCCAGCTCGGTGGCCGACGGGCCGGGCGCGGGCAGGGTGCCGTCGCACAGCGCGCGCCACGTCCGCTCCGACTCGGCCGGGTCGACGGTTTCCCTGCTGTACAAGGACTCCGGCCCGTCCGCGGCGTCGCGGCCCGGGATGACGTAGCCGACCAGCCGCGCGCCGGCGCCGTCGTCTTCGGCCTTGACGGCGACCGCGCGGTCGACCCCGGCGTGCTGCGCGAGCACGGCTTCGATCTCGCCGAGCTCGATCCGGTGCCCGCGGATCTTGACCTGCCCGTCGCGGCGGCCGAGGAACTCGATGATGCCGCCGGGCAGGTACCGGCCGTAGTCGCCGGTGCGGTAGAGCCGGACGCCGGTGACCGGGTGACGCAGGAAGCTGGCGTCGGTCTTGGCCGGGTCGCGCCAGTACCCGCGGGCCAGGCCGGTGCCCTCGATGTACAGCTCGCCCGGCACCCAGTCCGGGCAGGGCCGCAGGCCGCCGTCGAGCACGTGGAACCGCTGGTTCCGCAGCGGGACGCCGTAGGGGATGCTGCGCGTGCCCTCGGG
Organism: Amycolatopsis sp. NPDC104819; assembly: GCF_055583145.1. Classification (NCBI taxonomy): domain Bacteria; kingdom Bacillati; phylum Actinomycetota; class Actinomycetes; order Pseudonocardiales; family Pseudonocardiaceae; genus Amycolatopsis; species Amycolatopsis sp. NPDC104819. Next base: position 323,363 of record NZ_JBVJON010000007.1, on the reverse strand, counting down.
CACCTCGTCGACCTGGTGGTAGTTGGACCAGATCGACGCCTCGGTCGCGCCGCCCATGCTGATCACGGTGGCGTCCGGCCAGAGTTCGTGGATGCGGCCGGGCAGGTCGACGGGGATCCAGTCGCCGCTCAGCATCACCAGCCGCAGGCCCTCGGGGACGTCGCCGACGGCCTCGATGTGGTCGACGAGCATCTGCATCTGCGCCGGCACCGAGTTCCACACGGTCACGCCGTGCTCGCTCATCAGCTCGGCCCAGTGCGCGGGCTCGCTCGTCTGGTCCGGGTCGGGCAGCACGAGCGCCGCGCCGGCGCCGAGCGCGCCGAACAGGTCGTACACGGAGAGGTCGAAGCTCAGCTCGGCCAGCCCGAAGACCCGGTCGCCGGCGGTCACGCCGAACCGCTCGGTGATGTCGGCGACGGTGTTCAGCGCCGACCGGTGCTCGATCATCACGCCCTTGGGCCGTCCGGTCGAGCCGGAGGTGAACAGCACGTACGCCAGGTCGGACGGTTCGGCGGTGCTCGACGGCGGGGCGTCGGGGGCGGTGAGCCGGTCGATCGGCACCAGCGTGGTCGCGCAGCCGGTCCAGTCGAGCTGGTCGGCCAGCCGGGACGTCGTGACGACCGTCGACGCCTGGCCGTCGGTGAGGATCCCGTTGCGCCGCTGGGCCGGGAGCCCAGCGCCGGCCGGCAGATAAGCCGCGCCGGCGAGCAGGACGCCGTACGCGGCCGCGACCTGGTCGGCGCCCTTGTCCAGGCTGATGCCGACCAGCCGGTCGCGCACCGGCGAGCCGTCACCCGAGCGGAGGATCGCGTCGGCCACCGCGCCGGCCCGGCCGGCGAGCTCGCCGTAGGTGACGGTGCCGGCGCTGGTGATGACGGCGGGGGAGTCCGGGTGCTCGGCGGCCGCGGCCAGGAACGGCTCGTGCAGCAGGCCGTCGGGCAGCGGGCCCGCGGTGCGGTTCACCTCGTCGCGCTCGGTGAGCTGGTACTGCGGCGGGCTGACCCGCAGTTCGCCGTCCCAGCAGGCGCTTTCGGCGGCGAGCCGCTCCACCAGGCCGGTGTAGGCGGCGAACATGTCGTCGAGCAGGGTGCCCGGGAACAGCTCCTCGACGACGTCCCACGTCAGGTCGAGCGAGCCGGTGAAGTCGACGACCTGGTGGTCGAACCACACCTGCGGGGTCTGGCTGATCCGGTAGGTGATGTCGCCGAAGAAGTCGCGCGGGCCGGTGACGTCGGCGACCGTGCCCAGGCCGCTGGTGAACACGACCGGCATGGTGCCGAACGCAGTGTCCAGCCCGAGCCGGCGGCGTTCGCGCAGCGTGTGCAGCGCGCTCACGTGCCGGTGGCGCAGGTCCTGCTGGAGCTGGCGCTGGGTGCGGCGCACGCGCTCCTCGAACGTGCCCTCGGCGGTGTCGACCTCCAGCAGGCAGATCGAGGTGAAGTCGCCGACCACCCGGCGCAGGTGCGGGTGCAGGATCCGGTGGCCTTCGCCGTCTTCGGCGAGCAGCAGCGGGAGCCGGTTGAACAGGGTCAGGTTGAGCGTGAACTTCAGCGTCCCGCTCCACGCGGCGAGGACCTCGGAGAAGGCCGTCGCCAGCACGGTCGTCGGGGTCAGCCCCTTCGCCTCGGACCGGTCGCGCAGGCGCTTCCAGGCGTCGGGGTCGAGCTGGAACTCGCGGTGGGTGAACCGCGGCTTGTGCACCGAGACCGGCGACGCGGCCAGCGGCAGGTCCGGCGGCGGCGCGAGCGTCGCGGCGCGGGACGTCCAGTACTCCAGCGCCCGCTGGGTGCGCGGAGAGTCGGCGTTGCGCTCGAGCGCGAGCACGTAGTCGCGGAAGGAGACGTCGATCGGCGGGAGCTCGTGCGCCGGGTTCTCGCACAGCAGCTGCCATTCGCTGAACAGCACTGTGACGCTGGCCAGGTCGACCATCAGCAGGTCGAGGCTGATGTGCAGGCGGTCCGCGTCGGCCAGGCGGGTGATGCGCACGTCGAACAGCGGCCACTGCGACGCGTCGTACACGCGGTGCGACATGGCCGACCGGATCTCTTCGAGCTTGCCCTCGACCTCGCCGGCCGGCGCGTCCCGCAGGTCGACGACGTCGATCTCGAACCGGGGCGTTTCGGGCAGCACGCGCTGGCTGCCGTCGGTGCCGACGACCGCCCGCAGCATGGGATGCCGGTCGATGAGCCGGTTCCACGCAGTGGTCAGCGCGCCGGGGTCGAGCCGGCGGCCTTCGAGCTCGAAGTAGGCGTGCGGCGCGACGTTGCCCAGCACGAAGTTCGGACCGCGGCCGACCCAGTACGCGTACTGGATTTCGGTCAGCGGAAAGGGGCTGTCGCCGTTAACCTCGGCGGGTTCGCTCGGTTGTTGCGCGGCCATCCGGATCGCGTTCCTCTCCGTCTCCGACACAGGTCACTGCAGGCCAGCATGCTGTGTCCAACCAGTGGGACGCACCTCCGGGCGTGCTATCGGGCTGAGCACCTCCGAAGATGACATTTCCCTGCCACCACGGTGTTCTTGAGCCATGCGCGCATCGCAAGGGGCCCGGTACCTGATCTTCGACCGGCTCGACGAGCGGACCCTGCGGTTCCGTCCCGGGGTGAAGTGGGGCGCTCCCGCGCCGGACGTGCTCCCCGCGTCCATCGCGGACATGGACTTCCCGGTGGCGGAGCAGGTTTTGGCTTCCCTGCGCGGTTATCTCGACCTGGGCGACCTCGGCTATCCTAATTGGACGGACAATGCGAGCCCGTTGCGCGAGGCCTTCGCGCAGCGGATGTCGGCCCGGTACGGCTGGTTTCCCGCTCCGGAGCACGTCCGCGAGTTCACCGACGTGACGCACGCCGTGCGGACGGCGCTGGAGCTGAGCACCCGGCCCGGGGACGGCGTCGCGATCCACACCCCGGCGTTCGGGCCGTTCCCGGCGATGATCCGGCAGCTGGGCCTGCGCCTGGTGCCGATCCCGATGCTCGACACCCCGCGGGGCTGGGGGTTCGACGCCGACGACTTCGCCCGGCGCGCCGCCGGTGAGGGGTGCCGGGTGCTGATCCTGGTCAACCCGCACAACCCGACCGGGCGCGTGTTCACCCGGGCCGAGCTGACCGCGCTCGGCGAGGTCGCCGAACGCCACGACCTGACGGTGGTTTCGGACGACCTCCACGCCGATCTCACCTACGCGCCCCACCGGCACCTGCCGTTCGCGTCGCTCGATCCGGCGCTCGAAGCCCGGACCGTGACGCTCTACGGCGCGAGCAAGGCGTACAACCTCGCCGGCATGCGCTGCGCGGTCGGGCACGTCGGACCGGTGGCCCTGCGGGAAAAGCTCGCCGCGCTGCCGGCCGGGCCGAACGTCAACGTGCTCGGCATGCGGGCGAGCCTCGCCGCGTGGACCGAGGCCTCCGACTGGCTGGACACCGTGGTCGGCTACCTCGACGACAACCGGCGGCTGATCGGCGACCTGCTCGCCGAACGGCTGCCGGAAGTCCGCTACCACCTGCCCGAAGCGACGTACTTGGCTTGGCTGGACTGCCGGGCCCTCGCCGGCTGCGGCGCCGACCCGGCCGGCTACTTCCTCGAGCGGGCCCGGGTCGAGCTGGCCGCCGGCACCAAGTACAACCCCGGCGGTGACGGCTTCGTGCGGCTCAACTTCGGCACCGCGACCCCGGTGCTGCGCGCGATCCTCGACCGGATGACCGAGTCCGTCGCGGTGCCGCGACGGCTGGCGAGCTGAAGGGAACCGGCATGGCAGACCGACCGCTCGGCCAGTACTGCGGCCTGGCGCGGGCATTCGAGATCATCGGTTCGCGGTGGTCGGTGCTCGTCGTCCGGGACCTGCTCCTGGGCCCGAAGCTGTTCGCCGAGCTGCACGAGACGCTGCCCCGGGCGTCCGCGGAGATCCTGGCCCGCCGGCTGGCCGACCTCGTCGAGGCCGGCGTGGTCCGGCTCGGCGCGTCCGGCGCCTATGAGCTGACCGGCTACGGCCGGGCGCTGGAGCCGGTCCTGCTGGAGCTCGGCCTCTGGGGCGCGCGCTCGCTCGGCGACCCGAGCCCGGGCGACCTCTACTCGATCGACATCGCGATCCTCGCGTTGCGCTCGACGTTCCGGCCGGACCGCGCCCGCGGCGTCCGGGCGAGCTTCGAGGTGCGCTTCGGCGAGCTGGTCGTCGGCGCCCGCGTCGACGACGGCGTGCTCACCGTCGAGGAAGGCCCGCTGCCCGGCGCCGACCTCGTGATCGAGTCACCGCTGCTCAAGCACCTGATGGCCGGCGAACTGAGCCCGACCGACGCGTTGTGGCTCGGCCTGGTCGAGGCGAAGGGTGATCCGAGCATGATCACGACCTTCGTCCGGCTGTTCCCCATTCCCGCGGCTCCCGAAAGGATCGTCTCGTGATCGAGGACTGGAACGGCATCGAAGACCCGCGACGCGTCGCGGAGAGGATGCTCGAGGGCTTCGCCGACCTCCCGGTGCTCGACTGCGGCCCGATCGCAGCCGGCCGCGGCCGGCTGCGCGCGATCTACGGCATGACGACCACGGAGTCCAGCTTCAAGTCGATCCTCGGGTTCGGGATCCTGCTGCTCGCCTACGAAGCCGGGCTGCTGAAGCCCGGCCAGACGGTGATCGAGTCGACGTCGGGCTCGCTCGGCGTGAGCCTCGCACTGGCCGGCAAGATCCTCGGCAACCCGATCGAGCTCGTCACCGACCCGAACATCCCGGCGGTCACCCGGCGCAAGATCGAGCTGCTCGGCGCCAAGCTCCACATCGTCAGCGGCCCGCACCCGACCGGCGGCACGCAGCAGTCCCGCGTGGAGCTCCTGGAGGCGCTGCTGGCGGAGCGGCCCCGCATGCACTGGACGAACCAGAACAACTCCGACCTCAACCCGGCGGTGTACCGCCGCTGGCTGGTCCCGAGCGTCGAGCCCAAGCTGGACCTGGACTGGATCGACGCGGCGATCTTCGTGGTCGGCACCGGCGGCCACTTCGTCGGCCTCTCGGAAATGCTGCGCGCCAAGGGAATCCCGTGTTACGTGGCGGACCGGGTGGGCTCGGCGACGTTCGGCCTGGAGCCCGGCCCGAGCGTCCTGCGCGGCATCGGCAACATGAACTGCGTGCCCGAGGTGATCGGCTCCAACATGCACCTGGTCGAGGACGTGTACTACTCGACGGACGAGGAAGCCGCGGAGGGTGTGCGCGAGCTGGCGGGCCGCGGCATCTACGCGGGCGGCACGTCGGGAATCGCGCTGCAGGGCGCGAGGAAACTGGTGGAGGCGACGGGAGCGCGCAACATCCTGACGTTCTTCCCGGACCGTGGAGATCTGTACGGTGACCAGTTCCTCGGAGCGTCGCCGGTGACCGAGCTGGTGAAGGTCGCCGCCTAGAATCGCGGATCTCGTCCTTGGTGAACGTGCGCCGGCCACCGGGCCACGTGATCCGGCGCGGGAAACCGAGGATCGCGTTCTTGAGGCCCCGGGGCCGGGCCGCCCGGTAATTCGGTACGCCCCGTCCGCCGGACCGTCTACATTCGGCGACATGGCCGTCGAGGGGTTCGTCCAGGAGGGGTTCGCCGCCGTCGAGGGGGCGTTCGCGGCCAATCTGGCCGACGGGACGGATCTCGGCGCCGCGCTGTGCGTGACCGTCGAGGGGGAGACCGTCGTCGACCTCTGGGGTGGCTTTGCCGACGCCGCCGGGGCGCGGCCGTGGGAGCGCGACACCATCGTCAACGTCTACTCGACCACCAAGACCGTCACCGCGCTGACCGCGTTGCTGCTCGCCGACCGCGGTGAGCTCGACCTCGACGCCGCCGTGGCCCGCTACTGGCCCGAGTTCGCCGCGAACGGCAAGGAACACGTCACGGTCAGCCACGTCCTGAGCCACTCCGCGGGCCTGCCCGGCTGGCGGCAGCCGATGCGCACCGAGGACCTCTACGACTGGGAAAAGGCCACCTCGCTGCTGGCCGCCCAGGAGCTCGACTGGGAACCCGGCACCGCGTGCGGGTACCACGCGCTGACCCAGGGCTACCTCGTCGGCGAGGTCGTGCGGCGCGTCACCGGACGCTCGCTGGGCGCCGTCCTCCGTGACGAGATCACCGGGCCGCTGGGGGCCGACTTCCACATCGGGCTGCCGGCGTCCGAGGAGCCGCGCGTCGCCGAGCTGGTGCCGCCGCCGGACGGGCCGCCGCCCGAGCTCGCCGTCACCGAGCTGCAGAAACGGGTGGGCGGCAACCCCGGCCCCGAGGTGGCCGAGGTCAACTCCCGCGCCTGGCGCGCCGCCGAGATCCCGGCCGGGGGCGGCACCGGCAACGCCCGGTCCGTCGCGCTGGTCCACACCATGCTCGCCAACGGCGGAGTCGCCGGCGGCCGCCGCTTCCTGTCCGAGGCCGGCTGCCGGCGCGCCCTCGACGTGCAGGTCTCCGGACGCGACCTCGTCCTCGGCATGCCGCTGCGGTTCGGCCTGGGGTTCGCCGTCGGCGACCAGGTGATGCCCAACCCGCACACCCTGTACTGGGGCGGGTACGGCGGCTCGCTCACCATCGTCGACCTCGACGCGCGAACCACGTTTTGTTACGTCATGAACCGGATGTCCGGCACGGTCGGCGACCTGCGGGGCGTCGGCCTCGCGATGGTCATGTGGGAAGCCATGGGAATCCTGTGACAGCACCAGAAGTCCGCACGACGACCGGCGACGACCTCGAGGTCTTCGTCGACACCTTCCACGCCGCCTTGGGGCGGTTCCCCGAAAAGCCGGCCGACGGCACCGGGGTCTGGTGGTCCGCGCTCGAGATGGACCGCAACCTGCTCGCCCTGACCGCCGACGGCCGGCCCGTCGGCACCGCCGGCGCGTACTCCTTCGAGCTCACGCTGCCCGGCGAAGTGGTCGCCCCGGCCGCCGGCGTGACCGCGGTCGGCGTCCTGCCCTCGCACCGGCGCCGCGGGGTGCTCAGCGCGATGATGCGGCACCAGCTCACCGAGCTGCGGGCCCGAGGTGAGTTCCTCGCCGTGCTGCTGGCGTCGGAAGCCCTGATCTATCGCCGGTTCGGGTACGGCCCGGCGACCGCCACCTCGCGGCTGACGGTCCCGCGTCACAAAGCCGCCTTCGCGATCCCGCGGGCGGGCGAGACGACGGACCCCGGTTCGATCGAGCTGCTGCCGCGGGACAAGTGCGTGGACGTCCTGGAGGAGGTCTACGACCGCTACCGCCGCGCCCAGCCCGGCGCGCTGTCCCGGCCGCACCGCTGGTGGGCCACCGGCGCGGGGAAGCCCCCGATCGCCCCGGCGCCGCGGTACGTCGCCGTCCACCGGGACGCCGACGGCGTGGCGGACGGCTACGCCACCTACTCACTCGAGTCGAACACGCTGGTCGTCGACGAGACCATCACGGCCGACCCCGCCGTCGCGACGGCCCTGGCCCGGTTCGTGCTCGGCCACGACCTGGTCACCGAGGTCGTCTTGAAGCACCGCCCGCCCGGCGACCCGCTGCGCTGGCAGCTCGCGGACTTCCGCGCCGGCCAGGTCGCCGACGACACCGACTGGCTCTGGGTCCGGCTGCTGGACGTCCCCCGGGCCCTGACCACGCGCGGCTGGTTCGCCGACGGCGAGCTGGTCCTCGAGGTGGACGACCCGTTCGGCGGCGAGCACGGCCGCCACCTGCTGACCGTCCGGGACGGCAAGGCGGAGTGCGTCCCGACGCGCCGGGACCCCGACCTGTCCCTCGACGTCAGCGACCTGGGTTCGCTTTACCTCGGCGGGACCGCCCCGAGCACGCTGGTGCGCGCCGGTCACATCCGCGCCCACCACCCGGACGCGCCTGCCCTCGCCGACCGTCTCTTCCGCGTCGAGCGCGCCCCGCACTGCGTGCACTGGTTCTGACCGGGCCGCTCACCGCATCCTCGGATCGTGCGAAGGGTCGGCGTACATCGGCGGACAGCCGTTCTCGACGGCTTCAGGCCGCAGCTCGTAGTGCCACGGCTCGTTGCGGTAGATCTGGCACAGCCCGTACCGAGCGCCGTGCTCGGCAAGCCAGGCCCGGGCCTCCACGGGCCCGATGTCGACGGCCTGCCCCGACACGTGCGCGGACCGGTCCGGCGTGGTCACCCACCGAGCCGCCTCCTCCTCCGAGCCGTACTTCGCGACCGCGTCACGGCGCAGGCGCTCCTGGTACCGCGGGGAGCGCCAGCCTCCGTTGACGCGGAACCCGACGCCGTCGCGGGCCGCGTCGGCCGCCGCTCGGCGCAGGGCCGCGAGCAGGCCGGGCTCGAGGTTGGCCACGGCCGGGACCGCGTCGTCGAAGACGGTCGTGCCGGCGGGGAGGGCGCCGTCCGCCGTGCCGAGCAGGGTTCGTGCCGGTTCGCTGGAGACCATGGCTCCAGCCAAGGCAACGCGGGGTTGCCGGCCCGTATGCCGTTTCGGATACGCCGGCGATATGCCCCGGCCTCGTAGCATCGGAAGCATGCGTGTGCTGATCGTCGAGGACGAGCCCCACCTGGCGGAGGCCATCCGCGACGGCCTGCGCCTGGAGGCGATCGCCGCCGACATCGCCGGGGACGGCGACACCGCGCTGGAGCTGCTGAGCGTCAACACCTACGACCTCGCCGTCCTCGACCGGGACATCCCGGGCCCGTCGGGGGACGAGGTCGCCAAGCGCATCGTCACCTCCGGCAGCGGCATGCCGATCCTCATGCTCACCGCCGCCGACCGGCTCGACGACAAGGCGTCCGGGTTCGAGCTGGGCGCCGACGACTACCTCACGAAGCCCTTCGCGCTCCAGGAGCTCGTGCTCCGGCTCCGCGCGCTGGACCGCCGGCGCGCCCACAACCGGCCGCCGGTGCGGGAGATCGCGGGCCTGCGGCTCGACCCGTTCCGCCGCGAGGTCTACCGCGACGGCCGGTATGTCGCGCTCACCCGGAAGCAGTTCGCCGTGCTCGAAGTGCTCGTCGCCGCCGAGGGCGGGGTCATCAGCGCCGAAGAGCTCCTGGAACGGGCGTGGGACGAGAACGCCGACCCGTTCACCAACGCCGTGCGCATCACGGTTTCGGCCCTGCGCAAGCGCCTCGGCGAACCGTGGGTCATCACCACGGTGCCGGGCGTCGGCTACCGCATCGACACCCCATCGGAGGGCGAAGACCGTGGATAGGGCGCCCGGGATGAGCGTTCGGCTCAAGCTCACCCTCAGCTACGCCGGGATCGTCATGGTCTCGGGCACCTTGCTGCTCGCCGCCGTGACGGTGTTCCTGCTGGGCTACCAGCGGCTGGCCCAGGAGACCATGGGCGTGGTGATCGCGCCCCCGGGCCGGTTCCTCCTGCGCGCCTTCGCGCCGTCGGCCGCCGCGGTGATGGTGTTCCTGCTGGTGTTCGGCCTGGCGGGCGGCTGGGTGCTCGCCGGCCGGATGCTCGCGCCGTTGACGCGCATCACGCAGGCCACCCGCATGGCCACCAGCGGGTCGCTGTCGCACCGCGTCCGGCTCGCGGGCCGCAAGGACGAGTTCCGCGAGCTCGCCGACGCCTTCGACGCCATGCTCGCCCGGCTCGAAGCGCACGTCGCCGGGCAGCAGCGGTTCGCGGCCAACGCGTCCCACGAGCTGCGGACCCCGCTGGCGATCACGCAGACCCTGCTCGACGTCGCCCGCACCGACCCGGACCGCGACCGCGCCGACCTCGACGACCGCCTCCGCGCCGCCAACGCCCGGGCCATCGAGCTCACCGAAGCCCTGCTCCTGCTCAGCCGCGCCGACCAGCGGTCGTTCAACGGCGAGGACGTCGACCTGTCGCTGATCGCGGAAGAGGCCGCCGAGACGCTCCTGCCGCTGGCGGAGAAGCACGGCGTCACCATCGAGACGTCCGGCGACCTGACGTCCAGCATCGGCTCGCCCGTCCTCCTGCTGCAGCTGACGACGAACCTGCTGCACAACGCGATCGTCCACAACCTGCCCGAAAACGGCTCCGTGCAGATCGACACGGCCGTCCGCTCCGGGTTTGTCATGCTCACGGTGGAGAACACCGGCGAGAAGCTCAGCCCCCAGCTGGTCTCGACGCTGACCGAGCCGTTCCAGCGCGGCACCGAGCGCATCCGCAGCGGCGACCACGCGGGGGTCGGCCTCGGCCTGGCCATCGTCCGGAGCATCACCCGCGCCCACGACGGAATCCTGAACCTGACGCCCCGGCCGGCCGGCGGGCTCCGGGTGACGGTGCAGCTCCCGGTGCTGACCTCACCCGCCGCCCTTTGACGGTCAGGTGACGGGGAAGTCGAAGTACGTGTCCGGATAGGGCTCGTCCTTCAGCGTGTAGTGCCACCACTCGTGGTCGTACCGGGCGAACCCGCAGGCCTCCATGACGGCGCAGAGGTCGCGCCGGTTCTGCGCCGCGACCGGCGTGATCCCCGCGGCCCCGTGGTGGGAGACCGGATCCATCAGGTCGTGCCCGCCGCCCATGGCCACGAGCTCACCGGTGGCCAGCTGGCACAGCGTCAAGTCGACGGTGCTGCCCCGGCTGTGGCCCGACCGGGCGGCGACGTAACCTTTCTCGAACATCTCGGACCGGCGGATGTTCGGGTAGTGCCGCGCTTTTGTCCGCCCGTCCTCCGGCTCCTTCGACCACTGCCGGAACCGGTCGACGGCGCGCTGCGGGCGGTAGCCGTCCCACAGCACCAGGCCGAAGCCGAGGGATTCGGCCTTCTCCTGCGCCGTTTCGAGTGCCGCGCACAACGCCCGCGTGCCGACGATCCGGTTGGCCAGGTAACCGTCGACCGGTCGGCCGGTGAAGTTGTCGGAGGTGGCGTACTTGGCGTCCCACCGCACGCCGGGCACGAGCTCGTCCACGTGGACGAAGTCGTCCTTCATCGGAGTTTCCCCTTCAAGGCCAACGAAACGAGCCGGTCGATCACGTCGCCGAGGGACAGCCCGGCGGCGGCCATCATCCGCGGGTAACGGCTGTAGGACGTCAGCCCGGGCAGGGTGTTGACCTCGTTGAGCACGACCGAGCCGTCTTCGGTGAGGAACATGTCCACCCGCGCGATCCCGCGGCAGCCCAGGGCCTGGTAGATGGCCTTCGCCGTCTCCTGGACGAGCGCGCGCGTCTCGGCCGGGACGTCGGCGGGCACGATCGCCACCGAGTTGTCGGACCCGGTTTCGGGCGTGCTTTCCTGGTGGATCCGGAAGAACCCGTGGGACAGCGCGATCCGGTCCACCTCGCCGACGACCAGGTCCGTGTCGTTCCCCAGAATCGCGCAGCCCACCTCACTGCCGGCAACGGCGGCTTCGACCAGCACCTTCGAGTCGTACTGCCGCGCGGTTTCCACCGCACCGGGCAGATCCTCCTTCTGCGTCACCTTGCTGACCCCGAAGGACGACCCCGACCGGGCCGGCTTGACAAAAACGGGATAGGAGAGCGAATCGGGATCGAGCTTCTCGTCCGCCGCGACGATCCAGAAGTCCGGCGTCGCGATCCCCGCGACGCGGGCGACGGTGTAAGCGAGCGACTTGTCCATGCACAGTGCGGAACTTTGGATGTCGCAGCCGATGTACGGAATACCGGAAAGCTCCAGCAGGCCCTGCGTGGCGCCGTCTTCCCCGAGCTTGCCGTGGAGCACGGGGAACACGACGTCCAGCCCGATCGTCTCGTACCGGCCGTCCTCCAGGACGAGCAGCCCGCGCACCCCGCGGTCCGGGACCAGCACGGCCGGCCGGGAGCCGTCGAACCCGGGCCCGGCACAAAGCCGGTGGGCGCCGCTTTCGGTGATCCCGATCCAGACCGGCTCGTACTTCGCGGTGTCGAGGTTCTTCGCGACTTCCCGGGCGGACTTGAGGGAGATGGGGTGCTCCTCGGAAACGCCCCCGAACAGAATTCCGATCTTCACCCTGGTCATGCTTTCCCGCTTTCGAAGTTCAGGCAGTTGACGATGGAGTTTTCGACGGTGTCGCTCAGCGCGTGGTCGGTGTAGTAGGCCGTGTGCGGGCTGATGAGCACGTTCGGCAGTTCCTGCAGTCGCAGCAGCGTTTTGCTTTCCAGGGTTTTGCCCCGGCAGTCGGCGTAGAAGATTCCCTCTTCGCCCTCGACGACATCCAGCGCCGCACCGCCCAGCCGTCCGCTTTCCAGCGCCGAAAGGAGGGCTTCGGTGTCCAGGAGCGGACCGCGTCCGGTGTTGACGACAAACGCGCCGGGCTTCATCCGGTCGATGCGCCGGCGGTCGAGGAGGTGGTACGTGTCCGCGGTGAGCGGCGTGTGCAGCGTGACGACGTCGCTCTGCCGCACCAGCTCGTCGAGCGGGACGTGCCCGGCCGCGGGCCGCAGGTCGTGCGCCAGGATCCGGCAGCCGAACCCCCGCAGCCGGTCCATGACCGCGGCGCCGATGCGGCCGGTCCCGACCACCCCGACGGTCAGGTCACGCAGTTCCTTCCCACGCACGTCGTGCAGCCGGTAGTCGTGCACGTCGGCCCGCCGGACGACGGACTTCGCGTGGCGCAAGGACATCAGCATGAGCATCACGGTGTAGTCGGCCACACTGTCCGGCGAATAGGCGACGTTCCCGACGGTGATCCCGACGCTTTCCGCGTACTCGACGTCGATGTGGTCGAACCCGATGCTCCTGGTGGAGATGTATTCGACCCCGGCCTGGCTGAGGGCGAGCAGCGTGGAGTTCCCGACCGGGGTCTTGTGCCCGACACTGACACACCGATGCCCTAGAGCCAGCCCCACGGTGACCTCGGACAAGGTGGCTTCGGTGACGGCGGGGATCACCCCGAGGCGAGGCCCGAGCTCCCGGAACAGCGCGGCTTCATCCGGCCCACACCCGAAAACGGCGATCCCGGTGCCGGACCGCCCGGAGGCGACCACCCGGCCGCGTTGTGCTGCATCGCTGTGAGGCATGCGCCCCAGTCAAGGCAGCCCGCTGTTGCCGGCCCGTATGCGGTTTTGGATACACGGACGATAGGTCCTCTCGATCACCCGCGCGGGTGATCTTCGAGTGTGTTGTCAAGTTTCCGCACGCCGTCCCGGTTTGGCACTTGCGCACCGGGTGGGCTCTTGTGCACTTCTCGTCCGGACAGCCCCCGTGGGGCGTTCGCCTGGGATCGGCGCCGGAACGAATGACCACGCGCGCCGGAGTTGGCCGAGATGTCCAGAGTGGGAGTTTTGGCAATTGGCGATATATGTCTGTTTTGCCGTCTCTCTATTCGTCACCGCGATAGTGCGCCGATTCGGCGTCCGGCCGTGACTGCGCTGATCGGCCTATTTCGGATCTTCGCCGGGTTTGGCATCGTGATCGCGGGTTCGTCGGGGGCTCAGCAACGGCTGGTTGCTTTTGACGAGGGGGATCTCGTGCGTTCTTCCGGTGCGCGTTGGCGCGCTCTTTTGTTCTGCGCCGCGATGGGCGCCGCAACCGTGGTGACGGTCACACCGGCACACGCCGCACCGGCCGCGGTGGTGCCGGATTCGGCGCCGGACGAGGTCACGGCTACGTCCTACGCACGTGAAGGCGGCAAGCAGGTCGAGGTGTCGTCGGAGACCACCGAGACGTCGCGGACGCTGGCCAATCCGGACGGCTCGTGGACGATGACGCAGTACGTCCACCCGGTGCGGGTCAAGCAGGGCGCCACGTGGGCACCGGTCGACACGACCCTGGTGCGGCGCGCGGACGGCTCGCTCGGGCCGAAGGCGATCACCGTCGACGTCAAGCTCAACCCGGGTGGCGCCGGCTCGGCCGCCGAGCCCGTCGTGAAGGCGGGGGAGGACGGGAAAGAGGTCGGGCTGAAGTGGATCGCCGACCTGCCGGTCCCGGTGCTGACCGGCGACACGGCCGTCTACCCCGAGGTGCTGCCCGGCGTCGACCTGACCGTGAAGGCGGTGGCCGCCGGCTTCACCGAAAACCTGGTCATCAAGACGCCGGAGGCGGCGAAGAACCCGAAGCTGCGGGAGATCCCCTTCGGGTTGCACACCCGCAACACGACCGTCGAGGTCGCGGAAGGCGAAGGCCGCGGCACCCCGGCGCAGCCCGCGCCGACCGACGGGCTCGAGGTCAAGGACACCGCCGGGCAGGTGGTGTTCTCCGGTGACGCGTCCCGGATGTGGGACTCCACCGGCGCCGGTTCGCCCGCCGAGCAGCAGCTCGGCGAGGGCGGCGGACGGCGGGAGGCGGTGATGGACGTCGCGCTCACCCGGGACAAGGTCACCATCACGCCGGACCAGGCGTTCCTGGCCGACCCGGCGACGCGGTACCCGGTCTCGCTGGATCCGGACAGCTGGTGCGACTCGTGCGGGATCCAGTCGCACGTCGTGGTCCAGTCCGGCTACCCCGGTGCGAAGAACTGGAACGCCTCGACCGGGGACCTGTCGAACCTCAAGGCCGGCTACGAGAACTACGACAGCGCCGGCACGTCGAGGTCCTATCTCCAGATGAACAGCGCCCGGCTGGCCGGGACCGTGGTGCACAGCGCGTCGCTCAACACCACGATCCAGCACAGCTACTCGTGCTCCCCGGCGCCGACCGGCCTGTGGCTGGCGAACCCGGCGACGCCCGATACCACGTGGAACGCGCAACCGGGCTGGGTGTACCAGGTTTCGACGATGAACGTCGCGAACTGCCACGACGCCGGGGGCGTGACGGGGCAGTTCGACGCCACCCGGGCTGCCAAGGACGCGGCCGCGAACCGGTGGCAGAACACGTGGTTCGCGCTGGCGGCCGCCAACGAAGGTGACGGGATGGCCGCCTGGCGGCGGTTCGACCTGAACCCGTACTTCGCGGTGAACTACGACTCGTACCCGAACCCGCCGGCGAGCCTGACGATGCAGAACGGCCGGCTGCCGTGCACCTCGGGGGCGAACCGGCCGTGGGTCTACACGAAGACGCCGCAGATCGCGGGCCGGTTGTCCGACCCGGACGGCGGCACCGTCTACGGCAAGTTCGCGCTGGCTTACGGCGCGCTCGGCCACAACGTCTACATCCACGACAACGCCGCGAACGTCGTCCCGGTGGGCACCGCGGGCCCCAACCAGCAGGCGACCGCGCAGCTCGCCGCGGTCCCGCCCGGCTGGATCAACGAGGACGGCGTCTACAACTGGTCGATGCAGGCCTACGACGGTGAGCTCTGGTCGAACTGGGTCGGCAACTGCGAGTTCACCGTGGACACCAAGGTCCCGCTGCCGCCGAACGTCGCGATGGCCTCCTGGACCGATCCGAAGGTGCAGGGGGACGCGGCCGACTTCAGCGTGTGGACCTACCTGGCCACCGACGGCCTCTACGACATCGACCACTTCATCTACACGACGGACGGTTCCGAGCCGCAGCCGCAGGGATCACCCACCGCGCCGGCGGTCCAGAGCACCGACGCCAACGGCAAGGTGGTCGCCACCGCGGCGCTGAAGACGATCGCGGTGAACGGCAACCAGAACCTGATCAGGGTCAAGTCGGTGAACAAGGCGGGCATGCCCAGCCCCAACGCGACCTGCCTGGTCATCCCGGACTCCAACCCGGCGCTGGACGGGCCGTCCTGCTCCTACCACGTCCAGCCGCTGACGCCGGCGAAGAACCTGGTCGCGGCGTGGGGCGCGGACGAGCCGTCGGGAACGTCTCTTGTGGACAGTGCCGCCGCGACGCCGGGCAACACCGGTCTCGCCGCGCACCCGGCGACGCTGTCCGGTGGGGTGACCCGGCAGCCGGGTTACAACCACGGGACCACCTGGACCCACCCCGACACCAGCGGGTACAGCGAGGGCGCGAAGGGCGCGATCGAGCTGGACGGCACGAGCGGCTACGCCCAGACGTCGGACCGGGTCCTCGACCCGGCGAAGTCGTTCACCGTGGCCGCTTGGGCGAAGCTCGCCGACACCGCGCACTCGCAGACCGTCCTCGCCCAGGACGGCACGCAGTCGGCGCCGTTCATCCTGCAGTACAACAAGGAACGCAACGCCTGGGCGCTGCGCGTCACGGCCGGGGACCAGGCCGCGCCGGGTGACGTCCGGGTGGTGGCGAGCGGGCCACCGCAGGTCGGGGTGTGGACGCACCTGGCCGCGACCTACGACGCCGCGACCGGGGCCGCCACGCTGTACGTCGACGGGGCCAAGCAGGGCACGGAGATCGCCCGCCCGTGGACCGCGACCGGCCCGGCCGTGCTGGGTGCCGGCAAGTGGGCCGGGGCCCGCACCGACTTCTTCCACGGCCGGCTCGACGACCTGCAGGTCTGGCAGCGCACCCTGTCCGGCCAGGACGTGCACGACCTGGCCGGGACGGCGGTCCCGCTCGCGAACTACGGGCTGGCCGAGGGGTGCGGTCCGGAGCTGGCCTCGGCGACCTCGCGGGTGCCGTCCCTGCAGGCGAGCTGGGCGCTGGGGCAGACCAGCGGCAACGCCGCCACGGACAGCACCGGCTACGGAAACGACCTCACGATCACGGGCGGCCACACCTGGGTGCCCGGCCACGACGGCGGCGGTCTGCAGCTCGACGGCGTCAACGGTTACGGCGCCACCCCCGGTCCGGTGGTGGACACGGCCAGCTCGTTCACCGTGTCGGCGTGGGTGAACCCGGCCGACCTGAACGCCGGTTACACCGTCCTGTCGCAGGCCGGGGCGCACACGGCGAACTTCGTCCTGCGCTACGACAAGCCGGCCAACCGCTGGGCGTTCGGGGTGTCCGCGGCCGACAACGCCGCGGCGTCGATGACCTGGGCGGCCGGAACCTCGGTGCCCCAGGCGGGGAAGTGGACACTGCTGACGGCGGTGTTCGACCGGGCGGCGACGCGCATCCGGCTCTCGGTGAACGGCGTCCGCGAGGCCGACGCGCCCGTGCCGACGGCGTGGACGGCGAACGGGCCGCTGCTGCTCGGCGCGGAACCGGGTGGGAGCAACCCGTTCAAGGGCCTCCTCGACCAGGGCCGGGTCTGGGCGCACAGCCTCACGGACGACCAGATCGCCGCGACGAACGGCTTGAGCTACCTGGACTCGGTCGCGAAGTCCACCGGCACGCCGTCCGGTGGGGTCTCGCTGGGCATGGAGACGGACGCCTCGGGCGCTCCGGTGGCCTGCGCCGCGAAGTTCACCGTCAACGGTGGCGAGGTCGCGACGACCAAGCCGGCCGCCCTGCGGACCGACAAGTCGTTCACGGTCGAAGCCTGGGTCAAGCACTCGTGGACCGCTTCGGACGCCACCGTGAACGGCCCGGTCGACCCGTCGCCCCGCGCCGTCGTCAGCACCGCCGACACGCAGTTTTCGCCGCTGCTGCTCGGCTACCGGCCGTGGGCCGACACGTCGGGCAAGCTGCGTCCCCGGTGGAGCTTCCTGCTGTCCCCGTCCGCGACCGGGAACGACAGCCGGATCGTGTTGAGCGATGCCGAGGCGGCCGACAACACCTGGACTCACCTGGCTGCCACCTACGACGCCGCGACCGGCTACATGGCGCTCTACGTCAACGGGGCGAAGCAGAGCTTCTACGTCAACACTCCCGACGGCGGCGGGGTCACGGCTCGCGACTCCAGCGGCGGTCTCTTCCTCGGCCACGGCGTGTGGACCGGACAGCGCAGCGACACCTGGTATGGCGATCTGGCCGGCGTGCGTGTCTACTCCGGCTTGCGCGGCGCCGACGCGATCACCACCGACAAGCGGGCCGACGACCCCGGCACCCTCTTCGACGTCACCCACTAGCCCAGCACCGGCTTCCGGCGCGTCGAGCGCCAACCACACTTAGGCAGGCTGACATGACTCTCGCGCGCTTCACCCGGAGCAGAAGGGCACTGGCCCTCGGTCTCGCCGTCGTGTTGCTGGGTTCGGCCCAGACCGCGGCGGCGGAAGCCGCGGCCGGCGGCTGGCACGGACTGGGCTGGGACCTGCCCCCGTTGCAGCAGACCCGCTCCGTGGCCGGTGTCGACGGCGGGTTCCGGGCCGTCCCGGCCGCCGCCGCGGCGTCGGTCACGCCGGCGAAGGTGAACTGGCCGGCGGCCGGGTCGGCCGACGTCGACCTCGCCACAGCGGCGAAAGCGCCCGCCGGGCAGGCGGTCGGCGTCGTGCGGGCGGCGGCCACCGCGCGCCGCGGCGCGGGCAAGGTCCGGATCAGCACCGTCGACCAGGCCACGAGCGCCAAGACCGGGGTCAAGGGAGTGCTGGTCAGGGTAGAGCCAGTGGCTGGCGACACGAGCGGGCCGGTGACCGTCGACGTCGACTACCACACCTTCGGCGACGCGTACGGCGGCGACTTCGGCGGCCGCCTGCACCTCGTGCAGTACCCGCCCTGCCTGCTGAGCACCCCGGACAAGCCCGAGTGCCGCGTGGGCACCCCGCTGAGCTCGGACAACAACACCAAGACCCGGCACGTCGCCGCCGACGTCACGCTGCCGGCGGCCCCGGCCGGAGCGCGGCAGAGCACCGCGGCCACCTCGATGCTGGTGGCCGCGGAAGCCGACACCAAGGGCGGCGGCGGTGACTTCGGCGCGACCGACCTGAAGCCGGCCGGCTCCTGGACGGCCGGCGGCTCGGCGGCGGACTTCGACTACTCGTACCCGATCGGCACCCCCGCCGCGCTCGGCGGCACCGGTCCCTCGGTCAGCCTGAACTACTCCTCGGGCTCGGCGGACGGCCTCACCTCCGCCACGAACAACCAGGCTTCGGGGATCGGCGACGGCTGGAGCCTCTCCGGCGGCGGCTTCATCGAACGCCGGTACAAGGGCTGCAGCCAGGACCTCGGCGGCAACAACAACCAGACGAAGACCGGCGACCTGTGCTGGTACAAGGACAACGCGACGATTTCCTTCGCCGGCGCGAACGGTGATCTCATCTTCGACAAGAACACCGGCACCTGGCACCCGCAGGACGACGACGGCACCCGGGTCGAGCGGCTCACCGGTGGCGCCAACGGCGACAAGTTCGGCGAATACTGGAAGGTCACCACACCGGACGGCGTCCAGTACTTCTTCGGCCTGAACCACCTGCCGGGCTGGGCATCAGGCAAGGCGGAAACCCAGTCGACGTGGACCGTGCCGGTGTTCGGGAACAACGCCAACGAGCCCTGCAACGCCACCACCTACGCCGCGTCCTGGTGCAACCGCGCCTGGCGGTGGAACCTCGACTACGTCGTCGACCCGCACGGGAACGCCGTTTCGTACTACTACCAGCCCGAAACCAACTACTACGGTCTCAACCGCAACGCGTCCACGGCCAACAACCCCGGCACTGTTTACACCCGCAGCGGGTACCTGCAGAAGATCGAATACGGGTTCAACACCCACGTCGCCGACACGTTCAGCCACGCGCCCGCCCAGGTCCTGTTCGACACGGCCGAACGGTGCCTCCCGAGCGGCACGATCACCTGCGACCCCGGCCAGCTGAACACCGGGACCGCGACGTCGTGGCCGGACGTGCCTTCGGAGACGATCTGCAACCAGGGCGCCGTCTGCGTCTACAACTCGCCGTCGTTCTTCTCCCGCAAGCGCTACACCAAGATCACGACCCAGGTCAGCGACGGCGGCACGGGGTGGAAGCCGGTCCGCGAGTGGGCGCTCAAGCAGTCGTACCCGCCCACCACCGATGGCAACAAGCCCGCGCTGTGGCTGGACTCGATCACCGAAACCGGGAAGATCACGAGCCCGAACACCGTGGGCGCGGCGATCACGCTGCCCGCGACGACGTTCCACCCGAAGCCGATGGCCAACCGCGTGGACCCCGCCAGCCAGTACACGGCGCTGACCCGCAACCGGATCGACGCCATCACCACGCCCCAGGGCGGGCTCACCACGATCAAGTACGCGGACGCCGAGTGCAAACCCGGCGGGCCGATGCCCGATCCGGCGAACCTGAAGAACAACACGCTGTCGTGCTACCCGGTGTACTGGAGCCCGCCCGGCGCGACCGACCCCGTCCTGGACTACTTCACCAAGTTCCGGGTCAGCGACGTCATCGAAGACGCGAACACCACCCAGCAGCCGCAGAAGAAGGTCACCCACTACGACTACCTCGGCGGCGGCGCCTGGCACTACGACGACGACCCGTTCAGCGACCCCAAGTACCGGACGTGGTCGCAGTGGCGCGGGTACGGCGACGTCAAGACGACCACCGGGCTCGGCGTCGAGGGCGGTGACCCGTCCGGTCCGCCGGTGACGACCGAGACGTACTACCTGCGGGGCATGGAAGGCGCGACGGTCACCAGCCCGAACTGGCACGAGTCGGTCACCGACCGCAAGGAGGTCGCCGGCTTCACCCGGGAGACCGTCACCTACCGGGACGGGCAGGTCGTCGGCGGCACGCTGGCCGAGCCGTGGGTCTCGGACGCCACGGCGACCGACGCCGACGGCCGGACCGCGGCCTACACCGACACCGACACCAGCCGGGCCCGCACCTGGCTCGACACCACGGGCACCTGGCGGGTCTCGCGGACGCACACCACCCACGGGAAGTACGGGCTCGTGACCGCGGTGCAGTCCGAAGGGGACACGAGCGACCCGAAGCAGACCAGCTGCACCCTCACGACGTACCTCGAGAACACCGCCGGCTGGCTGCTGAACTTCTCGAGCCAGGTGCGGAAGATCTCCGGGGTCTGCGACGACCGGACGAACCCGCCCGGACCGGGCAACATCATCGGCGACAGCCGGACCTCCTACGACAACCAGGCCTTCGGCGTCGCACCCACGACCGGGATCATCACCCGGATCGACAGCCTCGACGACTGGCCCGCGGGCGGCGCCGAGAAGATCAAGTCGCCCGCGGCGACCACGGTGTACGACGACTACGGCCGGGTGGTGAGCGCGACCGACGCCCTCGGCCTGACCAGCACGACGGCCTACACCCCGGCCAAGGGCGGGCCGGTCACCCAGGTCGACACGACCACACCACCGGTCACCGGGGTGGCGGGCGCGCCCAAGTTCACGTCCACCAAGTACCTGGACCCGGTCTCCGGCGCGACGGTCGCGAGCAAGGACGCCTCCGGGCTGCGGACCGACGCCACCCAGGACGCCCTCGGGCGTGTCCTCTCGGTGTGGAAACCCGGGCACAGCAAGGCGTTGAACGCGCCGGCGGACGTCACCTACGCCTACAGCGTCAACAACGTGGGCGGCGTCAGCAACGTCGCGACGAAGAGCCTGCTCGCCAACGGGCAGTACGCCACCTCGTACACGCTGATCGACGGGCTCGGCCGCACGATCCAGACGCAGGCGCCGCGCACGGACGACGGCCCCGGCCGGATCATCACCGACACCTTCTACGACTCCCAGGGCCGCACGTACAAGACCCACAACGCCTACTGGAACAGCGCGGCCCCCTCGGCGACGCTGTACGTCGCCGACGACGCCTCGGTCCCGAACACGACGCTGGCCACCTTCGACAGCGCGGGCAGCCCCCGCAGCAGCGCCTACCTGCTCAACGCCGTGGAGCAGTGGCGGTCGACGACCATCCCGGACGGCGACCGCACGACGACGATCCCGCCGAACGGCGGCACGGCGTCGACCACGGTCACGAACGGGCTCGGGCAGACCGTCCAGCTCCTGCAGTACAAGGACCCCGCGAAGCACACCGCCGGGTCGCCCGCCGACACGACGACCTACACCTACACCCGCAGCGGCAAGCAGGCCACGGTCACCGACACGACCGGCAAGAACGTCTGGTCGTTCGAGTACGACCTCAAGGACCGCAAGACCTCGTCGACCGACCCGGACACGGGCAAGACGACCTACACCTACGACGCGGCCGGGCGGCTGCTGACCACCACGGACGCCCGCAACCGGCTGATCAGCTACACCTACGACAACCTCGGCCGCAAGACCGCCGAGTTCGACGGGCCCGTGGCGACCGGCGCCAAGATCGCCGGGTGGACCTACGACACGCTGCTCGCCGGGCAGCCCACGAGCTCGACGCGCTACGTCGGGACCAAGGCGTACACGAAGGAGACCACCGGCTACGACACCGCCGGCCGGCCCACCGGCAGCAAGGTCACCATCCCGGCCGGGGACAAGGGCCTTTCGGGCAGCTACCAGTTCGGCGTCACCTACGAGCCGAACACCGGCGCGGTGCAGACCACGAACACGCCCGAGAAGGGCGGCCTGCCGGCGGAGGAGCTGTCGTTCGGCTACTACGGCAACGGCGCGCCGAAGACCATGCTGGCCGCCAACTCGTCGGGCGGCGGCACCAAGCTGGTCTCGCTCACCGAGTACAACCCGCTCGGCCAGGTGCTGCGGACCGACTTCAACAACGACGACAGCCCGTTCCAGGTCGCGGTCACCAACACCTACACCAACGGCACCAACCGGCTCGAAACCGTCCAGGCGCAGCGTTCGACGTCGTCCGACTACTCGATCGCGAACCGCGCCTACACCTACGACCAGGTCGGCAACCTCACGAAGGTCGCCGACACCCCGCAGGGCGCGAAGGCCGACGTCCAGTGCTTCCGGCAGGACTACCTGCAGCGGCTCACGGAAGCGTGGACGCCGACGTCCGGCGACTGCGCCGCGCAACCCGCCACGGCCGGCATCGGTGGTGCGGCCCCGTACTGGACGTCCTGGACCTTCGACGACACGGGCAACCGCAAGACCCAGGTCCAGCACACGGCCGCCGGAGACATCACGACCGGCTCGACGTACCCGGCGCCCGGCGAGACCCGCCCGCACGCGGTGGAAGCCGTCACGACCACGGGGCCGGGCGGCACGACCGCGACGAGCTACGACTACACGGAGACCGGCAGCACGAAGACCCGCGGCCCGGCCGGCGCGGCCCAGACGTTCACGTATGACGCCGAAGGCCGCGTCGCGACGGCGAAGGAGGCCAGCGGCGCCGAGAGCAGCTACCTCTACGACGCCGACGGCGGCGTCCTGATCACGAAGGACCCGAGCGGGGCAACGCTTTCCGTGGGGGACATGGAGTTGTTCGTCCCCACCGGCGGAAGCTTCGCCTCGGGCACCCGCTTCTACAGCTACAACGGCCAGGTGATCGCGTCCCGTACGTCGTCGACCGGCCTGAGCTGGAAGCTGACGGACCACCAGGGGACCACGTACGCCACGGTCGACGCGGCCAACCTGGCGGTCTCGAAGCGCTGGCAGGACCCGTACGGCGCGAACCGCGGAACACCCCCGCCGAGCTGGGCGGACAAGCACGGTTTCCTCGGCGGCTACCAGAACACGACGGGCCTGACCCACCTGGGAGCCCGGGACTACGATCCGCTGTCCGGCCGCTTCCTGACGGCGGATCCGATGCTGGACACGGGCAACCCCCAGGCGCTGAACGCGTACAGCTACAGCAACAACAGCCCGGTTTCGTTCAGCGACCCGACCGGCCAGATGTGGGGAGCCGAGTGCGGCCCGGACGGCGTCCTGTGCGGCACCGGCGAGGCGATGTCGGACCCGAACTACGTCGACAACCGCGCGTATTTCATGAAGCAGCGCGGCTACAGTCAGCAGTCGATCGACAGCTTCCGCAAGATCGCGGCGAACAGCGGTTGTAAGCGCGGGTCCGCGTGCAGCAAGCAGCGAGAGGTCGTCCGCGGTCACGTCAAGAAGTACTCGCCGATCACGAACGACCCTCAGCGCCTGATCAGCCTGTGGTCGTCGCTCGCCATGCAGAGCGACGGACCACGGCCGTTCTGGAGCACGGCCACCGGCACCGGCGACGAAATGGCCTGTTACGGCCAGCGTGGTTGCCACGAGGCCTGGGTCTACCTCCAGGGCCACGGCGACGACGTCGCCGGCGCGAAGGTGATCGCGGCTTTGTACTGCGTGGAGCACTTCGAGGAGTGTGAGAGCGAAAAGCGGTTCAACGACGTGGTCATGGACGACCTGTCGTCGTTGCTCCTGCTCGGGGCGATGGGTGCCGGATCGGCCGCCGGGGCCGCGGCGGGTGAGACAGCTGCGGGCGAAGGAGTCGCCGGCACGATGACCGCTGACGGCGCAGCCGAACGGGCGGCGTTCGGGTGCAACAGTTTTCCCGGATCGACGCCCGTCCTGATGGCCGACGGGAGCACCAAGGCGATCGCGGACGTCCACGTCGGCGATCAGATCGCCAACACGGATCCCGAAGAGGGCGACGAGGAACATCACGCTGTCGTGGCACTGCACACGACGGACACGGACCGGGACTTCGTCGACCTGTACCTGGTCACCGGTCATGGCCTCGAGAGCGTCTCGACAACGGCACATCACCTCTTCTGGGATGCGGTGGGGCGGGCGTGGACGGCCGCTGCCGATCTCAGGTCGGGTGACCGGGTGCTGACCGTGGGCGGCGCGTACGTGCTCGTAGCCGGCACGTACCGCCACGCCGGTGCCGAGCGGACTTACAACCTCAGCGTCGACACCGTCCACACCTATTACGTCGAAGCCGGTGGCACGCCGGTCTTGGTCCACAACTGCCCGATCTGGTCTTCGACGAAGCAGTTGAGCGGCCCTCAGAACGCTTTGAAGCACTGGAACAAGCACGGCGGGGACTTCCCCGGGTTGCAGAATGCGAAGCAGTACGTCGAGAGAGCGTCGGAGTTCCTGAGGAACCCCGGGCCCGGGGTGCTGACCAAGATCAGGTCGAGCGGCGATGTGGTCAGGTACGATCCCACCACCCAGGAGTTCGGTGTCATGACTCAGGATGGTGTGCCCAGGACCTACTATGTCCCCGACCCGGCAACGCACGGCTATCCGACCAACCTGGACTACTTCAATGCCCAATGAAGAACTTCACTGCCGTGTGTGTGGTCTGCTTCAGCACGATCCCCCGTGGGGGGAGGACGGCCGCACACCGAATTTCGAGATCTGCCTGTGTTGCGGAACGGAGTTCGGGTACGAGGACGTCAGCCGGTCCAGCACGCTGCGGAAGCGCGCCCAGTGGTTGTCCGGTGGCGCGCCCTGGTTCGACGTCAAGTGGAAGCCCGCGAACTGGAACCTCGACGAGCAGCTGTCCGCAGTGCCGCAGGCGTTCAAGGATTGACTGAAGGGCCCGGGGCGACTTCTTTGCCGTCCATCAGTCCGGCCCTGGATTCGCTGCCACAACCCAAAGGGGGAAGAAAACCATGCCTACTGGCAGATTCACGCGGCCGGCCTCCGTGCTGGCCGCGGCACTCGTGATGGCCGGGCTGGCCGCCACACCCGCGTCGGCCGTTTCCGGGGCGAACCTCAAAGTCACCGTTGTCGCTCAGCAGGGACGGTGGCTCTCCGGGGACACCGTCGGGCTCGACGTGACGGTGACCAACATCGGGGACTCCGTCGCCTTCGGTGCGTTCGGCACCGCCTACTCCGAGTCCGGGACGCCCTTCTGGGGCAACCGGAACCAGTGGGGAGACCTCTCGGACGGCGGCACCGGCGCGACCATCGCGCAGGGGGAGACCCGGACCGTGCACCTCACCGGGCAGCTCGGCACGTTCGACGGCGACTCCGTGGTGCACGTCGAGGTCTACGGCGGGCAGGACGTCGACTACAGCGACAACATCCAGCGCGTCACGCTGCCGATGGCGCGCGGCACCGAGCGGGTCGCGGGTGTGCTGTACGGGGACGCGAACGGCGACGGCAAGCTGTCTCCGGGTGAGAGCCTGGCCGGCGCCGAGGCGCACTTCATCGGGGTCGGGACGACGTCGGACATGGTCGCCGTCACCGACTCGACGGGCCACTTCTCCTTCGACGGCGTGCCGCTGAGCCGGACGGCCTACCTGTCCTTCCAGAAGATCCCCGGCGGCTGGGTCGACCAGCCCGTGGGCGAGATGCGTCTGGACGGCCGTGGCGCCTACACGGCGCTCGAAGTGCGAGCCGTGCGGCCGCTGTCCGACGTGCTGCACGAAACCCTCACGCTGGACAAGGCGAGCTACGCGCCCGGCGACACCGGCACGGTCACGGTCACGTTGACGAACTCCGGCAGCACGCCGCTGACCGGCCTCTTCCTCAGCTGCGACGCGGGCGGCTTCGGTTCGGAGCTGACGGTCACCGACGACCAGTGGGGCGCGTTCGACTTCCGGCGCCGCGATGGCACGTTGGCCGCCGGCGGGCGGATCGTGCTCACGGCGCACGGCAAGGTGCCCGACAAGGCGGCCTACACCGGCCTGACCGGGCTCGACTGCTCGGCGTCCGACGGCCACACCGGCGGCGCCCCGTACGTCAGCGCCCTGGCCAAGGTCCCCGGCATGCACGCCGACTCCCACGGGCAGGTCTGGCTCGACAAGAACGGCAACAACCAGCCCGACGCCGGCGAAGGCGTGGCGAAGCGGAACGTCGTGCTGCTCGAGAACGGCGTCATCCAGGCGATCACGAAGACCGACGCCAACGGCTTCGCGACGTTCAAGAACGTCCCGGTGGGCAACTACCAGCTGCGGGTCCTGGGGCCGTGGAAGCCGGCCCCGTTCTCCGGCGAGCTCGCCGTCCACGCCCCGCCGTACGGTGGCGGCGACTGGAGTGAGCAGGTCGTCGCGGGCTGACCGCGAGCGCAGGTTCGGCTTCCGCGCCGGCGGGGTATTCCCCGCTTGTGCGGCGCACCGACCGCGCCACCGTGGTGAGAGGCGACTGCCGATGACGACGTACCAGCTCCCCCAGACGGACGAGCAGCTCCGCGTCGTCGCGCTGGAGATCGCCGACGACCTCGGCGAAGTGCCCGCGGTCCGCGCGTGGGCCGAGCGCGTTCTGGGCGACCTGCCGGGACACCAGCGGCGAGTGGCGCTCTTCGTCATCGAGGAGCTGGTCACGAACGCGTTGCGCCACGGCGAGCCACCCCGCCAGGTCCGGCTGCTGCGCCGTCCCGGCTGGCTGTGCGTCGAGGTCGACGACGGCTGCCTCGACACGGCGTGCGTCCGCCGCGCGGGAGACGGCGGCGGGAGCGGGCTGCGCGCGGTCGCCCAGGTGAGCGTGTCGTGGGGGCAGTGGCAGCGCAGCACCGGGAAGACCGTGTGGGCCGAGATCGTCCTCGGTTGACCGGATCGTTACACAACTTGGGCCGGGGTTGGCGCGTCTAGTGGATCGTGAGAACGATCCGCATCGCCGGGCTCGGCCTGGTGGCCCTCCTGCTGGCCGCATGCAGTGGACAGACCGACGGGACCGCGCAGCCGGTCGGCGCGGCCGGACCGGCCGGGACGTCGGCGGCGCCCGAGGTGCCGGCCGCACTGGTGGCGTTCGAGGGCGGGGACCAGCTGAGCCCCAAGGACCCGATCGTCGTCCGGGCGTCGAGTGGCACGTTGCAGACGGTCACGGTGACCAACCCGCAGACCGGCAACGGCGTCAAGGGTGAGCTGTCGCCGGACAAGAAGACGTGGACCAGCAACGACCACCTCCGGTACGCGGCCACCTACCAGGTGGTCGCCACGGCCGTGAACGAGGCGGGCGCGGCGACCGAGCAGCGCAGCGAAGTGCACACGATCAAGCCGGCCGGCGTCGCCACGCCGTCGCTGTTCCAGTCGGCGTCGGGTGACTTCGGCGTGGGCCTGATCATCGGCCTGAAGTTCGACCACGACATCACCGACAAGGCGACGGTGGAGAAGTCGCTCAAGGTGACGTCGTCGCCGGCCCAGGAGGGCGGCTGGTACTGGGTGGGCAAGCGCGAGGTGCACTTCCGGCCGAAGGACTACTGGAAGGCCGGCTCGACGGTGAAGCTCGAGACCGCGAACTTCGGCACGCCGATCGGCGGCGGGCTGTACGGCGGCCAGGACGTCTCGGCCACCTACAAGGTGCACGACTCCTGGGTGGCCAAGGCGGACGGCAAGACGCACCAGATCCAGGCGTTCCACAACGGGCAGCTGGTGAAGACCGCGCCGACCAGCATGGGCAAGACCGCCAACACCCCGCCGCGGGGGCCGACGCCGACCTTCAACGGCACCCACACGGTGCTGGGGAAGGAAGAGCACAAGATCATGGACTCCTGCAGCTACGGCGTCTGCGAGGGCGACCCCGGCTACTACAGCGCGCCGGAGAACTGGAACGTCCGGATCTCCAACGACGGCGAGTACCTGCACGAGAACCTGAAGACGGTCGGCGTGCAGGGCCGGGACAACGTCTCCAACGGCTGCCTCAACATGAACACCGAGAACGCCAAGTGGTTCTTCGACAACTTCAACGTCGGCGACGTCGTCGAAATCACCAACACGGGCGGCCCCCAGCTGTCCATCAACAACGGCCACGGCGACTGGGCGATCAGCTGGAGCGCTTGGCAGGCGGGCAGCGCCCTGCGAGGCTGAGGGTGTGGGCGTCGAGCGGATGAGCCCGTACGAGCGGGCGGCGTGGCAGGACATCGAGCGCTGGCGTGAGGAGCGGCTGGCGGTCAACGAACGCCGTCTCGTGCCGCAGGGCGTCCGTGAGCGCGTGGCCAAGGGTGGCCGGCTCGCCCGGGGACGGCTCGAGCAGGTGCCGGGCGCGGAGCAGCTGACCTCGGTCGTCCAGAACTCGATCGACGGACTGCTGACGTTGGTGAACAAGGCCAGCGAAGCGACGTTGCGGCGGAAGGCGGTCGTCGCGGCGTACGCCAAGCGCGGGCACGCCGTCAGCGAGCTGAGCGACATCCACCGGCTCGACCTGGCCGACATCGACAAGGCCAAGCCGCGCCTGGGCCTGAGCTACACGACGTTCAGCGCGGTCGAGGGCGCGGGCGCCGGCCTGGCGGTCTCCGGCGGCGAGCTGCTCGCGTCAGCCGGCGGCATCCTCGGCGCGGGCGCCGGCGCGGCACCCGGAGCGGGCACGGTGGCCGCGGCGATCGCGGCCGACGCGGTGCTGGTCCTGGGCGCGATGACGAGGGCGATCGCTCACACCGCCGCGTACTACGGCTACGACACCGAGCTGCCCCAGGAGCGGGTCTTCGCGCTCGCCGTCCTCAACTTCGGGATGGCCCAGCAGACCGGCAAGAGCATGGCGTACGTCGAGCTGAACAAGCTGGTGAACGACCTCGCCCGCCGGGCGACGTGGGACCAGCTGAACCGGAACGGCGTCACCCGGATCATCAGGGCGTTCTACGAGCGGTTCGCGATGCGGCTGACGAGGCAGAAGCTCGGCCAGGCCGTGCCGGTGGTCGGAATCATGATCGGCGCCGGCCTCAACGCACGGTTGCTGTCCAACCTGACCAGCGACGCCGAGCACCTGTACCGCGAGCGGTTCCTTCGCGAGAAGCACAGCCTCGAGACGGCCGAGGTGACCGCGGAGGAGGCCGCCGTGGACGACGACACGATCCTGATCGCGGAGATCGTCGAGGAAGCGGCCGCGGACGACCAGTCCGGAAGCTGAAACCGGCATCTCCCCAGCGCACACGTCGCCTGACCAGCGATGTTCCTCATCGGGTGACCTGACCTGAACGCTTTGGGCGGGCGTTGGCAAAGACGGGTGTCAGGGCGAAGCGAAACCCGAGGAGCTTCATGTCGTCAGACGCGGAACTGATCGGTAGGTCGCTGCGCGGAGACACCGACGCCTTCGTGGAAGTGATCGGCCGGCACGAGACCGCGCTCGGGAACTATCTGGCGCGCAGAGCCGGGCGGCAGGCCGCCGAGGACCTGCTCGGCGATGTGTGGGTGGCGGCTTACGAGTCCCGTGCGAACTACGACCTTTCGTATCCCGAAGCCAGGCCGTGGTTGTACGGCGTCGCGCTGAACCGGCTGCGCCGGCACTGGCGGTCCGCGCCGGCCGAGGAGCCGGCGCCGGACCTGAGCGGCGTGGCGAGTGACTGGGATCCCTGGCCGGCGGTGGACGTCCGCGTGGACACGCAGGCGCTACTGAGCCGCGCACTGGCCCGGCTCAAACCGGAAGAGCGGGAAGTGCTGGGCCTGGTCGCCTGGGAGGACCTGACCGTCGCCGAGGCCGGGCGGGTGCTCGACATCCCGGCCGGCACCGCCCGCCGCCTGTTGCACCAGGCGCGCAAAGCGTTGCGTGAAGCCCCCGAAGTGGTCGCGCTGCTGAAAGTCCCGACAACGTGAAAGACAGCCCCATGGACGAAATGGATCTCATGAAGAAGCTGCGTGACGTGCCGTCCCCCGGTCCCGAGGCCTATGACCGTGCCCGCGCGGCACTGCGGACGGCGATGGCGGAACCCGTCGCGACGGTCGTGCGGCCGAAGCGCTGGTTCTCCTGGCCCAAAGCCGGTGTCGCCGCCGTGGGCGCGACAGCCGTCGCGGCGGCTGTGGTGCTGGCTACGTCCGGCGGCAGCGTCCCGGCCGGTCCGTCCGGCCCCGCCCCGCGGGCGGTCGAGGCCCCGCCGGCGGTCGAGGCGCCGCTGGTGAAGCTGGCCTCCGCGGTCAAGGCAGCCGGCACGCAGCCCGGAGACGCGTCGCTGATCGTCAACACGAAGTTCACGCCGGACGGCAAACCGGACCTCTCCTACACCCTCTACACCGACAAGGGCCTGCAGTTCACGGGCGATTCGATGAAGACCCTGGCGCACGCGGTCGCCAAGGGCAACGCCGAGCCACCTCAGCCGTACGACAAGAACGTGATGGCGGCGGCCCGTCTCGCCGCGAACGGCGACGTCGACCAGGCCCGGATCGCGATGATCACCGCCTCCGGCAACGCTCTGGGAGTCGGCCTGAGCCCCGCCGAGGCCGACAAGGCCTGGGCGGCCGCCCAGGCGGAGACCGCGGAGCTGTTCCGCAAGATCGGCAAGCCGGTTCCCGCCCCCAAACCGCGTCCGACGGGCAAGGACCTGGAAAACCTGATCAACAACCACCTGTGGAGCAACAACGAACACGCGCTGTTCGCCAACGCGGCCGACGCGGAGGTCCGCGCGGGCGTGCTGAAGCTGTACGCGACCATCCCGGACATGATCGTCGGCAAGACCACTGTCGACGGCCAGGCCGCGCTGACCCTCACCGCGCCCCCCGCGATCCTGGACGGCAGTACGGACGTCCTCATCATCAACGCCGACAACGGCCTGCCGATCCGTGAGGAGATCACCACGACGGAACCGTCCAAGCACTACGTGGTGAACTACAAGTCCTCCCGCGTGACCCTCGCCGACGTGGCGGCGGGCAAGATCTGATCCCGGACGGCCGGTCGGCGTCAGCCGGCGAAGTGCTCGATTCCGTGTCACGGCTGAAGTAGCGGCCGGTGACACCGTCGGCGGGGCTTGCCCGCGAGCTTGATCCGCCGGGTGTCGTCGAGGGTGTCGCCGGCGACATTTGCCGAGACGAGGTGTTCGGAGTACTGCGCGCCGGCGTTGTTGACGAGGAGGTGGATCCGGTCGTAACGGTCCACAATGGTCGCCGCCGGGGCGCCGATGCGTGCGCGCAGAGCGTCCGCCCGAGCGGGATCGCGGGCGACGGTGACCACGTGCGCACCGGCGCGGACCAGGTCGGCGGCGATGACCTGGCCCATGCCACCGGTCGCACCGGTGACAACGGCGACTTTCCCCGTCAGGTCGGGGAGGGCGGTCACCGGACGACCCGCGGGTGGGCGTGGATGTACCGCGGGGTTTCGGCTTCATCGACCAGGAACGCGGCGAGCTCGGCACGGCCGACGGCACTCCACAGCCGGATCCGCAGGTCGGCGCCGGCCCGGTACTGCCCGACCCGGTCGTCGTCCGACAGCTTCGGCGGCCGGAGGCGGTGATCAGCGGCTCCATCGTTTCCTTGTCGCGCAGGCGGTCGGCCACGTTCGCCGTGATCGCGGAGCCACGGGCCGTCGACGAGACGGGGTGCCGCTGTAGCCGAGCGCGTCGCCGGAATCCAGCACCCGCACCACCTTCGGCATCGACGAACACCGTCCGTCGCCGGATGTATCGAGGCTGTACCGGCTCGACCTAGCATCGCCGCACCTGACATTTCGGACCACCGAGGGGCGCATGATGCGAGATACCAGGGTCGACCTACGCCGGGTGCTGGGCCACGCCGCGGCGGGCGGGTTCATCACCGTCGCCTTCGGGCTCATCGGGGCGGGCGCCGCGCACGCCGGGCCGCGGATCGCCATTCCCGGCGCTGACGACGGCACGGCCGGTGCGGCCACGGTCCCGGGGATGATCGGCACGCCCCAGCCGGTGGCGAGCCCGAAACAGAACGACGACGGCAAAGCGAACTCCGCGGCTTTCAAGGGCGCCGACGAGGGCGGCGCTCGCGAGGTCGTGCTCGGCAACGCGGGCGCCAAGTACAAGGGTTCCGACGACTCCGGAAAGAAGAACGACGGCGGCGAAAAGAAGTCCACGGGCTTCAAGGGCGCTGACGAGAGCGGCGCCCGCGAGGTCGTGCTCGGCAACGCGGGCAAGAAGGACGACGAGGACGACTCCGGCGACCGGAAGAACAATTCCGGCGATCGCAACGATCGCAACGATCGCAACGATCGCAGCGACCAAGGCGACCAAAGCGACCGCGACGACCGGGACGACCGCAGCGACCAAGGCGACCGGAACTCGAAGCACGACGACGGCCGCGTTCGCGACCACATCGATTCCCCTGCCGCCATCCTCTCGGACGACGACGAACCACCGCTGAGCACTCCCGCCGCCATCCTGCGCGACCGACCCGATCGCGACGACCCCGAAGACGCCACCCGAGCCCCGTCGAGCACGGAACGTTTCGGCGGCGACGCGGGCGCCCTCGTCCACCGCCTCACCGGCGGCCCCGGCGACTACGGTGCGCCCGCCGCCTACGACGTCGACCACGTCGAGGACGTGCTGGCCGCGAACCCGGAGAACAAGTTCCCGCTCTACGGCAAGGAACCGGCCACCACCCACCACGCGACGAGCACCCACGAGGAACCCGCGCCCGAAGACGTCCACGACCTGCTGGACTACCTGGGTTTGGTCCCCTTGGCCGGTGAGGCCGCCGACGCGGCGAACTCGGGGATCTACCTGGCCGAGGGCGACCCCGGCGAGGCCCTGCTGACGATGCCCGTGGTGGGCAAGGCCAAGGCCGTGGTCAAGGTGGCGCAGGGTGTCGGCGACGCGATCAAGGGTTCGGAACCGGACATGGTCGTGGTCGAGGACGGCCCGACCCGCTACCGGCTGCCGGTGGTGACGACCCCGCTGCCCCCACCGACCGCGGCCGAAGTGGAACAGGAGGCGGGCGACTACGAAGCGAGCCGGCTCAAACCCGGGAGCTCGCCCTACCTGCCGGGGACCCGGCCGCCCGCCGCCGTCACCCCGGAACAGTTCGAGAAGTACCTCGACGACTGGGTGGACCTGCGCCCGGCCCCCGAGAACTTCAAGGGCGGGCCCGTGGTGTGGCGGCGGATCCAGGCCGGGAACCTGTTCAACTGGCTGCGCAGCGAATCCTACGACTACAGCGAGGTCCGGACCGAACGCCGGAAGTACATCGATTCCTACGACCCGGGCGACAAGATCGTCGAGCGGAAGTACACCAACATCCAGAACGTCCTGCCCTCGACGGTGAACGGTTATCTCGGCGCCACCGCGAGCAAGTACAAGATCGGCGACATCGTCAGCGCCACCGAGGCGAACAAGGCCAAGGAACGCCGGAACGCCACCACGGCCACCCCGAAACCGATCGTCGGCCGGCCGATCGGCGGCACGCACATCCTGGAGGTGCCGGAACAGGACCTGACCAAGGTGCCCAAGGTGGTGCGCGACCGGGCGCGGTTCCTGCACATCGACATCTGCGACACCGGCGGCGAATGCTTGTACGCGGTCCCGAAACCGGAATGAACCGTGCGGCCCGGACCGGCGGATCCGGTCCGGGCCCCCGGGCTCGGGTGCCCTCAGCCCCTCACGGCGATCAGCCTCGCCGCCTGGCCAGTGCTCGTGGCCGCCGGTCCGCCGCCCGGTACGTGCCCTGATCCGGGAGAACCCGATGTCCGCACAGCATGAAGATCATGCTGTGGTCTCCGCGGTCCGCGACTACTCGGATCTCCGGTGGGAGCTCATCTTCGTCGAAGCCGAAGATGCGACGAGCTTCAGGTCGGTCTTCCACCTGCCGAAACCCGAAGTTCGGAGACATGAAAAAACCGCCCACCCTGGAACCTGCTGTTCCGGTGAGCGGTCTTCGTGAGAAGTGGAGCTAAGGGGACTCGAACCCCTGACCCCCTCACTGCCAGTGAGGTGCGCAAGGCCTCCTGACCTGCGGTTTTGGTGAATCCGCAGGTCGACTGGGGCAGTCTGGGGCAGTTGGGTGCACTTCAGAGTGGTTGAGTGCGGTTCTGGAAGGGGCTTTGCCCCAGCTGTGCCCCAGTGAAATTAGCGAGAAGACTGCCCGCGTTCGTCTCGAACAGCTGTGCGGTTATCGCACTCCCCGGGTTTGGAGCCAGCCGAGTAGCGTCGAATTCGTGCGGCGCCGTGTAGCCGAAGCCCCACGGTGACGAGCTACGTCAGTCGCGCGGCTTGTCCCCGCGATAAGCTGCCGAACGTGGCCTGCCCATTCCCGGACGGAACCGGCCACCGGCCTTCGCTCGCATGTGGACCGGGCTTCGCCCCGGTATAGGCGCGTTACGGTCTTGATACTGCGAACGGAGATCGCGATGCGCCACTCCGACACAGCCACGACTGCACAAGTGGGTGTCGACCGGGTTTCCCTCGCCGTTCGTGAAGAACTCGGCTGGCTGGTCCGCGGACAGCCGATCGACGACTACGGCATCGACGCGCAGGTGGAGATCGTCGAGGCCGGTGAAGTCGTCCCCCGGCTACTGGCGCTACAGATCAAGTCGGGCGCGAGCTTCTTCTCGGAGCCGAGCCCGGACGGCGGCTGGTGGTTCCGGCCGAAGGCCGAGCACGTCCGCTGCTGGACAAACCACGTCCTTCCCGTCGTGGTCGTACTGGTCAACCCGGAAACGAAGCGCTGTCACTGGCAGGCCATCACGCCCGATAACCTCGAACGCAGTTCGCGAGGTGGTT
This sequence comes from Amycolatopsis sp. NPDC104819, assembly GCF_055583145.1. NCBI lineage: Bacteria > Bacillati > Actinomycetota > Actinomycetes > Pseudonocardiales > Pseudonocardiaceae > Amycolatopsis > Amycolatopsis sp. NPDC104819. The sequence goes on along the minus strand of NZ_JBVJON010000007.1, from coordinate 288,714 downwards.
GGAAGGTGCGCATCCCCGAAGACCAGGTCATCGACGAGTCTGCCCGGGTTCCGTGGCGGAAGTTGGCCGAAGGTGACCCGTCGGTAGCCCGCATGCGCGAACTACGCCTGGCGGCTCCCTGGATGCGGTTGCTCGAGTCCGGATGTCAGCTCGTTGTCGACATCGCCGAGTGGGCGAACAAGTCGTCGGGCCGGGGCTCGATCACGCTGGGCACCATCGACCACGACGGCGACGAACCCGTTCCGCTGGCCCGGTGGGACATCCTCATCGGCAGCGCGGGATATGACGAGGAGGTGCCGAGGTTGTTCGCGTGGGCCGATGTCGCGATTCACGATCGTACATACGACGATGCGGCTTACGACCAGTACGAAGCCGAATGCGTGCGCTACGGCGATGACGGCAGGTACTACGGCGAGACATTCGAAGAGTGGCAGGAGTCCCGGACAGCCAGGGCGGGCCTCCACCTCTACCGCGAGGACGGTGAGATCGCATACCGGCGCCTTGAGCTGACGCTGAACGAACTCGGGCGCGCGTTCCTGCTCATCGACCGATTTGCGACTGACGGAGATCCACAGCTCACGGTGCAAAACGTCGTGAATACGACCGACAACCGCTGACGACGAGTGGAGTCTGGTCGAAGGCGTCGGTCAGCTACCAGTCCTGCAAAGTCGCGTCGCGCACGGTCCGGCGCCACGAAGATGTAGAGCTGGCGACACTGCTATGGCTCCGCGAGCCGATTCGTCGAGGGGGCGTCGATCTGATGCTCCCGCTTCCTTTCCTGAGCGTAGGTAAGGTTCGGGACCGGAACGGCGCCGAAGTGGCGCTTAGGGGAGACTGTCTGGATGTATCCCGCGCGTTCGTTCTACGTGGGCCCCGGGCGCCCGCCGGTGCAGATCGACACCTGGCAGCAACTGTGCGCCGCGGTCGATGCCGGCGTGCTGGCCGAAAACCAGTGGGTGGAGCACAAAAAGGACATCCCGGCGGGAACGAAGGCTGCCGGAGAGCTGGCCAAGGACCTCGCGTCGTTAAGCGTCGAGGGCGGCGTGTTCATCGTGGGCGCCATCGACAAGATCAGCGACGCATCCGGCCTGGTCGGTGTCGTGGATCCGGACGGTTTGCGTGAGCGGATTGGCCAGGTCGCCTCGAACCGGATCAAACCTGCGCTCAACGTCGTGATCGACATCCTGCGCACCGAGAACGAGCGAGATGGCGCGCCGCGACTGCCGTGCCTGCTCGTCACGGTGCACGCGTCGGCAAGCGCCCCACACATGGTCGACGACAGGTATTGGGGTCGCTCCGCAACAGGCAAGCGCCCCCTAGGAGACAGCGAAGTGCGCCGGTTGATCGCCGAGCGTGCAGCCCGCGCCGAAGAACTGTCGCAGCAGCTGCTCGCTATGAGCGAGAACTTCGACCCGATACCCGCGGCTGAGCGACGCTTTGGCCACATCTACTTCTACGCCCGGCCGGCGATGCCCCCGGTGACTCGTGTGACCGAGGTGCTCGCGCCAGCCCACCCCGCGCAATGGGTGCGCGAACACCTGCCCGGTCGTGCTACTTACTCGAGAACACTGCAGGAACTGCTCGACCGGCGGGTGCCGCATGCCGACGGGCTGATGGTGACGTCCGTCGTGAGGTCGGAAAAGTCCGAAGACGCCGAGGCCTACGCCATGCAGCTCCTGCTGGAGGACGACGGTGGTCTCCGCGTCACCAGTTGTCAAGGCACCCGCGACTGGCCGGAGACGACGCAGGCGTGCATCTCTCCGCACTACCACCTCGAACTTGCCCACCAGGTCCTCAGCATGGCAGCGGCTGTGCTGAAGAACCACGTCGGCTACGTCGGATCCTGGGACGTCGGTGTGCACGTCACTGGGCTTGAGGGCTGCCCGTCGACCGTGGCCATGCAGGCTGACTTCCGATTCTCCGGCGCCGCGTTCCAGACACCCACCTACACGAGCGTGACCGAAGCCAGCACCGAGGAGATGCTCGAGCGAACATCCGCCGTCGTCGAACGACTCTACAGCCGCTTCACCCGCGGACTCGGCCTCGACAACTTCTTCTTCCCCTACACCGAGTTCGGAGACATCGGGCGCAAGTCGGCCCGTTAACCGGAGGGTTCTTGGTTCGAGTCCAAGCGGGGGAGCAAAGCCCAGGTCACAGACCTGGGCTTTTTTGCTACCCACGGGTAGGGGCGATTTAGTGTCTATTTTGACGGTCGTCCAAGGACTGGGTTGGCCATCGATACTGGTCCCTGACCGCGGGTAGAGGTGCCGCGGAACGTGACCGCCGACCGTGGCAGCTAGCTGAGATGAGTGCAGGATCCATGACGCACCCGACTGAGTGCGTGGCGGTTCCCGGCGGCCGGCACTCGCTGAGCCTGGTTGCGATTGCGAAGGGCTCAAGTCCGGTGGACGGAGCGTGCCGGTTCGAATCTCGTCGGGGGCACCACGCAAACCATCATGTCCCGAACAGCCCGATCTGACAGGCACCCTGGTCATCGAGGCCACGTTCGACCTCTCGTCGAAGCGCGGGAGGCGGTGATGGGCTCCTCGGCCAGCGTGAGCAGGTTCGTCACCACGATGATGAGCATCGTCATCGGGCTCACCTTCCTCTTCGGCTTCGGGAACGTCTTGGCCTTGGCGCTGCGGATCGGTGTGTCGGCCTACGTCGCGCCGCTGGTGGCTCCGGCGCTGGACCTGACCGTGCTCGGCCTGCTCGTGGGCACCCGGCACTTGGCGATGAACGGTGCTCCGGAAGCGGTGCTTCGGCCGGCCCGCCGCCTTCTGCTAGCGGCCAGCAGCGCGACGCTTGCTCTGAACGTCGCCGACCCGATCTGCGCAGGCCAGTGGGGTAAGGCGAGCTTCGACGCGGTTGGACCTCTGCTGCTTATAGAGTGGGCCGAGGTCGGTCCCGCCTTGCTTCGAAGCCTGCACGCCGTGGACGGTGCGCCGGACTTCCGAGCCGATCAAGGCAGTGCGGCGTCCGGCGTGTTAGTGGAGGCGGACCACGCGACTGCGGGCGGCCATGAGAATTTGACCGAGACGGCTATGGCGGACGCTCCAGCCAACCTCGAACGTGCGAGAAGCCTCAACCGCGAGCATTGGAATCTCCACAGCCGCCCTATTTCGGCGGAGACGCTTCGACGCGAACTTGGCATCGAAGCCGCGGCTTCGCGGAAGCTGTGTGCGACCGTGCGATCGGAAATGCAGACGGCCATGGATGTGGAGTGCCGATAAGTCTCGTTACCGGCAGTTGCTGCAGACGTCGTTCTCAAGATCGTTTTTTGGAGACTGTGCAAAGCATTCCTTGCAGGTCCCGGTCAAGGACTGTCGTCGCTGGCAGTCGCATTGCTTGCATCTTGGGCAGAATGGCTTACCGCAGTCGGGGCAGGGAAACCCTGTTGTGGCGCCGGCGAAGCCGCATCGGCAGGTAAAATTGGTCCTCGGGCGGTCGGTTCGCTGGTGTTCCGGGCTGGTCAGGTGGAGCTTGTCGACGTTCCAGAGGTCGAGTTCGGCGAGAACAGCGTACGTGCGCTTCGCAGATGCTGCGGCGTTCAGGTAGAAGGTGTTCCGAGTACCCCATGGGGTGGACCAGAATGACTTGCGGACCAGTTGCTGACCGGGTCGCAGACGGGCCAAAGGGTGGTCGCTGGGGACACCTTGGCCGGAAGTGGGGTAGACCGCCGGGCGGTCGACCAGCCGGGCGTGAACGACCTTTTGGGTGGCGCGGTCCGTGATGACGACTGCGCCTGTGCAGGTGAGACGGCGGGCCAAGGCGATGGCGCATACGATTTGGCTGGCCTCAGTCTTCTTGAATAGATCGAGCAGGTGCTGCCCGGTGATCGGCCCTTTGCCGACGATCGTGTTCAGGACTTCGTCTGGCACGAGGAGCATGGCGGCGATTTCGTCGCAGAGTTTCTCGAGTTCGACGGCTGGTTCGTCCTGGTCGGCGACCCAGTTCAGAGCTTCCTCGTCCTGAAGCACCAATATGTGCCCGTACTCGTGCAGGAGGGTGAAGTTCTCGCGACGAGAGTCTGTGGGCGAGTAGAGCACGGTGTTGTGCTCGCTGAACGACATCCCGTCGCATATCCCGTGTGCGCCACGGCGAGAAGTCAACTGTGCAACTGCGCGAACGGTGAGACCGGCCCCGGTCATTGCTTCGAAAGGCGCTCGGCGAAGTGCGTCTCGAAGCGGTGGGGCGAGGGTCCGCACCAGCCTGGTGGCCTGGCCTCTCCTCGTCATGATCTGTCCAAGAACCCGGGAATCGACCGAAACTGTCGGAGGACGCCCAGCAAGGCCTCGACCGAGCCGCCGGTGCGGTTCCGGTGGGCGGCGCCGGCCAACGTGGTCGTAGCGCGTTGGCGGAGCACCGCCGGCTGGACGCCGGCCTCGGCTGCCCAGTCCGAGAGGAAGGCCTGAATCCTCTGGTCGTCGAAGAGGTCGTCCACGCCACTGGTCGGCCGCGCCGTGGTCAGGAGCACATCGTCTCCGACAGATAGCTCTTCGGCGATCGCTGTGATGAGCGCTGGGGCCAGGGCGGGATTGCCGAGTTCCCACTTGAACGCTTCCTGCATGGTCACCTCCCAGCCGCGTGCATTGATGCGGGTGACGAGCTGACGGAGGTCCAGCCGTGACCTTTTGCGCGCGGCTGCGAGTTTGCGGCCGTCGACGAGTACGCCCGGGTCGGGCACGAGGCCGAGCATCAGGGCGACGGGGTCGTCGTGCCTGACGGGCTCGCGAGTCGGAGGCCCGGTTCGGTCCTGCTCTTCCGCGGCGAGTTCGGCGGCGACGTTTACAGCGTCGAGCCAGGGAGCCACTTCGTCGTGCATGTCCGGAGCTTGGCCGTCGTCGGTGCGTTGCCTGGAACCGTCATCAGGGTTGCCGGTCACGCGGACGATTCACCTCCTCCTTGAGCCGCTTGAGTGCTTCCTTATGCAGCTGGCTTACTCGTTGGCCGGTCAGGTTCAGCTCTTCGCCGATGTCTTTGTTGGTCCGGCGGTGGGCCTGCTTGGCGATGACGATCGCACGGGACCGTTCGTCGAGTGCATTCAGCGCCACCTTGGCTCGGTCTGCGAGCTCCCCCTGTTCGAGGTGCTCCTCTTGTTCGAGGACGGCGTCGCCGGTCGGATCGTGCGGTACGTCGCGGTGAATTCGCGGATCACCGTCGTCGATCTCCTCGTGCTGCCGCGCCTTTGCCAGGTCCTTGCAGGCGTTGTCGACTGCGCCGCGCAAGTAGGCTTCCCAGTTGGACGGCCGGGGCATCTGGCCCTCTTTGCGGTAGTTCACCAGCCGCTCGAAGACCATGCTGAGTGCCGTGCTGGCCTCGCTCCGCAGCCTAAGGGGAAGCTTTCCCTCCGCGTACCTCGTCAGGCTCCCGTGGTAGCGCGCGTAGAGCGCACCGGGGTCGGCCGCTGGGCCGTCGGTCGACCCCGGCGCCTCACCCGCTTCCTGACCAGCGCTCACAGCAGCAGTATGCGCCGAATGGCCGTAAGGGGGGTCATGACGCACCGTGCGCGACCTCGACCGGTACCTGAGTGCCGTACAGCTGCTGGTACCACCGGAGCCGTGTTCCCGAGCGGCACAAGCACCGGCCCGTGCGGTCAGCTGGCATTCGGCGGACCAGCCCGGGCGGCAGTCCACTGAGGTCGACATCCACTCGGCCGGTCAGCACCGGTAGACCGTGAATCTGTTTCACGATCTCCGCCGCCGCCAGCACCCCGGCGAACCAGGACACCTGCGGCGCGGCCACGGCGACCACTTCCTCACCCCCGGCAGCGGCGCCCATGCGGACCTCGGCCTCGGCATACGCCTGACGGACCAGGTCGTTGATCGACCGGCCGACGAGCGCGTCTCGCCGATGTGCGGGCAGCTTCCTCGCCGCGATGGCCTGGTCGATGTCCGCGGCGGTCAGCTGGGCCCCGTCCTGGAGCAGCGCGAGCACCCGCTGGACGGACAGGCCGGTGGTCTCGGCGTAGACGCCTGCTTGGGTGGCTGGAGGCTGGGCGCTGACGAAGTCGCAGAACGGACACGCGAACCCGTCGCCGAACCCTTCCCGCTGGGCGTGCAGGGAGAGGCCGGACACGCCGAGGGACAACGTCGATCGGGCCAGGACGTCGGTTACCTCTAACCGGCCCGTGAGAGTGTCGACCGACGACAACACCAGCCCGTCGAAGCCCGGGTTGTCCCGGCTGACGACCCAGTCGGCGACGCTCGTGGAGAACGGACGCGCGCCCAGCCCGAGCGCCGTGAGCTTCGAGGCCATGTAGTCGGCCTTCGGCCCGGTCTCGGTCCCGAGGAGCGCCGGATAGCGGAAAGGGTTTCGTGTCGTGTCGAAGAGGTCGGAGTCGATGACCGGGATCTCCTCGAGCGCTTCCGTACTCAACATCCCGGTGAGCTGCGGCGCGAACGCCGTCGCGAGCAGGGCGAGGCTGCTCGTGCCCACCGAGCCGACTCCCGCGACGGCCAGCTTGAGGCGATCGCGGACCGGCAGGAGCGCCGGTGTCACGGGCGCCGCGGTCAGCCCGTAGTCGATCAAGTTCGTCACGTACGGCGCGTCCAACGCAACGCCCGAGAACCCGAGGGGGCCGAGCACGCGGATCAGGAGCTGGCTCACCGCCAGGCACGCCGCTGCGTGCACGCCGAGCGCGTGGGTCGTCACGGCCCCCACGGGCTGCGGAGCCAGGCCGAGACGGACCGTGTAGTCGTCGCCGCCCACACCGAGGTCGCCGGCCTCCACCTGGATCCCGAAGGTGACCACGATGTTCCGCTGCGGTGCCTGCGCGGGATGAGGACGTACGTAGTCCAACGCGGTCAGCAGGGCGGCGCTGTCGCGGGCGCCCCACCAGTTGGGTGGCAAGGCGACCGGGTGCGCGAAGGCGACGTCGCCGAACAGGCGTGCCGCCATGCCGGTGAACGCCGCCAGCGCGGTGGCCGCCCCGTCAGTCACGTCCGTCCCGGCGCGGATCACCACCCGCACGTCGTCCAGAGCACCCAGGAGCTCAGCCGCGGCCGATTCGTCGGCGGTGCCGAGGAGCCTCAGGCGCAGGTCAGTCATCAGACGTCACCTCCGGGTCCACGCGGAGGTGACGTTCCCGTTCGCCGCCCGGGGGCAAGGACCGCCACTGATCGCCTTCGCGGCGCAGAACGGCACACGCGTCGAGGCCGAGGCGCAACCCGAGCCCGAAGAACGGAGCGACGATGGAAAGTGCGCCTTCGTGAGTCAGGACGGGGTTCGCGTCGTCGGCAGGTGAGTGGAATGCCTCGGCCGGGTGGGAGTGGATCCGGGCGACGTAGAGCTCTCCGGGTTCGAGGGCCAAGGCCAGCTCGATCTGCCCGGCCCGGGTGACCTCCACGGAGACGCCGCCGCCGGCGCCTCGCCACGGCCGCTGCTGCGGAACGACGAGCGCTGCGCCGTCCGGGCCGCTTTTGATCATGGCGGTGCCTTCGTGACCGCGGGCTCCGCGATCTTCGAAGAACATCCGCGCGTCGGCCAGCAGTTGCGATGGCAGGACCAGGGGGCTCATAGCCCCACCTTGGTCAGGAGGCGGTCCAGGAGGCTGTCCGCTCGGAGTGCGTATCGCACCGCGTCCCACCTTTCTCCGTAGTGGCTCTCGTGGGCGTAGTAAGCCCGGGTTCCGCTGACGCAGGCCCAGGGCACGCCGAGGCTGCTGTGGATGCCGTGGGCGAACCCGGGGATCCACTGGTCGAGCGGAAGCACGTCGCCCGCGTCGTCGACGAGGGCGACGTCGAACGGCTCCGCGTCGTACCGGGAGCCGTCCAACCGCAATGTCCACGTGCCGCCGGCGGGCGGCCGCAGCGTCATCAGCAGGCTGGAACCCTCGCGGCGGAGGTCTCCGGCGCGAGGGCCCAGCCGTGCCCGTGCCTGCTCGACCTCGATGTCGAGCAGGTCGGCCAGCACCCGGGGGTGCAGGGCCATCAGCCGTCGACCTGCGGCTTGCGGTTGATCAGCACGAGCACGTCGTCCTCGCGCACGCCCGAGTGCTGGAGGGTCGACGTGGGGTCGAGCTCGCCTTCGCCGCCGCGGGGCAGCGTCAGGGCGTACTCGCCGTCGACGAGCTCGCCCCTGTTGACGAAGTACTTCACCGCCTTGCGGGTGAGGTCGGCGACCTTGTCGTCCGGCTTGACCGTCTCTCGCACCTGGTGGCCCGCCAGTGTCCGGACGGTCACGTGGAACGGGTGGTTGCCGCCGTCGTGGCCGGTCTGCTCGCCGTTCTGTCCTTGGGGGACATTGGTGTTCGGCATCGTTCTCCTCCTCGGTTTCGGTGCCGTGTGTCGAGTAGACGATCGACCTCGCCAGAATGAAAATGACCAGGTCAAGGACGCTTTCTAGTGCGGCTGGAATGCACGCTGCTGGCGGGCTGGCCCGCGCACCTGCTCATCGACAGCCGGGACTTTTCAGCCTCGACAGGTTCCGCTCCGGGGTCCGGTCGTTCGCCGAGGCCATTGACGAGGAGGCCCGATGAACCCCGACCGTGACGCCGTCCGCGACCGCTACGCCACCGCCGCCCGGCGGGCCCTGCCGGGGAGGGAACCGGTCTGCTGGCCGGCGAAGGGGATGCCGACCGGCTCGGCGCCGTCCACTACGTCGGCGCCGAGCTTGCGGTCGAGGTGACCGCGACCAGCCTCGGCTGCGGCAACCCCCTGGTCGTGGCCGACCTGAAGCCTGGTGAGACCGTGCTCGACCTCGGCTCCGGCGGCGGGCTGGACGTCCTGCTCTCCGGCCGCCGCGTCGGACCCAGCGGGCGGGCCATCGGCCTGGACATGACCGACGAAATGCTCACCCTCGCCCGCCGGCAGGCCTCGCGGGGTCACGCCGCGGATCGACGTGACGCTGGCGGTGCGCGAGGACGCGATCGGCGAACTATCCGATCGGAAAACAGAGAAGAGGTACTGGTGACGGACTCGGAGGTCGCCGAGCTGCTCGGCTTCCCGGCGGAGCTGCTGGACACCAGCCTTGACCAGCTGCGGACGCTGGCTCTGGTCCATGCCACCGGCAGCGCCCAACGCGCGGCCCGGGTCCTGCAGCGGTCGCAGTCCAGCGTGCAGAAGCAGCTCGACACGCTCAACGACGCCGCGCTCCGGCTGATGGGCGAGGCGCTGGTCGCGAAGCAGGGCCGCGGGAAGGACTTCCTGTTCACCAGCTCCGGTGATGAGGTCGTCGCGCTGGCCGCGTCCACACTGCGCGCCTGGACCGGACGTGTCCACGGCGCCCGCCGGCGGGTCGGGTCCACCATCACGGTGGGCACCACCGAGTTCACCGTCGAGTTCCTCGGCGAGGTCTGGCCGCAGTTGCGCGAGACCTTCGAACGCCGGGGCATTCAGCTCAAGATCGAGCACGTCCGGACCCGCGACCTGCGGGCCAAGCTGGACGCCGAGCAGGTCGACCTCGTGTGCGGCTCGTTCGCCGCCGAGCGTGACCGCGGCCCGGACGTGCCGCACGACTTCCTCGAGTGGCATCGGGAACGCGTCGCGCTGCTGACCAACCTGAGCCTCCGCGAGCTTCCCGACCGGCCGGTCGCGCGCGACACGCTGTCCGGATTGCCATTGCTCGCACCGACCGCGGGCCTGCTGGCCGACTTCCTCATCCGCTGGTACGGCCCGGAATACCGGGGCAAGCTCCACGTGGTCGCCGACATCGACGCCCTCAACTACGGCCTCAACCTGCTCAGCAGCAAGCTGATGTTCGGCTGCCTGCTCACGACCGAGCGGGTCGCCGACGCGGCCGTCGAAGGCCGGCTGCCCGGCGCGAACCTCCGCAAGGTCCAGCTCGGGACGGGCTACGAACCGGCGCTCGAAATCGTCACCGGGATCTTCGCCCGTTCCGGCGAGCGACAGCGGTACGCCGCCGATCATCCGCTCAACTTGCTCTGGGAGGCCTTCGCGGCTGCTGCTCCGGCTGGCCGCGGTCAACACGACGCCACTGGCGCGTAAGCGACAGCCTCTTGCCGGAGGGCGCTGAACGTCGATCGGTAGCGCTTGACCGTGGCCGGTTCGGAAAGGTAGATCGTCGCGTGTTCGTGCTTCAAGACGACAGTGGATGCCTTCTCCGCGGTCTCGTAGATCACGAAGGGCCAGATCGTCGAAGTGACGTGTGCTTCGGCCGGGACGACCCGGGTGTCGATCCGCGGCTGGATGGCGGGGCTGGTGATCGCCTCGAGCTGCGCCCGTAGCACGTCGGGTGGGACGCATTCCAGATTCGTCGCGGCCGCGCCCAGTACGAGAAAGTGCCGGTGTCGTGGATCTCGATCGAGCTTCCGCACCTGCCGGGTCAGAACTTCTTCGTCGACGTCGTCAGGCTTGGCCACATGTGGCTTCAGAACCGCGTGTGTGTAATCGAACGTCTGCAAGGATTCCGGGATGAGCATCGGCGCCCATTCGAATGTGCGGAGGGTGTAGCGGTCGTAGGCACGCTGAAGGCTGGTCGCATCGGGCTCGGGATTTTCGATGTGGAACACGCGGTTGGACTCCGCATGAAGTCGAACCAGGAGCTGGCATTCGGCCGGTGGCACGTCAAGGACACCGAGAATCCGCCCCAGTTGCACTGCGGGGATGGGGCGATATCCCTTCTCCCAGTGCGAAAGACTGCTGGGGCCGACGTCGATCTTCCGAGCCAGCTGACGCAGGCTCAGGCCACGGTCGATTCGCTGCTGTCGTAGCGCGCGGGCGAGCACGTAGAGGCCAGGGCAGTTCAAGGGCGCGTCGGTCATGCCGGGTGCCGTTCTGTGAGAAGAAGATGATGCGGCGTCGGCACGATGCCCGCGTCGACATCGGCAGCGTGCGATCGCAGGAAGTCCGACAGCTCTTCAAGCTCGTCGGTCAGCTGGCGCTCGTCGTGCGCCGTCGCGGTTCCGTCTTCGAACTTGTACACAAGAAGGCTGATTCGTGCCTGAGTCGCATGCAGCAGGTCGACAAGGCAGTAGGTGTCGCGAGACATCGAGGCTCCGGTCGGTCGTGGTGGTGATTCCGAAGAGGACAGATGACGAAGCCCGATGAGCAAACGGCAAAGAAGGACGTAGTCGTCGCACTCGGCGCGACGCAGATCCACTTCGGAAGGCCATTGCGCTTCGGTCGGTGCCATGGTGATTCACCCCGGACGTACCGCTTGTGTCCTGACATCTGGTCGTCTTCGTTGGGTGGCGGGGGGGGGGGGGGGGGGGGGGGAAACCCCCCCCCCCCCCCCCTCCCCCCCCCCCCCCCCCCCCCCCCCCCACCCACCCCCCCCCCCCCCCCCCCCCCCCCCCCCCCCACCGCCGGTCTGAGTTACCCGTGCTCGCTGACGTAGCTGACGGCCAGCTCGAGGGCGGCGTCGTGATCGGATGGAGGCAAGGGAACGCTGCTGACTTCGAGGTTCTCGGCGACGATGCGCACCCACCGGTCTGCGAGACGCCGGAATTCCTCGTTGTCGCTGTCCCCCTCACTCACGTCAGCGGGAAGCGTTGTCCGGAAGAGCAGGTTGTAGTTCGAACTGTGTTTCTGTACCAGGCTTTCAAGCTGCTCGATGCCTGCCGGGTCGGGCTCTTCACCACGGTGCTCCAGTGCGGCGCGGTAGTACGCCAGCGCGTCGGGCACCGCGCCGTTGACCAAGATGACATCAGCGTGCACCCAGGCTTCCAGCTCATCGCTGATGCCCCGCGTGACGAACCACATCGTGGACGCCCACGAGTGGTTGTGCAGGATCGGTATGCCGAGCCGCTGCGCCCGCTCCACCAGCGCGGCGATCGTGGCGACCTGGAACCCGTTTCGCCGGAGCTCCAGAGCCAGCCGGGATACGAACGTGCTCTTGCCCGTCAAATGCGGGCCCATGATCCCGATGGTGAGGGGCCGCTCGGCGTCTCCCGGCATCATCGATCCCGTCCTTCCACGTTCCTCAAATCAGGTAGTGCTTCGCCGGATACCGGCATGGCGGTTGTGGTCACCGGTTCCCCTTCTGCATCGTGACGTCGGAACGATCACCATGGGACCCTGACCAGCTATGATTCGGTAAGGGGGTAAACGCCGAACCCGCCGATTTACCCCCTGCCGAACGAACCGGAGACAGATGTGACCGAGGGACAGCGCGACGCGCGGCCCGCCGCCGACGAGCTCGCGACGGAGATCCGCCGGTTTCGCGTCGGCGCAGGTCTGAGCCAGTCGGCACTGGCCCGGACTATCGGCTATACGCGCAACTACGTGTCGATGGCGGAGCGGTTAGGTCAGAACCTTCCTTCACGCGAACTCATCGAAGCGCTGGAGCGCGGCCTCAACGTGGGTGGCGAGTTGCGGAGGCGTTGGCAGGCGGCGAAACAAGAGCAGGCGGTTTTGCGACGCGAGCACGTGCCACCACGGGCCGTCCAGTTGCGCGACGACGTGGTTCGGGCAGGAATGCCGTCGCTGCGTCGGGCATTGCTTGCGTGCGACGTGCCGGACGACGGTCCTGTTCGGCCACGGCACGATTTGCGAATGGCTGTCGCCCAGGCAACGGAACAACGAGTCCAAGCCCGTTATGCCCAGCTGATCATGGAGCTGCCCGCGCTACTGCTGGAGCTGGGGCGAGCGCGACACCTCGCTGCAGACGAGCGGGAGCGGGACGATGCCACGGAGCTGTTGGTCCTCGCGTATCGAGCCGCAGACGGCTTGGCGTTCAAGTACGGCTACGGGGATCTGTCGGCTCAGATCATCACCGCGATGCGCTTGGCGACGGCGGGAATGGACCGGCCGTTCCTCGATGCCGCCGTCGCCTACGTGCGCACCGAGATGTTCTTCGCCACCAAGGATCTCGATGCAGCAGGCCGGTCACTGGTTCAGGCCATCGACCGCGTACCAGCTTCGAAGTCCACAGTAGTTGAGGCTGTCGCACGCGGGTCGCTGGCGATGCGGGCCGCGGTGGTTGCCGCACGTGCGGGAAAATCGGACGAGGCCGACGATCACCTGAAGGAGGCATACCGGGCCGCCGAGCACACGCCTGAAGGTGTCTATCTGGGCACTGCTTTCGGACCGGCGTCCGTCCGCATCCACGAAGTCGCTGTCGCGCAGGAGCTGGGCGACAGCCCGACGGCCGTCCAGCGCGGCACCGGGTGGCACCCGCCGCGCGAACTCCCGGCTGAGCGCCGGTCCCACTTCTACATCGACTTGGCCCCGGCGCAGCTCGACGTCGGCCGGCCCGAGGACGCGTTCGCGTCCCTCCAGCTGGCCAAGCGGGTGGCCCCGCTGCACACCCGGGAGCACCCTCGGGTCAAGACCGCGCTCAGGACGTTGCTTCGTGGCCAGCGGACGGTCAGCGACGAGCTGGCCACCTTCGCAGCCTGGGCTGACGTGACCTGATCAAGTCCTCGCGACCAGCCGAGGCAGCTCGGCGAGGGAGTCGATCACCCAGTCGGCGCTCGCGAGCACGGCGGGGTCGTTCGCCCACAGATGCCCCCATGGCCCGCGGCGGATCAGTGCCGTCCACAACCCGGCGCCGTGCCCGGCGACCACATCGTTGTCGCGATGGTCGCCGACGTAGAGAAGCTCGTCGGGAGCAACTCCCGCCAGCTCGACGACGTGTCGGAAGAACACTGGATCCGGCTTGGCAACGCCCCACTCGGCGGAGGTCGCGATGGCGTCGACCGGGAGGTCAAGCTCGCGGAGCAGGTTCCCCGCCTTGGCGGTTTGGTTACCGGCGAGTCCAACCCACACCCCGCTCGCTTTGAGCTCGGCCAGAGCTGATCGGACGTCGGGGTAGAGGTCGGACTCGTCGATCTGCTCGCCGGCGCCGGTTTCTTCTCGACGCTGACGTTCGGCGGCCACGTCGAAGTTCGGCCGGAAGTACCGGAACGTTTCGGCGTTGTCCCGCCCGGCCGCGGTCACCGCGCCGAGCACGGTCGAGAACGTGTGCCGGCCGACCCCGATCCAGTCGGCCCAGGCGTTCCACTCGCGCGTGTCGTCGAGCACGGTCTCTCCGACGTCGAGGACGACCGCCCTCACCGGCATGGCGCTTCCTTCCGTCAGGATCTACCTCGCCCGAGTCTGCCACTCCGGCGGTGTCGGCGTGACCGGTCCTGGCCATCCGAAGCTGGTGCGGGTGGATGGGACCTTCTGGGACGGCGCACATGGCCGGGAAGGTCCGGCGACTCGGCCTTCAACTGAAGCGAGTCGCCGGACTCCGATTATCGCGTGGATCCCGCCGGTGGCACCTCACCATTTCGGAACGCCTTGAGGCGATCACGACGCTCCCGCCGTGCAGCCAGGCCGAGTGCAATCAATCCCAGTTGCCCTCCGATCCCGACCATGGCTGCTATCACCGCCGTGCCGGTGAGCAGCACGGTAGTCAGCAGCAGGAGCCGCAGGGTGATAGGCCAATTCTGGAGCAGTCGCTCCAGACAGGTCAGCCATGTTGGAACCGCCAGTTCATGGCGGCCGCGGCGCAGGTCGGTGAGTGGTTCGATGGACGGGGATGTCAGCTTGACAGGTAGCTCGTGGAACGTAAGTGTCACCCGACGCGGTGACCTGCCCGGCATGTCCGCTGGATTATTCGGCGGGCTGCCATCTATAGTTGACAACGCTGTGCTCCTTGTTGGTTCGAGGTGTAACAGTTGAGCCGGCTCCCTGCTGCGACAGGGAGCCGCGCGCTCTCTCGGAATGCCTGCTGGTTTGCAGAGCACTGCGCAACGCGAAAAGTCCGGCTCGGTCATAAGTTTGCACCGAAGCGCCATCGACAAGTGCTTTCGATCGCGGCCTGCGCCGAACGGCGGCGCAATCACGGCAAGCGGTCGAGCATGACAGGTCCGGCGCACGGTCGTCTGAGTGCACCGATTACTCGGCAACGGACTGCGACATTAGTTGCATAAGTTCACTCTTATGGATGAGCTGCGGTGCGGGAGCCGACGAGCGGTAATCCTTCATGAGAAGGAAAGAGGGTGCATGGCGCCGTGTGTGCCCCAAATGGCCTAGTTGTGCTTTGGGTTGGTGACACCCTTCTTGTTGTCCACTTGTCAATTTCTGGACAGAAGTTGTGCTTCCTCTGCGGGCGACCTGCCCGTATTCGCTCGTTAGGGGTCGCCTTCCGCTTGCGGTGGGAATAATCGGCGCGGATGATTAATCGGTACGTATCTGTTCGAAAGGGGTTGATTCGATCATGATCGGTACGATGGAGTCGGGGTCCTCGGCTGGCGATGGCTGGATTCGCTCGAAGTGGAGCACGCCCAACAACAACTGCGTGGAGACCAGGCTTGCCTGGGACGGCGCTTGTGTTCGTGACTCGAAGGATGTGGGGGGAGGAATCCTGGCGTTCGGTTCGCGCGAGTGGCTGGAGTTCCTGTCGCGTGCCATGCGGTAAACTCTGGGCATGCGCTCTGGAGGGTGCGTGCCCCATGTGGAGGGTGTGGCTAACACTGTCGGATGATAGATTCGCGAAATCTAGTCGTTAGGGACGCGGGCGCTCGGGGGCGCAAGAAGTCCTTCGAGTGACGAGGTGGTAAGTCAAGTGGCACATGACGCCACTAAGTGCCGGTTGCAGCTCGGAGTTGAGCTCTGCAAAGCGCGTGACAACGCAGGTCTGACGCAGCAGCGGGCCGCCGCGGTGCTGGGGTGTACGCAGTCGAAGATCAACAAAATCGAAAAAACCACGGTTGTGGTGAGCTTGCGAGACCTGAATGGGCTCCTGCGCGTTTACGCGCCAAACGAGGCTCATGCACAGAAGATCAAGTTGCTTGCGCACCAGTCCACCGCGGGCCCGTCGGCCGGCGCTCCCGCAAATCAAGAGTATCTGAAGCTTCTTGAGTTCGAGCGTGAAGCTGTGGAGATGCTGGCCTTCTACTCCGAACGCGTGCCGAACCTGATGCAATCCGAGAGGTACACCCTCAAGCAGTACGAGCGGGCGGGTCAGCTCTATGACGTGTCTTCGATCACGGAGGGTAGGCGTGAGCGGGAGGAGCTTTTCTCGAGCGATCGAGCTCCACTCTACCGGGTGATTTTTAGTGTTTCTTCGTTCTATCGTCTACCAGGAGGCCGAGAGGCTTCATTGGCAAGGGATCAGATTCAGCATGTGATCGATATGTCGACTAAGTATCGTGAGAACTTGTTCGTGCAGGTGATGCCCTGGGAGGCGGACGCTCCGTATGTTCCTCACGACCTCACCGTTTTGCGCTTCGCGGATCCGCGAAAAGATCTAGTATATCATGAATATGGGGTTGGCGAGGGGCGAATCTACACTGGTCGCAAGCAGGTGGAAGCGCATGTTAGGTACTGGAAAGATGCCTCCGAGCAGGCGTTGAGCGTCGACGAAACCCAGGTTTTCCTCCAGGATCTCATCGATGAGACGCGAACTTGGTGACGCTGTGTTCGGTAACGAAACTCCAACAAGCTGCTGATGTGACTGCCTGTATCGCCTCGTGTTCGCTAACATCGACGATTATTCCGACGAGGCGATAGCGGGAGGTTGGTCGGTGCCCGAGAGGAAAACGGATCCGGTTCCGCCCACGGGTGTCGATCTGGAGCACCCCAGTGTTGCTCGGGTGTATGACTACTACTTGGGTGGCAATGCAAATTGGACTATAGATCGCGAGTTCGGAGACCGAGTCCTGGAGAAATTTCCTTTGCTCAGGCAGGTGGCCCTGGCTAATCGACAGTTGCTCAATAGATTGGTGCGCTACCTGGTCAGGAAAGGGGTTCGGCAATTTCTCGATATCGGCGCCGGAGTGCCAACGGTCGGTAACACTCATCAGGTGGCCGACGGAGTCAAGAGGGAAATAGACGGAAATGCCGACGTTCGAGTTGTTTATGTCGATAATGACCCTGTAGCGGTCGCGCACGCGAGCATGCTGCTCAATCGAGAGGGCGATTCTGCTCGTCATGCGATCATTGAATCCGATCTTCGCCAGCCGAGCGAGCTCTGGCGGCAGGCGTTGGAAACGCAGCTAATTGACCCGCGCGAACCGGTTGCGCTGCTGCTCATCGCGGTACTTCACGTGCATCAACCCGATGACGCTGGAAATGACATCGGCCCGCAGTCTGTTGCTCAATTTCGCGAATTTCTACCATCGGGATCTTATCTCGCAATCTCGCACATTACCGATGATGGAGTTCCTGTAGAGCTGAATGCAAAGCTGGCGGAGCTTAAGCGGATGTACGACACGTCTAGCAGCAGTGATGCTATTTGGCGTAGCCGTCCGGACATTGCTCGGTTCCTTGGTGACTTTCAACTGATTGAGCCAGGTTGGTGTTGGACGCCAGAGTGGCACCCAGAGGAAGTTGGCCCGGAGGCGCAGCCTGTGGAGTTCGCATCACCGAATGAATCAGTGATATGGGCCGGTCTCGGGCAGAAAGTTTGATCCGTCAGGCCCTGAAGCGTTGGCGGCAGTTGTTGTGACTTGGGTTTCAGGTTCGCTGGCTCAGGTCGACGTCGCGACCATTGATCGTGGCAAGTTTCAGCTCGCCAAGGGCGAAGAGGTTGCGTAGCGGGTTTCCATCCACGATTAGCAGGTCCGCGGAGAGGCCCGGCGTCAGCTGCCCGGTCTTGTCGCCGATGCTCAGCGCTTCAGCGCTCGTCGTCGTGGCCATCTCGATGATGTCCGCACGGTCGAAACCGAGGTGCTCGTAGAGCTGGAGGGCGCCGGCGTAGTCGTCGAAGCCCGAGTTCCCCGCGCCGGCATCGGTGCCGGGGATCATCCGGATGCCGTGGTCGGCCATCCACTCGAACCGGCTGACGACCTGGTCGGCGCGGGCGGACCCGAGGCGGTTCATGAAGCCACGCCAGTCCGAGGGCCAGGCGACGCACGCGAAGATCCCGCGCTCGGCGATCTTCGCGGCCACGTCGTCGCGCAGGTCGTAGCCGCCTCCGCCTTCGCGTAGCCAGGTGCAGTGCTCGATGGTGGTGACCCCGGCGTCGACGGCTGCCGCGATCGCGTCCGTGCCGTGGGCGTGTGCCGCGACGGGAAGGCCGGCCTTCGAAGCTTCGTCGACGATGGCGGTCAGCTCGGCGGTGGTGAACTGGCTTTCCCACATCGATGGGGAGTTCGGCGTGATCTGGCCACCGGACGCCATGACCTTGATAACGTCCGCGCCGAGCTTGACGTTCTGCCGTACCCGCGCGCGGAGCTCGGCCTCGCCGTCAGCGGCGCCGCCGAGGAACCAGCAGTGCCCCTCGGGGATGGTGATCGGCGGCCCGGACGCGACGATCCGCGGTCCTCGCGCGCCCCGGTCTCGGAACTGGATGGCGAGTCCGTCGCGGTCACCGAGGTCGCGGACGGTGGTCACGCCCGAGCGCAGGAGCCGGTCCGCTCGGTCGGCCAGCTCGGTGAAGGTCGCGTTGGTAGCGGCCTGCGCCGGGTCACCGCAGGCGTCGAACACGAGGTGGACGTGGCAGTTGATCAAACCGGGAAGGATGGTCCCGCCAGGGAAGTCCCGGCGTTCGGCGGACGACGAGGCCACCGCTTCGACGTCCGCGCGCGGCCCGACGGCCAGGATCGTTCCGTCTTGGAAGAGCACGGCGCCATCGACGATCCGATGGCCGGCCGGACCGGGAAGTACCTGGTCGGCGGTGAAGAGCTGCTGGAGCACAGGTGGGGACCTTTCAGGCGGGAACGCACAGCTGGAACACGGCGATCTGCCCCATGAAGGGCAGCACCTGCTCCGGGGGCGCGTCGCCGGGGAAAGGCCATTCATCGGAGACGCGGGGAAGGCGGTCGAGATAGCGGGCGACCGCCGCGGCGCCGCCGGCGTCTTCGACGAGGAGGGCTTCGCGGGACTCGAGCTCGTCGGGCTCGATGGTGCACCGGCCGGCCGCCAGGAGGTTGCGGACCCAGTCGCGGCGGCGGTCCGGTGAGCAGGCGTATTGGACGCCGTCGAGCTGCATGACGGCGATCGGAACCGCGCGCGGCTCGCCTGTCGTGCGGCCGGCGACGGTCAGCATCCGCAGCGCGTAGTAGCCCTCGCGGTGTGGTTGGGGATCTTGTGAGCGGATGCGATTGAGCATCTGCAGGTTCCGGTCGCGAATCTCGGCCTTCGAAACCGTGGTCACGAGGCTCCTTCCCGGGCGAGAGCCCGTGAGAGGTGGACGAGCTGCCGGACATCGGAGTTGATGTCCGTGTCTTCGGGAGCCGCGACGAGTACACCCGTCCGGCTGGTCGGTGTGTGGCCGCTGGCTTGAAGCTCGAGCGCGTGGCGAAATGGGCCCAGCTGCTGCGCCGCCGGCCGGCCGGAGTCGAAACCGGCGTCGACGAGCTGCGGGCTGAGCTGCAGGAGGCCGTCCCGGATCTCGATCACGCGGCGCCAGTACCGATGACCGACCCGACGGGGGAGCAGGGTGTCCAGCCAGGCGCGGGTAGGGGCGTGGTCGAGGGCGTCGGCGGGGAACACCGCATGCAGCGCCCGCCACAACGGCCACAGCTCGGCGTAAGCGCGACGCCGTCGCAGCCACGTCCTCAACGCGGCGAACCGGGCTGCGATGCCGACCGAGAACACCCCGACGAGAAACACGAACGTGCAGATCGGGACCAGGCGGGTCGTCACCTGCATGATCGGCGCGCCGTAGCCCGGGTTGCCGGCCCAGCGGATGATCGTCACGAGCGTCCGAGCGCCGGTCGTGACTGCGGTGGCGACGAGCGCGACGGTGAGGACGCGCAGGCCGAAGCGGGCGCGACGGCTCGACTCGTCGGCGTACCGGAGAGCCCACCGTGCCGCCTGCACGGCGGCGTACAGCATGTAACCGCCGCCGATGATGTAAAAGGGCGCGACGCCGGGATGGCTCATGTCGTTCGGCAGAACCCCGGTCAGCGGGTACGCGCTGTCTCGAGCCGCCGATGGAAGGACGAGAACCGCGGCGGCCATTGCCGAGCAGACGCCGACGAGGATCGCGGTCTCGATGCGCACCCGCCGCCACGATCCGCCGGCCGAGATCAGGAAGAAGAGCAGGAGCGCGTAGCGCGAAGTGTTCAGCGCGATGTTCGTCAACAGCTTCACCGTGCTGGACGACGGCAGCTCGCCGAACACCGTCCTGGTGAACGCGACGAACGTGGAAGCGCCGAGCAGCTGGCAAGCGATGCACACCACGACGGCCCAGAGCGCCGGGTCTCGCGGTGAGCGAGCCAGCCGATAGAGGAACCAGGCCAGCACGAGCAGCAGGAAGTTCGTGAGATTCATAGAACATCGACCGGATCGCCGAGGGACGTTTGCGCGCGGCGGGCGCGAGGTGACCGGCTGGGCAGAGTGATCTCCTGCGCTTTGGTCGTCGCCTCCAGGAGCACGGTCGCGAGCGCTTCAGCTTCCTGCTCGTACTCGTTCGCGTACGAGGTGCGCCGCCGCAAGGCGCTCCGGATGACGCTGGGCGGAATGTCGGGCAGGAGCTGGCGCCACATCTCGTCGTCACCCTCGTCCGACGGATGATCGGCCAGGAGGTGGCCGAGCTCGTGGGCGATGATGTGCTCCTGGTGGAACCGCGTCGTTCCTGTGCTTTGGTACAGGATGACATCGGCGGCCGTTGTCTTGATCCACAGACCGAACGGGCCCGGAACCTCCATTGGCACGGCCAGCAGCCGGATCGGCTTGCCGCGGCGTTCGCCGAACCGCGCGCAGATCTCGGCCATCGGCGTCGGACCTTCGACGCCTGCCGTGCGCAGCTCGGATCGCAACCGGCGGCGCAGGCCGGCGATTCGCCGATCACGGCGCACGCGCTGAAGCAGGCTGCTCACGACGGTCCTCCCAGCCCGTTGTCGATCACCTCTGACGATCGTCGCAGATCAAACGCGGTGTCCGGAACGATGGACGGCAAGTCACCCGGACGTGTGGTTCTCGCCGCGGCTGGCCTGGAAGTCGATGAAGTCCAGGACGCTCGACAGGACGTCCGGCGAAAGCGCGCTCGCCCGGAACGCGACGTCGCGGACTCCCTGCTGGGACAGCCGCTCGAGGAGCGCGTACTGCTCTTGGATCTCGCGGGCTCGCTCGCTGGTTCCGAAGTACTCCAGCTCGACGCCGAAGTAGGCCGCGAGTTCCTGGGCGAGCCGCAACTTCGGTTCGTTCGCTCCCTTGATCAGGTTGTACAACTGGCTCTTGGAGATGCCGACTTCCTCGGCGACCTCCGACACGGTGTACGAGCGGCCGTCGTCGTGCTTCTTGAGGTAGATCAGCCGCTCGAGAAGCCGGCCGAAAGGTTCAGGTGGCTGGAGCTGCTGATCCTCGGGCTCGGACACGGTCACCCCCTCCGGATCGGAATTCCAACTTCCTGGAATTCCGGTCGCAATACGTCCGATTTGTTTGACTCTGCGTCCAGGCTTTCGTACGGTCGAAGTTGATCATTCCAAATTACTGGACGCAGAGCAGCGCAGGAACCGCCCGATCGAGTGCCTGCCACCTGGTCCGACCGAGTCCCGGGTCCCCGCCCACGCAGACGCGTCAATCGGCGCGTCTCGACGCGGGGAGGCGTGATGCGAACCATCGACAGCTTCGCGGCGGCGGTGCACCGGAAGCGGAGAGAGCGCGGGTTGACGCTCGGCGAGGTCGCGGCGAAAGCGGGTTACAGCGCGAGCTATCTCTCGAAGCTCCTGCACGGCCACCGCACGCTGCTGCCGACCGTCGTGCACGACCTCGACACCGTGCTCGCGGCCGAAGGTGAGCTGGACAAGATCGCCGCTGATCAACGGGGTGACACCCGCGCGGTAACACGTCCAGTCCAGCTTCCGCCGGCAGCCACCGATTTTGTCGGTCGCGAGGAACAGCTGCAGGCGATGGACCACGCCCTGGTCACACAAGGCCGTCCCGGTGCGACGGTGACCATCGTCATCGAAGGTGGCTTCTGGGTCGGCAAGACCGCTCTTGCCGTGCACTGGGCGTCCGGTGTCCAAGCTCGTTTTCCCGGCGGGTGCCTGTTCGCCGACCTACGGGGTCTCGCGCCCGGCGCGCCGGCCGATCCGGAAGAGGTCCTGGACGGCTTCCTCGCGGCGCTCGGCGTGGGTGCCGCCGAGCTCGGCACGTCCAGCTTGCAAACCCGGATAGCGCGCTACCGATCGCTGCTCGCCGAGCGCCCCGCGGTCGTGATCCTGGACAACGTCGCCGACTACCGGCAAGCCGAATGGCTCCTCCCAGGCGCCGGCAGCGTGGTACTGGCGATCAGCCGGGAACGGCAGTCCGGCCTGCTCGCGCGCACAGGTGGAACGGCGATCGAGCTGCCGCCCCTTCCTGCTGGGCAAGCAGTCGACCTGCTCGGGCGCCGAGCCGGAGAAGCTCGCGTGCGAGCCAGCGCGGCAGCCGCGGAACTCGTCGTCGAGCAGTGTGGCTGCCTCCCGATGACGATCCTCATCGCCGCAGAACATCTGCAGCGCCACCGTGAGACCGCGCTGGACGAGCTGGCTGACCACCTCGGCTCGGACAAGACCCGCCTCGACCTCTTCACGTCGAACGACCCGGCGGTGAACATCCACGGTGTCGTCGACGTCTCGTACCTGGCCCTGCCCGCCATGGCACGGAGGGTGTTCCGCTACCTCGGGGTCGGGCCCGCCAACGTCTTCGGGGCCGAGTCGGTCGCGGTGCTCGCCGAACTGGACCTCGATCGCGCCCGCGAAGCTCTGCGGCTGCTCGCGGAGGCGCACCTCGTCGAGCCGCTCGCCGACGGCCGGTACCGGATCAGCCACCTGCTCCGCG
The DNA here is from genome assembly GCF_055583145.1 of Amycolatopsis sp. NPDC104819. Lineage (NCBI taxonomy): Bacteria > Bacillati > Actinomycetota > Actinomycetes > Pseudonocardiales > Pseudonocardiaceae > Amycolatopsis > Amycolatopsis sp. NPDC104819. The sequence goes on along the minus strand of NZ_JBVJON010000007.1, from coordinate 266,110 downwards.
CGTACGCGCACCAGCGCGCGCTGGTCGAGGAACGGCTGTGCGAGGTTGAGCGCGCCCACGACCGGGCCTTGCGCTGGTGCGCCGCGACGGCGTGGAACGCGAACAACACCTTGATCCCGAGCTGGGCGGACAGCGGGACCGCGCCGGAGAACCTGGCGGGAGTCGAGCCGATGTCGTTCAAGGAGGGCGGCTTCGACGCGGCGATGGCCTGGTGCGAGCGGGAGGTGGCGACCGCTCTTCAGGTGGCGCGGAGCGCGCGGACGCACGGGGCGAAGGACGTCCTGTGGCTGCTGCCGACGGCGTTCCTGCCGTACTTCGTGCTCACGCGCAGCTGGAACACCTGGTTGGTCGCGGCGCACGACGGGCTCGCCGCCGCACGTGCGGCAGGAAGCGACGCCGGAATCGCACGGAGTCTGGAGGCCCTCGGGTGGGTGGAGCACGAGCTCGGCCGGACGGACGACGGCATCGCGCACCTCGAAGAAGCGCTCCGTCGCCATGACGAGCTCGGAGACGACCGGTCGCGGGCATGGACTGCGTACGGACTCGGCCTCGCGTACGCCAGTCGCGACCGGCACGCCGAGGCGCTTGAGCTTCATGAGCTCGCCGACCGGCTGTTCGCGGACTCCGCAGTCAAGGTCGGTGCCGCGGTCAACCGGGCCGCGCTCGCCGACGTCTGCGATCGCCTCGGTTTCACGAACAAGGCGACGGAGTATGCGTTCGACGCGCTGAACCGGGCGCAGATGTTCACCTCGAAGGCCGTTCTCGGCATCGCCCATCAGCGCATTGGCGTCCTGCTCAGCCGACACGGTCGCCACCGGACCGCGCTGAAGCACTTCGACGAGGCGTTGGCTGTCCGCGGTAGGACCTGGCAGCGCTGGGGCGCCGCGGAATCACTGATCTCACGAGCCGAGGCTCTCTCTGAACTCGGAGAGGCCGAGCAGGCGCGAGAGGCGTACCTGCGGAGCTTGCGGGTGCTGGAGACCATGCGTGACGTGCGGGCCTTGGCCGTTCGCACTCGGCTGGCCTCCCTGGAGGCCACGAGCGCGAGCTGGCCGGGAGGAACACCCGCCACTGCGTGACAATCTGCTGCGCCGTTGAACGGCGTACTCTTCACTTCATGAGGGGTGCGCGAGTGGGGATTCTTGCGGCAGTGTGCATGGCGGGATTGGTTGCGTGCACGCCTGGAGACTCTGAGACCGACAAGACCGCGAGGCAGATCGCCGAAGCGATCGATTCACCGCCCCAGCCCTCGGCGGTGAAATACGCGCGGAAGGCCGTTGAGGCCGCACACGGCAGCTCGGAAGCCTTCGCTGTGGTCGAGATGCACGACAGCACTGCAGACGATCCCAACGAAGCCACGGCGCACCTTGTCTTCCGGGTGTACCACCCCGGGACGCAGGACGAGCTCTTTCCTCAAGAGCCGGTGACTGCCTGCTACAAGGTTGGCTTCAACTTTCGAGGCCTCGTCGATGAGCCTCTCCGCACCGATTGCCCGGCAGGTGCGGTACCTCTGGACCCGCCTCCGATCCCGGTTTGGGAAGTGCCGGAAGGCTTTGATCCTTCTTTGCGGTCCGTCCTGACCGGCCTGCCGGCATCCGTGACCCAGGAGGAAGTGCTGGCCGGTCTGGCGCGCTCGATGCCGGCGCCGCCCTTCGACCCGGAAACGCGGACGCAAGGCCAGTCGCCGGTGCAGGACGTTGGCCTCCGCGGCAACGACGTCGGCGTCGCCTATCGAGCGGGCGACCGATCAACGGGCGGAATCGACTGTCTCTTCGGCTCGCGAGTGCAGGGTGCGACCTTGGTATGGAGGCCATCCTGGGAGCAAGTGCAGCCGGGTGAACTTCCTTGTACTGCGGAGAACGCGCTGAACCGGCAGGGGATCACGCCGCCTCATTGAGGAGCTTCTCTTGTTGAAAACCGTTGGCTGGTTGACAGAATCAGTACAAGGACGGCACTGAACCAGCACACTGCTGGGTTGCGCGCGCAGTTCCCGGAATACCGGCATGGGTCCAAAGTGGAGTCAACAGAACTTCCGAGTCCTCGTTGGCTCACATGGAATCCATGGAGGAAAAATGACTTCGCGAAATCTGCGATCCAAGGTTGTCCGCGCGATGTGCGTCCCCGTTGCGGCGTTGGCGGCCTGCGTGGCTGGCGCGAACCCGGCCGCCGCTGCGACCGAGGTCCCGACCCGTGAGGGGTGCGGCTACCTCGGCTGGGGCGAGTACCGGCACTGCGACGGTGGTACCGGCTCCCGGGTCGACCTGGACGTCGAAGATATCTGGGGGAATCTCTACCGCTACTGCGTCGGGCCCGGGACCACCGACCTTCAGCCGGTGATCAGGTGGAGAGTCACCGGTGCCTGGTGGAACGGCGGCGTCGGCTGCATACCGGGCTTCGAAGGCCCGGCCTGACCCACGATCTCGAGGACGACTCCCAGTCCTCGGCCAGTCGACGCGGCGGGCGCTCTTGCCCCCTCTGCGGCTCCCGCCGCGTCGACAAACTCGGTCAGCCGGCCACCGCGAGCATCGTCGTCATCCCGGCCAGGAGGCACGGACCGAACGGTACGCCCGCACGCCTGGTGCCCTCGCGCGGAACGAGCAGAAGAACCAGCGCGAGGAACGACGCGAGGATCAGGGCGCCGGCCAGCTCGGCCCATCCGGACCACCCGGTCATCAGCCCGACGACGGCGGCCAGGCCCACGTCGCCGGAACCGACGCCGTCCTCCACCAGGACGGCCAGGAGAAGGTAGAAGCCGGCCGCGGCGAGCATCGCCCACAGCGCGCGAATTCCCGGAGTCGCGTCAGAACGTGCGACGCACAAGCAAAACAGCCCCACGGCGCCACCGAGCAGCTGGGGAATCACGACGATCCGAGGTAACCGATGTTCGACCCAGTCGATGATCACGAGTGGAACGCCCAACGTCAGCACGAAGGCGTACACGGCCAGCTCGCCGCGAGGACCGACGCTCCAGCCAAGGAGGGCCAGCACGAGCGCTGCGGCGATCGCGCCAAGCCACCACGACGACGCGATACGGGAAGGCTCGCGCAGAAGTCGTCTGGTGAGCAGGCTGCCCGCCGCGCCGAGGGCGAAGCCCGCAACGGCCCCGACGGCGGCAAGCCAGGTGTTCACCGCGGCGCCGAGGCTAAGCGTGAGCTGATTCCCTTCCCCATGACGCCATGCTGGCCACCCCCGAAGGCCGGCGCACGGCTCGTCCTTCCAACGGGTGAACCTCCGCCGAGGTGGTGTTTCGGGCCGGACGGCCAGCTGATCATTCCAACGGGAGGGGTTTCCATGAACTTGCGTCACGCTGCCGTTGCCTGCTCGGCGGTCCTGCTGGTCACCAGCTGCGGCACGAGCGAGCCGACCCGGCCCACGACGTCCTCGGCCGCGCCGGCGAGCACGAGCGCGATACCGCAGCCGGGCGAGATCGCGAAGCAACGGGCCACGGCGGCGTACCTCGGCATGTGGAACGACATGGCCGATGCCGCGACGACCTCGGACTGGCAGTCGCCGAAGCTCGCGCAGAACGCCACTTCCGACGCGCTGCAGACCATCTCGCGAAGCCTCTACGCCGACCACTACAACGGCCTGATCACCAAAGGTCGCCCGCTGAACCACCCGCGCGTCGAGGCCGTAGCGCCGCCGGCCGACCCGACGAGCGTCACGATCGCGGACTGCGGCGATTCCACGAGCTGGCTGAAGTACCGCGCCGACAACGGGCAACCCGCCGACGACGGCCCCGGAGGCCGTCGGCAGATCGAGGCCCTGGTGAAGAAGGCGATCGACGGCTCTTGGAAGGTCACCACCTTCGCGGTGCACGAGGTCGGATCATGTTCAGGGTGACGAGAACCGCGGGGTCCACCGCAGTCGCGTGCGGCTTGGTCCTGGCGCTGGCGCCCGCTGCCGTCGCGGACGGCTGGGGGAACGTGCACTGCGGACAAGGCGGAAACCCTTCGTGCGAACTGGATGCCGGACGGGGTGGTGCTTCGAAACCACAGCCACCCGCCGCGCCGGGAAAGCCAGCGGCGCCGCGCCCGGCTCCGGGGCAAGAACCGCCTTCGGGTGACAGCATCATCGGCGGTAAGGACACCTCGGCGCACTGCTCCTACGTCCGCAGCAACTACCAGCCACCAGCGAACGGTGTGCAGACCGTCGCCCATCGCGCCACGCCGGGGATGGGCGTGCTGGTGGCCTTCGTGCCCGCGCAGGCCGGCGGAGCTTGGTACGTCTACCGGTGTTCCGGCCCGGGCTTCCATGACGGTCTGTACCGAGCCCCGATCTGGCTCCCGGACGGCCAGGTTCCGGCAGATGCCGCGTTGCCTTCGCCGCAACAGCTGGCCGAGCAGGCCCGGGCGCAGCTGCGGCTGCCGTCTCCACGCATCGAGGCGAACCCTCGCGGCGACAAGCTCGTGAGCCTGCCGACCTGGCTATGGCTGGAGCGCGGTAGCTGGGACACGCAGCGAGCAACGGCAGCCGTCCCCGGCGTATCGGTGACGGCGGTGGCCACGCCGACCTCCGTCTCGTGGTCGATGGGGGACGGCGAGAACTTGAGCTGTTCGGGACCAGGGACGCCATTCGTGCCTGGCCAGAATCCCGCAGCTACCTCTCCGGATTGCGGCCACACCTATCACCGGTCTTCGGCATCGGCACCGGCCCAGCAGTTTGCTGTCCGCGCGACCGTGCACTGGACGGTCGCGTGGTCGGGCGCCGGTGCGAGCGGCACCTTCCCGGACATGACGACCTCCGGCTCTGCGGCCTTCCGCGTCGCCGAGGTGCAAGCGCTCGGCACCGGCAACCGCTGACCGGACCCGCACATTCGAATCTTCGTTTCAGCCGTGCACGCGCTTGGGCGCCACGGCGCGGTCAAAACCATGCCTGGAGGAACCTCGTGACCAGCATCCACACCGACCACGACTCCGAATCCGAGGTGGGTTCCGTGTCGTGGGTGGGAAAGAACGGAAGGCTGACGGCCGTGCCGACCGGCCGTCGAACGCATCGGCGCTTGCCGCACCTGCTCGTTGGTGTGCTGCTTGTCGTCGTCTGCGTCGGCGGCGCGCTCTGGTGGTCGAGCACCGCACAGGATCGGCTTCCGGTTCTGGCCGTCGCTCGTCCACTGAGCGTCGGGCACGCCGTCGAGCCTGGCGACGTCCGCGAGGTGGAGGTGTCGGTCGCCGACGCGGTCGCCACCGTTCCGGCCGGGCAGGCGGCCGCCGTGCTCGGCCGACGCATGGGGACGAGCCTCGGGATCGGTGCGCTGCTCACGCCGGACAGCTTCGGCCCGCCCGCGATTCCCGCCGCCGGTTACGCCGTCGTGGCGGTCGCCCTCAAGCCCGGCCAGTTCCCGTTGGAACTCGCGCCGGGTTCTCCCGTCCTCGTCGTGACGTCGTCAGCACCTTCAGCTGATCAGCTCGCCGGTGACGGCTCGACCTGGCCGGCGACGGTGACCGACGTTGCCAAGGCGGAGACCGACCAGAACACCGTGGTCTCGCTGCAGCTGGCCGGCACGAGCGCGCCGGCGCTCGCCCGCGTGCCGTCCGGACAGGTTTCCCTGGTCATGCTCGCGGGCGGTGATCGCTGATGTTGATCGCGTTGGGCAGCGTCAAGGGATCGCCCGGCGTCACGACGTTCACCGTCGCGCTGGCCGCCACCTGGCCGGCCGCCGCCCGCCGTGTGGTGGTCGAATGCGATCCAGCGGGTGGAGACATCGCCCAGCGATTCGGGCTCCCGCCGTCGCCCGGCTTGCTCAGCCTGGCCGCCGCGGCGCGTGGCCGGCTCGAGCCCGAGGCGGTTTGGAACCACACACAACCGCTGATCGGCGAGGTGCACGTGATGCCCGGCCCGGCCGGCGGCAACCAGGCACGCGCCGCGCTGAACGGCCTGAAGACCTCTGGCTCGCCGCTCTACAGCACGGGGCAGCTGCCGGGCGTGGCGATGTTCGTCGACTGCGGCCGGATGGACCCCGGATCACCTGCGGAACCGGTGATCCGGAAAGCGGACGTCCTCCTGCTGCTCTCCGGCACCCACAGCGATGAGCTCGCGCACCTGGCCGTCCGGCTGCACGAGCTGGGACGAGCCGCTGCCCGCCCGTGCCTCGTGCTCGCCGGCCAAGGGCATTCGACCGCCGAGGTCGAACGCGAGCTGGGGATTCCGGTCATGGCGAGGATTCCCCACGATCCCGCCGCAGCCGCGGCCCTCACGGGCCATGCCGTTGCCGGAGGGCGAGCGAAAGGCGGGCTCGTCCGAGCAGCCGGGGCGGTCACCCGATGCCTGCTCGGCGGGGCGGTCCCGAGGCAATCCGCAGGGTTTCCGATCGTCGGGACGCAGATTCCAGGTGTGCCACCTCGGCAGGTCCGGACGTCCGGCGTCCGCGTCGTCCCGCCGGAACTACAGCACAACGGCACCGTGCTCAGGAAGGACGTCTCGTCATGACCGTGCTCGACGAACATCGCCGGCCCGCCGCCGACAAGAACCCGGAGGCACGGCTTCGCGCCCGCCTTCGCCATGCACTCGCCATTGAGCTGCCAGGCCGCGTCGGCAGAGACGCGCTGACAGTCACCGGCGAACGCCGACGCGAGCTCGCCCGGGAAGTTCTCCTCGCCGCGAGTGCCGCCCACAGCGAAGCCGAGCTGCAGGCCGGCCGTGTTCTCCTTCCGACCGACATCGAAGGCCGCGTCGCGGACGCCGTGCTGGACGAGGTCTTCGGGCTCGGCGGCCTGCAGCCGCTGCTCGACGACCCCGCGGTCGAGACGATCAACGTCAACAGCTTCGACCGCGTCTTCGTGCAGTACACCGACGGCACCCGCGCCCAGGTACCAGCGGTCGCGGCCTCGAACGACGAGCTGACCGACCTGATCCGCACCCTCGCGGCGCGCGCGTCCTCGGAGGAGCGCCGGTTCGACCGAGGCTCTCCCTCGCTGAACCTCCAGCTCCCGGGAGGCGAGCGGCTGTTCGCCGTGCTCGGGCTCACCGCCGGCGGGATCACGGCGTGCTCGATCCGCCGCCACGGCTACCTCACGGCATCCCTCGCCCAGCTGCGGCGCCGCGGCACGCTCGACGTCGGCCTGGAGAGGTTCCTCCGCGCGCTCGTCCGGGCTCGCAAGAACGTCCTGATCACCGGCGGAACCGGAATCGGCAAGACGACCCTGCTCCGCGCCATGGCGGCCGAGATGGACCCGCTCGAACGCATCGTCACCATCGAAGACGCCTTCGAGCTCGGCCTCGGCATCGATCCGAGGCAGCACGCCGACGTCACGGCCTTGCAGGCGCGCGAGGCCAACGTGGAGGGAGCCGGCGCGATCAGCCAGGCGGAGCTCGTCCGCTGGGGTCTGCGGATGTCCCCGGACCGCGTGATCGTCGGCGAGATCCGCGGGCCCGAGGTCATCCCGATGTGCAACGCGATGTCTCAGGGCAACGACGGCTCGATGGCGACCTTGCACGCGAGCAGTTCGAAGATCGCGTTCACCCGCCTCGCGTCCTACGCCGCGCAGGGCGCTGAGCGCCTGTCGCTGGAGGCCACCGCCCTGCTGGTGGCGTCCAGCGTGCACTTCGTCGTCCACCTGGCCAAAGCCGGAGACCGCACGACGAGGGTGGTCTCCTCGATCCGCGAGGTCGTCGACGCCGATGGCGGCACCGTCGTGTCGAACGAGATCTACCGCCCGGGACCCGACCTCCGAGCTCGTCCGGTCGCCGGCGCGCTGCGCGCCGACACGCTCGACGACCTCGTCGACTCGGGCCTCGAGCCTGAACTCCTCGTCCAGCCGGACGGATGGTGGGCGGCATGAGCAGCACCGTGATCGGCTGCGTCATCGGGCTCGGGAGTTCCGTCGGGCTGCTGCTCATCCTCGTCGGGCTTCGCCGGCCGCAGCGGGCACCCGGACGACGCCCGGCTGGTCGAGAGCTGCCCTGGCGTGCCGATCGGCGTTGCGGTTTCCGCCTGGCACTCGCCGCCGGAACCGGTCTGCTCGCCGGCGCGGCGACCGGCTGGGTTGTGGGAGGCGTCCTTGCCGCCGCCGCGGCCTGGTTCCTGCCGGCGCTGGTCGGACCTGACCGTGCTCACGCACGCCGGGTCGCGCGCATCGAGGCCGTGGCGTCGTGGACCGAGATGCTGCGCGACACGCTGTCGGCCGCGGCCGGCCTGGAGCAGGCGGTCCTCGCCACCGCACCGCTGGCGCCGGCAGCGATTCGCGGTGACGTCGCCAACCTGGCCGTGCGGCTGCGGAGCGGCCAGCGTCTTGCTCCGGCCTTGCGGCTGCTCGCGGACGAGATCGCCGACCCGACCGCCGACCTGGTCATCGCGTCGTTGATCCTGGCCGCCGAGCATCAGGCGCGCCAGCTCGGCGAGCTGCTCGGTTCGCTGGCCGAAACCGCGCGCGCACAAGCAGCGATGCGCATGCGCGTCGAAACCGGCCGCGCCCGCACGCGCACCTCGGTCCGGGTCATCGTCGGCACCACCCTCGCCTTCGCCGTCGGAGTCGTCGTACTCAACCGCGCTTATCTCACGGCGTACGACGGCCCGCTCGGACAGGCCGTCCTGCTCGGGATCGGCGCGCTGTTCGGCAGCGGGTTCGGCTGGCTGGCCCGGATCGTCGCAGGTCGCGCGGCACCACGAGTGCTTTCGCTTCACGAGCAACCGGAGCCGGAGCCCGCCACGACGGCCTTGTGCGGAGGTGAACGAGCATGATCGTCGTCGTTTTGATCGGCATCGGAACCGGACTCGGCCTGTGGCTGATCCTGGCCTGGGCGATCCCGCCACGACAGACCCTTCAAGGACGCCTTTCCGGAGCGGGTTCGTTCGCCGAGGTTGCCGACGCAACGTGGGCTATGGCCTTGGCTCGACCGTTCCTGCCTGGTCTGCGAGCGCTCGGTTTGCCGGGGAGCGGCCTCGAACGTGATCTGCACGTGCTCGGCCGCGGCGTCGACACGCACTTGGCGGTGAAGCTCGTGCTGAGCTGTGCCGGATTGCTGGCGCCGTTCCTGCTTCAAGGGCTTCTTGCCGTCGGCGACCTCCGACTCGATTTCGAGCTCCCGTCCGCCGCCGCGGTTGTGCTGGCCGCAGCGGGCTTTCTGCTCCCGGACGTCGAGGTCCGGACGAAAGTCACGCGTGCACGTGCAGAGTTCCGCGCCGCGCTGTCGGCGTTTCTGGACCTCGTCTGGATCACCCTCGCCGGCGGCGCTGGGATCGAATCCGCCTTGCTCACGGCGGCGGACGTCGGATGCGGCCCGGCCTTCACCCAGCTCCGCCGCGCGCTCGCCGTCGCCCAGCTGACTCGCACCACGCCCTGGACGTCGCTGCGCGGGCTCGGTGACGAACTGGACATCAACGAGCTCGCCGAACTCGCCGCTTCGATCTCCCTCGCCGGCACCGAGGGCGCCAGGATCCGCGCCTCGCTGTCGGCCAAGGCCGGCGCGCTGCGAACCCATCTGGTCGCCGACGCCGAGGCTGAGTCACAGGCCGCGACCGAACGCATGGCGCTACCGGTGACCCTGCTGTTCCTCGGTTTCCTCGGGTTCATCGCCTATCCAGCTGTCACCCAGGTCCTCAACGGCCTCTGAAAGTCCATAGGAGACACCATGCTGCTCTACCTTCGAATCCTCTGGAACCTCTTCACCGCACGCATCCTCCGAGTCCTTGAAGACGATGACCGCGGCGAGATCACGACCACCGTCATCGTCACGGCCCTCATGGCCGTGCTGGCGATCGCCCTGATCGCGATCATCGCGGCGAAGCTGACGGCGAAGGCGAACAGCATCAACCTCGGCCTTGGCGGCTGAAGTGATCTCGCGTGTTCGCCGTGCGCTGGCAGGCGACAGGGGAGAGGTAAACGCTGAGCTGGTGATCGCGACGCCGTTGCTGCTGCTCGCGCTGCTGGCGATCATTCAATTCGCCCTCTGGTCGCACGCCATGCACGTCGCTCAGGCGGCCGCTTCCCAGGCTCTGTCGATGACTCGCGCGCAGGATGGCACCACCGCAGCCGGCCATGACGCCGGCCAAAAACTGCTCGACGACCTCGTGCGCGGGCCCTTGCGCTCGGCACGCGTCGACGTCGTCCGCACCCCGACCTCGGCGTCGGTGAGCGTGGAGGGCGAGGTCGTCGCGGTTCTGCCCGGCATGCACCTGCGCGTACACGCCGAAGCAGCCGGCGAGGTCGAAAGGTTCGTCCCGGACGCCTGATCGAGGGGAAAGCCATGTCACTGCTTAAAAAGCCGGAGGCCGTGACCGTCGGCGACTTTGCCGATGGACCGGACGTCATGTTGTGGAATCCCGCGCTCAAAACAAGAATTTGGCGCTGGCAGACCCTTTGCACCTTCCTCAAACGACTCTTCTCGATGCGTTGCGCGGCAGGGCTACTTGCGCTGGGGCCTGCATTGAGCTTCGCCGTCCACGGAACTTTCATCGGAGTGGCGATGACCGGCGGTGCCCTCGCGCTCGTCCTGAGCGGTTTCTGCGATGCGCTCGTGTGTGCAGACTGCCTCGCGAGCGATCACGAGCATCGGTACGGAAGCCGTTGTCGTCTGGAGCGGTCTCCCGGCGAGTTCTTCCTCCGAGGCGCTGACTTCGTCGACAGCGGCGACGGAGCGCAGCAAGCGGCCAGGCTCCTGGTCGACCTCACCAGGGAAATCCACGACTCGACAGCGCGCGACTGGCTCGGCCCCGAGCTACCTGGCCACGTCCACCAAGCCGTCTGGGACGCGCTGGTGCGCTTGACCCGGACAGCGTCTGCTCGCCAGCACGCCGCGCAGCTCGCGATGACACCCGGCGAGGCCGTGCTCGCGGCCACGGCCGCGTCGGCGATCGCCGAGTTCGACGCCCTGCTCGACGAGCTGGTACTTCACCTTCAGAGCTGCGCCACGCTCGCCAGGGAATGGGAGACGAAGCTTCGGCACGCCGAGCTCGTCGAGCACACCCGTGTTGTCCGCGCCGAGCTGGAGACCGCGTCGATCCGCCGGGTGGTCGAGGTCGCCGAGGAGCTGCCGAAGTCCGTCTTCGCATACGTCACCGCTGCTCGAGACCTGACGGGCGCCGGGCAGTTCCCGTGGGAGCTGCCCGGCGCGGAGCCGGTTCCGTGACCGCGGCGCAGCTCCGTCGGGTGGCCGGCTGGTGGCGCACGCAACGTGGGTCCGTGACCGCCGAGGCCGTGCTGATCGCGCCGGTCCTGGTCATGCTGCTGGTGTTCGTCGCCGTAGTCGTCCACCGCGGCGTCGATGCTCGGCTGCGGCTCGACGACGCAGCACACCAGGCCGCGCGCGCCGCGAGCCTGCAGCGCACGCCGTCGGCCGCCGGCGCGGCGGCGCAAGCCACCGCTACCTCGGCGCTCGCACACGCAGGGCTCGTCTGCCGCAACGCCGGGATCAGCACCTCGACCTCTGCGGGCCCCGGCAGCACCGTTGTCGTCAGCGTCCGGTGCACCGTCGACTTCGGCCAGGCGCTCGTCCTCGGTGTGCCCGGCACCCGGACGCTCAACGCCTCGGCCAGCGAGGTCATCGATACCTATCGCTCCCAGCCAGCCGACGGAGGCGCGTGATGGACGTCCGCCAGGCTGCGTGGTGGCGAGCCGAGGAGGGCCGCCTCTCGGCCTTCGTCGTTGTGATGATGACCGGGCTCCTGGCGTTGGCCGGCCTCGGACTGGACGGTGGCCTCGCGCTCGCCGCCAAAGTCCGAGCGACTGGCCAGGCCGAATCCGCTGCCCGCGCCGGCGCACAAGCGATCGACCTCGCCGCGTACCGGGCAACCGGCGCGTTGCGGCTGGTGCCGGCGAATGCCGACGAGCTCGCCCGCCGTTACCTCGCCGGCGTCGGCGCCACCGGCGCGGTGACCGCCACGGTCGACACCGTGACCGTCACGGTGACGACCAGCCAACGCACCCAGCTGCTGTCGCTGGTCGGTATCGCCGCGATCGGCGCTCACGGCAGTGGTGCCGCACACCCGCAGCGTGGCGTCGCCGGGCTCGAGCCCTGACCACAGGAGGAGAACATGATCACGACCGACGAGATCGAACGGCGCGTCGAGAAGGCCGACGCGGAGAAGAGCGCGCGGAGGACAGCCGCAGCCCGCGAGGTCGGTGAGCTGGCGCACCGCCGTGCCGCGCTGGCCGAGGAGCAAGCCGACGTCGAACGCAAGCTGGGCGCTGTACTCACCGCGTCGGCGGATGTCGTCAGCGTCGACGAGCTGGCCGAGTTCACCGACGTCTCCACCGCCGAACTCTCCTCGTGGCTCGCCGCCGGCAAGCCACGCGCCCGGCGCGGCCGACCGCCCGGAAGCCGTCGGCCGAAGCCGGACCCGCACGCCGGAGCGACCCCGGTACCCGAACCGGCGGAACCTCGGCCACGTGCGGTAGTGCCGGGTGCCCAGCCGCCTGCAGTCCAAGGTCAGCGAAGCTGAGCGGGGGCGCTGTTGTGCTTGCCGGCCACCAGACCAGAGCTGGTCCGCGACCACGTCGTTCTGCGTTTCTGCACGGCGCGCGACGGCTGATGCAAGCCGGCGTGGCGCTCGCGCTCCTGTCCGGCTTGTGCGCCGGGCTGCCGTGGGCGCTGGTGCGGTTCGTGGGCTGGCCCTTACCGGACCACCTGCCCACGATGGTTGAACTCGGCGAGACACTGGCGGCGCCGCTGTCGACAAGTCTGCTGCTGGACGTGCTCGCGTGTGGCGCTTGGCTCCTGTGGGTCTCGTTCGTCGTCGAGCTCGCCGGGTGTGCACGCAATCTCGTCCAATCCGCCGGTCGGCCGGATCTCGGCCGTGGCGGGAGTCCGCTCCGCCGGGTCGCCGCGGTGCTGATCGCCGCTGTCGTCGTGTCGTTCGTCAGCCGTACAGCCGTCGCTGCGCCCGGCGGAAGCAGCGCGGTCCAGCACGCCACGGGCTCGTCGGCCAGCGCGCCGTCGGCGGTCGACGGCACGCCGGAGGACGAAGAACTCGTGCGGCCACCGCGCGACGGCGTCCACGATTCGCTGTACCGGATCGCGCAGCGCCGCCTCGGAGCCGGCAACCGGTGGCCGGAGATCTGGCGCCTGAACGTGAGAAGTCCCCAACCTGGTGGTCGGACGCTCGCTTCGCCCGATCTAATCCACCCTGGCGACCGGATCCAGCTGCCGCCGACGACCAGGCCCGTCTTGCCGGTATGCCCCCAGCTGCACCCTTCGCCTGCGGCGCCTGCCCCTGTTACGCCGCCGAGCCCAGTCGCACCTCCTGCTGCTACTTCCGACCCTGGCTCGTCGTGGGGTGCCGAGGTGTACGTCGGCCTCGGCTTGGCGGGCGCGATCAGCGCGGCGCTGGTGGTCGCCCGACGCCGTCAGCGCGCCGGCTACCGGCCCGGCAGCGGGCGGCGCGACCACCTGCCTGTCGCCCCGGTCGTCTACCAGTTGCACCTGGCACACGAGCGCGCCAAGGCCGAACCGAGCGAGATCGACCAGGCCGGTATGGAAGTGGAAGACGACATCGCCGAGCCCGGTGCGACGCCGGAGCTCGGCAGTCTTGCCGATGAGGCCGCGGCGGGACTGGCACTCGACCTCGCGTCGACGCACGGCCTCGGTCTTGTCGGGCCTGGCGGCCAAGCCGCGGTCCGGGCACTGCTGCTCACGGCCATGACCTCCACCCGCGACTCGGAGGTCGTGACGCCGGCCGCAGACCTGCGTGTACTACTCGGCGTCTCGGATCACGGCGCCGAGCTGCCGGCAAGCGTCCGCGTCTTCGACGACCTCGTCGCCGCGCTCGCAAGCCTCGACAGCCTCGATCCGCCCGAACGATCTCGCCGAATTCTGCTGGCGAGCGCGCCGGCTGGCGAATCCGACCAGTACACGCTCGCCGAAGGCCGCGCGGGCGCCACGATGCTGCTCGTCGGCCAATGGCATCCGGGTGTCACGGCCTACGTGGACTCGGCAGGCGTCATCACCGCGACATCACCCGGGCCGGGGGAACGGTTACGCGGCCGACGAGCTTTTTCCCTGCCCGAATCCGCGACCCGCGAGCTGCTCGCCCTCTTCGACGCCGCGCAGGGCACGTCGAACGACCGCCCCGAACCCCCGGCCGAGTCGGTTAACGGGCTGGAGATTGCCAGCCCGGCCGCAGGCCAAATGGAGGCATCGCCTGAGCCGGCGACCGTCTTTGCCATTGAGTCCCAGCACGACGCGGCGACGCCGCTGGTGCTGTCGGTCTTCAGGCAGCCGAAGTTGTCGTGGCGGCCCGACGTCACCAGCCCGGACGACACCGTCGAAATCACCGGCAGTCTGTCGCGGCGGCTGTGGGAATTGCTGATCTACCTTGCCCTCCATCCGGAAGGAGTTCCGCGGGCGGCGATCATCGACAGCCTGTGGGCCCATCGCCCAGCGCGCGATCCGGCTGCCGTGCTGCGCACCGTCCTGTCCCGCTTCCGCAGCACCATCGAAAAAGCAACGTCGCCCGGTGTCGGCGATCTCCTGGTCGCGCAGCACGGCCGGTATCGCCTCGAGCCCGCGGTCGTCGAGGTCGACTACTGGGCGTTCGCCGGCGCGCTCACTCGCCGCCGCACCACGACCGACGACCGACAACGTGCCGCGGCCAACGCCGCGATCGTCGCCAGCTACGGCGGCGAGCTGGCCGCAGGCGTCGAAGCCGAATGGCTCACCGCAGTCCGGGAAGGCGTCCGCCGCGACGCTCTCGACGCGGTTGCGGCGCTTGCGCGCGGCCAGGTCCAGCGTGATCCCGAGTCCACGCTGGACTTGCTGGAATCCGCACGGGACTTCGACCCGCACAACGAGCTGCTCTACCGCGACATCATGCGCCTCGAACACAACCTCGGCCGGCACGAGGCGATAGGCAGGACCCTGCGGCTGCTCGAAGCACGTCTCGCCGAGCTAGACGAAAAACCGTCCGCCGCGACAATCGAACTCGCTGAGCGCCTACGAGAACTCCACGCCGGCATCGCCATCCCGGAGGTTTGAACTACCGTGTCGACGTCATCTAAGAGCCTCTATCCTGGAATGGCTGAGCAGTCGCGACCGATGTTAGTGTCGACCAGCTGATAGCCATCGTTCAGAAAAGTCTCCGTGTATCCGTTCAGAGTCGCAGTCATTCGTTGCGTCGTCGCAAGGGTTTCCCGACGTTGCCTGCTGAAAGAGGCAGCGCGGCGCCGGCCTCGCGAGTGGACGGTTCGGTGGAGCTGGAGCTCGATCGGTGGGTTGGCAGGTGGGCGTCGGTGGTGCCCGTCCGGGCGCCGATCGCAGTGGCGTTCCGTGCGCCGCCTAAGGCGGATCCTCCGTGGATGTGCAAACGCGCAGGTCAGCGCTCGTATGCAGGGATCCGTTGGTATCCCAGACTCGCTTGGCAACAAGCAGGTAAGCACATCGGACCCGCTCTGTCGGTCGCTCTGTCGGCCCAGTGGTCCCATGGTTCTGTTCCGATGCTCATCTCGCTTCGAATTCGGCGGCGCTATAAGTTTCTATTTTCACTACAAAAAGCTTGCGCTTGTGCTTCGCAGGCGGATTTGTCGCCGGATGGCCGGCGTCCCCATTGACCTGCGCAAACATTTCTTCGAATTCACTGAAGCTGCGTCTATGTACGCGGAATTCGTCGCCCGAACGGGGTGGGAATAGCTATTGTGTGCGGCGGTTTGTCGAGTTACTTTTGTTGTGCCACCGGAAATCCGGAATCAAAAATCTCGCCCACCGTGGGTGCTGTCACAGAAACGGGGAACATCATGTGGAACGACCCGGGAACCGACCCCATTGTCACCCGGAACCTTGACGGTGTACCCGAAGTGGCTTACCGCGTCACGACCGACGACCGAAAAATCACCGTTCACGGCCCGGACGGTCCCCGAACCCGCACGTGCCGCCGCCGCAACGGCTACGCGCAAACCGCGATGCTCCGGGAAATGGGCTACGGCGGGTTGTTCGCGCAGTGCCCCGACGGCACCGACGACTACTTCTGCTACACGTACCCGCTAGCGCACTGACCGCCACAACCTCCCACGTCTGAAAGGAATCAGCGATGACCACGCCCACCCCGCCCAGTGCGGGCCCGACCACCTCAGCGGGTGCGACAGCGGCCCGGCTCCGCAACGGCGAACTCCGTGCGATGGTCGCCAAAGTCCTTGCCGACGATCCCGCGAACGCCCATACCCCAGGCAGCATCGCGCGCACCCTCAACCGGTCATCTGGCGCGGTTGGCAACGCCTGCAAGGCCCTTGCCGACAGGGGAAAAGCAGAACTGGCCGCGACCGCACCGCTGAGCTATCGGGCCACCACAGCGACGGCGGCCGTCGCCGCGCCCACCAGCGCGCCCGCACCACCCCGGACACCACGCACGCCACGTCCGAAAGCGTCCGCCGCGCCCCCGGCCGCCGCTCCACCTGCTACTGGCAGCGCGCCCACTCGACCGGCGCGCAAGGTCACCGGTCCGGTGAAACGTCCGAACGGGATGGACTACCACCCCCGGTTGTTGTCCGGGATGCCGGACGTGACCGCATTGCAGCGGCTGCGCGACGCCGGGGTCGCCGCCCTGTTGTACGGACCTCCCGGCACCGGAAAGACGTCGGTGGTGGAAGCGGCCTTCAACGACTGCCTCACCGTTCAAGGCGACGGCGACACCGTGGTCGCCGACCTGGTGGGCGACTACACCAAAACCCCCGCCGGTGACTTCGTGTTCGTCCACGGCCCGCTGGTCCGCGCGATGCGCGAAGGTGTCCCGCTGTTCGTCGACGACGCGACGCTGATACCACCGACCGTGCTCGCCGTGGTCTACCCCGCGATGGACGGACGCCGCGAAATCGTGATCAAGGCCAACGGCAGCGAAGTCGTCCGCGCGGAACCGGGGTTCTACGTCATCGCCGGGCACAACCCCGGCGTCCACGGGGCCATTCTCAGCGACGCCTTGTCCTCCCGGTTCTCCGTGCACATCCAGGTCTCCAGCGACTACGCCCTCGCCGAGCAGCTGGGAGTGGACAAAAAAGCCGTGCGGGTGGCACGCAACCTCGCAACCCGGCAAGAGAAGGGCGAGATCGGGTGGGCACCTCAGCTGCGCGAGCTGCTGGCGTTCAAAAAGCTCGCCGACGCGTGGGACCTCGACGCCGCCGCCGGAAACCTGGTCGGCATCGCGCCGGAAGAGGACCGCGTAACCGTCGCCGCCGTGGTCCGCGACGTCTTCGGCCGCACCGTCACCCCGCTCGCCCTCGGTGCCCGCGTCTCCACCAAGCCCTGACGACCTCACGCCCGCGAACCGTCGCGAAAGGACCCGCGCCATGAGCAGCCACTTCACCGCCGACCCGACCGCCACCGGTGCCGCCGTGTTCCCGGCGCGCCCGGAATGGCTGACCCTGTCCGCCGCTTTCGCCGACGAGGTCCCCGTGATCGCCGACCGCGATGACCTTGTGGTCAGCGTCGCCCCCGGTGCAGGTGGCGGATCGCCCGCCTGCTTCTACCCGCACCGCGCGCTGATCGAAGTCGACGGCGACCACCTCGGCGTGGACCCGGCCACTGTGGACCCCGCCAACCTTTCCGACCGCGCCCGGTACGCCCCGGCGTGGGGTGCTCTCACCCACGAGTGCGGGCACGCCAAACACAGCGCGTGGGAACCGCCGGACGACGCCCCGCCCGCCGTGGTCGCCGCCGCGATGCTGCTGGAGGAGCCACGGATGGAAGCGGCGCACGTCCGCCGTCGCCCGGATGACCGGCACTGGCTGCGCGCGTGCGTGAAGGGCATCGTCGCCACCGACCTGCACCTGTTCGCCGATCCCGCCACCGCCCCGAAGATGACCCCCGCCGACGCCGCGCGGTCCGCCGCGCTCCTGCTGGGACGCGCGGACGGAGGCGTGCTCACCCACGCCGAGGTCGAACCCGTCTCCCGGGTCGTCGAGGACGTGCTCGGCGCGGACGTCTTCGGCAAGCTGCGGATGGTTTGGCGACAAGCGCTGCGCACCGCCGACGACGCGGGCGAGGAGATGCTCGACCTCGGGCGGCAGTGGTGCGAGATTCTCGGCACCGATCCCGACAGCCCGGCCCCGGCCGGGCAACCCACTCCGTCCGGCTGTCCAGAGTCGTCCGGCGGCTCATCCGAGCCCGGTGCCCCCGTCACCTCGTCTCCCTTGGCTGACGCCATTACCGCCGTGCTGGGCGATGTGGCGGCGAATGTCGCGAGCGAGAAGGCCCCGGAGGATCCGGCCGCAGTCGCCGCCGCCGCGAAAGAACGCGAAGACGCTGCCGAGAAGAAGGCACAGGCAGTCGCGCGGCGGGTGTTCGGAACCGGTGGCCCCCGTGGTGGCGACACCAGGACGGCGGGCACCCGGCCGCCCACACCAGCGGAGTGCACGGCGGCCCGTGTTCTCGCGCGAGCGCTGGATACCGCCGGAACCCGGGAACGCGTTGCCGTGCGCTCCACCTCGGAAGTACCGCCGGGCAGGCTGCGGATGCGCGGCGTGCGCGCGGCCGAAGCCCAGCTTGCCGCCGGGGCCCTGGTCACCGCCGAGCCATTCACCCGCACGATCCGCACCCCGGTCACCGTGCCGCCGCTGCGGGTCGGAATCGCGAGCGACGTATCCGGCTCGATGGACTGGGTGCGCAGGCACGTGGCCTCGGCGGTCTGGATCCTGGCGAACGCCACCCGCCACACTCGGGTGCCCGCCGACTCGGCGAGCGTGATCTTCGGGCACCATGTGCGCCCGTTGACCCATCCGGGCAAGCCGCCGGCCGAGGTCACCGAGTTCTGCGCCCGCGACAACTACGAGGACATCCCTCGAGCGCTTGACGCCCTCGACGGCTCCCTCGGCCTGTCCCGCCCTGGCGCGGCCCGGCTGGTGGTCATCATCTCCGACGGCAACTTCCGCGACGATCCGCGCCGGGACGGCCAGAAGAAGCTCGACCGGTTGCGCGCGTCCGGGTGCGCTGTGCTGTGGCTGGCCACCAGCGAATTCGACACTCCGCTCGACGGGGCGACCGTCCACGTGCTGACCGACCCCACGACGGCTGCCCGCGCCATCGGGCAGGCAGCCACCGCCGCACTGCGCGCAGCCGCCCGCCGCTGACCCCAACACCCAACTCGCACGCATCGACACACCAAAGGAGAGGCTCATGCTTGCCAATGCGCCCGCCGTGCCCGCCACCGATCCCGTCCTCAGGGACGAGACGGTGGGTACCGAAGTGATCACCGGACGGGCCGGATTCTTCCGTGGCCGGGGTTCGGGCGCGATCGCGCGGGCGGTCTTCACCTCCTCCGCGCCGAGTTCGCCACCGGACCCCTTCACGCTGGCGACCCTGCCCATCGGCAGGCGGCTGCTGGGCGCGACCAGCGCCGAGGAATTCGACAGCGCCCTCTCCGAGTTGGCCACCGGGTGGACCCCGGCGGGATACGGAGACGCCAGGCTGCGTGACGACGGCCCACTCGACCCCGACCCGCTGGGAGCGCCGCCGCGTGACGGACTGCCGGTTGATGACTGCCTGGGGATGGACGACTGCGGCGAGTGTGAAGTACACCGGGATCCGGAACCGACTCGATGGGCCTGGTACAGGTACGCCTTCGACGACGGGCAAGTGCTGTGCTTTCTGCCTCGGGCCTACCACGCCACCGTGCACGCCGACGCCTGGAACACGATCCACCTCTCCGCAGAAGACGTGTCCGGCATCGAGCTCAGGCCGGCGGGACGGACTTTATGGTGAGTCCTACCTCGCGACCGCGGGTCTGGACCTCCCCGCTCTCGCTGTATGGATCATGGCCGAGCTGACCACCCTCGGCCGCAGCGTTTACTCGCCGATTTGGTCTCACGTGCGCTACGGCGCGGTCGTCAACACGACCCTCAACCAGATCAAGCTTTGCCTGTACGGCCTCGAAGACGAGGAGCCGACAATGTCTCGCCGGGCGTTCCGGGAGATCGAGGCAGTTGCTCGCGCGCACAACTGGTCGAACCAAATCGTCGGCGAGGACGGGCGCTTCCAGTTCTTCAACTATGTGGTGCGGAAGGACGCGGTGATCGAGTATCGCCGCCGGGGACGTGCTCCGGGCACAGTGACCGTCGTGACCGATGATCATCCCTTCTGGCGGTAGCTCTGCGCGGATTGATGCCCCGCACTCGTCAACTGTCCTTTTTGGTCCATTTTGTCAATCGGATCGAGCCTGCGTGCTGACTTCCGGAAGAATAAGTAGGCCCGCGCGAAAGTCAAGGAGCCGAGGATGAATGCCTCGATGATCGAACGCGATGAAACCACCGGCGCTACGCCGACCAGCTACCACCACGCCCGCGTTGTCGCATTCGCCGGGCGCACGCTCCGCGCCCGCGTCGAACGCGACTACTACATCAACCAGAGCTTCGCAGTCGCCGAAGTACTCAGCGACGAGATGACATGGACGAGTCTCGCCGCTGACGCTCCCAGCACCTGGTGGCACGACACGCCGCAGCCGAGCACCGCTGTCAACGCTGCCGCCGCCCTCGGCGAGCTGACCGAGCGGCTCCTCGGTAGGGCCGTCGAAATCCTCGCCGCCCCAACAATCGCCCAAACCATTTCAGCTCATGTCCAAGGTGCGATCGGTGCGCTACTGGCCACGACTTATGGTTTTGACGGTGAGAAACGCATCGACCCGGACGATGTCGCCTGGGCCTACCAACATGGCGGCGCGCTGCAAATACTCGAGCACTCCGACGGAAGTGTCACCTTCACCAAGGCCCACCGAGACAACTGTCCGTTCATTGCCACCGCTGGCGTGCAGGACTGCGACAGCGATTGCATGTTTCCCATTCAGTCGAGGTGAACAGGCAGCCGACGGACTAACTCTCGCTGGGCAAACACAGGTGGGGGGGGGGGGGGGGGGGGGGGGGGGGGGGAGCGGGGGGGGGGGGGGGGGGGGGGGGGGGGGGGGGAGGGGGGGGGTGGGGTCACAAGGTTTCTTTTCTCATCCGATAG